>CAYXRY010000004.1:87141-116790 GCA_964467545.1 uncultured Bordetella sp. | reverse complement strand
ACGTGAAAGTGTGGCGTGCGGCCCGGATACTCGCCCGGGATGAGCGTGTCGAGCCGAAATTCCCCCTTGGCATTTGAATACTGATGGCCACGCAGTAGATAACCCTTGTTGTCGTAGCGGCCGAGGTCATCGGTCTGCCAGAAATCGAGCAGTGCTCCGCGTATCGGCCGACAATTGACGTCTACCACGTGCCCCACGATTCGAACTCGGGGCGCCTTCATGCCGGGCTCAATTAAATTGGCGCGCTCCGGCGATAAAGGGGTGAAAAAAGGGCCCTCCATCTGAGGCGGCGTTTGTTTCCCACATGAAGGGGTCGAAGGTTGCTGGGCAAGGGACTTTCGGGTGGTCAGAATCGATGCTGACAGCAGGCCAGCATACAACGCTAAGCCGCCGAGGGCGAGCAATGACTGCCGCCGAGATGGTTCGGGTTTTTTGTCTGCGAGAACCTCAGCGATCAATGCGCTGACCAAAGGCTCACACTGTCGGCACTTATTGCAGATGCGCTCCTTAGCCCTTAGCTCGTCAATTGAAGATATCGGGGTGCTTCGAAGATAATCTTTAAGGTCCTCTTCCCAGACACCGTTACACACGCAAATGACTTCAGACATTTGACTGATTTGTCTTCAGTGGATTTTCAATCGCACGTAATCGCTGAAAATCTGGGTGCTCGAACATACTGGGGTCATCAAGATAATCCAGGATCCAAGGAATACTGTCGCAGCCCCAGAAGACCCGCTGATGCACCACAAGCGTTGGCACGCCAAAGATGCCCTGGCGAGCTGCCTGCTCAGTTTCTTGCGCAAGCCTGCCTTTGATCTCAGCGCTATCCGGCCTGCTGGTATCGCTCGGCAGGCCCATACTGGCGCAAAAAGTGGGCCACTCTAAGTCTGGATCTCGGCCCTGCACCCAGACAAAGTCAAACGCTTGATCCAGCATCTCCCAATCTGCGTTTTGTTGAAGAAAGAGACGCTGTGCAGCAACCGACGGAAACGGATGACGCGCCGGAAATTTCATGGGAATGCCATGTTTTTTCGCACTCCAGATGCAGAAATCATAGGTGTGAACACGCTTTTCAGCGACTTCTGCTGGCCCGCGGTTATCCTGAAGACGCAGCAATCCAGGAAAAAATATCGGCTTCGGTATTAAATGCAGTCGATCGGCAAGCACTGCTCTTTGCCGAAGAAAAAGATACGTGAATGGGGAAATAATGTCGTAGTAAAAAAACCCTTGAGTTTTTTGTGGCATGAATCGATTTTAGTCAGTTTGCAAGTGTTTGTACTTTAGGCGCTGTGGCCCTTGATATAGGTCTCAAGAAACGAGACGTGCTGGCTTAAGTCCGACATCATCTCTTTGACAACATCGCCAATTGATACCACCCCAATGACCTGATCACCTCCGAGTACCGGCAGGTGGCGGATGCTGCGGGTCGCCATCAGGCCCATGCAAAACTCCATGGGGTCGCCCAGCTTTACAGTAATCGGGTCGCGGGTCATGATTTCCGAGACGCGGGTAGTTTTCGCATCTTTACCCGGCAAAAGGGCACGGATTGCGCAGTCACCTTGAGAGATGATGCCCACGAGCTGATCCGAATCGATCACCAGTACCGCTCTGACGCGGTGCTCTTTCATCATCTCAAGTGCCCGCTGTACCGTATCGGTTGAAGCAACGGAGATCGTACGCTGGGTTTTTTGCGTGATGCAGTCTTTGACGGTCTTCACGGAGTGCCCCTTTTGTAGTGATGGAGGGTGGGGTTTAACGCTTGTCCGTCTATTTTCCCGGCTTCAGGCTATGGAGTGCAAGTGACCCCCGTGAATTCAGAATTCCGGATCCGATGCGCTGCAAGGAGAAGGCGATTTTCGCTAACCCCTTCCAGACAAGATGTTCAGGCCAAGCATGGGGCCCAAGAGACTGTTTTCGGACCCGATCTTTCGTTATCAGATAGGTTTAATTGCCGTGGAGCCTGCGCCGCCCGATATGGTGCTGGTTGTGATCACTTTTAAGGGCGTGCCACTGACGCATGCGGCAAGCCAGCTGCTAAGTTGTTTAGGGCGGCGCTTTCGCGGGATTCGCTAGTATAGGCAATCCGAAAACCTTAGAGTTTTGGGTTATGAACTCACACCGTTTTTCACTTTTTGTGCCGCATGGTGCCCCGATGTTCGCGTTGCAGCCGGGGGCCGCGGGAGCCGCGCTGGCCGAGATGGGCAGTCTGTTTCGTGCGGCCCGTGCCGTGGTGGTGGTCAGTCCGCACTGGGAGACAGAAATCCCAGAAGTGGGATTTGCTGCTCGCCCGGCCACGATCCACGATTTTGGGGGGTTTGATTCGCGGCTATTTGAAATTCAATATCCTGCGGCCGGAGATCCGCAGGTGGCCCAGGCGGTATTGGATGCAGTGCGTGCTGCGGGCTTTCAGGCAAAGGCAGATTCAGGGCGTGGTTTAGACCACGGGGTCTGGGTGCCGCTGTTACATATGTTTCCGCAGGCTGATCTGCCGGTGATTCCGGTATCGCTGCAGCATCACGCGGGACCAGAGCATGCCTATCGGATTGGGCAGTCCTTGGCACCGCTTGCCGAGCAGGGATTTTTGATTGTGGGCTCGGGCAATGTGACTCACAACCTGCGCGACTGGCAGATGGTTCAGTCACTTGGAAGCCCGAGGCCTGATTACGTTGCGGGATTTTCGGACTGGGTCCATACGCAGATGACTGCCCGAAATACCGAGGCCTTACTGCGTTATCGGTCAAGCCAGCCCGATGCAGTCCGCGCCCATCCGCGGGATGAACATTTTCTACCGCTGATGGTTGCGTTGGGTGCGGCAGGCGAATCGGCCAAGCCCTATGCATTTTTTCGCGGCATTAGTGATCATGTGCTGGCCATGGATGGCTATGCCTTTCATTGACCTCACTAGCTGGCTGCGCCAATCCGAAGGGAAATCTCGCCCACTTCTTGCACTTGGCCGGTTTGCAGGCAGTACGCGAGGTGCCTGGCTCGGATCGGCGTGTTCGGCTCTTGACGCTGACAGAGGAGGGGCAGTCGGTCATGGCGAAGATGCAGCCGATGGTGAATCGGGCGCAGGAGAAAATACTCGCACCACTGTCAAAAACAGATCGCAAAGAATTTATGCGGATGATCAAGGTTCTGGTCTCCACCAATAATGATTTAAGCAGAGCACCAAGCGAAGGGGTTTAAGCCATGCTGCGACTACATAGCTACTGGAGATCATCGGCGTCTTATCGTGTCCGTATTGCCTTGGGGCTTAAGGGCTTAACGTTTGAGCACTTAACGGTGAACCTTTTAAAAAACGAACAAAGCCAGCCGGAATTCACTGCGCTTAATCCCGAAGGGCTGGTGCCGCTGCTCGAACACGATGGACTGCGTTTATCGCAGTCCACTGCAATCATTGAATACCTCGAGGAGGCCTTTCCCAGTCCAGCGCTCATGCCGGCTGACCTGCAGGGCAGGGCCCGTGTGCGGGCCATTTGCCAGATGATTGCCTGCGATATTCATCCGCTCGATAACCTTCGGGTGCTGAAGTACCTCACCGGTGAGCTGGGGTTGTCTTCTGAGCAAAAAGACACTTGGTATGCCCATTGGGTGATTGTCGGACTGACGGCGGTCGAGAAGCGCCTGGCTGAAAGTGCAACGGGCCAATTCTGTCATGGCGATTTGCCCGGGATGGCCGATTGCTTTTTGGTGCCCCAAGTCGCCAACGCAAATCGGATGAAAGTCGACATTGCGCATTTAAAGCGGGTAGTGGAGATAAACGCCCGCTGCATGGCACTTCCTGCATTTCAGCAGGCCCAGCCCTCGGCCTGCCCGGATGCGGTTGCGGGCTGAGAGCGTTCAGGGACGTATTCCTCTCGCAACAGTGCTAAAAACGCCCACAAGCGGTGACCGTTAGAATGACAAGCTTAAAAGGGAGGTGACCATGGGCAAGCTGACAACCCATGTTCTGGATACTGCAAATGGCGTTCCGGGTGCCGGGATTTCGGTTCGGCTTTTCCGAATTGAGGGCGGCCGCAAAGAGTTAAAAGCAGTCAAGACCAATCACGATGGCCGTTGTGATCAGCCCCTGCTTGAGGGTGATGCGCTGGTTGCAGGTATTTATGAGTTGGAGTTTGGTGCTGGCGAGTATTTCCGGGCGCGCGGCGTATCCCTTGCGCAGCCGCCTTTTGTTGGCGATGTGGTGCTGCGTTTTGGAATTGGTGACGGCAGTCAGCACTATCACGTACCCCTTTTGGTTTCACCGTGGAGTTACTCCACCTATCGCGGTAGCTAAACCTCCCCGATAGAGGGATTGCGGAGAACTTATGGACGCCTATTTGCTTGACTGGGTCAATCTTTTACTGCGTTGGGCCCACCTAATTGTCGGCATCGCCTGGATTGGTGCTTCGTTTTATTTCGTGATGCTGGATAACTCGCTGACAGCGCCAAAAAAAGCTGAAGATGCGCAGCGTGGCGTCCACGGCGAGCTCTGGGCGGTGCACGGCGGAGGCTTTTATTGCAGCCAGAAGTTTCTGACAGGGCCAAAAGGCGAGCCGCTCAGCGATAACTTGCATTGGTCGAAGTGGGAGGCCTATTCCACCTGGATCACCGGCATGGCTTTATTAGCGCTGATTTACTGGGTTGGGGCCTCTACCCACCTGGTCGATGCGCGCGTGATGGCGCTCAGCCCAATGACGGCCGTTTTGGTCTCAATTGGCTTTCTGGGTTTGGGCTGGGTTGTTTACGATGTGTTGTGCAGAAATTTGGTGGGCCGAGACGGGCTTTTGGCCTTGCTGGTGTTTGTGTTCGTGATGCTCTGTAATTATGGGCTGCATCAGATCTTTTCTGCCCGGGGTGCCTACATTCATGTGGGGGCGATGCTTGGCACCATGATGGCAGCCAATGTCTTTTTTCACATCATTCCGGGTCAAAAGCGGATGGTGGAGCAGATTCGGGCGGGCCAACCGGTGGATTCACAGCCCGGAATCATTGGTAAGCAGCGTTCGGTGCACAACACCTATTTCACGCTGCCAGTGCTGTTCATCATGATCAGCAATCACTATCCGATGACCTACTCCCATAAGTACGGCTGGCTGGTGCTGGCCATCATCATGCTGGCGGGTGTCTTGATTCGGCAATTCTTTGTGCTGCGGCATCGCGGCGAGGTGAAGTGGTGGCTGCCACTTTCAGGCATTGCGCTGCTGGTTGTGCTGGTGGTGGTGATGGCGCCTAAACCCATTGACGCCACGGGCCGCAAAGTGTCTTTTGCCGAGCTCAACACCGTCATTCAGAAGCACTGCACGGTATGTCATGCAGAAAAACCTTCTTGGGTGGGTTTTGCCCAGGCCCCAAAAGGCCTGATGCTTCAGAGTCCCGAGCAGATTTCCCAGCATGCTGCCAAGATTGCGGAGACCGTGGCAAGCGGCTATATGCCGCTTGCTAATGTGACTCAGATGAGCGATGAAGAGCGCCGAATCATCGCCGCCTGGGCAGCCCAAGGGTCGAACACAAAAAATTAATTTGCATTTTCGCCATGACCCAATCCACGATTGACGTACAACAAAATGGCAGGATTCTTGCGCTTTGTCAGCGCGGCAAGCAGGCCTTTCAGGCGCAGCTCGATGGAATCTACGAGCATTCACCCTGGATCGCTGAGCGGGCCTGGGCCCATCAGCCTTTTGAGAGCTTGGATGCCCTGCATGCAGCGCTGGTTGTGGTGGTCAAGCAGGCAAGCCGTGATGAGCAGCTGGGCCTGATTCGGGCCCACCCAGAGCTTGCCGGTAAAGAGGCCGAGGCTGGTGCGTTGACCGCTGCCTCAACCGCCGAGCAGCGGGGCGCCGGGCTCAACGCGTGCACGCGTGAGGAATTACAACGTCTGCGAGAGCTAAACGCCGGCTATCGGGCCAAGTTTGGTTTTCCATTTGTGATTGCGGTGAAGGGCTTAACCCGCACACAAATCATGGAGGCAATGCAGGCCCGGACTGCCAATAGCCTTGAGGTTGAATTTCAGGCCTGCCTGGAGCAGATCTATAAAATAGCTCGCTTTCGGCTCGATGCTTTATTCCAATGATGTCAAACCGTAAGCCAAGCACTGCGCAGGCCCTCTATCCGAGAGATTTAATTGGCTATGGCCGTAATCCGCCGCAGGCCCGTTGGCCGGGCAAGGCCCGCATCGCGGTTCAATTTGTGCTCAATTACGAGGAAGGCGGAGAGAACTCCGTGTTGCACGGCGATGCCGGCAGCGAACAGTTTTTGTCGGAGCTTTTTGCGCCAGCCAGCTATCCGGATCGCCACTTGTCCATGGAAAGCATTTATGAGTATGGATCCCGTGTTGGGGTGTGGCGCTTTTTACGTGAGTTCGAGCGCCGCGACCTGCCAATGACAATCTTTGGCGTTGCTATGGCCTTGCAACGCCATCCGGAACTCACCCAGGCGTTTTCCGAACTCGGCCACGAAATCGCCTGCCATGGCTGGCGCTGGATTCATTATCAGAGTGTGGATGAGGCTATCGAGCGCGAGCACATGCTGCGGGGTACGGAAATTATTCGCCAGCTCACCGGAGAGATGCCCCTCGGCTGGTACACCGGCAGGGATTCTCCAAACACGCGGCGGCTCTTGGTTGAGCAGGGCGGCTATCTCTATGACTCGGATTACTACGGTGATGACCTTCCGTTTTGGATGGAGGTCAAAAAATCCGATGGTGAGTCGGCGCCCCATCTGGTGGTGCCCTATACCCTGGACACCAATGACATGCGGTTTGCTTTGCCGCAGGGCTTTTCACACGGCGATGAATTCTTCGAGTACCTGCGGGATGCGTTTGATGTCATGTACGCCGAGGGCGAGGAGCGCCCCTCAATGATGAGCATTGGAATGCATTGCCGGCTGTTGGGTCGCCCAGCGCGCTTTAAGGCCTTGCAGAGGTTTTTAGATCATATTGAAAAGCACGATCGGGTCTGGGTCTGTCGCAGAATCGATATCGCCAAGCATTGGATCAAAGAGCATCCATTTAAAAGTAGTGAAACCTAATCAGGAGAATGTATGGCAAGTCATGTAGCGGGCCCTCCCATCATCGCGCCGGCAGCAGAGCTGCCGGAGTGGGCAAAGCGCTCGGTCGATCTTGCGAACCCACGCCTTGGCGCCAAGGCGCTTTTTGCTAGCGATGATTTTTTTGCTGAAGTCGGGCGGATGCTCAATCCGGAGCCGGCCCAGTTTATTCCTGGAAAATTTGATACCAATGGCAAGTGGATGGATGGCTGGGAGTCGCGGCGAAAGCGGGTGGCTGGCCATGATTGGGCCTTTGTGCGGCTCGGCGTCAAAGGCGTGATCCGTGGTTTTGATGTCGATACCAGTCACTTCACGGGTAACTATCCGCCTGCGGTCTCGATCGAGGCAACAGTCTCTGCAACCGATGACAGCGAGCAATTAAAGTCGGCGACTTGGACCGAGATTCTGCCGGCCACCCAGCTTGGGCCAAGTCGGCACCATCTACTGCAAATCGACTCATCAGCTGCCTGGACTCACCTGCGGGTGAATATGTTTCCGGATGGCGGTATTGCCCGGCTGCGGGTCTATGGCCAGCCCACCGGTGCGCTGGAAAAATACGCCGCCACTGATCTCGTGGATCTTGTGGCCATGGAAAATGGTGGCCGGCCGGTGTCATGGAACGATGCCAGCTTTGGATCATCGGTGGCCAGTCTGCTGCTGCCCGGCCGCGGCGTGAATATGGGCGACGGATGGGAGACCCGCCGCCGGCGTGAGCCTGGTAACGACTGGTGTGTGCTGGAGCTCGGCGCGCCTGGCACCGTGGAGAAAATCGAGGTTGATACCGCTTTTTTTAAAGGAAACTTTCCCGACGGCTGCTCGCTTCAGGCGGCCTTTGTTGAAGGCGGCACCGATCAGTCGATTACTACCCAATCCATGTTTTGGCAGGAGCTCTTGCCGCGCCAAAAACTACAAATGGATGCGGTACACAGCTTTGAAAAGGAAGTGGCAAAGCTTGGAAGAATCTCCCATGTCCGGTTTAATATTTTTCCCGATGGCGGCGTTTCGCGGCTTCGTTTGTTTGGCCGGCTCGGGAAATAGGGGCCATTCATGATTGAGTTGAAATGTGAATTGCTGACCCGTGAGGCCTTTGCCCCATTTGGCGATGTCATCGAGGCAAGTGATGCGGTAAAACACTTCACGATCAATGCCGGTAACACCGAGCGCTATCACGATCTTGCAGACATTCATGTCGGGCAGGACGGCAAGGCCATCGTGTCGATTTTTCGTGGCCAGCCGCGCGTACTCCCCTTTATTGTTTCCATGATGGAGCGTCACCCAAAAGGAAGCCAGGCCTTTGTACCGATGTCGGGCAGGCCCTATCTGGTCGTTGTGGCAGATCCGAAAAGCGTACCCGGCGCAAAAGATCTGCGTTGTTTTCTGGCCCGCGCGGATCAGGGCGTGAACTATGCACCGGGTGTCTGGCATCACCCCCTGCTTGCATTACAGGAGACCTCAGATTTTCTGGTCGTGGATCGCAGCGGACCGGGCGATAACTGCGACGAAGTGCCGCTAACTGAATCGGCAGTCATTCGCGCGCTGGGCTAGTTCGGCTATTGCGTCGGCGATGCTAAATGCTGCGATGTTGCTGACTGCAATTTCTGCGGTCGTGCTAAATCTCCTCTTCAACGGCAGCGGCGGGGACGAGTCGGGTTCAATTGAGGCGGCCAAGGCCCACTAGGCGATTGGCCGGCGGGCCTCTAATGCGGGCCGGGATTGGGGTTTCCCACGGAGACTTTCCCGGCCAGATTTCCCTATAATCTGTATGGCACAAATAACTGCCGACTCATTGGCGTCACAAAGGGAGACAAGCATCGTGAAGCGCACCTCTATTTACTCGGCCCTCGCGCTGGCCGCTGGCCTGATTGGAACCACCCTGTCTGCACAGGCCCAGACCGCACAGCAGCCCATCATTTTGAAGGTCCACCACTTCCTGGGCCCGCAGTCGATCCAGCACACGACCATGCTGGGTGATTGGTGCAAAGCGATTGCCCGCGACTCGAAAGACCGTCTCCAGTGTCAGATCTTTCCCGCAATGCAGTTAGGCGGCACGCCACCTCAGCTCTACGATCAGGCAAGGGACGGCGTGGCCGATGTGGTCTGGACAGTGCCCGGTTACCAGGCGGGCCGGTTTCCGCGGACCCAAGTATTTGAGCTTCCGTTTGTCATGACCAATGCTGAGGCCACCAGCCGCGCAGCATGGGATTTTGTGCAAAAGAACGCGATGGATGAGCACAAAGATGTCAAGCTCCTGGCCGTGCATGTGCATGGCCCCGGCGTGCTGTTTTCGAGAAATAAGCCGATTTCAAAGCTTGAGGACTTGCGAGGTATGAAGTGGCGCGCTCCCACAGCTAATGTGACGCGAATGATGGGAATTTTGGGCGCTACACCTGTAGGTATGCCCGTGCCGCAGATTCCTGAGGCGCTGAGCAAAGGCGTGATCGATGGCGCAGTAATTCCCTATGAGGTTGCGCCCGGCCTGAAAGTGAATGAGCTCACCAAGTTTGCCGCTGAGACCGATCCGAAGTTTCCAGCCCTTTACACCACAGTGTTTGTAGTGCCCATGAACAAGGCTCGCTACGACTCGCTGCCAGCTGACCTTAAGGCGGTTATCGACAAAAACTCCGGCCGCGAATTTTCTGCAGCTCTAGCACGGGCCCAGTGGGGTAACGACGTTCCCAGCCGAAAGATTTTTGCTGAAACTGCCGGATACAGCATTACTCAAATTCCTGCATCTGAGTTGGAGCGGTGGCGTAAAGCAACCAGCGAGATTGACGACGATTGGGTGGCCGACATGAACAAGCGTGGCTTAAACGGCAAGGCTCTATTGCAGGATGCTCTTGGCCTGATTAAGCAATACACCAAGTAATTGAAATTTGGATCACGGCGCTGAGGCGCCGTGATCACTCTCTCGCCCTTGTAGAATCGCGCGCGATTCTTTGAATCTCTGGCCGCTGTCGTTCGAGTGAGCTCATGCGCCAAAACCATCCGCTGAAGCGACTCGCCCGACTGTGCAGCATCATCGGCGGGGTCATCATGGTCGCGCTCATGTTGATGACTTGTTACAGCGTAGTGGGTCGGAATTTCTTTGGGCGGGCCTTGATTGGTGACTTTGAGTTGACCGCTATCGCCTGCGGTATTGCAGTTGCATTTTTCATCCCGCTTTGTCAGATTGAGCGCGGCAATATCATCGTTGATTTTTTCACTGCGGGCCGCAGCCGTCAGTTCAACTATCGCTTAGACCGCATTGGCGATGTCCTGATGACCGTGATTTTTGCCTTGCTGGCATGGCGCACTACAGTTGCCTCCATCAAAGCCAAAGAGAATATGGGCACTTCAATGCTGCTTGGCTTTCCGGACTGGATTGTCTTGGCCGGTATGGCGATTCCCTTTACATTTACTGCGGTCATAGCTTGTTTTCAGGCAATTGAACGGTTTAACGCCAGCGAGCCAAAGGCCGGATGACACCTATTGAATTGGCACTACTGATCTTCGGCCTGATGTTGGCGTTCATGGTCATGCGCGTGCCCATTGCAGGCGCGATGTTTGTTGCGGGTTCGATCGGCTTTCTGATTCAGTCCGGTTTCTCTCAGTACAGTAATTTCTTAAACAATATTGCGTATGCACGCCTGGTCAATTACGACTTATCCGTAATCCCGCTTTTTATTCTGATGGGGCATTTCGCTACGCAGGGTGGAATTAGTAAAGCCCTCTTTAAGTTCGCTGCAGCCGTGATGGGCCGTTTTAAAGGCGGCCTTGCCATGAGCGCCGTATTAGCCTGTGGCGCGTTTGGCGCGATTTGTGGCTCCTCGGTTGCTACCGCGGCTACCATCACCGGCGTTGCCTTGCCCGAGATGAAGCGCCATGGTTACTCTGGACGGCTCGCGACTGGCACGCTTGCTGCAGGAGGCACGCTTGGAATTCTGATTCCGCCCTCGGTGCCGCTCGTGATCTACGCAATTTTGACCGAGCAAAATATTGCCAAGATGTTTGCAGCCGCAATGTTGCCCGGTGTTATCGCAATGCTGGGCTACATGATCGCGATCGCCATTTATGTTCGGGTGGTGCCTGGCCAGGCGCCGGACAAAGAAGAGGTCGAAAAATTAACACTCGAGTCACTGACGGGGATTTTGCCGATCGCGATAATCTTTATCGTTGTGTTTGGCGGAATTTATGCAGGCTTTTTTACGCCGACCGAGGGTGCAGCGGTGGGCGCGACAGCCACGTTCGCAGCGGCCGTGATGAAGGGAGAGCTCGATCGTAAGAAATTTCTGGAGTGTTTCTACGCGACTGCATTAAGCTCCGCAATGATTTTCATGATTTTCATGGGCGCCGATGTCATGAACGCCGCGTTAGCGCGAACCCAGGTGCCTAATCAGCTCGCTCAGTTGGTGGTATCGATGAATCTTGCACCGCTGGTCGTCGTTGGTGCAATTTTACTGCTGTATGTTGTTCTGGGCGCCGTGATGGATGAGTTGTCCATGTTGTTGCTGACCATTCCGATTTTCTTTCCGATCATCATGCAGCTGAATTTCGGCATGTCGCCTGAGTCCACGGCAATCTGGTTTGGGGTGATGGTTTTGATGACGGTCGGTTTCGGTATGCTCGCGCCGCCGGTGGGACTTAACGTTTATGTTGTTAATGGGATGGCTAAGGATGTTCCACTCAGCGAAAGCTACAGAGGCGTAATGCCCTTTCTAATCAGTGACACGCTGCGGACGCTGCTGCTGCTGTTTTTTCCGGGCATAACGCTGTTCCTTATTCAGTTTTTGACTTAGCGTTGACTTAGCTTGAAGTTTTCTGATTTTCATGAGGGGATAGTCAGCGAGGTTGGTCCAGTAAGGATTACTGAGCAAGATATCTTAGAGTTTGCAAAGCGTTACGACCCGCAATGGTTCCATGTTGATCCAGCCGCCGCCGCAGCGGGGCCTTACGGTGGATTGATTGCCAGCGGCTGGCAGACTTGTAGTCTGGCAATGCGACTGACGGTGGACCACTTCCTTAGGGATTCAGAGTCGTTTGGTTCCCCGGGACTCGCCTATCTTAAATGGCTCGCACCAGTAAGGCCAAATGACGAATTAACCCTTAAAGCTACGGTGCTGGAGAAGCGTTTTTCGGCAAGAAATTCGATGATCGGTGTATTACGTTGGCGCTGGCAGGTGCGTAACCAGGAGTCGGTTGAGGTGCTGGACCTCGAGGCGACCAGCCTTTTTCAGCTCGGACACAACTCCAAGTCGAAGTGATCGCACTGCGTTGGGGCGGCCGAGAGGTTCAGATCGAGGTTCGGTGGATCGGCAGTCCAGAGCTGCAGGGCGATCAGCGATGCCCACTTGTCGTGTTTTTACACGAAGGCCTGGGCTCGGTGTCTGCTTGGGGGGGGTTTCCCGAACGGCTTTGCAAACAATTGAGTATTGCGGGTCTTGTCTACTCACGGCCGGGCTATGGGCAGTCAACGCAGTGTTCTATCGAGGAGCGTTGGGAATCGAATTACTTGCATCGCCAGGCCGAGGAGGTTTTGCCACTGCTCCTCGCGACTTTAGGAGTGCGGCCAGAGCTCCGGCCGATTTTTCTTTTGGGGCACAGTGACGGTGCCTCAATAGCTTTAATTTATGCGTCGAGACGGTCTATACAGCTTGCCGGCCTGGTCGTCATGGCGCCCCACATTTTTGTGGAAGATATTACGATCAGCGGAGTCGAGGCAGCACGAGAGGCTTTTCTAACCGGCCGCCTGCGAGAGCGACTGGCCCGGCATCATCGCGATCCTGACTCAGCCTTCTGGGGCTGGAATCGCATCTGGCTGGATCCTCAGTTCCGTTCATGGTCAATTGAGGACCAAATCGTAGGCATTGACTGTCCGATTTTGGCGATGCAGGGGCTGCAGGACGGATACGCCACCATGGCTCAACTTCAGGGTATCAAATTGCGGTTGCCGCAGACTTGGCTACTCGAGATTCCGGACTGCGGCCATTCACCCTATCGGGCCCATCCCGACCTAGTGTGTCGAGCGATTCAGGAGTTTGTTGTCGCTTCGCTATCTTAGATTTTGAAATTTTATTTTTGTTTAGAAAAACTATTCTAAATACCTAATATCTAGAAATATTAGGTAGCTTTTTAAATTTCCCGCGCCTGCTATGCTTCCCGCCTCGTTTCCACATCCGTCGTGGAACTTCGTTAGCTCACTTTAATCAAAATCGATATATCTAAAAAAAGTAGCGACAGCAATGAAAACATGGATTTCTCTTCGGACCGTTTTGGATTCGCTTCAGTCAGAGACTGATTACAGTCGGATCGATGTGATCAGTCAGCGTCTGCTGGAGTGGATTTCTCTACGCAATCTTAGGGCAGACCCTCTGCACGTCCAAGAAATCGTGCTGAAGTCGGAGATCGCATCTCCAGCAACGATTCACAAGTCGATTGCGCTGCTCGAAGAACGCGGCCTCATTACCGTGAACATCGATCCCCATGATTCCCGGCGCCGGATCGTGCTGATTACCGCCCATGCAGAAAAGCTGCTGCACAAGCTCTCAAAAGGGGTTGAGTCTTGGGCAAAGTCAGTGGCGCGCCTTGAGGGCCGCAACGGCAGTTCGGGGAGGTGACCCAAGGGCTCCCCCCAGGGGCCTTGTGTCTAGCGGGGTTTTTGCATGCGGCTGATGTATTCCAATAGAGACAGAATTCGCGCTCGCACGATCGCCTCGTCGTTGTAGGGGTGGTCCATGTAGTACTCTGCGGCGCTCGTGCGGTAGACCTGGCCCCAGACGGGCATTTCGCGGGAACCGTGGGCCGGGGAGTCTTCGCCCGAGATGCTTTTATAGACCCGGTCTGCTGGAAAAATCCCGCCATTACTTTTCGACAGCAAGGTCAGATCTGGTGGGCTTTTCTTAAGCCACGGGGTGACCACGCCCGAGCCGCGGGCATCCATGCCGTGGCAGCTAGCACAGCTTTTTTCAAATTCACGTTTTCCAAGATCTACCATTCGGCCCTGGCCTTGGGCCTGGACCGAAGTGGCCATCAGCGTGAGTCCGGCCGAAACGGCCAGCGATAGTAAGCGTAGCGACATCATGTGGGCGCACCTCGATTAGGTTTTAAGACCAATGGATTAGATCGCGGCGCAATTCAATAGAGTCCACCATCGGCGTGCAATCCGTTTCGGAAAGACCGACCCTCGCAATTGCCCCACCGGACTTTGCCCGCTCGAAGCAGACAGGCCTCAGAGTCCTGGGCTCTCAGGTTTTAGGGGTTCTCGCACTATGAAACGGACGACTTCGCCAGCGCTTTATGCTGATCGCAACGATGCCGCGAGGGCGCTACTTGGAATGCTGGAGGAATTTAGGGATGCAGACCCGCTTGTGTTGGCGATCCCGCGTGGCGGCGTTCCGATTGGAGCGATCATTGCGAATTGCCTGGGCGGACAGCTTGATACGGTATTGGTGCACAAGCTGCGGGCGAGCAGCGTGCCAGAGGTTGCCATTGGTGCGATTGATGAATGCGGTGACTGCACCATGGCGGCCCAGAATGCTGTGCTGGCAATCGGATCGGCAGAGGTTGATCGGGAAAAAAATTTGCAGCTTCAGCGACTGCGTGAGCAACGGCTAGCCTATGCGCAGATTAGGTCTCGCATTGACCGGACAGACCGGCCGGTGATTATTGTTGATGACGGGCTGGCCACAGGTTTGACCATGATTGCGGCGCTGAAAAATATTCGTCGCAGCCATCCGCGCCAGTTGATTGCAGCAGTTCCAGTGGCCTCGCCGGCAGGCCGGGATGCGGTGCGGCCTTATGCGGACCGCTTGATTTGTCCGCTTATTGCCAAAGACTTTTATTCGGTTGGGCAGTTTTATCGGGATTTTCTTCCTGTTTCCGATGAGGAGGTGATGATGCTTTTAAAGACCGCTGGCGGCGGGTTGCATCCGATTGCTGCCTAATTTGCTGTGACTGAACGAGCAGAACACCCAGCTCCGGAGCAGACTGAGGCCTACTGGGTACTCGAGCAGCAGACGCTCTGTTTGCGCAGCTACGCTCAGGGCCAACGGGACTGACGCCAGGAGTTTTGCGGTCTGCTAGGTCTGGATATGCAGAAGCTGCCCGAGGGGGCGGGCGCCAGAATTCATGCTCGCGCTGTCGGCGGGCCCTTTGCCGAAAAACCCTCTTAATGTGGTACTTAAGGGCATCGCGCCTGCGCCCTCCTGCAAGGCGAGCGCCGTCTCGCGTTGCCAATTCGCCATTGCCTCACGAGAGACTGTGCTGATGCGCAGCTGGGCAGCGATCGAGGATTCCAGTACCTTCTGGGATTGGTGCAGCTGCAACCGCATCACCAGAAGGGGCATGTTGCTGAGCGCCGAACAGACAGCCGCCCAGTCGCTGGCCTGCAAAAGCGCCTGGCTGGTCGATTCAAACTCTTTGTAGCAGGATTCCAGCTGGATCTCCAGTTCGTTGATCATCTTTGCCGACTGAGTTCTGCCGAGTTCACAGAGTGTCACCAGCAGACTGAGGTTGGATTTAGAAAGCGTTAGCGCTGCCTGTTGATTGATGTTCATATCGAGGGCTCCTAGTTTTCGAATACATAGGCGCCAGGCGCGTCCGCAAGTGGCTGCGAATCTTGGCCTGGAAGCCCGAGCACAGGCGGTGCAATCGCCACGCTAGAGTGCCGATTGAGCCAATCAATCCAGGCTGGCCACCACGACCCCGCATGCTGGGGCGCCTGCTGCAGCCATTGCTGATGGCCAATGTAGTGGCCGGCCGCCGGGCGGCACAGTATCTGATAGCTGCGATCGGTGCGCTCTGGAGAATTCACGATGCCCGCGTTGTGGCCGCCGGTGGTCAGAACAAAGGTAATTTCAGCCGGGGTCAGATAGTGCAGCTTATAGACTGAGCGCCAAGGGGCAACGTGATCTGCGGTGGTGGCCACACAGAAGATCGGAAGCTGGATATTAAAAAGCGTAATCGGCTCGCCGTGGACTCGGTAGCGGCCCTCGCTGAGCGCGTTATTGAGAAAGAGTTCGCGCAGATAGCGGCCGTGCATCCGGGCGGGCATGCGTGTGGTGTCGGCGTTCCAGGCCATGAGATCGGATACCGGTGCCCGCTCACCCATCAGATATTCGTGAATCATCCGAGACCACATCAGGTCATTGGAACGCAGCATCTGGAAGGCACCGGCCATCTGGCCGGCAGAGAGATACCCGGTTTCCTCCATCTGGGCCTCTAAGAGGCTGACTTCGTTTTCGTCGATAAAGAGTGCCAGCTCACCCGATTCCCGAAAATCGGTCTGGGTCGTGAAAAGCGTGATGCTCTTTAAGCGGTCATCGTGCTCACGAGCCATTGCGGCTGCCGCAATGGCAAGTAGCGTGCCGCCTAAGCAATATCCGGTTGCATGTACTTTTTGATTAGGCAGAATTTTATTAATTATGCTTAACGCCTGAAAGACTCCAAGCTGTAGGTAATCATCAAGTTCCAGATCACGCTCCGGCAGGCCGGGATTTTTCCAGGATAGACAGAAGACGGTGTAGCCCTGATCCACCAGGTGTTTGATCAACGAGTTATGCGGCGACAGATCCAGGATGTAGTACTTCATGATCCACGCAGGAATGATCAGCACCGGCTCGGGCTTCACCAGGGATGTTGTCGGCTGATACTGGATAAGCTCGGCAAGCCGATTGCGCAAGATGACTTTGCCAGGTGTTTTTGCCAGATTGAGGCCAACTCGATAGCGGTTGGCATGGGCGGGTGGCTTATTGGTGGTGATCCGTTCAATATCTTCGAGCAGATTAATTGCTCCGAAGATCAGATTGCGCCCCCAGGTCTCCGAGGTCCGACGTAAGACCACTGGGTTTGTTAGCGGATAGTTTCCGGGCGATAGCATATCGAGCCACTGTCGTGCGATAAACGACACGATATGCTCGTGATGCCGGGAAACGCCCCGCACACCACTGGTGGCCGCGTGCCACCACTGATCGGTCAGCAGAAACGCCTGGTGAGTCATATTAAAGGGCCATCGATGCCACTCATCGGCATTGAATCGCTTATCAAAGCTTGGCGGCACGATGCACTCTTGGATGCTGATCGTCGAGGAGGCCATGGCCACCGACTGGCAGTAGCAGTTCAGTGAGAGCCAGTGATTGCAGCCTAGAATCATCAAATCAAGCCGCTTGCCTGGACTTAGCGCAAGCTGCGTTGCCCAGTCCATCCAAGCCAGACCGATTGAGGTTGGCGAGATCGATGCGGTGAGTCGGGCTATTCCGGCGTGTACTTTAGAGTCGAGCCGCGATCCAGAAGATGGACCGGCAGGCATCGCAACGGCTGCATGCATGGGAGGCAATCGGATTGAACACCGCTGCATCCTAAGGCCCGCCGAGGCCAGCCATGCCACATGGTCTGTGCAGGCCCGATGAGGGACTTACGCCTTAGACAGCTGCCAAGGCATTCTCGAGCTTAGCCAGATCCCAAGCACGATAAAGACAAATGAGGCGGCGTGAAAGAGCTTTGGGTACTCACCAAGAATCAGAGACGAGAGCAGGGCAGTGATTAAGGGTGTTAGGTTGGCAAAAAATCCTGCCAGTGTTGGGCCAACCCGTTGGACTCCCTCGCCCCAGGTCTTATAGGCCAGTATCGCTGGCCCAATGGCGACAAAGACTAAAATTCCGAGAAGTGGCAGGCTCCATTGAATGCGCTGCACAGAAAATTCCGCTTCTCCGAGTGCGAATAAGCCTGAGGGAATCAGTCCGTAGACCACTTGTGCCATTAGTAGCGCCGCCCAGTCCTGCCGCAGTCGCTCCGGCTTGACAGTGAACTTCAGCTGCCAGCTGTAAACGGCCCATCCGATGGCCGCCAGTACAATGTAAAGATCGCCTGGCAAAAACTTTAGGCCTGCAAGTTGGCTCAGATCACCCTGGGATAGAACAATCGCGACACCAAAAAGCGAGCATGCTGCCCCCAAAAGATGTAAGCCGGTGATGCGAGTCTGATAAAAAAGCCTGCCTACCAGTAGCATCCAGATCGGCATGCTGGCCGCAATCAGCGTGACATTGATCGCAGTCGACGTATGAAGCGCTAGATACTGCAGTGAGTTATAGCCAAAAACGGATAAAAATCCCAGCCCTGCGTAGCGTCGCCAGTGGGTGAGCAGGCCACTTCCGGGCCGAAAAATCCAAAAAGCCAGTGGCAGCAAAAACACCAGCACAAAAAGCCAGCGCATGAAATTAAACAGCATGGGTGGAATCATGTCCGCTGCGATTCGGCCCAAAATGGCATTGCAGGCCCACATGATGGGCGGCACCAACAGAATGAGCCAAGGATAGGCCGCTTGCCGCTTCATCTCAGTCGCCAACGCTTACGCCCTCTCGCCGTCGGTCGGCGCCGCCCGTCCACTGGCCTGCGAGTCGGGCGATGGCTTGAAGGCCGCTGGTCAGTTCAACAAGCTCCGCTGGCTGACCATAGGCCTTGAGTTCGTTGAGCAGTCGCTCAGACTGCGGATGGCCCGATTCAAGCTGAACGATCGACTGCGGCCCAGTGATTGAGAAGTTCGGCAGATCGATGGCCGCCTGAAGATCAAGGCCCCATTGCGTAAAACCCAAAATCGTTTTCGCGGTGTAATGCAGTATCGAGGCGCCGCCCGGGCTGCCAAGAGCCGCAATCAGCGGGCCCCGAGAACCATCGGGGTTTTTTTCAAAAATCATGGTCGGACTCATCGATGACCGTGGACGCTTGCCGGCCTCCACCCGGTTGGCAATCGGCAGGCCCTCAGTGGATTGCGGCTGAAAACTGAAATCGGTGAGCTGGTTATTCAATAAAAATCCACCCTGGCCGGAACGGCCCACCATGAGCCGGGCGCCGAAGGCGCTTTCGATGGTGGTGGTCATGCTCACAACGTTTCCAAAACGGTCTGCTACTGAGAGATGGCTCGTGCCCGCCTCGGGCTGATCAGGCATGAGCGCCTGCGAACGTTTTGCAGGCCCTGGGTTGCCGGGCACAGCGGCTTCCATGCGTCGCGGCCCGATGAGTCGGGCTCGCTCGCGAAGATAGGGTGGTGTGAGTAGCTGATTCCAACTGCCTGCAGGCGCAGCAACATAGTCTGGATCTGCAATAAAGACCGCCCGATCGGCAAATGCCAGTCGTGCGGCCTCGATGTAAATATGCATCCATGGGGCGTGCGCGGAGTGGGGACCATGGTCTGGAACCTTCAGACTTTCCGACTTGATTTCAGGCGATGCAAGCGTCTGCAGAATTTGGCCAATGGTGATTGCGCCTGAACTGGGGGGCGGAAAGCTGCAGATTTCGACGCCGTCTTTGGGCTGAATAGTAGCTGCAAGCGAAAAACACAGGGCGTCGCGTTCCACGGCCCGATAGCGGCGAAGATCTTCCTGATCCATGGTACCCGCAGCGGTTGGATGCTGCTGAATCGCAGCAACGATCTGATTCGCGATCGGACCCTGATAAAACACGTTGGCTCCGTGCTGTGCGATCTCACGATAAATTGCAGCTAAATCAGGATTGCGCAGTAAGGTACCGACGGCGAGTGCGTTGCCATCATCGGAATAAAAGAGCGCCCGGGCTCGCGGATCTTTGCGCAGTCCAGGATCCCGCTGCAGCAGCTGGTGCAAGCGCGGGCTGATTTGAAATCCACTTTCGGCAAGGCGAATTGCGGGAATAAAAAGATCCGCCCATGCGAGCCTGCCGTGCTGCTGATGGGCAAGCTCCAAAAGGCGTAATACCCCCGGCGTGCCCACCGATCGGCCACCCATCACCGCGTCTTGAAAGTTGATCGGTTTACCATCGCGAAGCCATAAGTTTTGATTTGCGGCCCGTGGTGCGGTCTCCCGGCCGTCGTAGGCCTGCAGGCTGCGGCCATTAAAGTGCAGCATCAAGGCGCCGCCCCCGATGCCGCTGGATTGCGGTTCAACCAGGTTGAGGACGAGCTGAGTCGTGATGGCCGCATCAACGGCACTTCCACCGGCTCGCAGAATTTCAAGCCCCGCCTGACTCGCGTAGGGATTTGCAGCGGAAACAATGTGATGCCGAAAGACTTGCGGCGAAGGCAGGCTGCCCGCAGCAGCACCGGTATGGCCTGCCTCGGGCCGATCCTGAGTCAGCCGATCGGCCTGCGCCTGGCCGATCGAAAGATGAAACGCCAGCGTGAGGGCGACCACGCCGCAGGCCGTTTGTTGCCACCAAAAATTCAGCATCATTCGGCCAGCGCTTCCCGAGAAATTCCGCAGCGTGGCCAACTCGAGAGCGATTCGGGCCTCATGTGTGCTTCTCCCGCAGCCCGCAGGCCGTGTTTAAAGCGCGTAGTGTGGCACGCCTGGTTTGAGGACTCGCAGCACGCGGCTTAGCAGGCCGAACTGGCGGGCGATGCGATCAAAGAGCTCATCGGTGGGCCGGGTTGCAATGGCGGCCCGAGTGTAGGCGATTTGACCCATTTTTTCGTAGTACTGGCGTTCAACAAGCCGAGCGCGTTTTACATCCCACGCATCCACGAATAGGCAGCTGTCGCCGATATCACGGTAGTCATCCTTCGTTTTGGCTCGTGAGAATTCGAGGCAGACGATATCGGGGGGAAATTGGGTCTTGCGAAAGTTTCTCGCCATCATGTGAACCAGATAGGCCTCGAGTTCCTGGTCGAGAAAGACCTGACTCTTGCCCTCGGACTCCATGACAAGCTCCCAGCTCGCTTTCAGATACGGCTGCCAGTTCATTGTTCTTCCCTTTGCATCTTTTGAAAGCCCAACGCCGCTAAAAATAGTCGGAAACTCCCCGTTGCGCAATAGCCCAAGATGATTTTGATCGTCAGCCGTAATCACCAAGCGGGGCATAGACCAGGCCATGGTCTTATTGCGGATAGACTCCTGGGTTTCTGAGGACGTTTGGGGCAGGGAGTGCTTGTGCGGGCAAAGTCGTGGGGGGTCGTTGTAATTATCGGATCAGCGGTTGGGTTTGGTGCGCTGCCGATTTTTGCTCGCCAGGCCTATGCTGACGGCGCAGATGTCACTGCGGTATTGTTTTTAAGGTTCTTAATTGCAGGCCTACTGATGGCCCTGTTGATGGTCGCTGGCCGGCGGCCCTGGCCACGGCCCCTTGCAATCGGGATCCTTGCACTGATGGGCGGCGGGATTTATGTGCTGCAGTCATTCTTGTTTTTTAAGGCCTTGCAGTATGCGTCTGCGGGCTTGGTCGGGCTTTTGCTGTATCTCTATCCTTTTCTGGTCACGGTAATGGGCGCTTTATTGTTCAGAGAGCCGCTTGGCGCAAAACGTTTTACCGCAGTCTGCTTCGCGCTTGCCGGCACGGCGTTAACGTTATGGGGCGGCATGAGTGGGTCTGCTGCAGGCGTTGCTTTTGGTGTCATCGCTGCGCTGCTGTATTCCGCCTATATTTTAGTGGGCAGCCGGATCTTAAAAAATGAAGAGCCACTTGGCTCCGCTACGGTGGTGATGCTGTCGGCCGCGGCCGTATTCGGTGTGATGGTCGCAATCGGCGAACCTGCGTTTCCCCAGTCTGCAACGGGCTGGCGCGCCATTGTGGCGATAGCGGTTTTTTCAACAGTCATCGCAATTGTGGGGTTTTTTATCGGCATGAGGATTCTTGGCGCCGCAGATGCCTCGACAATGTCTACGCTGGAGCCCGTGGTGACCATCGCCTTGGCTGCAATCTTTCTTGGCGAGCGACTTCAGCCTCTGCAGCTGATCGGTGCGGCTGTGGTCCTCGGAGCAGTGGTGTGGCTAACGCGAATTCGGTCTTAGCGTTTGTGGCTTAGGCGTTGAATCAGCATCAACGTCTCATGCAATGGCAGGCCCATGATGGCGGAGAAGCTTCCGGAGATTCGGGGGATGAGGCTTCCGGCAGCCCCCTGAATGCCATAGCCGCCCGCTTTATCCATTGGCTCTTTAGAGTCCACATAGGCCTGAATCCAGGCCGGCGATAGCGGCGCGAAGGTTACTTCGGATTTAACGGTGACATTGCCCGCGTTAGCGCCATCGAATCGACTGATACTTACCGCCGTGATGACCTGATGAGTTGTGTCGGAGAGGCGGGCAAGCATTTTTCTTGCGGCGCGGGGAGTCGCCGGTTTGCCCAGGCTCTCACCGTTGAGCGCCACCACGGTATCAGCGGCAATGATTAAATCCGCCGGCTCCGGGCGTTGGCGCGGGCCCAAGCGATGGAGTCGCAAAAGCGCCTGCTCTAGCTTTACCTGGGCGACGCGTTGCACATATGCGAGTGGCGCCTCGCCAGGCTGGGCCTGCTCCAGCTGCTCGGGATCATCACCGACATCGGGAGCAATTACGATTGGGTTTAAGCCCGCAGAGCGCAACAGATCGCGACGGCGCGGGCTCTGTGAGGCCAGGTAGATTGCGGGCGGTCTCAACTCTTTTGATTTCAAGGCGGGCTCGATAAACCTGTGACAATAGCGACTATGACATCAAATACTTTGCTCTCCATTCGTGCCGAACAGACCCGGCCGTTTTATGTCATGGAGCTCTTGGCCCGGGCGGCGGCACGGGCGGCGCAGTTCGGGCCGGCGATCAGCATGGTGGTGGGTGAGCCGGATTTTCCGCCGCCCGCACCCGTGATTCGCGCAGCCCAGGCGGCATTATCCAAGGGCGATATTCATTACACCCATGCGCTTGGCATGCCCGAATTGCGGCAGGCGATTGCTGCAGACTATGCGCGGCGCGATGGTCTTGAGATTGATCCTCAGCGTATTGCGGTGACTGCGGGTGCCTCGGGTGGCCTGCTTTTAACGATGGCAGCAATTCTTAACCCGGGCGATGAGGTCTTAATGCCTGATCCCAGCTATCCCTGCAATCGACAGTTTGTGACGGTGATGGGTGGCGTGGTGCGCACCATCGCGGTCGATGCAACGACTGCTTTTCAGCCGACCGCAGATCAGGTCCGAAAGCTCTGGGGGCCGAAAACCAGGGCATTGCTGGTGGCAAGCCCTGCCAATCCAACCGGCACGATGTTAAGCCATGCATCGGCAGTATCACTGGCACAGGCTGTGCGTGAGCTCGGCGGTGTCATGGTGGTGGATGAAATCTATCAACGCGTGGTGTTTGAGGACGCCCCCAAATCATTGGTCTCATTGGGCGAGGACATCATCTCTGTGAATAGCTTCTCCAAGACCTTCTCGATGACCGGCTGGCGGCTCGGCTGGCTGGTGCTGCCCCCGCAGATGAGCGGTGCAGTAGAGCGCTTATCACAGAATCTCTACATCTCGGCATCCTCACTTGCGCAGCGGGCCGCATTGGCAGCATTTGAGCCGGAGTCTCTTGCGGTGGCCGAAGACTATCGGCAGCGATTTGCTGAGCAAGGCCGATATTTACTTACCGCGCTCAAGGGGCTTGGCTTTGCGTTGCCCGCTGCGCCGCAGGGTGCTTTTTATGGCTATTGCGATGTATCGGGCCTTACGAATGACAGCTATCAGTTTTGTTTGGAGCTTTGTGATCATGCGGGCGTGCTGATGGCGCCTGGCCGCGATTTCGGGGAGCATCACGGTGATCGCTTTGTACGGGTCTCGTACACCAAGCCGCTCGATCTTTTGCAGGAGGGCGTCGCGCGTGTGCAACGCTTTTTAGAGTCCAGCCGGGCTTAATTTGAGAAAAGGACAGTCAATTGCCGTCTCTTTATGAACCCTTTTCGTTAGGTGATCTCGCTTTATCGAATCGCATCGTGATGGCCCCGCTTACGCGCAGTCGGGCCAATGCGCAGCTTGAGCCGACTGATTTAGCGGTGACCTATTATCAGCAGCGGGCATCTGCTGGACTCATCATCACAGAGGCCAGCCAGGTCTGCCCTGAGGGCCAGGGCTATGTCTCAACGCCAGGAATTTACTCGGCCGGACAGATCGCCGGATGGCGCCGCGTCACAGATGCAGTGCATGCGGCAGGCGGAAAGATCTGTATTCAGCTATGGCATGTGGGCCGTATTTCACATCGTTATTTTCAGCCCAATCATGCAGCCCCGGTGGCGCCATCTGCAATTGCAGCAAAGGCAAAGGTCTTTACGCCCGATGGCCTCGAAGACTGCTCCGAGCCGCGGGCTTTAACGGCCGATGAGATCACTGGCCTGGCCTCTATCTATGCGCAGGCAGCAAGAAATGCCCAGCAGGCCGGCTTTGACATGATTGAACTTCACGGCGCGAATGGCTATCTTATTGATCAGTTCCTGCGGGATCAGTCCAACCGACGGACTGATGCGTTTGGCGGCAGCATCGAGAATCGAATTCGGTTCCCGCTGGCCGTCATTGACGCCCTATGTCAGGTCTATCCTCCGCACCGCGTAGGCATACGTCTATCGCCTGCCGCCACCGTTCACGATTGCGAGGACAGCGCGCCGATGGATGTTTTTTCGACACTGGTGGGCGAACTCGGCAGCCGCCGACTGGGTTATCTGCACTTGATTGAAGGCCAGACTCGCGGCCCACGGGATTGGCGGCCCGAAGTCGATCTGCAATGGTTGAAGGGGATATTTCGGGAGTCGGGCGGTCTGACGGTGATGGCCAACAACGGCTACGACCGGCAGATGGCCGAACAGGCGGTGGCAAGCGGGGCCGCCGATCTCGTTGCGTTTGGTGTGCCGTTTATCGCCAACCCAGATCTGGTGCTGCGGCTCCAGCGTGGGGTTGCCCTCAATGAGGCGGACAGCTCCACCTTTTATAAAGGTGGCCCGAAGGGCTATATCGATTACCCGTTTTATTCGGCATGAGCGGGCCGCCAACACTGGTTAGAATCGGGGATCATGTCTCTCGCACCGCTTTTTGATCCGAGCATTCTGTTCTTCGTCGTGGGCATTGCGGCCGGGCTGATGAAATCCAGCCTTGAAATCCCGGTCCCAATTGCGCGGTTCCTGTCGCTATATTTGCTGATGGCCCTGGGACTGAAGGGCGGATTCGCACTTGCCCAAAGTGGCTTCACACTCGAGGTGCTGGCCGATCTCGGGATTGCCATCGGCCTCGCAGTAATTATTCCGCTGCTTTGCTATGCCATCTTGCGCCGGGTTATCGGCGGATTTGATGCGGCGGCGATCTCTGCAACCTATGGTTCGGTCAGTGCGGTGACCTTCATCACGGCCACCCAGTTTTTGGAAAAGCAGGGCCTGGAGTATGGCGGCCATATGGCGGCTGCGATGGCACTGATGGAATCACCGGCGATTATTTTTGCGGTGTTGATGGCCAACATGCTGCGACGTCGCTCGCTCTCCGCTGCTGGCGGGGACCCTTTGTTTGGCCAGACCTATGCGTTACACCCCGAGCAGGTGCCGAAGTCGCGACATGGCGTTGATGAACATTCCAGCCTGGGGGCAGTGCTGAAGGAATCATTCACGGAGGGAGCACAGATTCTGCTTTTGGGCAGCATGCTGATTGGGCTGCTGACTGGGGATGCAGGTAAGCAGATCATGGAGCCCTTCACCGGGCAGCTCTTCAAGGGCATGCTGGCGTTTTTTCTTCTCGATATGGGCATTGCGACCGCGAGTCGGATGGCTGATCTTGGTAGTGTGCCAAAACGATTGCTGCTTTACGGCGTGCTTGCGCCACCATGTCACGCCTTGCTCGCGATTGGCCTGTGCGCGGTCTTTAATATTCCAGCCGGTAATGCAGCGCTTTTGGCGGTGCTTGCCGCGAGCGCTTCATATATTGCGGTGCCGGCAGTGCTCAAGCACGCAATTCCCGAGGCCTCACCGGTCCTCTACCTGGGTATGTCGCTGGGTGTGACGTTCCCGCTGAACATCATTGTGGGCATTCCGCTATATGTTGGCATGGCCCGCTGGCTTTTAGGCTAGCCGGCCCGCAACAGTAAGACGAAGGCCGCAGATCTTAGCTGCGGCCTTTGCTTTACTTCTGTCCGATTTCGAAGTTCGCCATTTTCTCTAAGGCCCGGACCATCGCCGAGTGATCCCAGGCCTTTCCGCCGTGGGCGGCGCAGGCATTAAAGAGTTCCTGGGCCGTGGCGGTGTTGGGCAGCGATACGCCCATCGCGCGCGCGCTTTGAAGTGCAAGGTTGAGATCTTTTTGGTGCAACTCAATCCGAAAGCCGGGATTAAATGTCCGGTTGATCATGCGCTCACCGTGGACTTCTAAAATGCGCGAGGCAGCAAAGCCGCCCATCAGTGCTTGACGAACCTTCGCGGGATCTGCCCCCGCCTTTGCTGCAAACAGCAGGGCTTCGGATACGGCTTCGATGTTTAGCGCCACGATGATCTGGTTGGCCACCTTTGCTGTCTGGCCATCGCCGTTGCCGCCTACCAGTGTGATGTTTTTGCCCATCAATTCAAAGAGGGGCTTGGCGCGGGAAAACGAGGCCTCGGAGCCACCCACCATGATGGTCAGCGCTGCATTTTTTGCACCCACTTCACCGCCAGAGACGGGAGCATCAAGGTACTCGCAGCCCAAAGCATTGATTTTTTGGGCAAATTCCTTGGTGATGATTGGGGAAATCGAGCTCATGTCGATGACGACCTTCCCCTTTGATAGGCCGCTGGCCACACCGCGATCACCAAACAGCACCTTCTCGACATCCGGGGTGTCGGGCAGCATGGTGATGATCAGATCGGCCTTCTGGGCAACCTCTTGGGCAGAGGCGCACTGCACCGCTTTCGATTGTGCGATCGCCTCGGGGACTTTACTGCGGGTGGTGACAAATACGTTGTGGCCTGCATTGATCAGGTGGCCGCACATCGGCGCACCCATGATGCCTAAGCCAATAAATCCGACATTGAGTGTCGACATGAGGGAGTTTCCTTTCTAGTGTGTGGCGCGCCAGCCGAGGCCCGCCTCGGTGGTGGTTGCAGGCTTATATTCGCAGCCGACCCAGCCGGAATAGCCGATCTCATCGAGCAGGCGAAAGAGATACCTGTAATTGATTTCGCCTGTGCCGGGTTCGTTGCGGCCCGGGTTATCCGCAATCTGGATATGCGCAATGCGGCTGAGGTGTTTTTTTAGCGTTGCCGCCAACTCACCCTCCATGCGTTGCATGTGATAGAGATCGTGCTGAAGAAAGAGGTTATCTGCGCCGACTTCGTCGTGCAGGCGCAGGGCCTGCTCGGTACGATTCAAATAAAAGCCTGGAATATCGAAGGTGTTGATGGGCTCGGTCAGCAGCTTTAGCCCCGCCTTCTTGAGTTCAGCTGCCGCGAACTTAAGGTTTGCAAGCAGTGTGTCATGCAGCTCCTGGGGGCTTACACCAGCGGGCGCCTTGCCTGCCAAGCAATTTAGCTGAGGTACGCCCAGCTGGGTTGCGTACTCGATGGCCTTGGGCACACCAGCCCGAAACTCATCGACACGCGCGGGATCGCAGGCGATGCCGCGGTCGCCTGCGTCCCAATCTCCGGCGGGCAGATTGTGCAGCACCAGCTTGAGATTGTGTGACTGCAGGCGTGTTTTCAGTTCCTGGACCGGATAGGGATACGGAAACAGAAATTCCACCGCTTCAAAGCCGCTGGCAGCGGCCTTCTCGAAGCGATCCAGAAACGGCACCTCATTAAAGAGCATCGTGAGGTTGGCGGCAAAACGCGGCATGAGGGATCCTTTTGGAGTCAGTAAGAGATATTGGACTTAGTCCAGCAGTCCGGCGACCTCAAGGCCTTTGCGGCCCTCGGGGTGACGGCAGTCGATTTCTTCAAACTCCATGATGTTGTCGATCTCAGTGCCCATCGCAATGTTGGTCACCTTCTCGAGAATCACCTCCACTACAACCGGCACGCGATATTTCTGCGCAGTGGCCTGAGCTTCCTTTAAAGCATCCTGAATTTTTGACGGATCGGTGACTCGCAGGGCTTTACAGCCCAGTCCCACGACAACGGCCTGGTGATCTACGCCGTAGCCTTTCAGGGTTGGATCGTCAATATTTTGATTTTCAAAGGCCAGCTGTACGTTGAAGTCCATATCGAAATTGCGCTGGGACTGTCGGATCAGGCCAAGGTAGCTGTTATTGACCAGCACCTGAACGTAGGGCAGGCGGAACTGCGCGCCCACTGCCAGCTCCTCGATCAGAAACTGGAAGTCATAGTCTCCGGCAAGGCCCACCACAGTACGGGTGGGGTCTGCGGCGACAACACCCAGCGCTGCCGGAATGGTCCAGCCCAGCGGGCCGGCCTGGCCGCAGTTAATCCACTGACGCGGGCCATAGACGTTCAGAAACTGCGCACCGGCAATCTGTGAAAGGCCGATGGTGGTCACATAGATGGTGTCGCGAGGAAATGCTTTGTTCATTTCTTCGTAGACGCGCATCGGCTTGATTGGGGTCTCGGTGTAATGGGTCTTGCGGTGCATTAAGCGCTTGCGCTCCTGGCAGCGGAACACCCAGTCACCGTAGTCCTTCAGGCCGCCTTTGGCGCGACGCTCACGTGCGACTTGAACAAACAATTCCAGCGCGGCCTTGGCATCGGAGACGATGCCGTAATCCGGCATGAACACGCGGCCGATTTGTGTCGGCTCGATATCCACATGCACAAATTTTCGGCCCTTGGTGTAGACCTCAACGGAGCCTGTGTGGCGATTGGCCCAGCGATTACCGATGCCAAGCACAAAATCCGAGGCCAGCATCGTGGCATTGCCATAGCGGTGGCTGGTCTGAAGGCCGCACATGCCGGCCATCAGCGGATGGTCATCGGGAATTGAACCCCAGCCCATCAGCGTCGGAATGACGGGCACATTGATGGTCTCAGCAAACTCCACCAGAAGCTTCGCTGCATCGGCATTGATAATGCCGCCGCCAGCAACGATCACGGGCTTGTCGGCAGCTAGCAGCATATCGATGGCCTTCTCGACCTGTTTGCGAGAGGCTGCTGGCTTATAGACCGGGAGCGGCTCATAGGTATCAATGTCAAATTCAATTTCGGCCATTTGCACATCGAACGGCAGATCGATCAGCACGGGGCCCGGACGGCCGGAGCGCATCAAATGAAAGGCCTGCTGAAAAACGCGCGGCACCTGGGCGGGCTCACGCACGGTCACGGCCATCTTGGTGACCGGCTTGGCGATGCTTTCGATGTCCACCGCCTGAAAGTCTTCTTTATATAACCGAGCGCGGGGCGCCTGGCCTGTGATGCAGAGAATAGGAATTGAGTCGGCGATCGCAGAATAAAGGCCGGTGATCATGTCGGTTCCAGCAGGGCCCGAGGTGCCGATACAGACGCCGATGTTGCCAGCTGCGGCACGGGTGTAGCCCTCGGCCATGTGCGATGCGCCTTCAACGTGACGGGCCAAAATGTGGGCGATGGACTGGCGCTCCTTGAGCGCTGCATACATAGGGTTGATGGCGGCACCGGGAACACCAAAGGCTTGCGTGATGCCTTCTTTTTCCATCACTTGGACTGCTGCCATTACTGCGCGCATTCTTGCCATGACTGTCTCCTGCTTTTTGTGGGGGTGGTTCGGGGAAGTGGCCGGGAAGGGGACCCAGCGTTAGCTTGAATGAGATGGTCTCAGGGCTGGCAATGTCCGGGAAGAGTGCGACGGGGCATTTCAGCTATTCCAAAATGGAATACCATGACGCCCATGGATCGAATTCAGTCCCTAAGGCTTTACGTCCGGCTCGTCGACCTTGGGTCATTTTCCAAGGCCGCAAGCGATCTTGGGATTGGCCAGCCCACAGCCACCAAGATGGTCGCCCAGCTGGAGCAGCGGCTGGGCAGTCGCTT
>CAYXRY010000004.1:31054-87131 GCA_964467545.1 uncultured Bordetella sp. | reverse complement strand
GCGGGCCAGATGTTTTACGAAAAGTGCCGCCTGATTCTGCATCACGTGGATGAGGCCGATACCGTTGCGGCCCTGGTGCAGTCGCAGGTTCAGGGGCTGCTGCGAATCAATACCTCGGTGGCGTTTGGCCGGCGGGTCATGGCGCCGATGGTGATTAACTTCATGCGACAAAACCCCAAGCTGCAGATCGACCTTACTTTTGACGACCGCTATGTTGATCTGGTGGAGCAGGGCATCGATGTGGCAATTCGGATGGGAAGGTTGGGCGACTCGAGCCTGGGTGCCCGGTATCTTGGATTAAATCCGTGGATCGTCGTGGCGTCGCCCGAGTATCTCAAGGGCCGCGAGCTTCCCGCGCATCCGCGTGATCTTGTGAAGCACGACGCACTGATTTATAGCACCGCACAGGGCGATGCCCGTTGGCACTTTGCAGGAGGTGACGGCGCCAACGAAGTCGTGCAGGTCTCCGGGCCGCTGCGATCAAACAATCTCTCGACACTTTTAGTTGCAGCACGCAATCACATGGGTGTGGCCGCACTGCCTTGGTATGTCGCATTTCAATCGGTGAACTCGGGCGCGGTTGTGCCGCTTTTAACAACTTACACGCTGCCAGCGCAGGAGATTCATGCGGTATTTCCTTCGCCCCGGTTGGTGCCGGCAAAGGTAAAAGGCTTCGTTGATTGGCTTTCCGGTCAGTTCGGCGGGGCCTGGTGGGAGACGCAGGCCTAACCCTTATCGCCGACGTGCGATCTCTCCGGCTTTTTCAAAAGGAATCTGAATCAGTCCATTCGCAACTGTGGCGCTGCCTGCGATTTTATAAGGCAGACTGCCAGCGCCCGCAGCAATCAGGCTTTGGCGCAGCGTCTCGGGCAGTGCCTTGAATGCAACCGATACCCGCATCGGCACTGTGATTGCAGTCTGGGCGCTGAGCGTCGTTTTTGCGGATAAGGACTCGGCCTTGCCAAGAAGCTGGCCGGCGATGCTTAAGTCGGCCTTCAGATCGGTCACTGTGATCTCAATCGGATTGGGGTTGGTGACCCGCAATGACACCGTAAATTGCACGCCCTCGCGATCGATGGAGGCCAGTCGGACCTCGGCAACGTCGACCTGGGGTGATTTGATGGCACTGCCGCATCCCGCCAGAGTGCAGGCCATGACTGCGGCTGCAATAAAATGGATGAGTCGACTTGTAATTTGCATAACCCGTTTGCTCCCAGGAGGCCTGCATGTTGATGGTGATTTCACCAGCTAAGACGCTGGATTTTGACACGCCGCCCACCACGTCCGTGAGTTCCCAGTGTGATTTTCTGAATCAGTCCGCTGAGCTCATCAAGATTCTTAAGCCCATGGGGCTTGGCCAGGTCGCTGCGCTGATGGACCTCAGTGACAAACTGGCGGCCTTAAATGTCGCCCGCTTTGGCGCCTGGAAGCGGCCCTTCACATCCGCCAATGCCAAGCAGGCAGTGCTTGCTTTTGATGGCGATGTCTACGATGGGCTTTCCGCCAAGACCATGAACAAAACGCAGCTCGGCCGGGCGCAGAAATGCTTAAGGATCCTGTCAGGGCTTTATGGGCTGCTGCGGCCGCTGGATCTGATGCAGCCCTATCGCCTGGAAATGGGCACCGCCCTGGCCAACCCGAAGGGCAAGGATTTATACAGTTTCTGGGGTGACCGAATTGGCAAGTCCTTAAATACTGAGCTGCAGGGCCACCGAGAAAAGGTCTTGATCAATCTTGCCTCGGATGAATACTTTAAATCCGTGCAGGCCTTGAGTTTTCCAGTAGTAACGCCCGTATTTCAAGAGAAAAAGTCAGGCGCCTACAAGGTGGTGAGCTTTAACGCGAAGCGCGCCCGCGGGCTAATGGCCCGTTTTGTCATCGATGAGGCCATCGATCGGCCCGAGGGGCTAAAACATTTCTCGCTTGAGGACTACCGTTTTGATGCGAAGGCCTCGACCGAGAGCAAGCTGATGTTTCGCAGGGGCTAGTGCTGCGGTAGGAAAATAGGCTCAGGCTCAAGAAAAATTCCGAATTTAGCCACGACGGCCTGTTGGATTTCGTGGGCGAGCGCCAAAATTTCGCGGCCCGTGCCGCCACCGTGGTTGACCAGCACCAGCGCATGACCCTCGTGCACGCCGACATCGCCCCGTCGGGCGCCTTTAAAACCGCAGCGCTCAATCAGCCAGGCTGCCGAAATTTTGCATTGATCATGATGAGACGCATCGACCGGATACTGAGGCAGATCAGGGTGGAGCAGGCTGAGGTTTCTGGCCTGCAGCTGGCTCACCATGGGGTTTTTAAAAAAGCTGCCGACATTTCCGATGTCATTTGGATCGGGAAGCTTTCGTCTTCGAATAGCAATGACCGCATCGGCAACCTCCTGGGCTGAGGGCGGTTGGGCATGATGCGCAAACACTGATTTCAGATCTGCATAGTTAATTTCAACTTGCGCATCGGCCATCCGACGGAGTTGGAGTTCAATTTCTGTGATGAGATAGCGGGGCTGATCCCAAGGCCCCTGGATTGCTGGGTCTCGGAATATGCTGTGTCGATAAGAAAAGCCACAGTCGCTGGCGCTGAAGCGCACCAGTTTTTTGTCTTGAAAGTCCCATACAGTGACCGCTGTGATGCGGTCACTGAGCTCAACACCGTAGGCGCCAATGTTTTGCACCGGGGCTGCGCCCGTGGTTCCAGGAATCAGAGCCAGATTTTCTAGGCCGGCAAATCCCTGGCCAAGGCTCCACATCACCAGCCCGTGCCAGTCTTCGCCCGCGCCTGCGGTCAGGCGGCCATCTTCAGTGAGCTGGCGGCCCATGATGCGCGCCAGTAAAACAGTGGCAGCTAAAGGTGCATGCAGTACGACATTACTGCCTGCGCCCAGAATGCAACGCGGTGCCTGACCGAGGGCTGCGGTGATTTCGGGAAGTGCTTGGATCGAATCAACCTGAATCACGCGGTCCGCCCGGGCGGGCAGACGCAGGGTGTTGTGTTGCGAGAGGTTCATACGCCAGCAGCCGGATGACGCATTCTCGGCAAAGTGCGATGCTTTACGAGGGCGTATAGCCCAGTCGCACGTAAATTGGTGCGTAGGCTTCGGCCTGGGTCACTTCGACAAGGCCTTCGCGGGCGAGCTCTAAGAGGGCTAAAAAGTGAACAACGACCACCGGAATGCCGCCGCCATGGGCCAATTCCTGCAAAAAGAGCTCGGTGAATTCAACAAAGGGCCGGCCCTGCAAAAACTTCAGAATCCGCGACATGTGTTCGCGCACGGAGAGCGGCTCGCGCGTGATGTGATGGTGGGCAGTCAGCTTGGCTCTGCGCAATATGTCGTTCCATGCGGCCCGCAGATCTTCGGCATTAACATCTGGCAGCCTGGGCGCCATGGTCTGATCGACAAAGATGGTGGCGGCCAGCACATCGCGGCCAAGCTGAGGGAATGCATCAATTTGACGGGCCGCGATCTTCATCTGCTCGTATTCCAAAAGCCGGCGTACCAGTTCTGCCCGGGGGTCCTCGGGCTCCTGATCGCCCTCGCGTGGCCTGACCGGCAGCAGCATGCGTGACTTAATTTCGATCAGCATGGCCGCCATCAGCAGGTATTCTGCGGCAAGCTCAAGATTGCGGGAGCGGATTTCCTCCACGTAATTCAGATACTGGCGCGTGACTTCGGCCATTGGAATATCCAGGATGTCGAAGTTCTGACGGCGAATGAGATATAGCAGTAAATCGAGCGGGCCCTCGAAGGTCTCAAGAATGACTTCAAGCGCATCCGGCGGGATGTACAAATCCTTTGGGATTTCGGTGAGCGGTTCACCGTAAAGGCGCGCAAAAGTCTCTTGGAGTGCGGGCGCAGCAGCCGGCTCGGCGGTCTCGGCCCCCTGGTCGACGGGGTCAGTCACGGGATCCACGGTCGCGAGGGTTAATCCGGCTGATACACGTAGGGCTTTTGCTTGACCCGGATTTCTTGGGACCGCTGGAGCTGATCCAGATCAAGCGGATCTCGATCCCAGAGCAGGCGGCGGCCTGACTGCTGAGCATCTTCAAGATGGGGCCGCTGCTCTTTTAAAGAGCGCAGGAATTTGGTGATTTCTGATTCGTAGAGAGGCATGAGCCCAATTTTAACCGAGCGACTCGCGATTGGCCGCGATCAGGGCATCAATACGCTCCCGGTCCACCCGTGTCATCAGGTGAGAAAAGCCCTTGATGGATCGGATTGGGGGTGCGGCCAGGTCCGACCAGTTCAGCGGGCCAGCCAGCCCAAAGACCTCTTGCTCAACCCGCTGGGCAGTGAGCGGCAATACGGGCTTGAGAAGAATCGTCAGCTGCGCGAAGGCCTTGAGGGCGCGGCTGCAGATCTCGTGAAGTCTGGGCAGCAGGGCGGCATCTGTCATGGACTGCTTGGCAATCTCCCAGGGCTTCTCGCTATCGACATAGCCATTAATGAGATCCATGAGCGCACCCACTTCGCGCACGACCCGGGCAGTATCACGCTGCTCATAAGCTGCCGCAATCTCGGGCTGCGCCGCGGCGATCGCCTGATGCAGGCCATGCGCCGTATCGGCTAGGGATTGTGGATCAAGCTGGCCGTCGAATCGTTTGGTGATGAACCCAGCACATCGACTGGCGATGTTGACGTACTTGCCCACCAGATCACTATTGATTTTTGCAATGAAGTCCGTGAGATTTAAATCCAGATCTTCCATGCTGCCATTGAGCTTTGCGGCGAAGTAATACCGCAGCCACTCTGGATTCAGTGCTTGGTCTAGGTAGCTCTGTGCAGTGATGAAGGTGCCCCGTGATTTACTCATCTTCGCGCCATCAACGGTGAGAAAGCCATGGGCAAAGACATTGGTCGGCGTGCGAAAGCCGGAGAACTTCAGCATCGCCGGCCAAAACAGTGTGTGGAAGTAAAGGATATCTTTTCCGATGAAATGGTATTGCTCGACCTCCGAGTCTGGCGCGGTGAAGGATGCAAACGAGAGGCCGCGATCCTTGCAGTATTTTTTTAAGCTAGCGTAGTAGCCCACCGGCGCATCGAGCCAGACATAAAAATACTTGCCGGGTGCGCCCGGAATCTCAAAGCCAAAGTAAGGTGCATCGCGTGAGATATCCCAGTCGCTCAGGCCCGCGGGATCAGTCGCCGAATCGCCGAGCCACTCCTTTAGTTTGTTGGCGGCTTCTGGCTGAAGCCGCTCATCCGTAATCGCCCATTGCCGCAGAAATGCAAAGCAGCGCGGATCCGAGAGTTTGAAAAAGTGATGATCGGATTCTTTGCGAACCGGTGTGCTGCCCGAGACAACCGAGCGCGGGTTCTTTAGTTCGGTGGGGCTGTAGGTGGCGCCACAGGCCTCGCACGAATCGCCGTACTGATCTTTAGCGCCGCATTTTGGGCAATCCCCTTTGATGAAGCGATCCGGAAGAAACATTTCTTTGGTCGGGTCATACATCTGCTCAATGCGACGGATCTCAATGAGGCCAGCATCCTTTAGCCCTCGGTAGACCTGCTCGGAGAGTTCTTTGTTTTCGGGCGAGTGGGTGCTGTAGTACTGATCAAACGAGACCGCAAAGCCTGCGAAATCCCGGGTGTGCTCATGCCAGACCCGGTCAATCAGGGCCTCTGGGCTTAGGCCCTCTTTTTCGGCCCGCAGCATGATTGGCGTGCCGTGGGTGTCATCGGCGCAGACATAGACCACTGCATGGCCCCGCATGCGTTGAAACCGGACCCAGATGTCGGTCTGGATGTATTCGACCAGGTGCCCAAGGTGAATGGCCCCGTTGGCGTAGGGCAGGGCAGAGGTGACCAGAATCTTGCGCTGTCGATTGGAGTCGGCAGCCGAGTGGCCAGAACGCGAATGCTCGGTCATTGTGCGGGGAATAGGGGAAGATACGAGGGCGTGTGCGGCTCGTCTAATTAATCAACCGTGTATTCTGCCCGAACTATGGATTCCTCTTTATTGAACTCAGTAAACGCGGTCCTCTCGACCGTGTTTGACCCCCGGCTTGGCCCGCCCCCTGGCAAGGATCTCATCAGCGCGAAGATGGTCGAGAGCGTCGAGATAAAGGATGGCGCGCTCTGCGTGGGAATTGCTCTGCCGTATGCGGCCAGCGGTGAGGCATCGGTCTGGCAGGATCGTGTTGGCCGGGCGTTGGCGGGCCTTGCGCCCGAGGGCAAGGTCAAGGTGTCGGTCGCGGTCAAGGTGAAGGCCAGAGCGATACCTGCAACCATGAAGCGGCTCAACGGAATTAAAAACATCATTGCAGTCGCCTCCGGAAAAGGCGGCGTGGGCAAGAGCACCACGGCGGCCAATCTGGCGCTCGCTTTAGCCGCAGAGGGTGCCCGCGTGGGCATGATGGATGCCGATATTTATGGGCCATCGCAGACCATGATGCTGGGCGCCGCAGGCCAGGCGTATTCCAACGATCAAAACAAGATTGAGCCCAAGGTCGCGTACGGCGTGCAGGTCATCTCAATGGGCATGCTGACCAACGAAGATACCCCGATGGTCTGGCGCGGCCCGATGGCCTCCAGCGCAATGGAGCAGCTGCTGACCGAGACGGCCTGGGAAGATGTGGACTATCTGGTAGTTGATATGCCGCCGGGCACAGGAGATATTCAGCTCACGCTGTCACAGCGGGTGCCGGTCACTGGTGCGGTGATCGTGACCACGCCGCAAGATATCGCTTTGCTGGATGCGAAAAAAGGCCTGGTCATGTTTGAGAAAGTGAAGGTGCCGATTCTGGGGATTGTGGAGAACATGGCCATGCATGCCTGCTCGAAATGTGGCCACGTTGAGCATATTTTTGGCGAGGGTGGTGGCGCCAGAATGGCCGAGCAATACGGTGTTCAGTTCCTCGGATCCTTGCCCTTAGATATCAAAATTCGTGAGCAGGCCGACTCTGGCCGCCCCACCGTAGTGGCGGAGCCGGATGGTCCGATTGCGACGGCCTACCGGGAGATTGCCCGCACGGTCGGGGCGCGGGTAGCGATGCTTTCCGAGGATCACAGTGCCAAATTCCCGAGTATCAAGATCGTCGGGACCTGAGCGGCTTGTGGGACAATTCGTCCCATCATGAGTATCAAAAGTGATCGCTGGATCCGCCGGATGGCGGAATCCCACGGAATGATCGAGCCCTTCGAGCCGCAGCAGGTTCGATATGCGGGTGAAACAAAAATTGTTTCCTACGGCACATCAAGCTATGGCTACGATGTCCGCTGCGCAAACGAGTTTAAGATTTTTACCAATATCAATAGCACCATCGTAGATCCGAAGAATTTCGATAGCGCCTCGTTTGTTGATTTTCGTGGCGATGTCTGTGTGATTCCGCCAAATTCATTCGCCCTGGCGCGCACGGTGGAGTACTTTCGGATTCCGCGAAGCGTCTTGACGGTTTGCCTGGGAAAAAGCACGTATGCAAGATGCGGCATCATCGTCAACGTAACGCCCTTGGAGCCCGAGTGGGAAGGCCACGTGACGCTGGAATTCTCCAACACCACACCACTGCCAGCGAAGATCTATGCGGGCGAGGGCTGCGCCCAGATGCTCTTTTTTGAAAGTGACGAAGTCTGCGACACGTCTTACAAAGATCGCGGCGGTAAATACCAGGGCCAGACTGGCGTCACGCTGCCAAAGACTTAGGCGGGCATCTCGCCGAATTTGCCGCTATTAAAGTCATGAATCGCCTGTTCGATTTCGCTACGGGTATTCATCACGAAAGGCCCGTAGCCCACCACGGGCTCGTCAATCGGTTCACCGCTCAGCAGCAACACAGACGCATCCGACAGTGTCTCGATCAAGCAATTGCTGCCCTGTGCGCTGAGCACGACCATTGCACCATCTTGAACCACACGCTCGCTGTTTATCTTGATTTGGCCGTTTAGTACGATCAACGCGGTGTTCCATCCCGCCGGGGCAGGCACCGTGGTGCTGCCCGATGCGGCTAGCTTGAGATCCCAGACATTCATCGGCGTAAACGTGTGCGCGGGGCCCTTGGCGTTTTCATATTGGCCCGCAATCACCCGGACAGTGCCAGCGCCGTTGGCCAGCACCGCCGCTGGAATCTCCGAATTCAGGATGGCCTGATAACGTGGCGTGGTCATCTTGTTGCGGGCCGGAAGATTTACCCAGAGTTGAATCATTTGAAGCATTCCGCCCGCACGCGTAAACGCCTCCGAGTGGAACTCCTCATGCAGAATTCCGGCGCCGGCTGTCATCCATTGCACATCACCAGGCCCAATGGTGCCGCCTTGGCCTGTTGAATCGCGATGGGAGACCTCGCCCCGATACACGATGGTGACGGTCTCAAAGCCGCGATGGGGATGCTGCCCGACGCCGCGGGGTGTTGCCGCCGGCGTAAATTCTGCTGGGCCGGCAAAATCCAGCAGCAGGAAAGGGCTCAGCGTCTTGCTGTGGGTCGAGTAGGAAAACAGTGAGCGCACGGGAAAGCCATCTCCCACCCAGTGGCCGCGGGGGTTGCTGCTGACTTCAAGAATTGTTTTCAAGGGTGTTTGCGGGCTCGGCGCTCAGTTGTTCGGTTGCAAAGGCAGCGCGAATCAGTGCGCGAGTGTAGTCGGTTTTTGGCTGCTTGAGCACCTGCTGCGTTAATCCCGACTCAATCACCTTGCCTTGATGCATCACCATCACCCGGTGGGCCATTGCCTGAATGACCGCGAGGTCATGCGTAATGAGCAGGTAGGCCATGTGATGACGTTGCTGGAGTCTTACCAAGAGCTCTAGAACCTGCTGCTGGATCGAAACATCAAGCGCGCTGGTAGGCTCATCGAGCACAACGAGTTCTGGCTCAAGAATCACGGCTCGGGCAATCGCAATCCGTTGCCGCTGCCCGCCGGAAAACTCATGTGGATAGCGGCTGATGCTGTCTTCGGGCAGACCGACCTCGCGCAGCATTTCGATGACTTGGGATTCCCGTTCCATTCGCGAACGCTGCGAAAAATGCAAACGCAGGCCTTCCTCCAGAATCTGGCCGATGGTCATGCGGGGTGATAAAGCCGAGAAAGGATCCTGAAACACGATCTGCATTCGGCTGCGCAGCCGACGCAGGTCTGAGGGTTGCAGCCCGAGCAGCTGCTGGCCATCAAACTCAATCTCGCCGTTCACACGCGCACTGCTCAGACGTAGCATGGCCAGGGCGAGGGTGGTCTTTCCGGATCCCGATTCCCCGACGATGCCCAGTGTTTCACCACGACGAAGGCTTAAGTCCGCCCGATCCACCGCAACGAATTCACGACGTTTCCACCAGCCAAGGGGTATCGAGAACTCGCAGTGCAGCTGACGGGCGGAAACGAGCGGTGCACCATCACTGGACTCACCCACCATGCGCTGCGGGCGGCTCGCGAGCAGACGGCGGGTGTAGTCGTGTTCGGGCGCAGAAAAAAGTGCTGCTGTTGGCTTTTGTTCGACCAGCCGGCCCTGCTGCATAACACCGACCCGCTGTGCAAACCGCTCGACAAGCGGCAGATCATGGGTGATCAGCAAAATGGCCATACCCTCTTGCCGCTGAAGATCAAGCAGTAACTCCAAGACCTGCTCGCGAATCGTGACATCAAGCGCCGTTGTCGGCTCATCTGCGATTAACAACTGGGGACTGCAGGCCAGGGCCATGGCAATGACGACACGCTGACGCTGGCCTCCGGAGAGCTGATGGGGGTAAGCGGCCGCACGCCGCTGTGGCTCATCGACACCTGTGCGCTCCAGCAAGGAGACGGCCCGCGCCAGGGCTTCGCGTTTTGAGAGTCCATGATGGACTTCCAGTACTTCGGCAATCTGCTCGCCCACGGTGTACAGTGGATTAAGCGCTGACATGGGCTCCTGAAAAATCATGGCGATATCGCGGCCTCGCAATGCGCGCACCTCGCGATCACTGCACGACAAAAGATCTTGGGCGGGCGACTGTGGCGAGGCCTGCCAAAGGACCTGGCCCGAGGTCTGGGCATCGGGCAGTAGCCGGAGCATGGATAAAGCCGTAACGGTCTTACCGCTTCCGGATTCTCCGACTAGCGCATAGCGCTCCCCGCGGTAGAGATCAATACTGACTCCTTGAACTGCCTCGGCCGTTTGCGAGTCCGTTGCAAAACGCACACTCAGATTGCGAATCGACATCAGCGGTGAGTTGTGCGGCGGCTTATCCACGGCGTGTATCCAGTGCATCTCGGAGCGCTTCTCCGATAAAAATAAGCAGCATCAGCAGAGCGACCAGCACACCAAAGGTGCCCATTGATATCCACCACGCATCAAGGTTGGCCTTGCCCTGGGCTAGCAGCTCACCTAAGCTGGGCGTGCTGGAGGGCACGCCAAGGCCGAGAAAGTCGAGACTCGTGAGCGCGAGAATCGCAGCGCTCATTCGGAAAGGTAGAAATGCGATGACTGGCGTCATGCTGTTGGGCAGCACATGCCGGCTGATGATCTGCAGGTTTGATAGTCCTAGCGCACGTGCTGCGGTCACGTAATCCAGTGCCCGGTTGCGCAGAAATTCAGCGCGGACATAGTCGGCCAGTCCCATCCAGCCAAACAAAGACAGAATCACCAAGAGGATCAGCAGGCCTGGCTCAAAGACTGAGGCCAGAATGATCAGCAAGTAGAGCTCCGGTACCGAGCCCCAGATTTCGATGAAGCGCTGAATCACCAAATCGACACGGCCAGCGAAATAGCCCTGGATTGCCCCCATCACGATGCCCAGCACCACACCAATTGCCGTCAAGGCCAAGGCAAAGAGCACCGAGGTGCGAAATCCGTATAAAAGCCGGGCAAAGACATCGCGGCCTCGGTCATCGGTTCCAAGCCAATTGACGGCTGACGGAGGCGCCGGATTCGGGCTGGGCGCGAAATAATTCAGGCTTGTAAATGAGTAGCGATTCAGCGGATAGATCGCCCAATTGGACCCCTCGCGGATGCTGCGCTCGATAAATGGGTCGAGAAAATCAGTTGGGGTCTCAAAATCGCCGCCAAAGGTTTTTTCTGGGTAGTTCTGCAGCAGCGGAAAATAGGTCTCGCCCTGATAAACCACGATCAGCGGCCGGTCATTCGAAATCACTTCGGCAAACAATGAGATCACAAAAGCGAGTGAGAAAATCCAGAGGCTCAAAACGCCACGGCGGTTGCGCTTAAATCGCATCCAGGCGCGCTGGCCCGGCGAAAGGCTCTTGGTGGCACTCATGAGCGGCTGGCCTCGAATTGCACTCGCGGATCTACCCAGATGTACATCAGGTCATTGAGTAGTTTTGCAAAAAGACCAATAAGCGAGAAAAAATAAAGCGTGCCCATCACCACGGGATAGTCCCGCTTCATCACCGACTCATAAGACAGTAGGCCCAGACCATCGAGCGAGAACAGAGTCTCAATCAGCAGCGACCCTGTAAAAAACGCCCCGACAAAGGCCGCCGGAAATCCTGTCACGATGGGAATTAATGCATTGCGAAAGACGTGCCGCCAGAGCACTGTCTGCTCGGGGAGGCCCTTGGCACGCGCCGTCAGGACATACTGCTTGCGGATTTCTTCGAGCATTGTGTTCTTGGTCAGCATCGTGGTGACCGCAAAACTGCCCAGGGTCATGCAGACGATCGGCAGCGTGAGATGCCAGAAATAGTCCAGCACCTTGCCCATCAGGCTTAACGATTCCCAATCATCCGAGGTCAAGCCACGCAGCGGAAAGAGCTGTAAAAAACTGCCTCCGCCAAACAGCACCAGAAGCGCTACACCGAGCACAAAGCCTGGAATCGCATAGCCCACCAGTATTGCCGTGCTGGTCCAAAGATCAAAGCGCGAGCCGTGCCGAACCGCTTTGGCAATTCCCAGTGGAATCGAAATCAGGTAGGTCAGCAGAAAGGTCCAGATGCCCAGGCTGATGGAGACCGGGAGCTTGTCTTTCATCAACTCCCAGACGCTGCGGTTATGGAAAAAGCTCTTGCCTAGATCAAAGGTCAGAAAGCCAGACAGCATGTGCAAGAAGCGCTCGTGCACGGGCTTATCAAAGCCATAGAGGGCCTTGATTTCTTCGAGCTTGGCAGCATCAACACCACGGTTACCGCGGTAGATATTACTGGTCTGTCCGACCTCGGCCGAGGCTGCCCCCGGAAGTGTGGCTGAAGCGCCGCCCAAGGCGCCTTGGTCACCTTTCAGCATCTGAACCATTTGTTCGACCGGCCCGCCGGGCACAAATTGAATGATCGCAAAGGTAATCAGCAGAATGCCCAGCAGCGTGGGCACCATCAGCAGCAGTCGCTTGCCGATATAACGCAGCAGACTCGGGCTCATGGGGATCGGGCTCCTTTGCTTTGTGAGGCCGTTGCCCGCGGATTGTCGTCCCACCACCAGGCAGCCACCACCCAGTCCTCAGAGTGGTAATAATCGGGAAGCTGCTGCGGCCGTCCGAGTCCCCTGCGATACGAAATCCGATGCACATTGTTGTGCCAATGGGCGATGGCATAGTAGCCATGACGCAGCACGCGATCTAAAGCGCGCGATGCAGTGATGAGCTCATCTCGGGTCTCGACGGCCAGGATTCGATTGATCAGGGCATCTACGGCGGGATCTTTTAGGCCGATGAAATTATCGGCCCCCAGTTCGTCGGCTGCATTGCTCATAAAGCGAAACGTGAGTTCATTGCCGGGGCTTTGGCTTGACAGGTACCAGTGCACAATCATGTCGTAGTCGTAGTCATCGACGCGCTTTTTATAAAGTGAGGTATCGGTCACCCGGACCTTGGCCCGAATGCCCAGCTTTTCAAGATTGCGGGAGAAGGGCGCAAGGATGCGCTCCCAGGTTCGACTGGCCAGCAGGACCTCGAATTCAAAGGGCCGGCCAGCCGCATCGCGCAGGGCGCCATCGCGATAAGTCCAGCCCGCCTGGGCCAGCAGGGCCCGGGCTTCGCGCAAGTTATCGCGCAGCGAATGCGGAGGATTGGTGTTTGGCGGCATGGGCACTTCGCCAAACACACTGGGGTTGAGCCGATCCTTCAGTGGCTGCAGCAGCCGCAGTTCATCGGCGGAGGGCAGCCCCGTGGCCGCCATCGCAGTATTGGTGAAGTAGGAATAGGAGCGCTTGTATTGGTTATAAAACAGCTGCCGGTTCATCCACTCATAGTCCATCGCTAGCCCGATGGCCTGGCGGACCCGAACATCTGCAAATAGCGGCCGACGGATGTTGAAGTAAAACGCTTGCATGCCTTGGGCGTTGGAGTTGGGTAGTTCGGTTTTCAGCAGGCTGCCATTGGAGAACTTCTGCCCGATATAGCCACGGGCCCAGTTCTTGGCGGCATTTTCATGGACAAAATCGAATTCACCGGCTTTATAGGCCTCGATACGAGCGAATTCATCTTTGTAGTAACGAAAACTAATCAGATCAAAATTAAATTGACCTTTTCGACTCGGCACCTGATCCGCCCAGTAATCCTGCTGGCGGCGAAAACGAATGGTCTTGCCCAGATCAACCCGTTCGATGACATAGGGGCCGCTGGCAATGGGGTGCTCCAGTATCCACTGCTCAAAAGGCTTCTGCTCACCCTGCACCAGGCCCCATTTTTTTGAAAAGACCGGCACTGCACCCACAATCATGTGCAGCTCGCGGTTTTTTCGTGAGAAATTAAAACGAATGGTTCGGGCATCGATGACTTCCGCATCGCGAACATCGGCCCAATAGTTGCGCCAGATCGGATTCGCGGCCTTGCTGCGCAGGGTGTCAAACGAAAACTTCACATCGTCGGCGGTTACTGGGTCACCATTGGAGAAGCGGGCCTCAGACCGCAGCCGAAATGTGATCGACAGTCGGTCTGCGGCCAGCTGCATATCTTTTGCCAGCAGGCCATAGCTGCTCATCGGCTCATCAAGGCTGCCGATGGTCAGAGACTCAAACATCAAATCCATCACACCGCGTGCCGCAATGCCTTTTAATGTGAATGGATTTAATTTATCGAAGGTGCCCATCGCCGAAAGCCGCAGTTCTCCGCCGCGCGGTGCATCTGGCCGAACATAGCGAAAGTGTGTGAAGTCGGGCCCGTAGCGGGGTGTTGCCCCCAGGGCCATTCCGTGGATAAATCCGGATTCGACCCCAGCCTTGGCCCGACCTGGGGCCGCTGCGGCAGAAAAATCAGGGCTGATCAAGAGCAGTGCCGCAGCAAGCAGCAGCGCCCGGCCCATGGCCAGGCGGGCCAGGCCCCAGTGGCCAACGCCGACGGGCTGGATCATCGCCAATTGGGGTGTGGGACAGAGACCTTGCATGGCTGGCAGTGTAGCCAAGGCTGGACGATCCGGACGATTAGAATTGGCCCTAGCGCGCTAACCCTGAGATCCTGGCATAGCGCATCTCCCCTTATTGCCTCCAAAGGAGCTTTCATGGCGTTTTTACAAGGAAAGCGCATTCTGATTACGGGCCTATTGTCGAACCGATCCATTGCGTATGGCATCGCGCAGGCCTGCCACGCCCAGGGCGCGTCGCTGGCCTTCACTTACCAGAACGAACGATTCGAGCAGCGTGTAACAGAGATGGCTGCCGAATTCGGCAGCAGCCTGTGCTTTCCGCTTGATGTCGCCGAGGATGCCCAGATCGATGCCTGCTTTGATGGGCTCTCCAAACACTGGCCGCATTTTGATGGGCTCGTGCACGCCATCGCTTTTGCGCCACGCGAGGCCATCGCTGGACAATTTCTGGATGGCCTCTCGCGCGAGGGCTTTCGACTCGCACATGAAATCTCCGCCTATAGCTTTCCCGCCCTTGCCAAGGCGGCTTTGCCGATGATGGAAGGCCGTGCAGGGTCAATTGTGACCCTGTCATATCTCGGCGCAGAGCGGGTGGTCTCGAACTACAACACGATGGGCCTTGCTAAGGCGAGCCTTGAGGCTGCTGTGCGCTATCTCGCAGCCGACCTCGGTCCGAAAAATATTCGCGTCAACGGTATCTCAGCCGGGCCCGTGCGGACTCTGGCTGCTGCTGGTATCAAGGGCTTTGGTCGAATTCTTGATCTCGTGGAACAGACTGCGCCACTGCGGCGAAACGTGACGATTCAAGATGTGGGCAACGTGGCCGCCTTTTTGCTATCGGATCTTGCAGCCGGTGTGACCGGTGAGGTGACATTTGTTGACGGGGGATTTAACAAGGTTGCGGTGAATGTCGCGGAGTAATTTGTGACCCGTCGTATCGATGTCAGGATCCTGACACCGTTTGGCGCTCAATCCGGGATGGGTAACTGGCGCACGGCGAGCCGCTATGCCCAGATGTTGCGTGCGGGCGGCTTGAGCGCCGCTGTTTTTGAGCCCACTGCGATTGCCGATGCCTGTATCGAATCCGGTCAACGCACTGTGGCGATTGTTCTGAATGCGAATCGGTCCGCGCAGGAGGTAGATGCCTTTGTTCGGGCGGACATCCCTGTGATGCTGGTGATGACCGGAACCGATATTTATGGCGCCCTCAGGCCAGAGCAGCAGGGGTCTGCCCACTATCTGCAGGCAGAGTCGTCCTTAAAAAGTGCCGCTTTAATCGTCACGCTTCAGGATGAGGCAAGCGAAGAGATTCGATCACGCTGGCCCGCACTGGCCGATCGGGTACACACACTGATGCAGACGTCGCCAGTTCGTAAACCGTTTGCGCCGCAGGTGACATTGCAAAGCAAAACTGTACGATTTTTAATTGCCGCCCATATTCGCGAAGAAAAAGATCCGCGGACCGCGTTTTTTGCATTTCATCGCGCCTTTCCAGAGGGCTGGGCCCGCCGCTGGGATGGCAGCCGTGTGCCCGTCCGATTGATTCATGTGGGCAGTCACCGGGATCGGGCGCTTGCACAAGAGATGTTGCAGCTCTCTGGGCAGTTTCCGGGCATCCTTTTAGAGGGGCCGTTGACGCATGCTCAGACCATGCGACGGATGACCCATGTGCACTGCTTGATTCAGCCCTCGGTCTCCGAAGGTGGGGCCCTCGTGGTGGCAGAGGCGGTGGGCTGCCGGCTGCCGGTGATTGCCTCCGATATTGCTGCCCACCGGGCACAGCTGGGTAAGCAGGATCCAGGCTTATTTCCTGCAGGCGATGTGCAAGCCCTCGCATCTCGGCTGAGCGAATTTGTGAGTCAGGAAGAATTTTTTACACAGCTGAGGTCGCATCAGCTGGCGGTTGCAGCAACCTTGACTTCGCCTGCGCAAGAGCGCGATGAATTGGTTAGACTCGTGCGGCGCTTGGCAGAGTTTTTACCGAAAGAGTCCTCATGAACGCCCCCCAATCCACACCCGTCCCACGCCTGACCTCACTTGCCCATGGGGGCGGCTGCGGCTGCAAGATTGCTCCGGCAATTCTTTCGCAGATTCTGGCCAAAATGCCGGCGGGCGTGATGCCCAAAGAATTGCTGGTGGGCACGGAGACCAGCGATGACGCGGCGGTTTGGCGGCTCAATGATCAGCAGGCCTTGGTCGCCACGACTGATTTTTTTATGCCGGTGGTGGATGACCCCAGAGATTTCGGAGCCATTGCGGCAACCAATGCCATTTCCGATATTTACGCCATGGGCGCACAGCCGATTCTCGCGCTGGCCTTGGTCGGCATGCCCGTCAGCGTGCTGCCGCCCGAAACAGTCGCTGAAATCCTGCGCGGCGGACAGCAGGTCTGTCAGGCGGCAGGGATTCCAATCGCAGGTGGCCATACGATTGATTCGGTCGAGCCGATTTATGGCTTGGTGGTGTTGGGCTTAGCCCACCCGGACCATATTCGTCGCAATCGGGATGCACGCACCGGCGATGTATTGATTCTGGGCAAAGGACTAGGTGTCGGTGTGTATTCTGCGGCATTTAAAAAAGAGGCGCTCTCTGCGGCGCTTTATCAGGAGATGATCGCCTCGACCACTCAACTCAATACCGTAGGCGCAGTGCTGGGTAAGGATCCAGCGGTTCATGCGCTGACCGACATCACAGGTTTTGGGCTCGCCGGCCACATTCTGGAGATTGCGCGCGGCTCCGGCCTTGATGCAAAGATTACGTTTTCGGCGTTGCCGGTGCTGCCCGGCGTGACGGAACTCATTGCTTCGGGACACTTTACCGGCGCATCGGATCGCAACTGGGAGAGTTACGGCACGGACATCAAGCTTGCCGATGGCGCTGGCTCTGAGCAGCGGATTCTGGTCACGGATCCGCAGACCAGCGGCGGCTTATTGGCCTGCGTTGCGCCCGAGGCTGCTGATCGTGTTCTCGCTGCTTTTCGGCAGGCGGGATTTCAGCGTGCCGCTGCGATCGGGGTGATGACGGATCGTCAGTCGGAGCGTTCTCGGGTTCAGTTTGTGGGCTGAGACGGAAACACAGCGATGAAGGCTTATCTCGACTTGATGCGTCATGTGCTGGAGAAGGGCGCGCCCAAGACGGATCGCACCGGCACCGGAACCCGCTCGGTTTTCGGCTGGCAGATGCGTTTTGATCTCGGCGATGGTTTTCCGTTGGTGACCACCAAGAAGCTTCACACCAAATCCATCATTCATGAACTGCTCTGGTTTCTGACGGGCTCATCCAATGTGCGGCCGTTGCAAGAGCGTGGCGTCACCATCTGGGATGAGTGGGCCCGCGAGGACGGTGACCTTGGGCCAGTGTATGGCCGGCAGTGGCGGTCCTGGCCCGCGCCTTCGCCGGATCATCCGGATGCCGTGATTGATCAGATCTCGCAGCTGATGCGGGATTTAAAAACGACGCCCGACTCGCGCCGGCTGATTGTCTCGGCATGGAATGTCGCGCAGATTCCGCAGATGGCGCTTGCACCCTGCCATGCCTTGTTTCAGTTTTATGTGGCAGAGGGCCGCCTGTCATGTCAGCTTTATCAGCGCAGCGCTGATATTTTCCTGGGTGTGCCGTTTAATATTGCCAGCTACGCGCTGCTGACCCACATGGTGGCACAGCAGGCGGATCTATTGCCGGGCGATTTCATCTGGACGGGAGGGGACTGCCACCTGTATTCGAATCATCTCGATCAGGCCCGCGAGCAACTTTCTCGAGAACCCTATCCACTCCCGAAGCTGGCGATCAAGCGTCGGCCGCCATCGATCTTTGATTATCAGTTTGAAGATTTTGAGATCGTTGGCTATCGGTCGCATCCGCATATCAAAGCGCCAGTCGCCGTCTGATGGCAGCGCTGATTCTCCTAGCGGCGATTGGCCATCGGCGTGTCATTGGGCGTGACAATCAGCTGCCTTGGCACCTGCCTGAGGATCTAAAGCACTTCAAAGCGCTGACGACCGGCCAAGTGGTGGTCATGGGCCGCAAGACCTTCGAGTCGATCTGCGATCGGCTTGGCAGGCCGCTGCCCCATCGGCACTCGGTAGTGCTGACCCGTGATCATCAATGGCGACCTACCTGGTCAGGTGAGGCGCAGGGATCTGAAGTCTCGGTGATCCACCGGCTCGAAGCGCTGGCCTCGATTAACGCGCCGTCACTCTATGTCATTGGCGGAGCCGAGATCTATGGACTAACACTGCCTCAGGCTGCGGCCATGGAGATCACTGAAGTTGATCTTGATGTTGCAGGAGACGCTTTTTTTCCCGAGTTTGATCCGGATCAATGGCAGATGACCGCTGGACCATGGCAGCGCAGTGAGTCTGCAGGCCATCGCTATCGGTTCGTGCGCTACAGTAAGACGATACAGACCTGATTATTTTGGAAATCCCTATGCTGCGAGTGTCGTTATTGATTACTGGAGTTGTCCTAGTGGTGGCAGGCTGCGGAAAACCGCCCGAGACCGCGCCTGCCCCGCGGACTGTGAAAGCCTTCACGGTGGGTCAGTCTGTTGAATCGGACCCTTCGGCAGATACAGTCACTATGCCTTCTGCAATCGCCCGCGATCCCGCTGCGCTGGCGTTTGATGCGGGCGGCCGGGTCATGGCGGTGATGGTGGCGGTAGGAGATGAAGTCCGGTCAGGCCAGGCATTGGCCCGGCTGGATCCACGGGACCTGGCCTTAAGCGAGTCCTCTGCAAAAGTCCAGTTTGACGCTGCCCAGGCAGAACTGGAGTTTGCCGAAAGCGATTTCCGTCGCTACGCGGATTTACATGCCAAGGGATTTATTTCAAAGGCTGAGCTCGATCGGCGTCGGGCTCAGCTGCAGGTCGCGAGGGCTCGTTTTGAATCAACAGCAGATCAGCTTGGTTTTATCACGCTGCGTGCCATTGAGCCTGGTGTGGTCCAGTCGGTATTGATCCGATCGGGATCGGCCGTACAGCCCAGGCAGGTTGCGGTGATGTTAAAAGTGTCGGGCGTAAAGCAGGCGCGAACGTCCGGCGCACGCCCGGCAGGAATATTCATTCCGTTGTCATCGCTGGTCGATGGAAAGGCGGTTTATAAGATTGTCGATCAGGCCGATGGCAGCCTTCGGCTCTCACGCATCGAGGTTAGCCTCGGACAGGTCTCGGAGCAGTCAGCTGAAGTTCGACAAGGCCTGACCCGCGGCGATCGTATTGTTGGGGCTGGCACGCACCTGCTTGCCGATGGTGAGTTCGTTCGGATTTTCAATCCTTAATTCCTAAAAGCCAGTAACTGCATGTTTCGCGAGCACTTTAATTTATCGCGTTGGGCGATCGAGCACCCAGCGTTGGTGCGCTATCTGATGGTCGTGCTACTTTTGATGGGTATTGGCGCTTATTTTCAGCTGGGACAGGATGAAGATCCGCCGTTTACATTTCGCGCGATGGTCATTCGGGCGGCCTGGCCGGGTGCGACCGCCATGCAGGTTGCCGAGCAGGTGACCGATCGGCTGGAGCGCACGCTTCAAGAAGTTCCCTATGCCGACAAGATTCGCAGTTATTCACGGCCCGGCGAATCACTGATTATTTTTCAACTCAAAGACACCTCCCCGCCTTCTGAGGTCAGTCAGATCTGGTACACCGTTCGAAAAAAGATTGGTGATGCCCGGGCCAGTCTGCCCGCGGGCGTGCAGGGCCCATTTTTTAATGATGAATTTGGCGATACGTTTGGTGTGATCTATGCGATGTCAGCCCCCGGATATGCGGCCCGAGATGTCCGAGATTTTGCCAATCAGGTCAGACAAGAATTATTGCGGACCGAGGATGTCGGAAAAGTTGAGATCTATGGACTCCAAGAAGAGCGGGTCTACATCGAATTATCGCGGCGCCGGCTTGCGCAGTATCAGCTCACCGTTGCCCAAGTCGCCAATCAGATTGGCGCACAAAATGCGATTGAATCTGGCGGCACGCTGTCGACCGATCAGCGTGACCTCACCCTGCGTGTAGAGGGGGCGGTGGGCTCGCTGGAGGCCTTGCGCGAGATGCCGCTGCGATCAGGCGGCCAGCTCATACGGCTTGGCGATATTGCCGAGATCCGCCGCCAGACGTTGGACCCGCCGCAGACAAAGGTTCGCTTTCAGGGCCAGGAAGTGGTCGCGCTCGGGGTGTCCATGCGTCGGGGCGGTGACATCGTTGCCCTGGGTGAGCGGCTGAAGACTCGACTCGTACAGATTCAAAATGAACTGCCCGCTGGCGTCAGTTTGTCCCAGGTTCAGGATCAGCCGCAGGTGGTGGCCCGCTCGGTGAGTGAGTTTGTGAGAACACTGACCGAGGCCATTGTGATTGTGCTGGGTGTAAGCCTTCTCGCCCTTGGCCTGCACCGGCATCCGTGGCGAATCGATCCGCGGCCTGGGCTGGTCGTTGCCATCAGCATTCCGTTGGTGCTTGCCGTGACATTTTTGATTATGAAGCTCTGGGGTGTGGGCTTACATAAGATCTCGCTCGGCTCACTGATCATCGCGTTGGGGCTTTTGGTGGATGACGCCATCATTGTGGTGGAGATGATGGTGAGAAAGCTTGAAGAGGGCGAGGACCGTATCTCAGCAGTAACGGCGGCCTATTCCTTAACGGCGATGCCAATGTTGACCGGTACGCTGATCACAGCGGCCGGTTTTCTTCCCATCGGAATTGCCAAGTCTACGGTGGGTGAGTACACCTTTGCAATCTTTGCGGTGACGGCCGCAGCCTTAATCGTGTCGTGGTTCGTATCGGTGATTTTTGTACCTTATCTGGGCTATCGGATGCTGCGTGCTCCGAAAACCAATGGCGCCGTACCGCAGGAGCATTTCGATACGCCGTTTTATCGGCATCTGAGATCCGTGGTGGCATGGTGCGTCGATTACCGTAAGACCACGATTGCGATCACAGTAGTGGTGCTGCTGTTGGGCACCTTTGGCATGTCGCGTGTGCAGCAACAGTTCTTCCCAGATTCCTCCAGGCCAGAAATCATGGTCGATGTCTGGCTGCCGGAGGGTGCAAGCGTCACCGCATCAGAGGAATACGCAAAGCGACTCGAACGCCGAATGCTGGAGGCCCCGGGTGTCGCTTCGGTGACGTTCTGGGTGGGGACTGGCGCCCCGCGATTCTTTTTGCCTTTGGATCAGATTCTTCCCCGCAGCAATGTCTCGCAGGCGGTTGTGGTGGCCAAGACAGCAGAAGATCGCAAACGGCTGATTGGGTTTCTGAGTCGCGAGCTGCCCCAGGCCTTTCCCGAGGCCAGAATCCGCGTGCGGCTTTTGCCCAATGGGCCGCCGGTTCCCTATCCAGTGCAGTTTCGGGTGGTGGGGCCGGAGCCCCAAACGATCAAAACGGTAGCTGAAGACTTGAAAGCCACGATGCGGCAGGATGCGCGACTATTGGGCGTCAACGATAACTGGAATGAGCAGATTGCCGTGGTCCGTGTCGATGTCGATCCAGCCCGTGCGCAGCAGTTCCGTGTGTCAGCCCAGTCGGTGGCGCAGGTACTGGCGGCGCAATTCAGCGGCGTGCCCGTGGGCCAGTATCGTGAGGCCGACCGGCTTTTGCCGATTGTCTTGCGACTGCCGCAGAACGAGCGTCTGCAGACTGCACAGATTTCTGAGACTCTGATTCCCTCGGCGTCGGGATTGGCGGTGCCGTTACATCAGGTCGCAACGGTGAAGCCTGTCTGGGAACCCGGCATCATCTGGCGTGAAGGCCGCGAGTATGCGGTGACCGTGCAGGCCGATGTCATCGATGGCGTCCAGGGCGCAACGATGACCTCGGCATTGCTGAAGGCCTTTGAGCCAATCAATTCAAAACTGCCGGCTGGAGTTCGAATTGAGGTGGGCGGAGCAGTGGAGGAAAGCTCAAAGGGTCAGCTCTCGATCGCTGCTGGGATGCCGATCATGCTCTTTATTATTTTCACGTTACTTGTCATTCAGCTGCAGAGTTTTTCGCGGGCGGTGCTGGTGTTTTTAACCGGCCCAATGGGAATCGCCGGAGCAGCAGTATCACTCTTGGTGCTGGATCGGCCTTTCGGGTTTGTCGCCATGCTTGGCGTGATCGCCTTATCGGGCATGATCATGCGCAATTCGATCATTCTGATTGATCAAATTGAGCAGGATCGGCGGCGTGGCATTCCTGACCGATCGGCGGTAATTGAGTCTGCAGTCCGGCGTTTTCGGCCCATTGTGCTGACGGCAGCGGCCGCCGTTTTGGCAATGATTCCGCTTTCCAACAGCGTATTCTGGGGTCCGATGGCGGTGGCAATCATGGGGGGATTAATGTTGGCGACGGTGCTCACCGTGCTCTCGCTTCCAGCGATGTATGCCGCCTGGTTTAGGATCTCGCGGTAGCCGCCGATGCAGGTGAAGCGTGTTGCCGTTTCTCTGCTGCTGGCCCATATTCTTTCGCTGTTGGGATTTTCGACGTACGCAGTCGCGCTGACGCAGCTTCAGCAGGAATGGTCCCTCAGCAATAGCGAGGCCGGCTGGATCGCAAGTGGTTTTTTTATCGGCTATGTCGCGACGGTCTCGACTTGGTCAAGCCTCACGGATGTGATGGATGCCCGCCGGATTTACACCGCGGGCAGCCTCATTGCGGCATCGGCGGGATTTGGCTTTGCACTTGGTGCGGAGGGCTTTCTGTCGGCGTTATTTTTTCAGGTGCTTTTGGGGATGGGCATTGCAGCCACCTACATGCCGGGCCTGAAGATTCTGTCGGACCGGACCCGCGGACGTGAGCAATCCAGGTTTGTTGCGTTTTACACCGCTTTCTTTGGCCTCGGGGCCGCATCTTCGCTGCTGATTGCGGGCCAGTCCCTGCCGCGACTTGGCACCCACTGGACTTTTTTTCTCTGTGGGTTGGGCCCACTGATGGCAGCCTTGCTGGTGCTCGCCAGCACCCGGCCTTTGGCCCATGAACGGCATCCGGCCGAAGTGGCGTGGTCAGTGCGGCGTCTATTCCCGATTCATACCTGGCAGGCGGTGCTGCGGGATCGGCAATGCTTAGGCTACACCGTGGGGTATGGCGTTCATTGCGCTGAGCTTTTTGGCTCGCGTGCCTGGTCGGTTGCATTTCTTGCCTTCAGCGTGAGTCTTCTGCCCGCAGGAACACTCACAGTCGTTTCTGCTGCAACGGCTGCAGCGATTGTCAGTGTGTTTTCTGTACCGGCATCCATTCTCGGCAATGAGGTCGCCTTGCGGATTGGCCGCCGAGCATGGATCGTGATGGTGATGGGATTAACTTCGGTGGTCGGCGTGCTGATGGCGCTTGCCGCTGGCGTGGGCTGGTGGCTCGTATTCGGCCTCTTCTTGATTTATTCCATGCTGATCATGGCGGATTCGGCCACACTCACCGCGGGACTGGTGGCCTCCGCGCAGCCCGAGGTGAAGGGGGCGGCGATGGGCCTGTATTCATTGATCGGATTTGGTGTCGGCGGTGTGATTGGCCCAGCGGTATTTGGCGCTGCGTTGGATCTCTCTGGCGGCGGCGCCTCTGCTGTGGATTGGGCGATCGGTTTCGCAGCGCTGGGTGCGGGCTGCCTGTTGTTTCCGTTATTTGATTACGGACTGCATCGCAGCAGCCCGTTTAAGGCCTCTTCTTGAAAAGCGTAATGCTGCGAGAGGCAATAATAATTTCAACGAGATAAAGCACGCAGGCGGCAATGAAGCAGCCAAATCCTAGTAAAAACGTGGTGGCGACCCAGTGTGACAGCTGCAGGCGGCCCTGCAATCCGGTGGAATAAAAGAGCTCCACCACCGTCAATCCAATCAGCACGGCACACAACACCATCAGGGCGGTGGCGCCATTGATGATCTTGCGGCGCTGATCCAGCGACTGGAGTTCGATCATGAACTGATCAAATCGGGGCTCGGTGGACGGATTGCTCTGGATCAGGATGTCCTCAAGCGCACGGCCACGATCGATCACCCGTGCAAGCCGAATGCCGAGTGCATTGAGCATCCCGGCGACACCGGTGAGCAGAAAGACCGGCGCGATCGCCAATTGGATGGCCTCGGTAAGCGGGTTGATGGATTCGGCTGCCGGCATCATGAGGGCTTCTCAGGCGACATCACAACGTGTCGTCGTTCAAAGGTCTCGCACCCGGCTGATCCATTCGAACACTTGATCAGAGGCAACCTCTGGAGTCATCGCGTGATTCGCAGAGACCACGACATACTTACTCAGCGGGTTCGAGGGTGCTTTGTCATAGGCGTAAGCTGAACCCCCGCGATATAGAGGGTCCATTGTTCCGATGACCCACATGAATGGCACTGGCCTTTTAAACTGGGACGCCGATAGCGCCATATTTCCCAAGCCATCTGGCCGGAAGTAGCTATAAAAGACATCTGATCTGATCGAGAAGGTTTTTCGTTCACCCTGATTGAGGTCGGTGAATTCAAGTAAAGCATCTGGCCGCCCCTCCGCAGCATGCTTTTTGGCGGCCTCAATCAGCGATCGATTCATACCCATTTGGTACATCTCATATGGCGAATGACCAGGAGCCAGCGCAATGACGCCGTCAACGTCACCAAAAGTTGCCTGATAGGCAATGGAGGCATTGGCGCCAAAGCTGTGACCGCCCAAGAAAATCTTTTTGTAGCCTTTCTCTCTGTAAATCCGCACGGAATCCGAGAGTTTTGCCAGGGCCGCCTCGTAGGTTTCATCGTAGTTACGATTTCTTGACCAGGGCATCTCCCTGAGCTCGATATCGCAAGCGCGTTGAACTTTTTCGGCAAGTACGCGCAGGTAGGGCGACTTCGGGCCTCCCCACTTTCCGTGCATCACCACGACAACGCAGTCTCGGGCAACTGCGGGTAAGCAGAGGGCCGCAAGTATCAGTCCAAGCAAAATTTTCATAGGAAGTGGAGCGAGACAAGGATGGCTCCCCGACCTGGGCTCGAACCAGGGACCTACGGATTAACAGTCCGGTGCTCTACCAACTGAGCTATCGAGGATCAAAACAGCCAAGAAGTTTACACCATTCGACTCGGCCCCTCCAGGCCAGCAAAAGGCCCTAGAGTAGGGGCCCAATGTTCTGATTCACGAGGTCACCATGCAGCCCATGATTCCCTATGTTCCCGCTGATCTTCAGGAGCCGGCCGAGCTCGTCAATGCCATCAGAGCCCGACGGGGTGGGGAATTCATCAATCTGGATCGCATGCTACTGCATAGCATTCCATACGCTCGCGGCTGGAATATCTTTATGGGCGCCGTGCGACGCGATCTTTCGTTGCCGGCAACGCTGCGTGAAATCGCGATGTGCGGTGTTGCGGTTCTCAATGGTGCGGAGTATGAATTCATTCACCACGCACCCGAGCTTCTTTCTGCGGGGGGCACAGAAGCGCAGGTCAAGCAGCTCCGATCGATTGGGAATGCGGATGCCGACTTATCCGCTTTTTCTGTGCTTGAGCAAGATGTCATTGCGTTGACATGTCACATGACACGGGATATCAAAGTGCCTGCACATTTGATGCAACGACTGCATCAGTCACTGGGCGCAACACAATTGGTGGAATTGGTCGGCGTGATTGCCGCCTACAACATGGTGTCGCGTTTCCTGATCGCGCTGGGGGTCACACCAGAGTCTGATGATGCAGGCCGATAGCCTTCCGAGGCCGCGTTCGATGCGAGCCACTGTCGCGACCAAGCGGTGAGGTCGTTTGCCAACTGACGGTAGAAGGTTTCCATCACAGGCGCAGCGACGTAGCCGAGATGGGGTGTGTGGGTGACGCGGGGGTGTGTGAGCAGAGGATGATTTTTGGCGATCGGCTCCTGATCGAATACATCCAGTGCGGCATGGCCTGGCCGGCCTGAATCCAGCGCAGCAATGAGCCCCTCTTGGTCGATAAGCCCGGACCGTGAGGTATTGACCAGCAACGCGTCTCGGCGCATCAGCGAGTACTCGGTATGGCCGATCACTGCCCGCGTGCGATCCGAGAGCACCAGATGCAGACTGATGACTTTTGAAGTCGCTATCAATTCATTTTTCTCAACCCGACGAACCCCCAGCGAGGACGCCTGCTGATCCGTTAGGTTCTGACTCCAGGCGACAACCTCCATGCCAAAGCCCTGGGCGATGCGTGCGACGCGACTGCCAATTGCGCCAAGGCCGATAACGCCGATCCGGTCTCCCTCGAGAACATCCGGCAGCGGATAGCGGGCATCATCAACAGGCCGCCAATGTCCTTGCTGTACGGTCTGCATCGCAGGCACGATCCGACGTGTTGCGGCCAGAATCAGGGCCCATGTGTGCTCCGCAGTGGAGGCTTTGTTAGGACCGCTTGCAGTACCACTGACTTCAATGCCAAGACTGCGGGCATGAGCGATGTCGACGGCCGCGTTGCGTTCGCCAGTAAAGAACAATCGCTTTAAGCGGGGCAGCTGATCGATCACTTCTTTCGGAAAAGGTGTCCGCTCACGCATCAGGCAGATCGCGTCAAAATCCGCGAGCCTGCGGATCGCATCCTCTGTGGATTGAAACGGTGCGGAAAAAAATTGGACGTTGGCGAGCTGCTGCAACTCCCCCCAATCCGCACAGGACAGCGCGCACTGCTCCCAGTCATCGCAGATGGCGATGCGAAGCTCTGATGCGACCGACCCGACTTCGGCCTCTTGTGCGCGTTGCATGGGCCTCCCCGACGAAGAGCCTTCATTGTCGGGGGACGCCCTACCGGGGTCACTCGGGAAAAGTCCGTAAGGTTTTACGCTAGCCCGGTCAGGCAGGGTTTACAGCACGCTGGCAACGGCGCGGACAACCCGGTCGATATTGTTGGAATTCAACGCAGCAACACAAATGCGGCCTGTGCTGATGGCGTAGATGGCGTACTCTTCGCGCAGACGGTCGACCTGTTGGGTGCTTAGGCCGGAGAAGCTGAACATGCCGCGCTGTTTTGTCACGAAGGAAAAATCCTGTTTCGTGCCCAGGGCTTTGAGCTTTTCGGTGAAGGCCACTCTCATCTGCCGAATCCGATCGCGCATCTCGCCGAGTTCTTGCTCCCAGAGCGCACGCAGCTCTGGGCTGTTGAGGACATCACTCACAATTCCGCCCCCATGTGTCGGCGGATTGGAGTAATTGGTGCGAATCACCCGCTTGATCTGACTCAGCACGCGGGCAGCCTCATCTGCATCGGCTGTGATCAGTGAGAGCGCGCCGACCCGCTCTCCGTACAGGGAGAAGGACTTTGAAAACGAGCTGGCCACCAGAAACGGCATTTCGGACTCAACAAACAGGCGCACGGCGGCGGCATCCTCATCGATCCCATCGCCAAAGCCCTGGTAGGCCAAATCGAGAAAGGGAATGAATTGCTTGGCTTTGCATAGGGCCACCACTTCTTCCCACTGCTGAAGATTGAGATCCACACCGGTGGGGTTATGGCAGCAGGCGTGCAGCAGCACGATGGTCCGCTCCGGCATGCCTTTGAGGCTTTGGACCATGCCACCGAAATCCAGGCCATGGCTCTGTGGGTCGTAATAGGTGTAGCTCTGGACAGTAAAGCCAGCACTCTCAAAGACCCCCCGATGGTTTTCCCAGGTCGGATCACTAATTGCGACTCGGCTATCCGGGCAGAGCCGGCGGAGGTATTCCGCCCCCACCCGAAGGCCCCCAGTTCCACCAAGGGCATCAATGGTCACGACCCGGCCACTCGCAAGCACAGGACTAGCCTTGCCGAAAAGCAGTGCTTGTACGGCCTTGTTATACGCGGCTGGCCCATCAATCGGCTGATAGCCACGCGGCAGGCCTTTGGCGACCCGGGCCTCTTCGGCCCGTTTGACCGCCCGCAGTAGGGGCAGCTTGCCCTGATCGTCGTAATAGACCCCCACGCCGAGGTTCACTTTTTCGGGCCGCTGATCGGCAAGAAAGGTTTCCGTTAAGCCAAGGATCGGGTCCTTGGGGGCCATCTGAACAGAGGAAAAAAGACTGGGGGTTGGGCTGGTCATGGGGCAGTCAGAAGCCCTTTGTCAAGGGCTTGGGAGCAGAAAAAAAGATGGAAATATGGGGCCTGCCGGAGGAAAATGCGCGATTGCACAATTTTTTAATCCCTTGGAAATCAGTCAAAAAGTCTAGCATGGGTGTCCGTGAAAACCCCGGGGTGGTTCGCTTCCCCGGTAGCCCCTTCGAGCTCGCGCTTCCCTTTGAGCCGGCTGGTGATCAGCCGGAGGCGATCGCACGTCTGGTGCAGGGCATCGAAGACGGCGTGGCCTTCCAGACCCTGCTGGGGGTCACGGGCTCGGGCAAGACCTTCACCATGGCCAATGTCATCGCCCGGCTCGGACGCCCCGCTTTGGTGCTTGCGCCCAATAAGACCCTTGCGGCCCAGCTCTATGCCGAGATGCGGACCTTCTTTCCGAATAACGCGGTTGAGTATTTCGTCTCGTACTACGACTACTACCAGCCGGAGGCCTATGTGCCACAGCGGGATCTGTTCATCGAAAAGGATTCCGCGATCAATGAGCACATCGAGCAGATGCGGCTTTCGGCAACCAAGTCTTTGCTGGAGCGCCGCGATACCATCATCGTGGCATCAGTCTCCTGCATTTACGGAATCGGTAACCCTGCCGACTACCACCAGATGGTGTTGATTGTGCGTCAGGGCGATCGGCTGACCCAGCGCGAGCTCATCGCGCAGCTGGTGCGGATGCAATACGACCGCAACGATATTGAGTTTTCGCGGGGGGCCTTCCGTGTCCGTGGCGACACCATCGATATTTTCCCTGCCGAGCATGCTGAGCTCGCGTTGCGAATTGAGCTCTTCGATGATCAGATCGAGTCGCTCCAGCTTTTTGATCCGCTTACCGGCCGGGTGCGGCAGGCCCTGCCGCGTTTTGCAGTCTACCCATCGTCGCATTACGTCACGCCCCGCGAGGTCGTGTTGCGTGCCATAGAGACGATTAAAGAAGAGCTGATCGAGCGCTCACGCTTTTTTGTCGATCAGCAAAAACTCGTTGAAGCCCAGCGGATTGAGCAGCGCACCCGCTTCGACATTGAAATGCTGGCCGAGTTGGGCTTTTGTAAAGGCATTGAGAACTACACCCGTCATCTCTCGGGCGCAGAGCCGGGTGAGCCTCCCCCGACCCTTGTGGATTATCTGCCGAGTGATGCCCTGGTCTTCATTGATGAAAGCCATGTCACGGTCGGCCAATTGGGTGGCATGTATCGCGGCGACCGTTCGCGAAAGCAGACGTTGGTGGACTATGGATTTCGACTGCCTTCGGCTCTGGATAACCGGCCGCTGAAGTTTGAAGAGTTTGAGCCCAAGATGCGGCAGGCGGTATTCGTATCCGCTACGCCAGCCAATTACGAGTTGGAGAAAAGTGGCGGCGCAATTGTGGAGCAGGTGGTGCGGCCGACGGGCCTGGTGGATCCGGCGGTCGAAGTCCGTCCGGCGGCGACACAGGTCGATGATTTGCTCGGTGAAATCAAGCTGCGGGCGGATCGCCAGGAGCGGGTTTTGGTGACAACGCTGACCAAGCGCATGGCCGAAGACCTGACCGACTACCTATCGGATAACGGCGTGCGGGTCCGGTATCTGCATTCCGATATTGATACGGTTGAACGGGTCGAGATTCTGCGCGATCTACGACTGGGCACATTCGATGTGCTGGTGGGTATCAATCTGCTGCGCGAGGGCCTGGATCTGCCCGAGGTCTCGCTCGTGGCCATCTTGGATGCGGATAAAGAAGGCTTTTTACGCTCGGATCGCAGTCTGATTCAGACCATTGGCCGTGCAGCCCGGCACCTCAATGGCCAGGCGATTCTGTATGCCGATCGCATGACCGACTCCATGCGTCGGGCCATTGAAGAGACCGAGCGTCGCAGAACGAAGCAGCTGGCGTTTAACGCTGATCGCGGCATTACACCGCGGGGCGTGATGAAACAAATTCGGGATCTGATCGACGGCGTGATTGAGTGCCGTGGTTCTGATCGTGATGTTGCCGACCGGCAAGAAGATGTAGCGCTGGAGCGCTCCCCACAGGAGATCTCCAAGCAGCTGATCCGGCTTGAAAAGCAGATGTTGGAGCATGCCCGCAATCTTGAGTTTGAAAAAGCAGCGCAGCTTCGCGATCAGCTCACCAAATTAAAACAAGAGGTATTTGGAGTAGACAAACTGAGAGACTCAATTGAAAAGGCAATGGTATGACTACATTTGATACAACCGACAAAGAAATCATTGAGGCAACGCCATTTGATTCGGCGCTTGCCACAGCCCGCCCGCGCGTGAGCAAGGCCTCTAAAAAGAGCGAGGCCCCGATCGGCATGAAGACAAAGATTTTGTTTGTCTGCATGGGTAACATCTGCCGCTCGCCGACTGCGGCCGGCGTGTTTCAGTCTTTGGTGAAGGCCTCGAATCTGCAGGACTTTGTAGTCTGTGATTCGGCGGGCACACATGATTTTCATGTGGGCGAGGGCCCCGACCAGCGTGCGGTCAATGCAGCCGCCAAGCGTGGCTACGAGCTCGGTGCGACCACTGCGCGCAAGATCCAGATTTCGGATTTCTCCGAATACGACTACATCCTGGCGATGGACTGGGAGAACCTGGCGCTGCTGCAGCGGATGTGTCCCCGCGGCCTGCAGCACAAACTGCAGCTGCTGATGCGCTTTGCCACCGAGTTCGAGGCAGCGACCATCAATGACCCGTATCACGGCGGACCCCAGGGCTTTGAGCAGGCGCTCGACTACATCGAAGACGCCTGCAATGGCCTGATGGAAGTGGTCCGCCGCCGGGCCACCATGGTGGCGGCTGCCTAAAGGCCGCTGCCCGGCTGGCAGGAGGGGGTTCAGGCCCCCTCCAAAACCCCGCTCTGAGAGCGGGAATATTTTTTCGAATAGTTGATCAAATTAATGGGAGAAGCTAAACTCCCGACTAAATCACTCAATTATTCGGAGAATGTTATGAGATTGACGACCAAAGGACGTTTTGCTGTCACGGCAATGATTGATCTGGGGCTCCGTCAAGACAAAGGCCCTGTCACCCTGGCGGCGATTAGCCAGCGCCAGAAGATCTCGCTTTCTTATCTGGAACAACTCTTTGGCCGGCTTCGTCGGCATGAGCTGGTGGAATCCATGCGTGGTCCGGGCGGCGGCTACAAGCTCGCCCGGGGAGGTAAAGACATAACGGTGGCCGACATCATCTACGCCGTTGATGAGCCCATCGATGCGACCCAGTGCGGCGGCAAGCAAAATTGCCATGAGGATCAGCAGTGCATGACCCACGAGCTTTGGGCCAGCTTAAATCGTCACATGGTGGATTTTCTGGACTCTGTCACGCTGCAGGACCTCGTTGATGAGCAGCGCAATAAGCGGTCATCACCCGTTTCTGAGCCGGTTTCTGTGCGACGTCAGGTGATGTTTCAAGAGCCCCGCACTGTTCAGGACACCACGGCGGCCTAATGAAGACACCGATCTATCTCGACTACTCCGCCACCACCCCGGTTGATCCACGGGTCGTGGATGTCATGCTGCCCTACCTGCGCCAAGATTTTGGTAATCCTGCCTCGCGCAGCCATGCCTATGGCTGGAAGGCCGAAGAGGCGGTAGAGACCGCACGCGAGCATGTTGCTGCACTGGTGAACTGTGATGCGAAAGAGATTGTTTGGACCTCGGGTGCTACCGAATCCATCAATCTGGCCATCAAAGGCGCGGCCCATTTCTACAAAGACAAAGGCCGGCACGTGATCACCGTGAAAACGGAACACAAGGCCACGCTCGACACCTGCCGCGAATTGGAGCGCGAAGGATTTGAGGTCACCTATCTCGATGTCAACGAAAATGGCCTGATTGACTGGGATGTCTTGACTGCGGCGATTCGGCCCGACACCGTGTTGATCTCGGTGATGTATGTCAACAACGAGATCGGTGTGATTCAGGATATTCCGAGAATTGGTGAGTTCTGCCGCGAGAAAGGCATCTTGTTTCATGTTGACAGTGCCCAGGCCACCGGAAAGGTGGTGATTGACCTGCAGGCCATCAAGGTCGATCTGATGTCGTTCTCTGCCCATAAAACCTATGGCCCCAAGGGAGTGGGCGCGCTTTATGTACGCCGCAAGCCCCGCATTCGTATTGAAGCGCAGATCCATGGCGGTGGCCACGAGCGTGGCATGCGCTCGGGCACGCTGCCCACCCACCAGATCGTGGGCATGGGCGAGGCCTTTCGACTCGCCCGGCAGGAGATGGCGGCTGAGAACGAGCGGATGCGCGCGCTGCGCGATCGGCTCTGGAAAGGTCTTTCTGAGATTGAAGCGGTTTACCTCAATGGCGACCTGGAGCATCGGGTGCCGCATAACTTGAACGTCAGCTTTAACTATGTAGAAGGCGAATCCTTGCTCATGGGCATCAAAGATGTTGCGGTGTCATCGGGCTCGGCCTGCACCTCGGCAAGCCTGGAGCCCTCCTATGTGCTGCGGGCCCTGGGCCGCTCAGATGAATTGGCCCACTCGTCGATTCGTTTTTCGGTGGGGCGCTTTACGACTGAGCAGGACGTTGACTTCACGGTCGCCCTCCTGAAGGAGAAGGTGGCCAAGCTGCGTGAAATGTCGCCGCTTTGGGAAATGGTGAATGACGGCGTTGATTTGAATACGGTCCAGTGGGCAGCCCACTAAGCCACTTCGAATCGATGCGGTTAGCCTGTTGATTGTTTTGTTAGAAAAAGAAATTTCGGGAGAGTAAACATGGCCTACAGCGAAAAAGTCATTGATCACTATGAGCATCCTCGTAACGTCGGCGCTTTCGATAAGGCCGACCCCGGGGTGGGCACCGGTATGGTGGGCGCACCCGCCTGCGGCGATGTTATGAAGCTGCAAATCAAAGTCAATGCCCAGGGTGTGATTGAAGATGCGCGCTTTAAGACTTACGGCTGCGGATCGGCGATTGCTTCGTCCTCACTGGTCACCGAGTGGGTAAAGGGCAAGACACTGGATCAGGCCATGGACATCAAGAACACCCAGATCGCAGAAGAGCTGGCCCTACCACCGGTCAAAATCCACTGTTCGATTCTCGCGGAAGACGCCATCAAGGCAGCCATTGAAGACTACAAGAACAAGCACGGCGCACAGGATTCCCGTGAGCCCAAGGCAGCCTAAGCGCAGCGTGATCACGGGGAATTCATCATGGCAGTGACTCTGACTCAAAAAGCCGCTGAGCATGTCGCACAGTTCATCGCTAAGCGTGGCAAAGGGGTGGGTGTGCGGCTCGGCGTGAAGACCACTGGCTGCTCGGGCCTGGCATATAAGCTCGAGTTTGTGGATCAGCCCGCCGATGAGGATCTTGCATTTGATAGTTTTGGGGTTCAGGTGCTGGTGGATCCCAAAAGCCTTCCTTATATCGATGGCACAGAGCTCGATTACACCCGGGAGGGCCTGAACGAGGGATTCAAATTCAACAATCCCAACGTCAAAAGCGAGTGTGGCTGCGGAGAATCCTTTAAGGTCTAATCCGTGATCACTGCTTCAGGTGATGCGGCCCCAACGGCGGCACGCGATCATTTTTCTTTATTCGGTTTACCGGTCCGGTTCGCGCTCGATGCAGAGGCGTTAGAGCGGGCCTGGCGCGCTGTGCAGGCAGCAGTCCATCCGGACCGATTCGCAGCGGGTACAGATGCCCAGCGCTTGCTCGCGCTGCAGTACTCCACCCGCATCAATGAGGCCCATCAGACCCTGCGTGATCCGCTGCGTCGCGCGGCCTATCTCTGTGAGCTCAATGGGGTGGACATCGAGGCAGAGCGCAATACGGCCATGCCAGAAGAATTTTTGTTGCAGCAGATGGAATGGCGTGAGTCGCTGGAAGATTGTGCTGCAGCCGGTGATGTTCGTGGCTTATCGCAGCTCGGTCAGGAAGTTGAGTCCTCCATGGCGGAGACCGTTTTGCTGCTTGAGCATCTACTGGATCGGGGCCAGCCCGATTTTGATCGGGCTGCAGCCGAGGTCCGCCGGATGATGTTTCTGGTGAAGTTTGGTGAACAAGTCCATCAGGAACAGAAAAGGATTGAGCGTGGCACTGCTGCAAATCGCTGAGCCGGGGCAGTCGGCCGCACCACATCAGCACCGCATCGCGGTCGGCATTGATTTGGGTACTACCCATTCACTGGTCGCTGCGATGAGAAGCGGCAGCATTGATGTGTTGCCGGATGCCGCAGGCCGCGTGCTGCTACCCTCAGTGGTGCGTTACGGCGCACAGGGTGTGGTCGCAGTTGGCGAGGAGGCGCTCGAGGCTGCTGCTTCGGATGCGAAAAACACAATCGTCTCAGTGAAACGGCTGATGGGCCGGGGCGCGCAAGACATTGCCGCCCACAGCACGCCTTATGACATCGTGCAGGATGGCGCCCATGCCATGGTGAGCCTAAATACTTCGGCGGGCCTGCGGTCGCCGGTGGAGGTCAGCGCCGATATTTTGCGTGCCTTGCATTTGCGGGCCCGAGAGGCCTTTGGTCTGGGCGCTGCCGATGACCTTGCGGGCGCAGTGATCACGGTGCCGGCCTACTTTGATGACGCACAACGTCAGGCCACCAAGGATGCCGCGCGGCTTGCGGGCCTGGAAGTCCTGCGGCTGATCAACGAGCCCACTGCTGCAGCATTGGCCTACGGTCTTGATTCGGGAGCAGAGGGCCTTTATGCAGTTTTCGATCTTGGCGGTGGCACGTTTGATATGTCGGTGCTGCGGCTTTCGCGCGGCGTTTTCGAGGTGGTCGCCACCGGCGGAGATACCGCATTAGGCGGTGATGATTTTGACCATGCGCTGGCCCAGCATTGGCTTGGCAGCTGGGGCCTCGGGCATGATTTTTCCGGCCTCTCGTCTTCAGAGCGCCGTCGGCTGTTGCGCTTAGCCCGCCAGCAAAAAGAGCGCCTCACCGAACTGCAGGCCGCTGAAGTGATTCATGCCGAGTGGTTGCGTGATGACGGCAGCGCCTATATGACAAGCATTAGCCGCGAGGCGTTTGATCGCATGACCGCGGCACTGATACAGCGCACCCTTGCTGTTTCTGAGCGTGTCCTCGATGACGCAGGGATTGAACCCAGTGCGCTGATGGGCGTAGTGTTGGTGGGCGGCAGCACCCGTATGCCGGGACTGCGGCAGGCCGTCGAGAAAGCGTTTGGCCAGGCGCCGATTACGGGCTTAGATCCCGATCGTGTCGTGGCCATTGGCGCTGCGCTACAGGCCAATTTGCTTGCGGGTAATCGGGCTGAAGGGGAGGACTGGCTGCTACTTGATGTGCTGCCCTTATCGCTTGGGCTTGAGACTATGGGCGGCCTTGCAGAGAAAATTATTCCGCGTAACACGCCGATCCCCGTTGCCCGGGCCCAGGAATTCACGACCTTTAAAGATGGTCAGACCGCAATGTCGATACATGTGGTGCAGGGCGAGCGTGAGCTTGTCGCGGAGTGCCGATCGTTGGCGCAGTTCGAGCTGCGTGGCATCCCGCCACTATCGGCGGGCGCCGCCCGCATTCGCGTGAGTTTTCAGGTGGATGCCGATGGCTTACTTTCCGTGACCGCCAAAGAGCAGAGCACTGGGGTGGAGGCCTCCGTGACCGTCAAGCCCTCCTATGGGCTGACGGATGCCCAGATTGCGGACATGCTGCAGGCGGGCTTTTCTTCGGCAGAGCAGGATATGCAGGCCCGCGCGCTGCGTGAGGCCCAGGTTGATGCGCAGCGCATGCTGGAGGCAGTCGCCAGCGCTGTTGCACAAGACGGGGATCTTTTAACTGCGCATGAGCGTGCCGAGATTGATCAAGTCATGGATCAGCTGCGTGCGACCTGTGGCGGCACCGATCGTGAAGAGCTGCTGGCCCGTACCAAGCGATTGGCGGGCCTGACCGATGATTTTGCCGCCCGCCGAATGGATCGGGCTGTGCAGCGCGCCCTGGCGGGCCAGACCATTGATGGAGTTTTGGATAATGCCGCGCGTTAAGGTCCTTCCGCATCCTGAGATTTGCCCCAATGGCACCGAGTTTGAGGCTGCAAGCGGAGATAATCTCTGCAAGAGCCTGCTCTCGCATGGCGTTGAAATTGAGCATGCCTGCGAAATGTCGCGGGCCTGCACCACCTGCCATGTGATTGTTCGGTCGGGCTTTCATTCGCTGCAGGCCTCCAGCGAAGACGAGGACGATCTCCTGGATCGGGCCTGGGGTCTGACACCGCTGTCGCGGCTGTCCTGCCAAGTGGCGGTCGATGGCGAGGATCTCACCGTTGAATTGCCGCGCTACACCATCAACTATGCACGCGAGAATCACTGAGTCCTTTGTGCTGACTGATATGTTGTGCTCAAACGCCTGACGAAAAGGAGCCTGCCGCTGTCATGAAATGGACAGATACACGAGAGATTGCAATCGCGCTCTGCGAGCAACATCCTGATGTCGATCCCAAGGCCATTCGGTTTACGGATTTGCATCGTTGGGTCATGGCGCTGCCGGGCTTTAGCGATGATGCCAATCGTTCGAATGAGAAAATTCTAGAAGCGATTCAAATGACCTGGATTGAGGAGTCGGAATGATGAAACTGTTTTACAAATCGGGCTCATGCTCGCTGGCCCCGCACATTGTGCTCAAAGAATCCGGACTGGTATTTCAGACCGAGGCAGTGGATCTGAAGTCTAAGCAGACAGCCTCCGGTGCAGATTACTGGCAGATCAATCCCAAAGGCTATGTGCCCGCTTTGATGCTGGATTCCGGCGAGGTGATTACCGAGGGCCCGGCAATTGGCCAATATATTGCTGATCAGGCTCCCCAGAAAAAACTCGCTCCCGCTAATGGCACCATTGAGCGCGTTCGCCTGCAGAGCTGGCTCACGTTCATCGGCACAGAAATGCACAAGACATTTGCGCCATTTTTCAACCCCAAGGCCACGCAGGAATGGAAAGACATTGCGATGGCCAATCTCGAACGCCGCCTGGGCTATGTGGATCAGCAGCTGACGGGCCGCAGTTACCTGATGGGTGAGGACTTCTCGGTCGCCGATGCCTATTTATTCACAGTGCTGAGCTGGGCGAAATACGCCAAGATCGATCTCGGCCGTTGGCCCGCAGTCCAGGCCTTTCAGGCCCGTGTTGCCGCCCGGCCCGCAGTCCAGTCCGCCTTAAAAGACGAAGGCTTAATTTAGTGTTCTTCTTTGCGCAGCGCCGGGAAGAGAATCACATCCCGGATGCTGGCGCTATCGGTCAGCAGCATCACTAACCGATCGATGCCGATGCCACAGCCGCCTGCGGGCGGCATGCCGTACTCCAGCGCACGGATGTAGTCGGCATCGAAATACATGGCCTCTTCATCACCTGAATCTTTGGCCTGCACCTGAAGATGAAAGCGGCGGGCCTGATCCTCGGGATCATTGAGTTCGGAAAATCCGTTGGCAATCTCGCGGCCAGTGATAAACAACTCAAAGCGCTCGGTGATCTCGGGACGATGATCAGAGGCACGGGCCAGTGGCGAGACCTCAACGGGGTAGTCAATGATGAAGGTCGGATCCCAGAGTTTGCCCTCGGCGACCTCTTCAAAAAGCGCAAGCTGCAGCGTGCCAAGGGCGGCCTGCTTAAGCGCAGGTGACTGAAGGTCAACTTTTAGGCTTCGCAGGATGTCTCGCAGCGCGTTGGGCTCGGTGAGCTGGGCCTCCGGGTACTGCGGTGCATGGCGCATGATGGCCTGCAGAATCGTTAGCCGCTCAAAGGGCCGAGAGAGATCGACTGTCTTGCCTTGGTAGTTAAGCACCGCAGTGCCTGTCGCAGTTTCTGCCGCATGGCGCAGCACCTGCTCAGTAAAATCCATCAGCCACTGATAATCCGTGTAGGCCGCATAGAACTCCATCATCGTAAATTCAGGGTTGTGCCGCGGGCTCAGGCCCTCGTTACGGAAATTACGGTTAATCTCATAGACCCGCTCAAAGCCACCCACAATCAGCCGCTTTAAAAAAAGCTCGGGCGCGATGCGCAGAAACATCTGCTGATCGAGGGCGTTGTGATGGGTTACAAAGGGCTTGGCGGCCGCTCCGCCCGGAATCCGCTGCAGCATGGGCGTCTCGACTTCCAAAAAGCCATGGTCATTCATGAAATGCCGAATCGCTGAAAGGGTCTTGGATCGGGCCGTAAAGATCTCGCGGGATTCACTATTGACAATCAAATCGACATAACGCTGCCGATAGCGGGTCTCGGTGTCGTGCAGGCCGTGAAACTTATCGGGCAGAGGCCGCAGTGATTTGCTGATCAGCCGAATCAGCCGGCAGCGAATCGAGAGCTCGCCTTTCATGGTTTTAAAAAGCACCCCATCGGCAAATAGGATGTCGCCCAGATCCCAGTGCTTGAAGGCCTCGTGGGAGTCTGTGCCAACCCCTTCGTCGTTGAGGTAAATCTGAATCCGGCCCGTGGCATCTTGCAAGGTGGCAAAGCTGGCCTTGCCCTGTACACGCTTCAGCATCATCCTGCCGGCAACGGTCACCTGTACATGCTCGGACTCAAGCTGCTCTCGGCTGTGCTGCTCATAGCGCTGATGCAAAGCCGCTGCCCGGTGGGCAGGCCGAACATCGTTGGGAAAGGCGGTCGTGCTGGCCCTGAGGGCTTCGAGCTTGGCCCGACGCTCGGCCATGATTTGATGCTCATCAAAGCCGGATTGCTCAAGCAGCTTATCGTTATCGGACGGTGGAGTAGATTCGCTCATCTCAGACTCCCTGTTTTAGGCTTGCTTCAATAAAGGCATCAAGATCCCCGTCCAACACCCGCTGGGTATTGGAAATTTCAACATGGGTTCGGAGATCCTTGATGCGTGACTGGTCCAGTACATAGCTGCGAATCTGATGGCCCCAGCCGACATCCGTCTTACTGTCTTCGAGTTTTTGCTGCTGCTCGAGCCGTTTACGCATTTCATGCTCATACAGACGAGACTTGAGCATTTTCCAGGCCTCATCACGATTGCGGTGCTGGCTGCGATCATTCTGGCACTGGACCACGATGCCGGTGGGCACATGGGTGAGCCGAACGGCCGAGTCGGTTTTGTTGATGTGCTGGCCGCCGGCACCACTGGCTCGGAAGGTATCCGTGCGGACATCAGCCGGGTTGATCTCGATCTCGATCGAATCATCGACCTCGGGATAAACAAACACTGATGCAAACGAGGTATGTCGGCCGCCGCTGGAGTCAAAGGGCGATTTGCGCACGAGGCGGTGAACGCCGGTTTCAGTGCGCAAAAAGCCAAACGCATAATCGCCTGAGATCTTGATGGTGGCCGACTTGATGCCGGCAACATCACCCTCTGATTCCTCGAGCAGCTCTGATTTAAATCCCTTTCGCTCGGCATAGCGCAGATATTGACGCAGCAGCATTGAGGCCCAGTCACAGGCCTCGGTCCCACCCGCACCCGCCTGGATATCAAGAAAGCAGTTACTCGGGTCAGCCGGATTGGAAAACATTCGGCGAAATTCCATCTCGCCAACTTCTTTTTCAATGCCGCTGACATCTTCTTCGACGGCCAGCAGGGTGGCATCGTCGTTTTCGGAGCGGGCCATCTCCAGCAGCTCGCTGGATTCGTCGACCCGGCCCGTCAGGCCGCGCAGGGCTTCGACGACTGCCTCAAGCGATTTTTTCTCCCGGCCCATCTCCTGGGCCCGCTTTGGATCATTCCAGAGCTGAGGGTCCTCGAGCAACTGATTGACTTCAATCAGCCGCGTGGATTTAGCATCAAAGTCAAAGAAACCCCCGTAGTTCCTTGACCCGCTGGCCAAGAGAATCAAGCGACTGAGAGATTTGATTGATGCGTTCAGCTTCCATTTTAGTTCCGCGTAAAAGCCAGGATTTTACGCTAGGCCAACAATCTCAAGCTGCAGCGATGTGCGGCCCTGCCAGTCATTGACCCCGAGTCGATATGCCAGTCGGCTGCGGGGGGCGCAAAGGCCCGATGCGCGAAACCAGATGGCCTCAAGGGCTGGCCCTTGGCCTGGGCTCGGATCGGCAGGCCGAAGTGTCAGCCGCAGGTGCTGCTCTTTGATTCGGCGTTGGGATAAGACTTCAAAATCATTAATAAAGACTGGCTCCGGAAATCCCTGGCCCCAGATTTGGCTGCCCAAGAGTTGGGCCAGATCAAGCCGAAACTCCTCGGGCCTTAATTCACCATCAAACTCTAGAATCTGCTGTAGATCCGCAGGATCAGCGAATTCCTGCAACGCAGTTTCAAAGGCCTGGCTAAAACGCTCCAGATCTTTTGCTGCGAGGCTCAGTCCTGCGGCCATCGCATGCCCACCAAATGCGCGAAGCAGGCCAGGATGACGCGAATCAATGCGCTCCAATACATCGCGAATATGAACACCCGGGATCGATCGGCATGAGCCTTTGATCAGTGATGATTCAGCGTCAGAGGCGAAGATAATGGTTGGGCGATAAAAGGTTTCTTTGAGGCGGCCGGCAACCAGGCCGATCACGCCCTGATGCCATTGGGCATCGTGCAGCACGATGCCCAATGGCGCAGATTTCTGATCTTCCGACGGCCCGATGCCAATCGCGGCGAGTTTATCGTGGGCCAGTTTGAGTGCCGACTCGCGGGCTTCGGATTCAATTTCCTGCCGTTCGCGATTGAGCTGATCGAGGGTAGTGGCGAGTTCTCGGGCTTGCTCAGGATCGTCCTCAATCAGACAGCGAATGCCGATGGCCATATCCGATAATCGGCCGGCCGCATTGATGCGCGGACCGATTGCGAATCCGAGATCGCGCGCACTCGCATCACGCGGTGAGCGGTTCGCCACTTCAAAGAGGGCATTCAGGCCTGCAAATGCCGTGCCGCGCCGCAGACGCTTTAGCCCCTGGGCAACGAGCCGGCGATTATTGGCATCGAGCTTAACCAAGTCAGCTACTGTGCCCAGCGCCACAATGGGCAGCAGATCGTCAAGCCGAGGCAGCCGCTCTGCTGGCCACTGATGCTGCACGCGAAATTGGGCCCGCAAGGCCATCAGCAGATAAAACATGACCCCGACGCCAGCCAGGTGTTTACTTGGAAATGCACAGCCCGGCTGGTTCGGATTGACGATCAATGCCCTCGGCAGTGTTGGGCCTGGCAGATGATGGTCCGTAACCAAGACTTGGATATTGAGCTCTGCCGCCCGATTTACTCCCGCAAGACTGGAGATGCCGTTATCGACGGTGATGATCCAGTCCGGAAGCTCCTGGTGATGCAGGGTAGCTGCATGATCGACTAAGGCAGCAGTCAGGCCATAGCCAAATGCAAAGCGATCGGGAACTAAAAAATCCACCCTTGCATTGAAACGCCGCAGGCCACGGATGGCTACCGCACAGGCAGTCGCGCCATCGGCATCAAAATCCGCAACCACTAGAAGTTTCTTGCCGTTCACAATCGCCTGGGCGAGCACCTTGGCGGCATGCGTGAGATTGAGCATCTGATCGGGTGAGAGCAGACCATCGAGATCGGTTGCAACTTCATCGGCCGATCGGACCTCGCGGCCGGCCAGCAGTCGGGCCATGACAGGGTGAATGCCCGCCTGAGTCAGCGCCGCGCTGACGGACGGGTCCACACGCCGCTTGCGCGAAGCAAGCCGAGGGCTGGCGGCAGCGGTATCGGGGGCGTTCATGCCGCCTAGTATGGCAAACTCATCGCATGCTCCCTTATGAAATCATGATTGGCCTGCGGTATACCCGGGCGGGCCGAGCGGCGCGCTCGCAGCGTCGTCTGGCGGGCGGGGCAGGTCGTTCGCGACGCAATCGATTCATCTCTTTTATATCGGGCTTGGCGACTGCGGGGATTGCATTGGGGGTGGCCGCACTCATCGTGGTGCTTTCGGTGATGAATGGATTTCAAAAAGAAGTTCGTGATCGCATGCTCAGCGTGCTCTCGCATGCGGAGGTCATGATTCCCGGGGGTGATCTCGCGCTGGCTGATCGCTTGCAGCCCCAGGTGGCAGGACATTCTGCAGTGCGGGCTGCTGCCCCCTTCGTGATGGCCCAGTCGATGATTTCTCGCGATGGTCAGATGCGCGGGATTCTGGTGCGCGGCATTGATCCGGCCCAAGAGCCGCTGGTCAGCGGGGGCTTAGCCCGGCTGCTGACCGGAAGGCTTGATGCATTAATACCGCGATCGTTTCAGATCGTGCTGGGCCGTGATCTCGCAGCACAGCTGGGCGCCGCAGTTGGAGATTCGGTGGTATTGGTGGCCGCCGATGGTGTGGTTTCACCGAGTGGCGTCACGCCGCGGCTGCGGCAGTTCACAGTCGCGGGCGTATTTGCCTCTGGCCACCACGAGTACGACAGCAATCTGGCTTTAATTCATGCTGCTGATGCTTCGGTTTTTTTTCGGGATCAGGCCACCGTCGGAATACGACTTAAGTTAGATGATATGCAGCGGGCACCCATCGTGGCCCGCGAGATCTCAGTGGCGCTATCGCAAGATCCCAGTCTGCGGCATATCATCGTTCGCGACTGGTCGTATGAAAATCGTAATTGGTTTGCTGCGGTTCAGGTCGAAAAGCGCATGATGTTCATCATCTTGACGCTGATCATCGCAGTGGCCGCATTTAATCTGGTCTCCATGCTGGTGATGACCGTGACGGATAAGCGCGGCGACATTGCGATACTGCGCACGCTCGGTGCCCAGCGCGGCAGCATCATGGCGATCTTTGTGGTGCAAGGCGCCTGGCTCGGGCTGCTCGGTGTGGGCTTCGGTGTCGCGGCAGGCGCATTGATTGCGGGCAACATTGATTTGGTGATGGCCTGGATTGAGACCATCTTCGGCTTTCAGGTGCTGCCAAAAGGCATTTATTTTATTGATCGACTGCCCTCGGATCTGCGTGCTGCGGATGTCACTCAAATTGGGCTGATGGCGCTGGTGTTGTCGTTTCTGGCAACGCTCTATCCCAGCTGGCGGGCCTCGCGGCTTGAGCCTGCTGAGGCACTGCGCCATGAGTAGTAATCAGGCTCTTGATGATGGCAAGCAAAGGCATTGCCGATGACACTGCTTGAGGGCAAGGGCATAAAAATGGTGTTCGGTGACGGCGCCGGCGAGGTCGTGGCGCTGCCGGGTGTTGACCTCATGCTTTCGCGCGGCGAAACCGTGGCCGTCGTCGGTGCTTCTGGGGCAGGTAAAAGCACGCTTTTGCATATCCTCGGCGGCCTTGAGCGGCCCACCTCTGGTGAGGTCTGGCTTGAGGGCCGATCCCTTTATGACATGCCGGATGTTCAGCGGACAAGGCTTCGAAACACGGCATTGGGATTCGTGTATCAGTTCCATCATCTCTTGCCGGAATTTACTGCAGAAGAAAATGTTGCTATGCCGCTTTTGATTCGACGGCTGCCGGCTGGCCAAGCCCGACAGCAGGCCGCTGAGATGCTGGCGGCTGTGGGCCTGGAGGCCCGGCGCAGTCACACGCCCGCGATGCTGTCGGGCGGCGAGCGTCAGCGGGTCGCGATTGCTCGTGCGCTGGTGACGCATCCGTCTTGCGTGCTGGCCGATGAGCCGACCGGTAATCTTGATCGGCAGACTGCATTGCGCGTATTTGAGGTGTTCTTGGATCGGGTCCGCAATCAGCAGTGCGGATTGGTCGTGGTCACCCACGACCCTGAGCTTGCTCAGCGTTGTGATCGGGTCATCTCACTTTAGTCCGTTGCGAAGGTATCAGCTACGGCCGCTGCGTTGCTTGCGCCGTTGAATGACTTCCCATCGCACCCAGAGATTCCAGCCCAAGCGGGTGAGGACATAGCCGGTCACGCCAAGGCTTAACGCGAGCGTGAACACACCGACCACCAATGGCCAGCCCATGCCGAGCGCCCATTCTCCGATCTGCGTAAATGAGCCAATCGGCTGACTGAGATCAAAATCCGGCGGTGGCGGAAACGATTCAGTGGTTTTGCCTTGGCTTTCTTGGGTGGGCAGCACGAGATTCAGCAGGCCAATGCCCAGTTGAAGGGCAAGCACATACAAAGGAATAAAGGTGATCGGGTTGGTGTAAAAGGTCATCAACACCGCCACGGGCAGATTCCAGTGAAACAGAAATGAAAACAAGGCAGCACCGAACATCTGAAAGGGTGCCGGAAAAAGTCCGCAGAAAAGGCCCGCGGCGACCCCGCCGGCAACGCTTCGACGATGCAGCGTCCAGACCGCAGGGTGCAGCACCCAAGGCCCAAGCGCCCGCAATACTCTGCTCTGTTCGAGTTTGGATTGGTCCGGCAAAATGCGATGAAGAAACTTACGCGCCATAGCAGTCTATTCTAGCCATGCTCATTGATAGCCATTGCCACTTGGATTATTTGGATGCGCCTGGCATTGATGGGGGCATTCTGGGTGCGATCGGCCGGGCACGCAGTGTGGGTGTGCGGGCGGTGATCCTTCCGTCTGTAATGCCCGACAATTTCGAGCGTGTCGTGGCCCTGGCCGAGCAGATTCCCGAGGTCTTTTTTGCCCTCGGTATTCACCCGATGTATGTCCAAAGTATGAGCGACAGCGCGCTTTCCGACCTGCAAAATGCCCTGCAGCGTTATCAGGGCCATCCGAAGCTTGTCGCCGTGGGCGAGATCGGTCTTGATCACTATGTTCCAGATCTCGACCGGGAGAAGATGAATATGTTTTATCTGGCGCAGTGTAAGTTGGCAAGGGATTATTCCTTGCCCGTGGTGCTCCATGTGCGCAAGGCCCAGGATCTGGTGCTCAAGGGCCTGCGTCGTTTTGGGATCAATCAGGGCATTGCCCATGCCTTTAATGGCAGCCTGGTGCAGGCCCAGGCCTATGTGCGTCAGGGCCTCGTTCTTGGGTTTGGTGGTGCGGCGACATTTACCCGCGCAACGCAAATTCGCAGGCTGGCAGCGGCGCTGCCGGCATCGGCCTTGGTGCTGGAGACCGACTCGCCGGATATTGCGCCGGCGTGGCGTGCCCGCGGAGAACTCAATGAGCCTGCTGAGCTGCAACAGATCGCTAAGTGTGTGGCGCAGCTTCGTGGCGAATCGACCGAGCAGCTGATTCAGGCCACGGGCGCAAATGTCATGCGCGTATTACCTCGGCTCACAAGCCAGCTGCAATAGCCCTTGTTGGCGGTCGCGCTGGGCGCACTCTCGGGCATCTGTTGGATTCAGACCCGACAGGCCCTTCCGGATTCCATGCTGTTGGCAGGCCTTTGCCTGTCGGCCGGATGTTTTCTGGCGATGGTCTGGGCCGGGACTCGGCTGGCCCTGCGCTCGAGGTCACTTTTACTGGTACAGCGTTTTCATGGGCTTTGGCTAAGCACACTGCTGCTTGCAGTTTCGTCTGGCTTATTTGCGCTTCGCGCCGCGGATGATGCTGCCGCTGGCTTATCGAATCGTCTTTCGGCAGCCATAGATGGCCAGTCGGTCTGGCTCGAGGTGGTGGTACGTGATCTTCCAACACTGCGGGAGCGCGGCTGGCGCTTTGAGGCTGAAGTCCGTCTGGCGCGTGTCGCGCCAGACGGTCCGGTGATCTCTGTGCCCGAGCGGGGGCTGATGTTTTGGCCTAAAAGCGCGATGCAGGCGTTTCCAGAAAATCTATCGCCCGGGCAGCGCTGGGGATTCCAGGCCCGGATTCGTCAGCCGCATGGAACCTTGAATCCGCAGGCCTTTGATGCAGAGGCCTGGATGATGGAGCAGGGTTTTCATTTTGTCGGCAGCGTCAAGACTGGCAAGTCCTCACCCCGGCCGCGCTTGCTCGGGATGGAGACCGACTTCGGTCTGCGGATCGATCAAATGCGCGACCGAATTCGAGAGTTAATCGGTGCGCATAGCCAATCCAGTGCGGTTGGCGTGCTGAGCGCTTTGGTGGTTGGGGATCAGCGTGCGATTGGGACGGCCGAGTGGGCGGTCTTTCGAAAGACTGGCGTCTCGCATCTGATGAGCATTTCGGGATTGCATGTCACGATGTTTGCCGCGATGGCTGCCGCAATGGGCGCAGCCCTCTGGCGCGCACTGTGTCTTACACGGCTCGCGGCAGGCCTGTGGATCCCCGTGCAATCTGTAGCCGCAGGCTTTGCGATAATCGGCGCCGTTGGCTATGCACTGCTCGCTGGATTTGCGATTCCGGCCCAACGCACGGCCCTGATGGTGACGGTTCTCGGCCTTGCCCGCATTCTTGGTGTGCAGGCCAGTAGTTACTCAGTGCTGGCTCTGGCAATGCTGGTCGTGCTTGCAGTCCATCCAATGGCCGTGCTTTCGGTGGGATTTTGGTTGTCGTTCATTGCAGTCGGATTTTTATTCACCCTGGGCGAAGGCCAAATAAGACGCCGACACGCTGGCTACCTTAGACGTTGCATGGATGTGCTGCGGCGCGCGGCCTACACTCAGTGGGCCATCACCTTGGGCCTACTACCGCTGACGATTTTCTTTTTTCAGCAGGTTTCTCTGGTGGGGCCAATTGCCAATGCGCTGGCGATTCCGGTGGTAAGTTTTTTGGTAACCCCGCTGGCAATGGCCGGAGTGGTTCAGGCCGCTTGGATCGGAAGTGCCTGGCTTTTAGGCATTGCTGCGGGTATTCAAGAGCGGCTCTTTGGATTTTTAGCATGGAGCGCCACACAGCCCTTTGCAGTGTTGGATTGGCCAGGCCCCGGCTGGCCTGCGGCAGCAGTTGCCACCATTGGCATGGTGATGGTTTTCGGGAAATGTTTGCATGGCCGGGCCTATCGGTGGCGACATATCGGCTGGATCGGCCTGCTCGCGCTGTGTCTGCCTGCTGCAACGACGCCCGCCGAGGGAGAGATGCAGGTCACCTTGATGGATGTCGGCCAAGGCAGTGCGGTGTTGATTCGAACGCGCGATCACAGCCTGCTTTTTGATACCGGCCCAGTCATGGGGCAAAGCGATGCGGCTGAGCGGGTAATCCTGCCAACGCTGCGTCGCTATGGCGTGCGGCGAATCGATCATCTCGTAATCTCGCATGCTGATCAGGATCACAGTGGCGGGCTGGCAAGCCTGCTGCTTGCAATGCCGACCGCCTCCATTACCGCACCCGAGTTTCAGTCGCTCGATGAATTACTACGACACGTCTCGCCTGAGGCGGCCGGTGCAATGCCGCTGCGTCAGGCGCAATGCCGAGCGGGACAAAAATGGAGCATCAACGGGGTTGATTTTCAGTTTCTACATCCCAACACACTGCCGCCTTCGATCACACCAACGCAGCGCAATCGGTATTCCTGTGTGTTGCGTGTTGAGAGCGCAGACGGCGGCAGCCTTTTGCTTGCCGGTGATATTCCGCTAAAAACGGATCGTGAGTTAGTGGGCCGATTCATTGGCTTACAGGATCCCGACAATCCAGAAGCCTTGGCTTTAGCCGGCGCTCGACTCGCATCACAGGTCTTGGTAGCACCCCATCACGGCAGTAAAACCTCTTTAAGCGAAGACCTTCTGCGGGCAGTAGCGCCGCAGTTTGTGGTGATTCAGGCAGGCTATCGCAATCGGTTTGGCCATCCACATCGGGAGACGCTGGATCGTATTGCACGCGCCCAGGTCAATGCCCCCGCAGTGCTGCGGACGGATTTACAGGGCGCAATTGAGTTGCGCTGGAGTGCTGGCCAGCTGATGCACTGGGATTTCTGGCGCGATCATCGGCGTTGGTGGCACCTGAACCGGGCTGCCGAGCCGATGCTCTAGGGTCTACTGCGCTGTCCAGCCGCCATCCATAGCCCAGGCCACACCGCGGACCTGTGCCGCAGCATCTGAGCAAAGAAACACTGCCAGCTGCCCTAACTGTTCCGGCGTCACAAACTCACCAGAGGGCTGTTTTTCTGCAAGCAGATCCCGCTTAGCATCTTCGTTGGAGATTTTCTTTTCGTTTGCGCGGGCATCGACTTGCTTTTGCACCAGTGGCGTGAGCACCCAGCCTGGGCAGATGGCATTGCAGGTAACAGCAGTCGTGGCGCATTCGAGTGCAACCGTTTTTGTCAGGCCCACAATGCCGTGCTTGGCGGCAACGTAAGCGCTCTTATTTGCTGAGGCCACAAGCCCATGGGCGGAGGCGATATTCACGATCCGACCAAAGCCGCGTTTTTTCATACCCGGCAGGGCACAGCGCGTGGTGTGAAACGCCGAGGAGAGATTAATGGCGATGATGGCATCCCAGCGCTCGACCGGAAATGTCTCTATCGCTGAGACATGCTGGATGCCGGCGTTATTAATCAGAAAATCAATTCGCCCCAGTTTTGATTCCGTCGACCGAATCATGTCCTCAATTTCAGCGGGCTTTGCCATATCGGCACCATGGTGGAGCACGCGCACGTCATGGCGTGAGGCGAGCTCACTGATCAGGCCGTTGATGGCAGCAGGCTCACCAAAGCCATTGAGCATGATGTCTGCGCCTTGATCGGCAAGGGCCCGCGCAATTCCAAGGCCGATGCCGCTGGTGGAGCCAGTGACGAGGGCGACTTTTGAGTGGTGAGGTTTTGACTCCGACATGGGCACTCCTTTGGGTAACGAGAGGGTGTTAGGATCAATTCATGGCAATGATAAAGCTTAGCGAGCAAGGCGCCGTCGGACCCCGACGGGGCTCAGTGGCCTGCATCAGCACAGCGGGCCTGCATCGCATGGCCTATCAGGAGTGGGGCGATCCGCAGAACACGGATGTCGTGATTTGTGTGCATGGCCTGACAAGGGTGAGCGAGGATTTTCAGGATCTTGCCCAGGCCTTATCGGATCGTTTTCGAGTGGTCTGCCCCGATGTGGTGGGCCGGGGACGATCTTCGTGGCTCAAAGATCCGATGCTCTATGGGATTCCCCAATACACCGCCGATATGGTGACGCTCATTGCCCGCTTAAATGTCGACCGGGTGAAGTGGGTCGGCACCTCCATGGGTGGCTTAATCGGAATGTCGCTTGCCGCGTTGGAGCAGTCACCTGTTGAACGACTGATCTTAAATGATGTGGGCGCAGTCTTAAGCGGTGCTGCCTTGGGCAGAATCGCAGCGTATGTGGGCGTAAAGACTGAGTTTGATTCTTATGCGCAGGCCAGCGCCTTTTTGAGAATGGTCTTTGCGAGCTTTGGCCCACACCCCGAGGCCCAGTGGCGGCAGTTAATTGATTCAGTGGTCGTCGTGCATCCCGATGGCCGCACTCGTCTGCACTATGACCCCGCGATTGCGGAGCCGTTTCGACAGGCCTATGGCGCCCAAGCTGCAGCAGGGCAGACGCCAGAAGATTTAAGCATGTGGCCTTTGTATGACCTGGTGCGCTGCCCAACACTGCTGCTGCGTGGGGCCGAGAGTGATTTGCTCACCCGCGATGTTGCCCAACAAATGGCGGCCCGCGGACCAAAGCCCAGTGTCATTGAGTTTGCGGGCGTTGGTCATGCGCCGAGCCTGATGCATGCCGATCAGATCAGTGTGATCCGCGATTTTTTACTTCAGACCGATGTCGACGAACGCTAAACACGATCCGCTGATGGCCAAGCCACTCGCGATGGGGCGGCCCTTGCAGCGGCGGCGTCATCTGATACTGGCAGCACTTGCAGGCGGCGTGTTGGTGGGCTGCGCGGGCACAACACCAGCGCCCAGTGATCGGCGAGAGAAATTTGCCTTGGTGCTGGGGGGCGGGGCAGCGCGGGGCTTTGCGCACATCGGTGTGATCAAGGTGCTCGAGGCCAATGGCATTGTTCCGGATTTGATTGTGGGCACCAGCGCGGGAAGCCTTGTGGGTGCGTTGTATGCATCGGGTGTGGATGCATTTGAATTGCAGCGGCTGGGTTTGGCATTGGATGAGAGCACATTCGCAGACTGGACGATTGGTAGCCGCGGATTGCTTAAGGGCGAGGCATTGGCCGCCTACGTGAATCAGCAGGTAAAGCAGCAGCCCATCGAGCGGCTGAAGCGGCCGCTGGCCATTGTCGCTACGGATTTAAGGTCGGGTGAGCCGATGGTGTTTCAGCGTGGTGATGTGGGCACAGCAGTGCGGGCGTCTAGCGCAGTGCCTGGAATTTTTAGCCCCGTGAAAATTGCCGACCGCGATTATGTCGATGGCGGCCTGACCCATCCTGTTCCGGTTGCGATTGCCCGCAGGCTTGGTGCGGATGTTGTGCTGGCCGTGGATATTTCCGCAAGGCCGCGCAATCAAGAGGTGGGTGGCACGCTCGATGTCTTGCTGCAGACCTTCACGATTATGGGCAGCCGGATTGGCCAATACGAACTCGCTGCGGCCGATTTTGTGATCCGTCCTGCCATTGGGCAGATTCGCGGCACTGATTTTTCCGCTCGAAACATCGCCATTCTTGAGGGCGAAAAGGCCGCGCTGGCAGTGGTGCCTGAACTGCGAAAGCGGCTAAAGCTCACTCCGTCCGGGCAATAAGCCGTCGAGCTTGGTCGAATCGCTTTGCCCAGTAGTCCTGGGTAAGAGACTCGATTCTCACAACGCCGCGCGAGGTCGGCGCATGCACAAAGCGGCGTTCGCCGAGATAGACCCCCACATGCGAGTTGGGCCTGCCGGTGGTATTGAAAAACACCAGGTCTCCGGGTGCGAGGGCATGCATCGGAATTGGCGCGCCCACCGTCGCTTGCTCTTCGGTGGTGCGGGGAAAACGGATCCGGAAGGCTTCCTGAACGACATGGGCAACCAGCCCCGAACAGTCCAGGCCTTCCGCAGGCGAGCTGCCCCCCAGGCGATAGGGTGTGCCCAGTAGCAGCACGGATCGTGAGGTGATTTCCGAGACTGCCTGATCCCGCGACATGCCCGCCGGCGGCTGAATGAAAGCTCCGATCTGGGCCTCCGCACGCCACGGTGGTGTGCCGGCCGAGGGCGTAGGCTTTGGCGGGCTTGCGCAGCCGATCACCAGCAAAAGCGGCAGTGCCGCAGCAGCAATCAAAAGTCGGTCGGCTATCATGGGACGAATTATCAAACATCAAGGAGTCATCATGATTCAATGCCCTGTTTTGACCGAGGATGATGTCCAGCGCGTTGGCGATGCAGCGGTCGCCGAGGCAAAAAAGAATGGCTGGAATGTATCCATCGCGATCTGTGATGGGGGTGGCCATCTGTTGTGGCTAAAGCGCCTTGATGGCGCGCCAGCGATCTCAGCCTACATCGCGCCGCAGAAGGCTAAGACCGCGGCGATGGGCCGCCGCGAATCAAAAATTTACGAAGAGGTGATCAATCAGGGCCGCACATCTTTTCTCTCGGTGCCTGAATTGCAGGCCATGCTTGAAGGCGGCGTGCCGATCATGGTAGACGGCCATTGCATTGGTGCAGTGGGAGTCTCGGCCGTGAAATCCAGCGAAGACGCACAAATCGCAAAGGCTGGAATCGCAGCGCTTTAAAAGATTACGCCACCATTTTTTCGATTTTGATTTTCCACTCTTTTGGTCCGGTCTCATGGACCGAAATGCCAGAAGAGTCGACCGCGACGGTCACCGGCATATCTTTGACTTCAAACTCATAGATGGCCTCCATGCCGAGGTCCTCAAAGCCCACCACTCGGGCGGACCGAATGGCTTTGCTCACCAAGTAGGCGGCGCCTCCGACGGCCATCAAATAGGCTGACTTGTGGCGGCGGATCGCCTCGATGGCCTCGGGGCCGCGTTCTGCCTTGCCAATCATTGCAATGAGCCCCGTCTTTGCAAGCATCGTTTCGGTGAACTTATCCATTCGGGTTGCGGTGGTTGGCCCAGCTGGACCCACCACCTCATCGCGCACAGGATCGACGGGGCCAACGTAATAAATCACGCGGTTGGTGAAATCCACCGGAAGTTTTTCGCCTTTTGCGAGCATGTCCGAGATGCGTTTATGGGCTGCATCTCGGCCAGTCAGCATTTTCCCGTTCAGCAGCAGCGTCTGCCCGGGCTTCCAAGAGGCGACTTCCTCGGGTGTGAGCGTGTCCAAGTTAACGCGCTTAGATTTTTCGACATCAGCTGACCACGAGACTTTGGGCCAGTCTGCAAGCGCCGGCGGCTCAAGCTGGGCAGGGCCCGAGCCATCCAGATGAAAGTGGACATGCCGAGTCGCGGCGCAATTGGGAATCATTGCCACCGGAAGATTGGCGGCGTGAGTCGGATAATCCAGAATCTTCACATCGACCACCGTGGTCAGACCGCCGAGACCTTGTGCGCCGATGCCCAATGCGTTGACTTTGTTGTAAAGCTCGATGCGCAGCTCTTCAATGCGATTGCGTGCCCCGCGCTTCAGTAGCTCCGGCATATCAACGGGATCCATCAAGGCTTCTTTCGCAAGCAGGGCCGCCTTCTCCGGCGTTCCGCCAATGCCAATGCCCAAAATTCCTGGCGGGCACCAGCCCGCGCCCATGGTGGGCACGGTCTTCACCACCCAGTCCACAATTGAATCACTCGGGTTGAGCATGACGAGTTTGCTTTTGGCCTCTGACCCGCCGCCTTTCGCAGCGCAGATCACCTCAACACCGTCACCCGCCACGATGTCGTAGTGAATCACTGCAGGGGTGTTGTCTCGAGTATTTTTTCGGCTGCCCGCTGGATCGGCCAGAATGGAGGCCCGCAACACATTGTCTTTATCGCCATAGGCCCGACGCACCCCTTCATTGACCATCTCGGACACCGTCATCGTGGCGCCCTCCCATCGGGTGTTCATACCGACTTTTACAAATACGGTGGCAATGCCAGTATCTTGACAAATCGGCCGTCTGCCCTCGGCACTCATTCGGCTATTGGTCAGGATCTGCGCGATCGCATCTTTCGCCGCAGGACTCTGTTCGCGCTCATAGGCACTGCCGAGGGCCTGGATGTAGTCCAGTGGGTGGAAGTAGCTGATGAATTGAAAGGCATCGGCAATGCTCTGGATAAAGTCGTCTTGTCGGATTGCAGCCATGGCAGAACTCCCTGTTTTGCTGTAGATTTTAGAAGCAGGCGCGCAATCCTATCGGCCATCTGAGCTCTTGTCGCGCCGCAACATAACAATTCTAAACCGCCAAGTCCATCAGCGAGGGAGCAGACCACATGGCAATTGAATCGGTACTTCACGAGTCCCGTGTATTTCCTCCGCCCAAAGAGTTCGCCGCCAAGGCCCGACTGGGCAGCATGCAGGCCTATCAGGCGATGTGCAAGGAGGCCGAGACGAACTATGCCGAGTTTTGGGCCAAGCAGGCCCGCGAGGAAATCATTTGGAAAAAGCCGTTCACGCGCGCCCTCGATGAGAGTAAGGCGCCGTTTTACAAGTGGTTCGATGATGGCACGCTCAATGTTTCCCACAACTGTCTTGATCGGCACCTCGAAGCCGGCAATGGAGATCGCGTTGCGCTGATTTTTGAGGCCGACGACGGCACGGTCACTCGGGTCACGTATCAGCAGCTGCATTTGCAAGTCTGCCGGCTTGCAAATGCAATCAAGTCCATGGGCTACAAAAAGGGTGACCGCGCCCTGATCTATATGCCGATGTCGGTGGAGGGCGTCGTGGCCATGCAGGCCTGCGCGCGGCTGGGGGTGATTCACTCGGTTGTGTTTGGCGGCTTCTCTGCCAAGAGCCTGCAGGAGCGGGTTGTCGATGCGGGCGCCACGCTCATCATTGCCGCAGACGAACAGTGCCGCGGCGGAAAGGCGATTCCGTTAAAGCCGGCTGTGGATGAAGCTATCGGCCTGGGCGGGTGCGAGGGTGTCAAAAACGTGATTGTTTATCGTCGCACTGGCGGCAAGATCCCGATGACTGCAGGCCGCGATGTCTACATGGATGACATCTGCAAGGGCCAGCCGGATACTTGTGAGCCTGAGTGGGTCGAGGCCGAGCATCCCTTATTCATTTTGTACACCTCGGGCTCTACCGGTAAGCCCAAGGGCGTGCAGCATTCTTCAGCGGGCTATTTGCTGCATGCCATTCTCACCATGAAGTACACCTTTGATATCCAGCACAGTGATGTCTTCTGGTGTACTGCAGACATTGGCTGGGTAACTGGCCACACTTACATCACCTATGGTCCTTTGGCCTGTGGCGCCACCGAAATTGTTTTTGAGGGCGTGCCCACCTATCCGGATGCTGGACGGTTTTGGAAAATGATTCAGGACCACAAGGTCTCGATTTTCTACACGGCACCGACTGCAATTCGTTCGTTGATTAAGGCCAACGAGGCCAATCCCGCGACTGCGCCGAAGAACTACAACTTGAATTCTTTAAGGCTACTGGGTTCGGTGGGAGAGCCGATTAACCCCGAGGCATGGATGTGGTACCACAACAATGTCGGCGGCGGACGCTGCCCGATTGTCGATACCTTCTGGCAGACCGAGACTGGCGGCCACATGATCACGCCGATGCCGGGCGCAACCCCCTTGGTGCCCGGCTCGTGCACGCTGCCATTTCCAGGCATTCAGGCAGCGATTGTTGATGAAGCGGGCAGTGATGTTCCGAACGGGCAGGGCGGAATTCTGGTGGTGAAAAAGCCTTGGCCATCAATGATCCGTACGATCTGGGGAGATCCCGATCGTTTTGTGAAAAGCTATTACCCCGAGGAACTCGGTGGCCGCCTCTATCTTGCAGGCGATGGCGCGATTCGCGACAAAGACACCGGCTACTTCACCATCATGGGTCGAATCGACGATGTGCTCAATGTCTCTGGCCACCGTATGGGAACCATGGAGATTGAATCGGCGCTGGTGGCCAATCCAATCGTTGCTGAGGCAGCGGTGGTGGGCCGGCCGGATGACACAACCGGAGAGGCTGTGGTGGCCTTTGTGGTCTTGAAGTCAGCGCGGCCCGCCGGCGATGAGGCCAAGAAAATTGCAACTGACCTGAGGAACTGGGTGGGCAAAGAGCTTGGGCCAATTGCGAAGCCAAAGGAAATTCGTTTTGGCGACAATCTTCCCAAGACGCGTTCGGGCAAGATTATGCGCAGACTGTTGCGCACCATCGCCAAGGGCGAGGAGATCACGCAGGACACCTCAACCCTTGAAAATCCGGCAATTCTTGATCAGTTGAAGCAGTCGGCATAAGGGCTGGCCGAGGGTGTGGACGCCCTCGGTCTCTGTTACACTCCCCCCGCCGAACCTGCCAAGCCAGAAACTTCCGGGCTGCGGCTTGTCTTCCTCTCGCGGAGAGATGGATGAGTGGTTTAAGTCGCACGCCTGGAAAGCGTGTATGGGTGAATAGCCCATCGGGGGTTCGAATCCCCCTCTCTCCGCCACAACACTTTTATTTATGAATACGGCCCTAGCCAAACAAGTACTTGAGGCCGCCTTGCTCGCCCACACCGAACCGATGTCGGTGTCCGAACTAAGACGGCTCTTTGATGATGAACTCGACGCAGACACGATTCGCCTGCTGCTTGAAGATTTGCAGCGCGAGTGGGTCGGCCGCGGCGTCGAGCTCGTGCCGCTGGCCTCTGGCTGGCGATTCCAGACTCGGCCGGAGATGCGTGAGTATCTGGACAAATTAAAAAATGAAAAACCACCACGGTACTCGCGGGCCACGATGGAGACCTTGGCCATCATTGCTTATCGTCAGCCGGTGACGCGCGGTGATATTGAAGACATTCGCGGCGTGGCTGTGGCGACACAAGTCATCAAATCACTCGAGGATCGTGGCTGGATTGAGGCCATAGGCCATCGCGATGCGCCAGGGCGGCCGGCGCTTTATGCCACGACCCGGCATTTTCTTGATGATCTTGGCCTGCGGTCGCTGGAAGAGCTGCCGACATTAGATGCCAATTGGAGTGATACCGCAGCAAACCTGTTGCCAGGCCTATCGGAGACAGCATCTTGAGTGAGCAGGATCAGGAGTTCATCGTTACGGAGCCCGAACCAGAGGCCGAACCGATTCCGTTTTTTGCGCAGCAGGGCACCAGCCCGCGCACCGATGGCCCCTCAAGGGTGGGGCTTGATTACGATCCGCCAAAGCTTCACAAGGTCTTGGCAGACGCCGGCGTAGGCTCGCGCCGTGAGATGGAAGAGTTGATTCTCGCGGGCCGCGTATCGGTCAATGGCACACCCGCGCACATTGGCCAACGCATCCT
>CAYXRY010000004.1:0-30954 GCA_964467545.1 uncultured Bordetella sp. | reverse complement strand
ATGCATCCGCGTTCACAAGTCGAGCGCGAATACGCTGTCCGCATTCTGGGCGAGTTAACTGCTGATGGCCGGGAGCAGCTGCTCGCAGGCGTGACACTCGAAGATGGCCCCGCAAAATTTGAATCCATTGAAGATGCAGGCGGTGAAGGGGCCAATCGCTGGGTCCGTGTGGTCATCAACGAGGGCCGCAATCGCGAAGTCCGCAGAATGTTTGAGTCGGTTGGCCTGACGGTGAGCCGGCTGATTCGAATTCGTTATGGCCAGGTGGCCCTGCCGTCTGGCCTGCGTCGTGGGCAGGCGGTCGATCTTGCCGAGACCGAGGTCCAGTCGCTGTGTCAGTCCGTGGGTCTGCGTGCTGCAGGCCAGGATCAGGCGCGGGGCCAGGGCCCGCGTCGCGGATCGAACCCGCGTGGCAGCCGGCCCCCCAATAAAGGCCCACGTCGTCCGGGCGGGCAGGAATGGCACTCACCGAGTAGCGTCGCACGCGTGCAGGCCGATGACCGGCCGCTGATTGATGATGAGGATTTATCGCAGCCACACCCTGACGACGAATGGCAGCCCTCTGGCCCCGATGCCCACCTATCGCACCTCGGCGGTGGCATGAAAAAGCGGCCTTATGGCCCTAAAAAACCGAACCCACTGCAAACCTCTTGGGGTTCTGCTAAGCCAGCGGGCGCCTCGTTGTCGGCGCCCCAGCGGCCAGATAGCGGCAATCGCAATAAGCCGCGTGGGGGCCGACCCGGCCGCAAGCCTGGATTCAAAGGACGCAAGGGCCCCTAGCGCCTTGCGCCAGGGGTGAGAGTCCAGTAAAATCAAGCACATACGGCGCGCTTTTCGGCGGTTAAAGTAGCGTCTTTAATAAGAAATGGGCTTCACAAAGCCCATTTTTTTTTGCTGTTGGAAAGGCGTTGTGGGCATGGCGGATCTCTGGCAGGTCGTGGAATCGGCGGCCCGCGATGTGGGCTTTGAGTTAGTGGACCTGGAGCGGACTCCCGGTGGGATGGTTCGGGTATTTATCGACACCTTGGACCACGGCCGCATGGTCACGGTCGATGACTGTGAGCTGGTCTCCAAGCAGCTGGTGCATCAGCTGCCCGTTGAGGGCTTTGATTTTCAGCGGCTTGAGGTGTCGTCACCCGGCATGGATCGTCCGCTCACCAAGCTGGAGCATTACCTGCGGTTTGCGGGCCAGGCGATCAAGCTGCGGCTTAAGCTGCCGCTTGAGGGCCGGCGCAATTTCGAGGGCCTGCTGGTGGTGGGCCCGGATCAGGCGCTATCGCTGCACTGGGAGAGCAAGCCTGGCGAGGTGCTGGAGTTGAAGTTTGAATTACAGGATGTGGATCGGGCGCGTCTGGTGCCCCAAGTCAAGTTTTAGGAGAGTGGAAGATGAGTCGTGAACTGATGATGCTGGCAGATGCCCTGGCCCGTGAAAAAAACGTTGAGCGGGAAATCGTGTTTCAGGCCCTGGAAAGCGCCCTTGCATCGGCGACAAAAAAACGCTTTTCTGAAGAAGTCGATGTTCGTGTCTCGATTGATCGCGAGTCGGGCGATTATGAGAGTTTTCGCCGTTGGCAAGTGGTTCCCGATGGCGAATTGGAGGATCACGACCTGCAGATTATTCTCGCCGAGGCCCGTAAGCAGATTCCAGATATTGAGGTGGGCGACTTCATTGAAGAGGAACTCGAGCCAATCGAATTTGGCCGCATTGGGGCCCAGGCTGCCAAGCAAGTTATCCTGCAGCGCATTCGTGAGGCTGAGCGCGAGCAGATCCTGAAAGATTTTCTGGAGCGCGGCGAGGTCATCATCAATGGCACGGTCAAGAGGCTTGAGCGTGGTGATGTGATTGTTGAGTCCGGCAAGATCGAGGCCAGGCTGCCGCGGGATCAGATGATTCCAAAAGAAAATCTTCGCCCCGGTGATCGCGTGCGCGCCTACATGCTGCGTGTTGAGCGCAGTCAGCGTGGCCCGCAGATCATTTTGTCGCGTACCGCACCCGAATTCATCATGAAGCTCTTTGAGCTGGAGGTGCCTGAGATCGAGCAGGGCATGCTGATCATCAAGTCCGCTGCCCGAGATGCGGGCGTTCGGGCCAAGATCGCAGTCTTTACCGCTGACCGTCGTATTGATCCGATTGGCACCTGTGTGGGTGTTCGCGGCTCCCGAGTGCAGGCCGTAACCCATGAGCTCGCCGGAGAGCGGGTGGATATTGTGCTGTGGTCTGAAGATCCCGCTGAGTTTGTGATTGGCGCACTCGCACCGGCCAATGTGTCGTCGATCGTGGTCGATGAAGAGCGCCATGCCATGGATGTGGTGGTCGATGAGGCCGAGTTGGCGGTGGCCATTGGCCGCGGTGGCCAGAACGTGCGGCTTGCCTCCGAGCTAACCGGTTGGCAGATCAACATCATGACGGCCGATGAGTCGGCCCAAAAATCTGAAACTGAACGGCAAAAGCTTCGCGAGTCGTTTATGGAAAAGCTCGATGTTGACGGTGAAGTCGCGGATATTCTGATCGATGAGGGCTTCTCGACGCTCGAGGAAGTGGCCTATGTGCCCGTGGCCGAGATGATGGAAATCGAAGCCCTTGACGAAGAGACCGTCAACGAGCTGCGTAATCGTGCTCGCAATGCGCTGCTGACGGCTGCAATTGCTCAGGAAGAAAAACTTGAGACTACCACCCAGGATCTGCTGGATCTCGAAGGCATGGATCGTGAACTCGCTGTCAAACTTGCCGATTCGAAAATCTTCAGCCGGGATGATTTGGCCGACCTCGGGGTTGACGAGCTTGTGGAAATCGCTGGCTTGGATGAAGAGCGGGCAAAAGACTTGATCATGAAGGCCCGTGCCCACTGGTTTGCATCCGAAGAAGCCGAGGCAGGAGGTGCCGCCGATGGCCGCTAATAATGTTGAGAAATTTGCTGCTGAGTTAAAGCTGCCCGTCGAAACGCTGCTGGATCAGCTGCGTGCGGCAGGCGTGGTGAAGTCGGCTGGCACTGATTCGCTTACCGAAACTGATAAAGAGCAGCTGCTGAGCTCTTTGCGTAAGGCCCACGGTTCGGATGAGGCGCCGCGCAAGAAAATCACGCTCACCAAGCGCCAGACCACCGAAATCCGTCAGGCCGATGGATCGGGTAAGTCCCGCACCATTCAGGTCGAAGTTCGCAAAAAGCGGGTCTTTGTGAAGCGCGAGGCTGGTGAGACTGCTGAGCCAGCGGCTGCCGAGCCCGCAGCACCAGTGGTGTCAGAACAGGAGCTCGTCCAGCGTGAGGCCGAAAGCCGCCGCCAGTCGGAGTTGCTTGCGCGCCAAGAGGCGGAATTAAAAGAAAAGCAGGAGCGGCTTGAGCGTGAACGCGAGCGCGAGGCCCGCGCCCTTCAAGAAGCCGAAGAGGCTGCTCGCGCTGTTGAGGCGGCCAAGGAATCTTCCACAAAATCATCGTCTGCTGCCGCAAAGGCAAACGCTGTTCAGGAGCGGGCCCGCAAGGCAGCCGAGGATGCTGCAAAAAGCGTTGAGGCCCGTAGAGCGGTAGAAGACGAAGTCGCAGCAATTAACAAATTAATGACTGCGGCCCGAAGCGGCAAGCTCGCTGCGACTGCACGGGCCCCAGAGAAGGCGGAAGAGGCAGCACCTTCAACAACCCTGCACAAGCCTGCTGTTAAAAAAGCAGAAGGTAAGGCGGATGGTGACGAGCGGCCCAAAGAGAAGAAAAACGAAAAGCAGCTCAAGGCTTCTCAGCTCTCATCAACTTGGCAGGACGATGCTGCCAAGCGCCGCACCATCAAAACCCGAGGCGATTTATCGGGCGGTGCGGGCGGCTGGCGCGGCGGTCCAAGGTCAAAGTCCAAACAGAGCGCTTCGGACGCCCCCGCGTTTGTGCCCCCGGTAGAGCCTCAGACCCGCGAGATTCATGTGCCTGAAACCATTACGGTGGCTGACCTCGCCCACAAGATGTCGGTGAAGGGCGCTGAGGTTGTGAAGACACTTATGCAGATGGGCCAGATGGTCACCATCAATCAGGTCTTGGATCAAGAGACTGCGATGATTGTGGTCGAGGAGATGGGCCACAAGGCCTTTGCTGCAAAGCTTGATGATCCAGAGGCTTTTCTGGAGGAGACCGAGGCGGAAAAAGTCGCTCAGGCCTCCGCCATTACGCGGCCGCCGGTGGTCACCATCATGGGCCACGTGGACCACGGCAAGACGTCGCTTCTTGACTACATCCGTCGTACAAAGGTCGCCGCAGGCGAGGCGGGCGGTATTACGCAGCACATCGGTGCTTATCACGTCGATACGCCCCGTGGTGTGGTGACCTTCCTGGATACACCAGGCCACGAGGCCTTCACCGCCATGCGTGCACGGGGTGCCAATGCCACCGATATCGTAGTGCTGGTGGTCGCCGCCGATGATGGTGTCATGCCGCAGACCAAGGAAGCCATTGCCCATGCAAAGGCGGCCAAGGTACCCATTGTGGTGGCGATTAACAAGATCGATAAGCCCGAGGCCAATCCGGATCGTGTGAAGACCGAGCTTGTGGCAGAGGAGGTTGTGCCTGAGGAATACGGCGGAGACTCGCCGTTTGTTGCGGTATCCGCGAAAACCGGTCAGGGCATTGAGTCATTACTGGAAAACGTGTTGCTGCAGGCCGAGGTCTTGGAGCTGAAGGCCCCCGTGGATGCGCTGGCCAAGGGCCTCATTGTCGAGGCCCGTATCGATAAGGGCCGCGGCCCCGTGGCCACTGTCTTGGTGCAGTCCGGTACCTTGAAAAAAGGTGATGTCATTTTGGCGGGCGCCGCCTTTGGCCGTGTGCGTGCCATGCTGGACGAAAATGGACGGCAGGTCGAGCAGGCAGGCCCCTCCATTCCGGTGGAGATACTCGGCATGACCGAGGTGCCGCAGGCGGGTGATGAAATGATGGTCTTGGGCGATGAGCGCAAGGCACGCGAGATCGCGCTTTTCCGTCAGGGCAAGTTCCGCGATGTTCGGCTGGCCAAGCAGCAAGCTGCGAAGCTGGAAAATATCTTCGAAAACATGGGCGATGGTGTGAAGACCCTATCACTGATTGTGAAGTCTGATGTTCAGGGCTCACAAGAGGCGCTGGCTTCTGCCATGCAAAAGCTCTCGACCGAAGAAGTCAAGGTCAACATCGTGCACGCCGCCGTTGGCGCAATCACCGAGTCGGATATCAACCTGGCGATTGCCTCCAAGGCTGTGGTGATCGGCTTTAATGTGCGGGCCGATCAATCCGCAAAACGGCTTGCCGAGGGCAATGGCATTGATTTGCGTTACTACAACATCATCTATGACGCGGTTGATGATGTGAAAAACGCGATGCAAGGCATGCTGGCGCCAGAGCGTCGTGAAAACGTGATCGGTCTAGTGCAGATTCGTCAGGTCTTTAAAGTCTCCCGACTGGGCAATATCGCCGGCTGTATGGTGGTCGAGGGTCTGGTTCGGCGAGGAGCCAGTGTCCGACTGCTGCGCGATAACGTTGTGGTCTGGACAGGCGAGCTCGATTCATTGAAGCGCTTTAAGGATGATGTCAAAGAGGTCAAAGAAGGCTTTGAATGCGGTCTGACCCTAAAGAACTACGACGATATCCAAGAGGGCGACCAGCTCGAAGTCTTTGAGATCCAAGAAATTGCGCGGACACTCCAATAGACCTTCCGAGCGCGGCCATCGAATAGCGGATCAGATTCAGCGTGACCTTTCCGAGCTGATTCGTCTGGAAGTCAAGGATCCGCGGCTAGGCCTGGTGACCTTGACGGACGTCGAGGTCACGCCAGATTACGCCCATGCACGGGTCTTTTACAGCGTGCTGCCCGATGATCCCGCGCAGCTCGCCCGGACCGAGGAGGGCCTCGGCGCCTGCCGTGGATTTCTTCGGGCAAGGCTGGGACGGCTTTTGAAAATTCATCAAACACCGGAGCTTCATTTTGTGCGGGATGACTCAACCGCTAGGGCGATCGCGATGAGTGAGTTAATTGATCGGGCCCTGGCAGGAAAATCCAATGGTTGATGGCGTGTTACTTCTCGATAAGCCGGTGGGCCCCTCGTCACAGCGGGTCTTGGGCCATGTGAAGCACTTACTGGGCGCGAAAAAGGCGGGCCATGCGGGCACGCTCGATCCGATGGCCAGCGGCCTACTGCCGATTTTATTTGGCGAAGCAACGAAATATGCCGCCCAGGGCTTAGATGCTGATAAAACTTATCTCGCAGAGATTTGTCTCGGTGCCCGCACGCGCACTGGCGATCGCGAGGGTGACGTGATTGAGCAGGCACTGGTGCCGGCCTTGGATCAGACACAGGTAGAGTCTGTTTTGGTGAAATTTCTTGGCCAGAGTTTGCAGGTGCCGCCCATGTATTCGGCGATTAAGAAAGATGGGCGGGCGCTTTACGACTATGCGCGAGCGGGAGAAGAGGTGGTGCGCGAACCGAGAACGATCACGATTCACGCGCTGGAATTGACCTGCTTTCATCTGCCGGTGCTAGAGGTGCGCGTCGTGTGTAGTAAAGGCACTTATATTCGGACTCTGGCCGAAGATATCGGCGCCGCCCTGGGCTGCCCCGCCCATCTGCAGTCGCTTCGGCGCACTGGTGTCGGACCGCTTTCTGCGCCCGAGATTGTGCCGCTCGAGTCGATTGAGCAGGCGGACTCACAGGGCCGGCTGCGTTTTTTAAAGCCAGTGGATTGGCTGATTCGTGACTGGCCTGAGGTGGTGATTGATGCAGTAGCTACCGAGCGGTTTTTTCACGGACAAACCATTTTCTGCTCTGGCCATGCGCCGCTTTCGCAGTGCAGGGTCCGAACTGAATCCGGAGAGTTTCTTGGCACCGGCCGGATCGATGCGGCAGGCCTTTTGCACCCAAGCCGGGTGCGATCACTTCATTCTTAGATCGGAGACCCGTATGCGGGCCCTACGCAATATTGCCATCATCGCCCACGTCGATCATGGCAAAACCACCCTCGTTGATAAATTGCTTCAGCAGGCAGGCACGTTCGCCCGGCATCAGCAGGTGACCGAACGGGTGATGGATTCCAATGACTTGGAGCGTGAGCGTGGAATTACCATCCTAGCCAAAAACTGTGCAGTCGATTACGAAGGTACCCATATTAATATCGTCGATACACCTGGCCACGCTGATTTTGGCGGCGAGGTGGAGCGGGTCCTGTCGATGGTCGATGGTGTGCTGCTCTTGGTAGACGCAGTTGAAGGCCCGATGCCCCAGACTCGATTTGTTACCCGCAAAGCCCTCGCCCAGGGCCTGCGTCCAATTGTGGTGGTCAATAAGATTGATCGGCCTGGCGCACGGCCAGACTGGGTGGTGAGCCATACCTTTGATTTATTTGATAAGTTGGGCGCCACCGAGGAGCAGCTGGATTTTCCAGTCGTCTACGCCTCGGCGCTAAATGGCTATGCCACACTTGCCCATGATCTGCCGGGAAGCGATATGCGGCCGTTGTTTGAGGCCATCTTGCAGCATGTCCCTCAGCGGGCTGACGATACCGAAGGACCACTGCAGCTGCAGATTTGTTCTTTGGATTATTCCAGCTACGTCGGAAAAATCGGCATTGGCCGGATTAACCGTGGCCGATTGAAGTCGCTACAGGATGTGATCATTCAAGATGGGCCCGAGGGTGCGCCGAGAAAAGCCCGCGTCAATCAGATTTTGAAATTCAAGGGCCTCGAGCGCGAAGTGGTTCCAGTCGCAGAAGCGGGCGATATTGTGCTCATCAATGGAATTGATGAATTAAATATCGGCACAACGGTTTGCGCCCAAGACCACATCGAACCTCTGCCGATGCTGCAGGTCGACGAGCCGACGCTGACCATGAACTTTATGGTCAACGCCTCTCCGCTTGCAGGTCGCGAGGGCAAGTTTGTGACCAGCCGCCAGATACGTGAGCGTCTCGAGCGCGAGCTGAAGTCCAACGTCGCGCTGCGGGTTGAGTTTGGTGAGGATTCCGATACGTTTGTGGTTTCCGGCCGGGGCGAGCTGCATCTGACTATTCTTTTGGAGAATATGCGACGTGAAGGCTATGAGCTCGCAGTATCTCGTCCGCGGGTGGTGTTTAAGACCGCGGCTGATGGTGAACGGCTCGAGCCGTATGAGGCCTTAACCCTGGATGTGGAGCAGGACCACCAGGGTCCGGTGATGGAGGATTTGGGTGTTCGCAAGGGCGAGCTTTTGGATATGGTGCCCGATAGTCGTGGCCGCGTTCGGCTGGACTATCGCATTCCGGCCCGCGGGCTGATCGGCTTTCAGGGCGAGTTTCTCACCATGACCCGGGGCACAGGACTGATGAGCCATGTCTTTGATGACTACGGTCCCTTTAAAGGCACCATGATTGATCGGCGTAACGGCGTTTTGGTCTCCCAGGATGATGGCAATGCGGTGGCCTACGCTTTATGGAAGCTTCAGGAGCGTGGTCGGATGTTTGTCAGCCCGGGAGATGCGCTCTACGAGGGCATGATTATCGGCATTCATTCCCGAGATAATGATCTCGTGGTTAATCCGGTAAAGGAAAAGAAGCTGACCAACGTTCGGGCCTCCGGCAAGGATGAGCACATCGATTTAACGCCCCCGATTGAGCTGACGCTCGAGAAGGCGGTGGAATTCATTGCGGATGATGAGCTTGTCGAAATCACGCCCAAGAGTATTCGGCTGCGCAAACGCCACCTCAAAGAGCATGAGCGTAAACGCGCCCTGCGTGAAGAGGCCGCCTAAGCTGCCAAGGGCTCGGTTTTCTGTAGAAGGAATGATGATGCAAGATGAAATCCGTATCTCTTTGATGGCAACCCGCCAGGTCATGGAAGATATGCTGGCCGACAGCGTGCTTCAGCAGCAGCTGGTCAAGGCGGTGGATTGCTGCGTGAATGCCCTGAAGTCCGGCGGCAAACTCATGTTTGTTGGCAATGGCGGCAGCGCGGCCGAGGCCCAGCATTTCTCGGCAGAGATGGTGGGCCGCTTTTTGGAGGAGCGAAAGCCTCTGCCATCGATCGCATTGACCACGGATACTTCTGCGGTGACGGCCATCGGCAACGACTACGGCTATGAGCATGTATTTTCCCGGCAGGTGCAGGCCCTTGGCCGCAAGGGTGATGTCTTAATCGCGATGTCGACCTCTGGCCGCAGTCAAAATATTGTGATGGCCATGCAGGCTGCCCGTAGTGCGGGAATTTCCACCATCGGCCTTACTGGAATGCATCCGCGCGATATGGGTGAGTTGGCCGATGTCAGCCTGAAAGTGCCCTCATCGCACACCCCCCAGATCCAGGAAGGCCATCTGGTCCTAGGACACTTGCTGTGCGGAATGGTGGAGAAGCAACTCCTGTCGTAGCGCGCGCGCTGCAGCTGCTGCAGGGCCTCGGGGTAGAGGAAGCCACCGAGACCGCGACACGGCTGTCGGCCGATTTTGACGGCAGTCCGAAGGCGGCTGAGGCCTGCCGAAAGCAGTGGGGCAGTGAGGTCACCACACTCTTGGTCGCCCTGCATCGGATGGCGGGACTTGGCCATCGGGTCAGTGCAGATGGCGCAGAAGATACGCCGGGCCAGATTGAGACACTGCGTCGTATGCTTCTGGCCCTTGCCGATGACATTCGGGTTGTGGTCATTCAGCTGGCCTTGCACGTCGCGACTCTCGAGTCTGTCGCTAGCCAGATGAAAGCCCAGGATGCAGCAGCGCTTGAGCGTGGCCGGCGGCTTGGCCAGGAGACCTTAAAGGTCCAGGCACCTCTGGCCAATCGCCTGGGAATCTGGCAATTGAAGTGGGCGATGGAGGATCTCGCCTTTCGTATGACCGAGCCGCAGGCTTACCGCGCCATCGCACAACGTCTCGATGAGACCCGGCAAGAGCGCGAGGCGTTTGTTAGCACAACGATTGCAAGGCTTCGAGACTTTCTGAGTCAGGCGGGCATCGAAGGCCAGGTCGCGGGACGGCCAAAGCATCTTTACAGCATTCACCGAAAAATGCAGGCCAAAGGACTTGAGTTCGATGGGCTCATGGACATCCGGGCCTTTCGAATGCTTGTCGATACCGAGGCCCAGTGCTACGCAGTGCTCGGTTTTTTACATGATCACTGGCAGCCGCTGGATTCCGAGTTCGATGACTACATCACGCGGCCCAAGGCCAACGGCTATCAGTCGTTGCACACGGTGCTCCGAGATGCACAGGGGCGGCCGTTTGAGGTTCAGATTCGTACTCACGAAATGCATCAGCGCGCCGAGCTGGGCGTTGCAGCCCACTGGAAATACAAAGAGTCTGGTATCAGCCATGCTTCCGAGGGCAACTACGCTGATCGCATCTCCTGGATTCGTCAGATGCTGGATTGGGGCCAGGCCTCGGGCGGCCAGGTGCGTCTGGCGGACGACCGCATTTATGCGCTCACGCCAAAAGCCCGCATTATCGAACTGCCCAAGGGCGCTACCCCTCTGGATTTTGCGTATCACCTGCATACCGAGATCGGCCACCGCTGCCGCGGAGCGAAAGTCAACGGCCAGATTGTGGCGCTCACCACCGAACTTCAGACCGGACAGACCGTTGAACTCATGACGGTAAAGCAGGGCGGCCCGAGCCGTGATTGGATGAGTCCCGAATCGGGGTTTCTAAAAAGCAGCCGCGCTCGGCAGAAAGTCCGTACCTGGTTTCATGCCCTTGATCTTGTAGAGAGCCGGATCGATGAGCGCTCTGCGGAAAAGACGGGAGATCGCACGGTCGAATCGGGCAGCTCTGAGGCAGAGCGCCTAAAGCGTGCCGAGATCTCGGCAGAAGAGGTCATTCTCTCGAAGATTGCCAAGCCCAAGACCGCAGCCAAGGGCCAGGTGCTGGTGGTTGGCGTAGATCGAATGCTGACGGCTTTGGCCCGCTGCTGTAAGCCCGCGCCGCCGGATACGATTCGCGGCTTTGTGACGCGGGGCCGCGGTGTGAGTGTCCATCGCGCGGAGTGCGCGACGTTTCTCCGGATGTCCGCGGATGCTCCTGAGCGTGTCATTGAGACCGAGTGGGGCCAGCCCTCTGGAGCATCAGATGCACGCTATCTGATGGATGCGGTATTGATCGCTTGGCCACGTCAGGATCTGATTCGTGACATCGCGGAGGTGTTAGCCCGCGAGCGCATTCCACTTGTAAAAATTGATTCCTTTCCAAAGTCTGATCAGATCACGGTGGTTTTAGGTCTGCAGGTTATGGATGGCGAGCAGCTCAATCGGGCCCTGGCCATGCTGCGTGATGTCGCTGGGGTTATTTCAGCGGCGCGGGGGTAGACAATGTACCGATTAGCCACAGGCGAATTAAAAAACGACTAAGATGGCGTTATGAAAACCTTAATCACACTGCGGCTAATCGGTTTTGGCCTGGGGGTTGTGCTGGCGAGTGGGCTGGGGTGGGACGATGCGTTTGCTCAGGGTCGCGAGCTCGCGGATAAGCGGGATGTGAAGCATCAGGAATTTCTAAAGCGTCTGCCACTGGAGTCGCGCTGCAAGGCCGAGGTGGCCGGTGGGGTGCTGCTGCTCGATGGTGAGAAGCGCTGGAAATCGGGCCCCTTTGAAGTCGAGGCCGAAGATGATTTTCGCGTCACAATTTTTCGCTACGAGCAGCTCAATCCCGATGATCGCGAAACCTGCGAGGCGCAGGCCCGCATGCTGGAGTATGAAGACGTTCGTCGCATGAATGACCTAACGGATGGGCATCTCCTGTGCTTGAGACGCGTTTATAACGACAAGGGCCGCCTGCCGCAGCTTCGCGCGTGCCGCGTCAGCGCACTGCTCACCCAGCCATTGCACCTGCGCTGTACGAATCTTGATCCGATTATTGATCCCGATGGAGTGTTCGTTTCCCCGAATCTCATGGCGGTGATGACACTGCCGCAGGCTGTGATGACCAAGGGCACCTGCCAGGCAGCCGACCGGTTCTAATTTCAGCGCAAGGGCAAAAGCAGTAAGTCGATCGCCCTGAGGGTGATCGACATGAGCGGTCGCATCCATAGCTCAGTGATGACCCCAGCGATCAAAAGCGCCAACACGATAAAGAATCCGTAGGGTTCAATTCGTGCGACGGCCATGGCGGGCTGCATCGGCAAAAGGCCAACGAGGATCCGGCCGCCATCCATGGGCGGCAAGGGAAAAAGATTAAAGACAAACATGACGACATTAACGAGTATTCCCGCCTTGCAGACTGCGCCAAAAAATGAGTTTCCATCGCCTGGACTGATAAAGAGCAGCAGCGCAACTGCCCAGAGCAGCGCCTGTATCAGGTTGGCAGCAGGGCCCGCAAGCGCAACCCAGATCATGTCTTGCTTCGGCCGACGCAGCGCGCCGAAATCAACTGGAACTGGCTTAGCGTACCCAAAAACAAATGCGCCTGCGGTGGCAAATGCGAGGGCCATAGGGATCAGGATTGTTCCAACCGGATCAATATGTTTTAAGGGATTAAGGGTAATTCGCCCGAGTTGCCAGGCGGTCGGATCGCCGAAAAAACGGGCGGCGTAGCCGTGTGCGGCCTCGTGCACTGTGATCGCAAACAGCACTGGGACTGCGTAAACACTTAAGGTGTCAATCAATGCGTTCAGATCCATAGTCACCAGAGGCTTGCTGCCACACTTTCTTCAATGAGCGCCTGTACCGCGGGGTTGATTCGATTGAGAAAATTTAACCCAGTCCGCTGTTCGATATCCCGTACTGAGGTGATGAATTCGTCAATCCTCCGGTTGGGGTTCGGCGAATTCGGTACTACAAAGGCAATCGTTTCCACCCGGATGGGATCGAAAACCACTTTGTAGAAATGCGTGGGCACGGCAACTTGATTAGGGCCGATCTTGGCGACCTTGAGAGTCTCAAAAATGGGGCCAGTGTAGATAAAAAGCTCACCACGCTGCGCAACCCAGGTCCGGATTGAAGATTCGATTTCGCTCCAAATACCGCGGTTCATACCGGGCCCGACTTGGGGCGCCATATTGGAGAGATAAAAACTCTCTTCCATGGCCTGCGCGCTCCAACGCATGTCCGCAGCGGGCGCCATATGGCCACGGTCATAACCGCTGCCCCGATAGTCTTCGAGCTCGGCGCGCTTGCCTTTCGGAAGTTCAGGATCAGGTGCAAAACGGTTAGAGCGTTGGACGCGGCCCACCAATCGCTCCGGTGTCATGCGCTGCGCTACCCAGACCGGCGCCTTTTTCTCCTCATCATGCGATAACGCAAAGCCTGAGCGGCAGAGTAAAGCGCCACGATCCGAGGGCAGGCCGTACTCTAGGAATTCTTTACACCGCTCGGCAGCAGGCTGCGCCCAGGCGGATCCGGCAAGCAGCAGCGCAACAACCCAACCTGTGCTGCGCGTTAGTCGGCTTGATCTCACAGGCTATTTCTTTGGCCGAAAAGCCGCACAGACTGCATCATTGGTGAGGATGCTCGGTCCGCCCATCAGCTCAAGGCCATACGGAATCGCGGCAAAAATACCGTGGACCAAGATTTTGCCGTCTGCGCTGCGTACCCCGCCCAGAGTTTCCGCAATTGATTTCGGCTGGCCCGGCAGATTGATGATCATCGCCTTGCCTCGTGTTACGCCGACTTGCCGTGAAAGGATTGCGGTGGGCACATAGTGAAGGCTGATTTGCCGCATCTGTTCACCAAATCCCGGCAATTCACGGTCTGCGACTGCGCGGGTCGCCTCGGGCGTCACATCTCGGGCAGCAGGGCCGGTGCCTCCGGTGGTGAACACGAGATCACACCCTTCATGGTCCACAAGATTCATCAGCGTCTGAGTGATACGGTCGTGCTCATCCGGGATGAGCCGCTCAACCTCAATCCAGGGGCTCGTGATGGCGCTCTCCAGCCAGGCGCGCAGGCCCGGCAGGCCTTTGTCCTCGTAGATTCCTTGGCTTGCACGATCGCTGATGGAGACCAGCCCGATCTTGGCAGCGCGTGTGGAGGGTGATATTGGGGGAGCAGTCATCGTCAAGTCAGACAGAAGGATTAGGCAAGAGTCGCTATTATTGCCCTTATGACCAACTCAAAACAAACCTCGTCGCCCCTGATGCTGAAGTCCGAACTGCTGCGGGATCTTTCATTAAAGATTTTGCAAATGGCCCGGGATGCTGGGGCGACAGATGCCGCCTCAGAGGTATCGGAAAGCAGCGGGCTCTCCGTGACCGTTCGGAAGCAGGACATTGAGACCCTCGAGCGGACCCGGGACCGGGCTGCCTCGGTTACGGTCTATAGCGGAACGCGCAGGGGCCACGCCACGACCTCAGATTTCTCAGACCAGGCCCTGCGTGCGGCGGTCGAAAAAGCTTTGGATATTGCCCGCTATACCGCAGAGGATTCATGCGCAGGCCTGCCAGAGCCGCACTTGATTGCTCGCGATGCACCACCGCTTGCCTTGTATTTCCCGTGGGAACTCTCAGCAGAGGCAGCGGTGCGGCTTGCCATGACCGCGGAAAAGGCAGCACTTTCAGTAAGTCCGGCAATTCAAAACACCGAAGGTGCTTCGGTGGCTGCCAATCACGGCCAGTTTTTTTCCGCCAATACCAAAGGGTTTGTTGGTGGCTATCCTTATTCCAGGCATTGGTTTTCAGTCGCACCCATTGCGCAGTCGGGCCAGAACATGCAGCGCGATGACTGGTACACCTCGGATCGGGATCCACGACGGCTCGCCGATCCTGAGGCCGTGGGCCGTTACGCGGCCCACCGGGCATTGGCCCGACTCCATGCAAAAAAGGTCACGACCCAAAAGGTACCGGTGCTCTTTGAGGCGCCACTGGCAAGCGGCATTCTGGGCGCCTTTGTACAGGCGGTCAGTGGTGGCGCGCTCTACCGTAAGTCAAGCTTTTTGCTCGACAGTCTAGGCCAGCAGATCTTTCCTTCTCATATTCGGGTTCGTGAGGATCCACTGATTCCCGGTGCGATGGGCAGCACACCCTTTGACGACGAAGGCGTCAGAGTGCTGGCCCGTGATGTGGTCGCCAATGGCGTTGTGAAAGGGTATTTCTTATCGTGCTACAGCGCGCGAAAGCTGGGCATGGAGTCGACGGGAAATTCGGGCGGATCCCATAATTTACTGATGACGAGCAGCCGAACTGCCGCGAATGACGATCTCAATGTGATGTTGCGCAAAATGGGCCGCGGCCTGCTGCTGACCGAGGTCATGGGCCAGGGCGTGAACTACGTCACCGGAGATTACTCGCGGGGTGCGTTTGGCTACTGGGTTGAAAATGGTGAGATCGCGTATCCAGTTGAAGAAATCACTATTGCAGCCAACATGAGAGATATGCTCAAAGGCATTGTGGCAATTGGATCGGATGCCATTTGCCGGGGTACCAAAACGGTTGGCTCAATCTTGATTGATGAGATGACCATCGCTGGAAATTAGGGCTCTGCCAGATTCGTTGCATGCTGGGGCGGAACCCGAATCGCACGAATCACGCCGGGCACCCGGCGCACGCGTCGCAGCACGTTGGCCAGGTGCTGGCGCTCGCGGACTTCGATGGTCAGATTCATGATGGCCAGTGTCTGGTCTTTCGGTGCAGTGTTGGCGCCAACAATGTTGGCATCCGCCCCTGAGATGGCGGAGGCAACGCGTGCGAGAATGCCACGAAGGTCTTGGGTTTCAATAATCAGATGAGTCTGAAAGAGGCGTCGTAGCTGCTCTGCCCAGACGATGTCGGCCCACCGGCCTGGATCCTTTGAGCGCTGGCGACGCCCAAGGCCACAAGTGGCTCGATGAACCACAAGGCCGGCGCCACCGCGCATCAGGCCGATCGCCGCATCTCCACCAATGGGGCTGCAGCAGGCAGCGTATTGCACCGTAGAACCTTCGCTGCCATCAATCGTGATGGCCTCAGCGGTGCTGGTGAAATGTGTCTTCGCGATGGCCAGGGCATTTTTCGCATGATCGGGAAGGTGTGCTGGCGCGCTATTCGCGATTTGAGGTACGAGCCGTCGGGCAGCAACGTGCGCCAAGGTCAGGCCAAGGCCGATGTCTTCAAGCAGCGCATCCTTATCGTGGGCAGTGTTCTCAGCAAGAAACTGCTGCCACTCTAATTTCGGGTCATCCAAGCCCGTTGATCCAAGGGCCCTAAGCGCCTGATCCAACAGTCGCTGGCCGAATTCAATAGCCTCGGTGCGGGTTGTGGTTTTAAGTCGATGCCGGATTTCCGCTCGAGCCTTGGCCGTGCGAACAAAGCCGAGCCAGGCGGGATGGGGGTTGGCGTTATCGTCGGTCTGGATACTGATGACATCGCCATTGCGCAGAATCGTATCCAGGCCAACAGGCCGCTGATTGATCTCTGCAGACACGCAGTGATGGCCGATATCGGTATGCACGTTGTAGGCAAAGTCCACCGGGGTCGAACCGCGTGGCAGCTCACGAATCGCACCTTTCGGTGTGAAGACATAGACCACATCTGGAAAAAGATCGATCTTGACACTGTCTAAAAACTCAGAAGGATCTCGCGTCTGTGACTGGACTTGGACTAACGACTGCATCCACTCGTGGGCGCGGGCCTGAAGCGGTGAGGTGCCTTTGTGGACATTTTCTTTATACATCCAGTGGGCTGCGACCCCTGCCTCGGAGACGTTGTGCATTTCCTCGGTGCGGATCTGAAACTCGACCGGTGTGCCATAAGGGCCGATGACTGTAGTGTGCAACGATTGATAGCCATTTGATTTCGGCAAGGCAATATAGTCTTTGAATTTTCCCGGCATCGGCTTGTAGAGCGCATGCAATGCACCGAGCGTCATGTAGCAGTCTGAGATTTTGGGAACCAGAACGCGAAAGCCGTAGACATCAAGCACCTCAGCAAAGCTCAGATGCTTTTCGATCATTTTCTTATAAGTCGACCAGACACTTTTTTCTCGGCCTTCGACGGCAGCAGAGATGCCGAACTTAGGCAGCTGCTGGGCCACCGCCGACTGCAGTCTGCCGATGACTTCACGGCGATTGCCACGCGCTGCAAGAATGGCCCGCGATAAGGTAGCGTAGCGGTGCGGATACAGGCCAGCAAAACTCAAATCCTCCAGCTCCCGAAAGGCCGCGTTTAATCCAAGCCGGTGGGCGATCGGTGCATAGATATCGAGCGTTTCTTTCGCAATCCGACGCCGTTTTTCAGCCGCTACCCCTTCCAGGGTTCGCATGTTGTGAAGCCGATCGGCGATTTTGATCAGGATGACGCGGACATCACGGGCCATGGCGAGCAACATCTTTCGGAAGTTTTCCGCCTGGGCCTCTTCGCGGTTACGAAATTCCACGGCATCCAATTTGGAGAGGCCATCCACGAGCTCGGCAACCTCAGGCCCGAAGCGTTCACGAATCTCTTCAGTGGTGGCCGTCGTGTCCTCGACGGTGTCATGCAGCAAGGCCGCCATCAGGGCCTGGACATCAAGCCGCCATTCGGTGCATAACTCAGCGACCGCGAGAGGGTGGGAGACGTAGGGTTCGCCGCTTTGGCGGTATTGGCCCAGGTGGGCCTGGTCGCTGAAACGATAAGCGGTTTTAAGCCGCTCGCAATCTTCTTGGTTGAGATAGGCCCTTGCGCGTTCGATAAGCGGGCCTACGGAAACTGCCCGCAGAGCGGGACTGTTCACTTAGATGGGCACTTTCCTTAGCATCTCGCGGCCCACCTGCTGCGCAGCGATCTCGCGCAAGGCTGTCACGGTGGGTTTGTCCCGGGAGTCCAGTTTTGGCGATGCGCCCTGAGCGAGTTGGCGGGCCCGATAGGCGGCGGCAAGCGCGAGTTCAAATCGATTGGGGATGAACTGGAGGCAGTCTTCTACGGTGATGCGTGCCATGTGGTGCTCTCAATCAGGAGTGATTTATCGGGATGACGGCGCTGGCCATGAGCGTTGAACGAACTGTTCTAACTCCTGTAAAGCGACGCTAAAGTCTTGATTTATAATAACATAATCGAACTCTTGGGCGTGCGACATCTCATCTGCCGCCGCCGCGAGACGTCGCTGAATCACCGCCTCACTGTCCTGCCGACGGGCCCTGAGCCTTGACTCCAACTCAGCGAGTGAGGGCGGAAGAATAAAGACGCTTCTCGGGGCTGGCCCGGGTTGCCGGAAGACTTGGCGGATCTGTTGGGCGCCTTGCCAGTCAATTTCGAGAATTACCGATCGGTTGGCTGCACGTTGCGCTTGGATCCAGGCCTTCGAGGTGCCATAGAAATTCCCGTGCACCTCAGCCCACTCTAAAAATTCACCTGCATCACGCTGGGCGATGAAATCTTTCGCGGTGGTGAAGAAATATTCACGGCCGTCTTGCTCGCCCGGCCGGGGGGCCCGTGTGGTGGTGGAAATCGAGACGATCCACTCTGGATTGCGCGCAAGAAATGCGCTCACCAGGCTTGATTTTCCTGCGCCCGAGGGCGCAGCGATCATGAGCAGCCTGCCCTCACTCAAGATTTTGAACCTGCTCTCTGATTTGCTCGATCAGTAACTTCATTTCGATGGAGATTTTGCTGAGCTCAATCGAGGCTGCTTTAGAACCAAGTGTGTTGGCCTCTCGATTCATCTCCTGGGTAAGAAAATCCAGCCGTTTTCCGATTCCTGTTCCCGGCTTCGGCGGCGATTGAAGGGCCGCATGGGCGGCGGTGAGGTGGGCAGAGAGCCGGTCTAATTCCTCCGCGATGTCGATCCGCAGTCCGTAGACAGCAGCCTCTTGCCGAATCCGCTCCTCTAGTGCCGCAAGTTTTACCGAGTCGGCGGCGTCTTGGACTGCACTTGCTAAGGCCTCACGAAATTTTTCAGAGAGCCGATTCTGCTGGGCGGTGATGGCCTGCGGGATTTGCTCTTTAGCGCTGATGCAGAGTGTTTGAATGTGCTGCAGTCTGTCGCTGATGACAAGCCCGAGCTTTTCGCCTTCAGCGATTCTATTTCTCGAAAACTGTTCAAGCGCACTCGTGGTCAGGCCGTCAAGTAACGCCACCCATTCCTGCTGGCTGAGCTGCGGCTCTACAACAACTCCCGGTAGCTTCAGCAATTCATGAACGCTAAAGGACGCAATGTCGGGATGATCCTGTCGAATTTCATGGGCAAGTCGGAGGGCGGACTGTAGCCCCGACGGGCTAATCTGGGTCATCGAGAGGGTCGACTCGTTGCGGGAGAGGCTCAGCCTTAGCTCAATTTTTCCACGGGCGATCTGAGATGACACACGATCCCGCAGAAAGGATTCTGCCCAGCGAAATTCATCGGGCAGCCGCGGATGCAGTTCGAAAAAGCGGCTATTGACGCTGCGAATTTCAAGGCCGAGGCGGCCGGAGGGGCAGTCAATCTGGGCGCCGCCAAATCCGGTCATGCTGGGGTGGGCCATGGGCGTACTTTCGATGTGCGGGAGGAACGCAGTATTGTAAGGTCCTGGTTTTAGAGGAACTCAACATGACACAGTCCGGTTTCGGTTCGTCACACGCTTCGGCCCAGTCTGCGCTTCGGCCGAGCGGCCGGCAGGCCGCCCAGCTGAGGCCCGTAAGCCTTCAGCGTCGTTACACCAAGCATGCTGAGGGCTCCGTCTTGGTCTGTTTTGGCGAGACCCGGGTGCTCTGCACTGCCTCAGTAGAGGAGCGTGTTCCTGGCTTTTTAAAGGGCCAAGGATCAGGCTGGGTGACGGCGGAGTACGGCATGCTGCCGCGATCAACCCACACCCGAAGCGATCGCGAGGCGGCAAAAGGAAAGCAAAGCGGCCGTACCCAGGAGATTCAGCGCCTGATCGGCCGATCGTTGCGCGCGGTGACGGATTTGAACCTGTTGGGTGAGCGGACGATTACGATCGATTGCGATGTCTTGCAGGCCGATGGGGGTACACGGACGGCGAGTATTACTGGCGCCTGTGTGGCCCTGTCCGATGCGCTGCAGGGCCTACAGCGTGATCGTCGGATTGGCCAAAATCCGCTAAGAGAATCGGTCGCCGCCATCTCGGTTGGCATCTGGCGTGGTGTTGCGGTGTTGGATCTGGATTATCTAGAGGACTCCGCCTGCGATACCGATATGAATATTGTGATGACGGACTCAGGCGGTATTGTGGAGGTTCAGGGTACCGCAGAGGGCACGCCATTTACTCGGGACCAGTTGGATCAACTGCTTGTCCTCGCTGCCCAGGGAATTGGCCAGCTGCACGAGTTTCAGCAATGCCTGATTCAGGATCCAGAGCGGCTCTCGGTTGTTGTTGAATGAGCACGACCTGGGTGCTGGCCTCATCGAACCCAGGAAAACTAAAGGAGTTTGAGCAGGCCCTTGCTCCAGCGCTGCGATCACGGGAAATTCAATTAATCAATCAATCTTCGCTGGGCATCGATCCGGCCGAGGAGCCCTACGATTCATTTGAAGCAAACGCGCTTGCCAAGGCACGGCATGCCAGCCGCGCCGCAGGACGTCCTGCCCTAGCAGATGATTCAGGAATTGTTGTCCCACTTCTGGGTGGCGCCCCGGGCGTGCGTTCAGCACGTTTTTTCGCTGATGCTGCCGCAGATGCAAATCCGGAGCATCAGGCCCAGATCGCCACGTTACAGTCCCAAGGCCTGAGCGCAGACGCACTGAATCTTCAGTGGCTTTTGTATTGTGTGGCACGCGAAACCGCTGCGCGCCAGCAGCATCGGTCAGATCCCGGCGCAGCGGCAGCTGGGATAGCCGGTGAAATCACGATTGATGCCGCTTTTTACGCAGCGATTGCTTTTGTTCGCAGTGCCGATGATGCCGATCCGCTCGTTGTCCACGGCCGGTGGGATGGCGCGCTGCTGCCCCATCCGCGCGGCCAGCACGGCTTTGGCTACGACCCAGTATTTTTTGATCTGCAGTTAAAGATGTCAGCCGCGGAAATGACAATCGAACAGAAACGGCAGGTCAGCCATCGAGGCCAGGCGCTGAGTGCATTGCTTCAGCGGCTGGCGTTTTGAGGTGCGGTCCACCCGCATTCAAGGCATGGGCGCAGAGATTCATTTTCAAGCTCTTCCGGAGCTCTCGCTGTATGTCCACCTGCCGTGGTGCATTCGCAAATGCCCCTACTGTGATTTCAATTCACATGAGCGTGCACAGCCGATCGCTGAGACCGCTTACATCGATGCGTTGATCAATGATGTGGAGCAAAGCCTGCCACTGGTCTGGGGCCGGCCCGTGATCAGCGTGTTTATTGGCGGCGGCACCCCCAGCCTTTTCGCTCCGCAGGCGATTGCGCGACTGCTCTCGGAGATTCGCGCGCGTCTGCCCCTGGTGCCTGATGCGGAGATCACCATGGAGGCCAACCCCGGCACGTTTGAATTAGACCGCTTCGAGGGCTTTCGCGAGGCGGGAGTCAATCGGCTCTCTCTTGGAGTGCAATCTTTTTCCGATGCCATGCTCGGCCAGCTTGGCCGAGCACATAGCGCGGATCAGGCAGCCCTTGCGCTAGCGTCGGCCTTGAAAATCTTTGATCGGGTCAATGCCGACTTGATGTTCGGGCTGCCTGGTCAGCGCTTAAGTGACCTCGAGCGAGAACTTGATCGGCTGCTCAGCTTCCCGCTGACCCATGTGTCGCTGTATCAACTGACGCTGGAGCCCAATACGCTGTTTGCTGCGCGGCCGCCGCAGGGCCTGCCGGACGATGACTGCCTGGCGGAGATGCAGATGCTGGTTGCCCAGCGGCTTGCTCAAAGCGGTCTGAAGCGCTATGAGGTCTCGGCCTATGCGGCAGCGGGCCAGCAGTCTCAGCACAACTTGAATTATTGGACGTTTGGGGACTATCTCGGAATTGGGGCAGGGGCACACGGAAAAATATCGCTGGCCAATCGGATTTTGAGAACGGTCAAGGCCAGAAATCCGGATGCCTATTTGAGCGCGAAGGGCGCCGCCGCCAAGGAGTCTGAGGTTGGCGTTCGTGACCTGGGATTCGAGTTCATGCTCAATGCGCTTCGGCTTGTAGAGGGTGTGCCCATTGGCCGCTGGGCACAGACGACCGGCATGGCCATCGGTGAGCATCCGTTTTTGTTGGAGCAGCTGGGTAGCGCCCAGTCCAGGGGCCTGATGGTCAGGCGGCCCGACCGGTTTCAGGCCACTGCCCGAGGACTCGAATTGCTCAATGACCTGCAGGCCATCTTTCTGCCCTGAATCTGGCTATGCTCAGATTTGGTGCATTCAATTTGTCGTTCAGATTGATAGCACTATAATGGTGCAATTAGCGCACCAAAACAGAATTTTTTTCTAAAAAATTTTCTATAAGTTCTTTATAAGTCGTTGATTTTTCGTGATTTACGAACGGGCACGCTTTTCGCTCCTAGTGTCACGAAAATGGGTCGTTTGATCGTATTGGAACGTTTTTACATAAGGAGATGTTGATATGCCCACCCCTCAAGAAGTCATGAAGATGGTTTCCGACAACGAGGTGAAATTCGTTGATTTCCGCTTCACTGATACTCGCGGCAAAGAACAGCACGTGAGTGTGCCGGTCAGCGCGTTTAACGAAGATAAATTTGAGTCAGGCCATGCCTTTGACGGCTCATCGATTGCCGGCTGGAAGGGCATTGAGGCCTCAGACATGTTGCTGATGCCTGACCCCAATACCGCTGTGCTGGATCCCTTCCGTGAAGAGTCGACTCTGAATCTAACTTGTGACGTGGTGGAGCCTTCTGATGGCAAAGGCTATGACCGTGATCCCCGTTCGATTGCCAAGCGGGCGGAGGCCTATCTGAAATCAACCGGCGTAGGCGACACCGTTTACTTTGGCCCAGAGCCCGAGTTTTTCATTTTTGATGGTGTGACCTGGAACGTGGATATGTCGGGCTGCTCGGCCAGGATCAAATCCGAAGAAGCAAGCTGGTCGACCGGAATCGACTACGAGGGCGGCAACCTGGCCCATCGTCCCGCGGTGAAGGGCGGCTACTTTCCCGTTCCCCCGGTGGACTCCTTTCAGGACATCCGTTCAGAGATGTGCTTGATTCTTGAGCAGATGGGTGTGCCAGTCGAGGTTCATCATCATGAGGTCGCAGGCGCAGGCCAGTGTGAGATCGGAACAAAATTCAGCACGCTGACTCAGCGTGCAGACTGGACTCAGATCCTGAAGTATGTGGTGCACAACGTGGCCGCGAGTTACGGTAAAACCGCTACCTTTATGCCCAAGCCTGTTGTGGGCGATAACGGCTCGGGCATGCACTGCCACCAGTCGGTATGGAAAGACGGCCAAAACCTTTTCGCGGGCAATGGCTACGCGGGCCTCTCCGAGTTCGCGCTGTATTACATTGGCGGCATCATCAAGCACGCACGCGCGCTCAACGCCATCACCAATCCGGGCACCAACAGCTATAAGCGCCTTGTGCCGGGATTCGAGGCGCCTGTGAAGCTAGCGTACTCCTCGCGGAACCGCTCTGCCTCGATTCGTATTCCCCATGTCAGCAGCCCGAAGGCACGCCGTATCGAAGTTCGTTTTCCGGACCCCACCGCCAACCCCTACATGGCATTTGCCGCGATGATGATGGCCGGCCTTGATGGTGTGATGAACAAAATTCATCCAGGCGAGCCCTCCGATAAGAATCTCTATGATTTGCCCCCCGAGGAAGACAAAAAGATTCCAACGGTCTGCTCATCGCTGGATCAGGCACTCGAAGCGCTGGATAAAGACCGCGAGTTCTTGACCCGTGGCGGTGTCTTTAGCAACGACATGATCGATTCGTACATCGCGCTGAAGATGGAAGAGGTCACGCGGTTCCGCATGACCACGCATCCGGTGGAATTCGACATGTATTACTCGCTGTAAAAGGGGCTGCTGCGGACGTCGTTGCACTCCCGCCGAATGTGATTGCTCGGCACCTTCGCAGCCTTGATCTACTTGCCACTGCGGTGGTGATCCTGGATCAAGAGCTGCGGGTTGTTCACATCAACCAGCCGGCTGAGGTCCTGTTCGGGGCCTCCAGCAGGCTACTCGAGGGGTCGTATCTTCTTGAGGTGCTTGATGTTGCGGAGGGGGTGGAAGAGATGCTGAGCCAGGCCTCCTCTCAGATGTTTGAATCCAAGCGGCTGCAATGTGATTGGCAGCTGCCAATGCGGGGCTCAGTTGAGCTGGACTCAACAGTATCGGTTCACCTTGAGGAAGAGGGCGTGGTGCTCAGTCTGGAATTGCGGGAGATCGCTCAGCAACGTAAGGCCGACCGGGAGGTCCATCAGGCCGATCTAACGCATGCCAACAAAGAGCTGCTGCGCAACCTTGCCCACGAAATTAAAAACCCACTGGGCGGAGTCCGCGGCGCCGCCCAGCTGCTCGATCGTGAGCTGCCGAGCGATGAGCTGCGCGAATACACCCAGGTCATCATCAAGGAGGCCGATCGCCTTCAGGGCCTCGTCGATCAGATGCTCGCCCCACACCGTCGTCTGCGGGTGATGGAGTCGGTCAATATCCACGAGGTCTGCGAGCGTGTGCGCAGCCTGATGCTGGCCGAGTTTCCCACGGGACTTGCGATTAAACGGGACTACGACATCAGTATTCCGGATTTGCGTGGTGATCGCGAGCAGCTAATCCAAGTGGTACTCAATGTTGTGCGTAATGCTGCAGAAGCCCTGGCAGGCGAGGGCGAAATTGTGCTGTGCTCACGCATTGCGCGCCAGGTCACAATCTCCAAAAAGCGGTGCCGTCTGGCGTTGGATCTGCATGTCATTGATAACGGGCCCGGCATCCCGGAGGAACTTCGCGAGCGGGTGTTTTATCCGCTGGTCTCGGGCCGGCCGCAGGGCCACGGCCTTGGGCTCACGCTGGCCCAGAGCTATGTTCATCAGCACGGTGGACTCATTGATGTCGAAAGCCGGCCGGGCCGCACTGATTTTCTGATTCGAATTCCGATCGCCAACGGAGGAACCACGCCATGAGGCCGGTCTGGATTGTCGATGATGACCAATCGATTCGCTGGGTGCTGGAAAAGGCCCTCAGCAAAGAGCAGGTGCCGTGCCGTGTATTCCCGGATGCACAGTCTGCGATGCTCGCCTTGAACAACGACCGCCCGCAGGTGCTGGTGTCGGACATACGTATGCCGGGAGACTCCGGCCTTGATCTGCTGGAGCAAGTGAAGCAGCGCTGCCCTGAGATCCCGGTCATTGTGATGACCGCATATTCCGATTTGGATAGCGCGGTCTCAGCCTTTCAGGGTGGCGCCTATGAATATCTGCCCAAGCCCTTCGATGTGGATGCGGCAGTGTCCTTGATTCGGCGCGCCTGCTCGGATGGTTCAGAAGTTGTGGGCGGTGCGGGTGGGGCAGTCATTGAGGCCGTTCCGGAGTTGTTGGGCCAGGCCCCCGTCATGCAGGATGTATTTCGCGCGATTGGCCGACTGAGCCAGTCCAGCGCAACCGTATTGATTACGGGTGAATCAGGAACGGGTAAAGAGTTGGTAGCGCGCGCCCTGCATCGGCATAGTCCGCGGGCGAAGATGGCTTTTGTCGCGTTAAACACGGCGGCGATTCCGCGCGATCTTTTGGAGTCCGAATTGTTTGGCCACGAGCGGGGCTCATTTACTGGCGCCCAGAGCACCCGGCGGGGTCGGTTCGAGCAGGCCGAAGGGGGAACCTTATTTTTAGATGAGATCGGCGATATGCCGCTGGATCTGCAGACGCGACTGCTGCGCGTGCTCTCCGATGGCCATTACTACCGTGTCGGTGGCCATTCTCCGCTGAAAGCTGATGTCCGGGTCATTGCGGCAACCCATCAAGATCTCGAGGTCCGCGTTCGGGCGGGCCAATTCCGCGAGGATCTTTTCCATCGCTTAAATGTAATTCGTCTGCGACTGCCGCCGCTGCGCGAACGCCGCGAGGACATTCCGTTGCTGGTCCGGCACTTTCTGCAAAAAAGCGCCCAGGATCTGAAGGTCGAGACCAAACAGCTTTCACCCCAGGCCATGTCAGCAGTAAGTCTGATGGCCCTTCCCGGCAATGTCCGTCAGCTCGAAAATCTCTGCCATTGGCTCACCGTCATGGCTCCGAGTCAGGTGGTACGTGCCGAGGATTTGCCTGAAGAGGTTCGTCAGCCCCAGGAGGGCACAGGCCATGCGCAGGCCGAAGATGCTTCACCGTCTTTGGCTGCACGCGTGGCGCATGCGGAGCCGGCCGTAAAAAACGAGATCAGTGTTTCGGCCTGGCAAGAGCTTTTGCGTCAAGAGGTTGCAAGGTCGTTGGCGGCAAATGCGCCGGCGCCGCAAGACGGCCGGATGCATAGCTGGGCAAAAGAATTCGAGGCTGCCGTGCTTGGCGTGGCGCTCAAGCATACCCGCGGCCGACGCATTGAGGCTGCTCAGCTGCTGGGCATCGGACGCAACACCATGACCCGCAAGATTGCCGAATTGAATTTAGAGGGTGGCGACTAGGTCAGCGCGACACCGAAGCCCAGGCCGGTCACAGGCGAACATCCGCCCAGACCGGCGCGTGATCCGAGGGCTTTTCTAGCTTGCGTGGGCCGGGATCAATGCCGCTTGCCGTGCATGCCGCTGCCAATTCGGCTGACAGCAAGATCAAGTCGATACGCAGGCCCCGGTTTCGGCGAAAGGCGGCCTCGCGATAATCCCACCAGGAATACTGCTGGGCGGGCTGCTCATGCAGACGATAAGCATCTTGCAGGCCAAGCTTAAAAAGCTCTTCCAGGTGTTGACGCTCTGCTGTCGAGCAGAGAATCTTCTCGTGCCAAACTGCCGGGTCATGGACATCGCGGTCATCTGGCGCGATGTTGAAATCGCCAACAAATGCAAGACGCGGATGGTTGGCAAGCTCCTGCCTGATCCAGGCCGTGCAAGCGGCTAACCAGCGGCGCTTGTAGTCAAATTTTTCTGAGCCTACCTCCGATCCGTTCGGAATGTAGCCACAGACCAATCGTATCGTCTCCGTGCCGCGCGTGGCGTGGAGGTCTGCGGCGATTAAGCGCGCTTGATCATCGGGAAATTGCGGATTATTGATTTGAACATTACGCGGCGGCTGAAAATGATCTGCATCGACCAGCAGCGCAACGCCGTTGTAGGTGGGCTGGCCAGCGAACACCGCGTGATATCCAGCAGCCTCGATCTCTTTTTTCGGGAATTTGTCGTCAGTCAGTTTGGTTTCTTGCAGTCCCAGCATTGCAGGCCGGGCAGTGGCAAGCCAATCGAGTAGATGCGGCAGTCTCACCCGCAGAGAGTTTACGTTCCAGCTGGCAATCTTCATTGTCCCGAATCTTAGGTGATCTGACGTCCGCCGCAAGTCCTTAAGGGGCGCTTAGCGGCCGCAGCCGGGCGGCCAGCGGATGTTCGGGGAAGATCCGCTGGTAGACAGCGGGCATCGTTCCTTGTAAGTGTAGTATCAAATCATCCAAGATTGCATCCAACTTTACCGCGCTTCGAACGCCATAGACATGCTTTCGGATGCTTTTGTAGATAACAAGACCATGCAAATCAAGCAGTAGGTTGATTTCTTGAGCGGTAATGTCGTAGTCCCCCGGTTCGGGGGCACCGTAGTGTTTGCGAAGTGCAGTGGCAAGAGGAGTCAGAATCTCTTGAACAAGCCTGTCCAGTGATTTTTTACCAAACCCATATCCAGCAAGTTCAGCGTACATGAATAGCCGAACCCATTCACGGGTTAGCAAAAGCTTGTCGTATTCCGAGTAAAACTGGCGTACCCGAGACTCAATTGATAAAGCATCATTGCAGATGAGTGCTGGCCATCGACTGTTCCAGCGATTTTCAAAAAACTCTTCAAAAATTTGGTGAATCAGCGCCTGCTTGGAGGGAAAGTAGCGGTACAGCAGGGGCTGGGCGATTCCCAGAAAGCTGGCGAGCTCACGGGTCTGGCCACTCAGACCATGCTCTGAAAAAAATTGGGCCGCGCTGGCGATGATCTGTTCGACACGCGCTTCACGCTTGGTGGCCGGCATAGGGCCCGCTCCTAGGCGGCCTGTAGCAGGCCGTTATGCCTTAGCAGTGGTTCAACCGCAGGCGCCCGACCGCGAAACGCAGTGAAAGAATCCATTGCGGGCCGCGAGCCGCCGACCGAGAGAATCTCTTGCCAAAACCGCTGGCCAACCTCGGCGTAATGATCTGATCCGGCCTCTTCAAAGGCCGCGTACGCATCGGCGGATAGCACCTCCGCCCACTTGTAACTGTAATAGCCCGCGGCATAGCCACCCGCAAAAATATGCGAGAAGCTTTGTGCAAACCGATTAAAGTCTGGCGGTATCAGTACGGCGATTTCACGACGAATACCCCACAGGGCCTCTTCAATTCTCTTTCCGATTGCCGCAGGCGTATCTTGCGGTCCTGGCAGGAGCGTTGTGTGAATCTGCATATCAAACACGGAGAATTCAACCTGCCGCAGCATAAACATCCCGCTTTGGAAGTTTTTCGCAGCGATCATTTTGTTAAAGAGCGCCCGGGGGATCGCAGCGCCCGACTCGACATGGGCCGTCATGTGGGCAAGGGTCTCCCATTCCCAGCAGAAGTTCTCCATGAATTGGCTGGGCAGCTCTACCGCATCCCATTCCACGCCATTGATTCCCGAAACCTCGAGCTCCCCGACCTGGGTAAGCAGGTGATGCAGTCCATGGCCAAACTCATGAAAAAGGGTAATCACATCGTCATGGGTGAGTGTGGTCGGCTTATCGCCTACGGGCGGCGAGAAGTTACAAGTCAGAAGCGCAATCGGGGTCTGCACGCCAGAGCTCAAGACGCGGCGGCCGCGGGAGTCATCCATCCATGCGCCGCCACGCTTGGTGCTGCGGGCATAGAGGTCCAGGTACAAGTGGCCGATGACCCTTCCGGATCGAATAATCTCGTGAAGCTGAACCTCCGGATGCCAGATGGGCATTGGTGTGACACCGTTCACTGGCCGAACCGTCACATCGAAAAGGGTACGAATGACTTTGAATAGACCATCCAGCACCTTGGGCAAGGGGAAGTATTGGCGCACCTCTTCTTCCGAAAATGCATAACGACGCTGACGTAGCTGCTCACTGGCAAAGGCCACATCCCAGGCCTGGAGATCGGCAAGATGAAGCTCAGTGGCGGCAAATGCTTTTAATTCTTCAAGATCGCGCTGCGCAGCGGGCCGTGCCTTGGACGCAAGGCTCATCAGAAAGTCGATGACCTGCTGCGGGCTGTCGGCCATTTTTGGTGCCAGCGAGACTTCGGCAGCGTTGCGAAAACCGAGGAGCGCTGCCTGCTGCTGTCGGAGCGCCAGGATCTCTCCCATGATCGGCCCGTTATTGTGCTGCGGGCCCTCGCTGGAAATGTCAGAGGCCCGCACGGCCTGCTTGCGATAAATGGCTTCTCGAAGGCTTCGGTTCTGCGCGAATTGAAGGACCGGGCCGACGCTTGGGTGTTGTAACGTAAATACCCAGCCCGTGAGCCCGCGACGCTGGGCCTCGGCCGCAGCCGATTCGACCGAGTGCTGAGGCAGCCCAGCAAGCTGCGCCTGCTCGGTGATATGCACAATGGTCGCATTGGTGCTGTCAAGCAGCTGCTCAGAAAATTTCTGAGTCAATTGGGCAAGCCGGGCCTGAAGCTCTGCAAATACCTTCTTTTTGTCTTCGGGCAGCTCAGCACCGCCCAGCCGGAATGCCCGAAGTGAATTCTGCAAGGCCCGAAAACGGGCTCGGCCGGTACTGTCCTGTGGCTTTGGCGGTGCTTTTTTAAATTGATCTTCCAGCGCCTTGGAGGCACGGAATAAATCCGGATGCTGTGCCAATTCGGTCCAGAAGGCAGTGACATCCGCGAGGCGGCTATTGATCGCTTCCCGCCATTCGGGGGAGTCCATGACACCCGACATGTGATGGATCGCACCCCAGGCGCGGCCAAGCCGCTCAGTGGCGTCGGTGAGGGGCTCAATCACGGTAGCCCACGAGATGGCATTGGCCGGCGCCGTCACACGGGCCAGCGTGGCGCGGGCCTCGGCAATGAGCGTGTCCATCGCGGCGGCGACCTGCGCAGGCTGAATCAGGTCATAGCGCGGAAGGTCATCACGGGCCAGCATTTCGTGGAGTAGAGGATTGCTCATGATCAAGAGAGATGGAGTCGGCGTTCAGCAGATTCAAGGGTGTTGATTAAAAGCATTGCGATGGTCATCGGCCCAACACCGCCCGGCACTGGCGTAATCGCAGAGGCGACCTGCGAGACCGCGGCGAAGTCGACATCGCCCACAAGCCGGCCATCAGCGAGCCGGTTAATGCCGACATCAATCACGATGGCTCCGGGTTTGACCATATCTGCTGAAATCATATTGGGTCTGCCGACCGCGGACACCAGAATATCCGCGCGCCGCGTGTGCTCTTGCAGGCGTTGGGTCTTGCTGTTGCAGACTGTGACGGTGGCTCCGCGTGCCAGCAGCATCATGGCCATGGGCTTACCGACAATGTTACTGGCGCCACAGATCACCGCATGGGCTCCCCAGATTGGCGCATTGACGGACTCCAACATCTTGATTACACCATACGGCGTGCAGGGCTGAAACAGGGGCTGGCCAGTCATCAGCGCGCCTGCATTGCTGACATGAAAGCCATCGACATCCTTGTCTGCAGCGATTGCCTCGATGACTCGGTGAGCATCGAGCTGTTTTGGAAGCGGCAGCTGCACCAGAATCCCATCGATCTCAGGATTGTGATTTAAATCATCGATGATGCCGAGTAATTCGACTTCACTTAAGGCCTCAGGCTTTTCAATCAAGCGTGACGTGATCCCGGCCTCCGCACATGCCTTGACCTTGTTGCGGACATAGACCTGGCTGGCCGGGTTGTTGCCAATCAGCACGACCGCGAGGCCTGCTGCACGGCCTTTTGCAATGCAGGCCTTGGCCCGCTCGGCGGCCTGGAGGCGAAGCGATTTTGCGATGGCCAGGCCATCAATGAGGGTGGCAGTCATAAGTGGATTACGCGTCGAAGCAGCACGGCCCGGAAATTGGACTTTTCCGCATTATTCCCCTAAACTCGCGGGCTTGCTTAGATGTCACGGAACGTGCGAAGCACGGGGCTATAGCTCAGCTGGGAGAGCGCTTGCATGGCATGCAAGAGGTCAGCGGTT
>CAYXRY010000003.1:128258-144559 GCA_964467545.1 uncultured Bordetella sp. | reverse complement strand
CCGCAGAAGGTCTCCGACACCATGGGCGCGGATATCCTGCGGCTCTGGGTGGCCAGCACCGACTACTCGGGTGAGCTCTCCATCTCCGATACGATTCTGAAGCGTGTCGTGGAATCGTATCGACGGATTCGCAATACGCTATGTTTTCTGCTGGGCAATCTCAGTGACTTTGATCCTGCACGCGACAGTGTGCCGGCAGCGGAATTGGCAGAGATTGACCAATATGCGCTGGCACTCGCCGCCGACATGCAGCGGCAGACCCTTGAGGATTTCAGCCGCTATGCGTTTCATCCCGCGGTCGCACGACTGGTTAGCTTTTGCTCCGAAGACCTGGGCGCTTTTTATCTCGATATTCTGAAGGATCGGCTCTACACCAGCGGCCGCAACTCGCGGGCCCGCCGATCGGCGCAGACGGCGTTATGGCACATCACGGAGATGATGACCCGTCTGATGTCACCCTATCTGTCGTTCACCGCCAATGAGGCCTGGCAGAGTCTGCATCAATCCAGCGGCTTAGATCCTCAGGCCACGATCTTTGAGGAGGCCGCCCACAATGTGATCGAGGTGCCCCATGCGGCAGACTTACTTGCCAAATGGTCATCGCTTCGCGCTGCGCGGGCTGAAGTACTTAAGGCCATTGAAATTCAACGCGAGGCAGGCGCTGTGGGCTCATCACTTCAGGCCACAGTGGAAATTCGTGCAGGCCAAGCCATCGGGGCGCTACTCAAGGACTTAGGCGAGGGTCTGAAATTCGTCATGATCACCTCCGCAGCCCATGTCGTCATTGATCCACAGCTTGCTGCCGATGCGGTCTCTGTGCACGTGAGTGCGCTGTCACAGCCCAAGTGCAGCCGCTGCTGGCATCTGCGGCCCGAGGTCGGCCAAGACCCGGCCCATCCTCAGCTCTGTAGCCGCTGTGTCAGCAATCTCTTCGGCGAAGGTGAGCGCCGTGCCATCGCTTAAACGCCGCGGCCTGAATTCAGCGGCAGGCCGCTGGGCACTCCTGATCCTGCTGCTGGTGGGGTTGGATCAGTTCAGCAAGCTGGTGATCGTCAATAGCTACGCGCTCGGAGAACAGACCATTCTTACCGGCTGGTTCAATATTGTGCGCGTTCACAACACGGGCGCTGCCTTCAGTTTCTTGGCCGATGCGGGCGGCTGGCAGCGCTGGTTTTTTATCGGGCTGGGTGTGGTCGCCGTGGTCACACTCGGCATTCTCATGGTGCGACACGCCGGCCAGCGGGGCTTTGCGGCGGCTGCAGCCCTGATTATTGCTGGCGCCATCGGCAACACCATTGATCGGGCGACCTGGGGCTATGTCGTGGATTTTATTGATTGGCATGCCGGGGGTTGGCATTGGCCTGCGTTTAATTTCGCAGACAGCTACATCACGATCGGCGCCATCGTGCTGGTGCTTGACGAGCTTTCACGCGTTCGGCGAGGATGAGTCATGCGGCTTTTGCATCGTCATTTCATCATTGGAGTTACCGGCGGGATTGCAGCCTACAAGACCTGCGAGCTGGTCCGACGGCTTCAAGACGAAGGAGCGACTGTGCAGGTCATCATGACCGAGGCCGGCAGCCGATTTGTTTCCGCCCTCACCTTTCAGGCGCTATCGGGCCGGCCGGTTTATACCGATGCCTGGACAAGCCCCGGCGGCAGTGGGCCAGCCAACGGCATGCCCCATATCGATCTCTCGCGTGAGGCCGATGGCATTCTGATTGCACCTGCAAGCGCTGATTTCATTGCGCAGCTGGCCAACGGCCAGACCGAGAGCCTGCTGGCCACACTGTGTCTTGCGCGTGAAATCCCATTGCTCATTGCGCCCGCCATGAATCGGCAGATGTGGCAAAACGCTGCCACTCAGCGCAACATCGACACCCTGCGATCAGATGGCACTGCAATCCTCGGGCCGGGCAGCGGTGACCAGGCCTGCGGAGAAATCGGTGATGGACGCATGCTGGAGCCCGCCGAACTGCTGCAGCATTTGGTGGATCACTTCGGGCCAGACTCCGGCGCCCGTGAAGCTGCGCAATTCCCGAACATTCGCGGCATCTTGCAAGATGCATCGGTGGTGATCACCGCGGGGCCCACATTTGAGCCGATTGATCCGGTACGCGGCATTACCAATCGCTCATCGGGCAAGATGGGCTTTGCGATTGCGCAGGCCGCAGCCCGGGCGGGCGCCCGCGTGACGCTGATTGCAGGCCCCGTGCATCTTGCGACCCCCGAAGGTATCGTCCGCATTGATGTTCAGACCGCAGAGCAGATGCATCAGGCGGTGATGGACTGCATTGAAAGGACCGCGGCCGAGATTTTTATTGGTGTTGCGGCTGTCGCGGACTGGCGCCCCGAGACGACACAGGCCGGAAAAATCAAAAAGAGTTCGGGCAGCCTGCATGACATTCGATGGGTCGAGAACCCCGATATTCTCGCTGCTGTCGCCCGCCGGCAGCCGGCACCGATCTGCGTTGGCTTTGCCGCGGAAAGCGGAAGCCTTGATGATCTCCGCGCACTACTGCCTGCCAAGCGGGAACGTAAGCAGGTCCCCTTGCTGATCGGCAATATCGGTGCTGAGGCCTTTGGTGAAGACACCAACCAAATCATGCTCTGTGATGCCAATGGCATCACGCTACTGCCGCCCGCACGCAAACTTGAACTTGCACATCATTTATTGACCCATATCGCCACTCTGCGAAACCACTCCAGATGAAAATCGACGTCAAAATTCTTGATCCGCGCCTGCGAGATCAACCGCCCAGCTACGCCACCGCGGCCTCCGCCGGTTTGGATCTGCGGGCCTGTATCGCCGCGCCCCTTGTGCTTGCGCCAGGGCAGGCCGAATTGATTCCGACCGGACTCGCCATCTACATTGCCGATCCAGGCTATGCGGGAATGATCCTGCCCAGATCGGGACTCGGCCATAAGCACGGCATCGTCTTGGGAAATCTTGTTGGTTTAATTGATGCCGATTATCAGGGTCCGCTCATGGTCTCAGCCTGGAATCGGGGCGCTGCCGCGTTTACGCTCAATCCAATGGAGCGGCTTGCCCAACTCGTGATCGTGCCGGTCAAGCAGGTAGAATTTAATACGGTCGATGAATTCACATCGACCGAGCGGGGCCAGGGCGGCTTTGGCAGTACCGGCCGCAGCTAACACCTACTTCAAGACCTGAAATAAATTATTGAAGTCGTCGGTCCAGGAGCGCAATCCAACAATCGGCTCAATCTCCACGGCCTTATCACGCACTGCCCGCGAGGCCAATAGCCTTTGGTTTTTGGTGACCAACACCCAATCGGAGAGGGCCAAGACACCGCGGGCGTCGTCCGCCGGTTCGTCTTCAAGCAACACCGCCTGGTAGCCCGCTTCTTCAGCGATCCGACGCACAACCGGCGCAAGGTTCAAATAACGGTTGGTGACATGAAAGGCAATCACTCCCTCGGCCTTTAAATGCCGCAAGTAAACCCCAAGGGCTTCACGGGTCATCAGATGAATGGGAATTGAGTCACTTGAAAATGCATCAATCACCAAGACATCAAAACGGTTGGCCGGTTCACGCTCCAACACTAGCCGCGCATCACCGAGTGCAAAGCTTACGTCAGCCGGCGAATCCTGAATGTAGGTGAAGTCCCGCTTGGCAATATCAATGACCTGCGGGTTGATCTCATACATCCGGTAGTGGTCACCCTTGCGGCCATAGGCGGCCAGCGTGCCTACACCCAAACCAATCACGCCTACACGGATGCCTTGCAAAGACTGCTGGCCCATTTCCTTGATGGTGATTCCAACGCCGGAATTGGGCCCGTAATAGGTGGTCGGCTCCTGACGATGGGCGGTGCTCGTGTCCTGCAGTCCATGCAAGATCACGCCATGCACGAGCCGGCGAATCGGGGCATCGGCCCCGACTGCGGCCCGCTCGGTGATGCGCAGCGTGCCGTAGAAATTTCGTGCGCCATAAATGCTGTCATAGGTCCGTTCTTCAAAATGCAGCCGCGTGTAGAAGCTGCAGACCGCTAGACTCACCAGACTACCGCCGATAAAGACAATCCGCAGCGGCCCCTTGCCATTTCGCAGACCGATCCAGGCGCCCGCGACACCTACCAGCATCAGCGCAAGCGGCAGCTCCCAGTAGTAAGAGAAAATTCTTGGCGCCACCGTCGACACCAGCAGGCCGCCAACGGCACCGCCCAGTGCGATCATGAAATAGAAACGGGTCAGGTAGCGGGCCGCGGGCTTGGAGTGCGCAAGCTCGCCATGGCAAAACAAGCAGATTAAAAATAGGCCCAGCAGATAGAGCGGAATAGCAACATCAATATCCAGAATGCCCTGATCCGTGGTCAGGCCCCAGGCCATGAATGCCGCCAACACCATCGCCGGCAGCATCATGTTGTTGCGCAGATACCAGCCCCTTCCCCCGCGGCCCTCGAAGGCAATGACAAAGGTCAGCAGATACAGCGACAGCGGCAGCACCCAGAGAAAGGGGATTGAGGCAATGTTTTGGGTAATGTGGCTGGACACCGAGAGCAGCAGCATGGTGGCGAGGGCGGCCAGGCCAAACCATTGCAGCAACTCCGTAGCCCCCGGCGGTGATGGTGGTGCGGCCCGCGATGTAACGCTCTGGATTGCAATGTCGTGGGCCTGAGATGGGCTTTCTTTTTCAATTGTTGGCTGCCGCGCCTGGCGGGCTGAACGAAACGCGACCGCTAATCCGAGCACCACGAAGACTCCATACAGAAGGCTCCAGGCAATCGCCTGATGCTGGGTCGCAACCCAGGTCTCAATGGCAAATGGGTAAGCCAGAAGCCCTAGCAGCGATCCGAAATTTGATAAGGCAAATAGGCGATAAGCTCGCTGGGCCACTGCGGCGCTCACTTGCTCGCGCGCAAACCAAGATTGAATCAACGGCCCTGTGGTGGACAGCATGAAATACGGCAGACCAATCGTGACTGCCAGCAGCCCCAGGATTCGCCATAGCGGCTCTTCGTCGCCAGTGGGCTTCCAGTGCACCCCGGCCACAATGGGCAGTGCCGACAGACTGGCAATAAGAAGTGCCGCATGTAGCATCGACTGATGCTTGGCAGAAAACCGCTGAACAAGATCAGAGTAGGCGTAGCCCGCCAGCAGCACCAGCTGAAAAAAAGTCAGGCAAGTGGTCCAGACGCCGGCCGATCCCCCAAACCAGGGCACGATCTGTTTGGCGATGATCGGCTGGACCATGAACAGTAGAACACTGGACACCAGCACCGTCAGCGCAAACAACAGCATCAGATCAGCCTTGCGTCCAGTCGCCGGCCATCGGCAACGAAGCTTCGAATGCCCTCAGCAAGCTTCTCGCTGGCCATGGCATCTTCATTGAGCACGAACCGGAATAAAGCTTCGCTGGTGTTGAGTGTCGCGCCAGCCTGCGTCTGCCGGGCCTCTTCGGGATCCAGCACGCGATTCAATGTCGCATCCTGATCCATGGCCTGCAGCTGCTGCAAAAGCTCGGGGCTTACAGTCAAGAGATCGCAGCCTGCAAGGGCCAAGACCTGATCCACTGAACGAAAACTTGCCCCCATTACCTCGGTATGAAATCGATGCTGCTTTAAATAGTTGTAAATGCGTTTCACCGAGATAACCCCAGGATCCTGATCCGGGGCAGTCCATTGCTGTCCATTTTTTTTATGCCAATCGCTGATCCGGCCCACAAACGGCGAGATCAGTCGGGCGCCACAGTCCGCTGCAGCTGCTGCCTGTACCAGACTGAAAATCAGTGTGACATTGCAGGCAATCGATTTTTGTTCGAGCTCACGTACTGCCCGAAGCCCCTCCCAGGTGGCGGCGATTTTGATCAGAATGCGTGCCCGATCAATGCCGCGCGCTGCATAGGCGGCAATAATTTTTTCTGCCTCAGCCACCATGGCGGCGGTATCAAACGAAAGCCGCGCATCCACCTCGGTCGAAACACGGCCTGGCACAATCTTCAGAATTTCGCATCCGAATGCCACCAGCACCTCGCGGCTGCGATCAGCAACCTTCGTGCTTTTGGTCTGTGCTTTCACCTGCTCCACGATGCTCGCGTATTGCGGCTGCTCCAGAGCGCGCATGATCAGCGTGGGGTTGGTCGTTGCGTCCTGCGGCTGATAGGCCCGCATGGACTCAAAGCTGCCGGTGTCAGCCACGACAGTGGTGAAGCGTTTTAGGGCCTCCAGGGCATTCGGAGGGGTTTCGGCTTCGGGGAGTCGCATCACAAAGGCATAAAAAAATCGGGCATGGCCCGGAGAACCCGAATCATGCCCGAATTTCCACGGCATCGGGGCCAGATGGGGCCCCGATGCCGACTATAGGAACGGCCACTAGGTCAGCATGTCTGACCAGATATTGCGGGCCCAGCCCATCGCATAGTTACCCTCCAGCTCGGTCGGGCCGGTGCTTAGGCCTCCCGAGCCTGGAACGGTCTTCATGGTCTTGTCTTTTTCGTCGTAGGCATGAACGCTTGCGACGTGCACGACATTCTTGGCGTCCACAAAGCTGTAGCAAGTGTTAGCCATCATGCTCGCCATCGGGGCCCGGCCATTCATGAGCTCAACAATCGCAGCCGCTGCAGTCTTGCCATGCTGATTGGCCATATGACCCGATTTCGGCATTGCCGGAGCTGAGAAGGTGGCATCTCCCAGCACATGAATGTTCTTGTGCACCAGGGACTCCATGGTGATCCAGTCAACGCCGCACCAAAGGTTGTTGACGTTGACCAGGCCAGACTTCATGGCGATATCGCCCGCGCGATGCGGCGGCACCACGTTGAGCACATCCCCGGTCACACGATCGCCCGTTTCAGTGGTGAGACGACGGCCCTTCACATCCACTTCAGTTACCACCATGTTGGGCCGATATTCAACCATACCGGGATAGAGATCTGCCCAGGCCTTCATGAAGAGTGCCTTCTTGGACACGATATCCGGATTGCCATCCATGATGATGACTTTGCTGCGGGTGTTGCCCTTGGACTTAAACAGGTGGGCCACCTGGCAGGCACGCTCATAAGGTCCGGGCGGGCAGCGATAGGGCGCCTTCGGAATCGAGAGCACATAGACCCCACCATTGGGTACCGCATCGAGCTGGGCCTTCAGTGCCACGGTCTGCGGGCCGGCACGCCATGAGTGCAGGATGGTCTTTTGGGCTTCGTCGTTGAGGCCCTGAATTGCGTTGAAGTTAAAGTCAATGCCCGGCGAAACCACAAGACGGTCGTAGGACAGATCTGCGATCTTGCGCAGCGAGATGGTCTTTTTATTGGGATTGATCGAGAGCACCTCATCGTTGAGCACGATCACGCCGCGCTCACGCAGGCCCAGGTAGCTGTGGGTGATCGTCTCCATCTTTTGGCTTCCGCCCAAAACCAGGTTGGAGATCGGGCAGGACACAAAATTGCGCTCGCGCTCGATCAAATAAACCTCAATGGCACCGCGCGACCAATGGTTGATGTACTTGGCTGCTGTGGCGCCGCCATAGCCGCCGCCGATCACAATCACGCGGCCGATTTTCTTCACGGGGGCCGGTGCCTCATCAACGGCTGCACAGCCGGCCAGGCCAGTCGCGGCAAGGGCCGCACCCGCTGCGCCTGCCTTCAGCAGACCACGGCGATTTTCAAAATCCTGTGACATGGTGTTCTCCTTTTCCCTGATGCCGTTTATTTCTTTTTCTGTGCAGAAAAATAGGCCGCCAGATCTGCAATTTGTTGATCTGAGTAGCCCTTCGCGATTTGATGCATCAGCGTGGCGGGACGCTCACCGCTGCGAAACGCATTCATATTTTTAATGAAGGTCGCACGGTCATAGCCCGCAAGCGACACCATGCCGCCCACACTATTGCCATCGGTGCCGTGGCAGTTCGCGCAGTTCGCTGCGAGGTAACGGATCTTGCTTAGATCCTGGGCCATGGCGGGAGCCTGGGCAGCAATCAATGCCGCCCCAATCGCAGTCACAAGACCGAGTTTTAGGCGCATAGTTCTCCTCCTGAGTGGTTGTTCTTCAAAGCTCTTAAATTGTGTCAGAAAGCACGCCCTCAGCCGGGCCTGCTCAGGGAAAACCCAAGTCAAACGCTGCAACAATTCGGGGTTGTTGCAGCCTTAGACAATCAACTCAGGGTTGTCTTTGCGACGATTCACTGCGGGCGGCTTGGAATCCTCGTCTTTGGGGAACTCCAGCACCACCTGATCCCCCTGCTCGACATCGATCGCAACATGCACACGGCCGCCATTGACCAGCCGACCAAAGAGCAGCTCATCGGCCAGGGCTTTGCGAATGGTGTCCTGGATCAGGCGCTGCATGGGCCGGGCGCCCATCTGAGGATCAAAGCCCTTCTTGGCGAGGTAGGCCCGCAGCGATTCCGAGTAGGAAATTTCAACTTTCTTCTCGGCCAGCTGCTGCTCCAAGGCGATCAAGAACTTGTCCACTACCCGCATGATCACATCGGCATCCAGCGACTTGAAGGACACGATTGCGTCAAGCCGATTGCGAAACTCGGGCGTGAACATGCGCTTGATATCGGCCATTTCGTCACCCGCCTCACGGGCGTTGGAAAATCCGATCGCACGACGATTCAAGGTCTCGGCACCCGCATTGGTGGTCATGATGATGATGACGTTGCGGAAGTCCGCCTTTCGGCCGTTGTTGTCGGTCAGCGTGCCATGGTCCATCACCTGAAGCAGCACATTGAAAATATCCGGGTGGGCTTTCTCAATTTCATCCAGCAAGAGCACGCTGTGCGGCTTTTTGGTGATCGCCTCGGTGAGCAGTCCGCCCTGATCAAAGCCGACATAACCTGGAGGCGCTCCAATTAAGCGTGACACAGCATGCCGCTCCATGTATTCCGACATATCGAAGCGAATCAACTCAATGCCCAGCACATAGGCCAGCTGCTTGGCGACCTCGGTCTTGCCGACCCCGGTCGGGCCCGAGAATAAAAACGAGCCAATGGGCTTATCGATCTTGCCAAGTCCGGAGCGTGACATCTTGATGGCCGCCGATAAAGCCTCGATCGCAGGATCCTGGCCAAACACGACACTCTTCAGGTTTTTGTCCAGCCGCGCGAGCACCTGGCGATCATCGGTATTGACAGTAGCCGGCGGAATGCGGGCAATTTTTGACACAATCTCCTCGATCTCGGTCTTTCCGATCGTGCGTTTTTGTTTGCTCTTGGGCAGGATACGTTGGGCAGCGCCGGCCTCGTCGATGACGTCAATGGCCTTATCCGGCAGGTGACGGTCATTGATGTATTTTGCAGAGAGTTCAGCAGCCGTTGACAGCGCAGCGGCGGAATATTTCACACCGTGGTGCTCTTCAAAGCGCGATTTCAGGCCGCGAAGAATCTGAACGGTCTGCTCCACACTGGGCTCGGTCACATCGATTTTCTGGAATCGACGCGACAGCGCATGGTCTTTTTCAAAAATGCCGCGGTATTCGTTATAGGTGGTGGCGCCGATGCAGCGCAGGGCCCCCGAAGACAGGGCGGGCTTGAGCAGATTCGAGGCATCGAGCGTGCCGCCCGAGGCCGATCCGGCACCAATCAAGGTATGGATCTCATCAATGAAGAGCACCGCATGCGGATCGCTTTTCAGCTGTTTTAACACCGCCTTCAGTCGCTGCTCAAAATCACCTCTGTATTTGGTTCCTGCCAGCAGCGCGCCCATGTCCAGGGCGTAGACAGTGGCCTGCTCCAGAACCTCTGGGATGTCTTTTTCAATAATTCGTCGGGCCAGGCCTTCTGCAATCGCGGTCTTGCCCACGCCGGCCTCACCCACCAAGAGCGGATTATTTTTCCGGCGTCGGCATAACACCTGAATGACCCGCTCGACCTCTTGTTCGCGGCCAATCAGCGGATCGATTTTTCCTTTTTTCGCAAGCTCATTGATGTTACTGGTGTACTGATCCAGCGCGGTGGGCTGCTGCGGCTGTGCGGACTGTCCGCCGGAGGACTCCGACTGCTCGGCAGCAGCGGCCTCTTCCTGGGCGGGCGAGGCCTGAGGGGCCTTGGTGATGCCGTGGGCGATAAAGTTCACGACATCTAAGCGAGTAATGCCCTGCTGATGCAGGAAGTAAACCGCATGCGAATCCTTTTCGCCAAAGATCGCTACTAAAACATTGGCACCGGTGACTTCTTTTTTCCCATTTGAAGTCGACTGCACATGCATGATGGCCCGCTGAATGACCCGCTGAAAGCCAAGTGTCGGCTGGGTATCAACATCATCGGGCCCCTGGATGATTGGCGTGTTGTCCGCAATGAATTGGGTGAGCGATTTGCGCAGATCATCCATGTTGGCCGCGCAGGCCTTGAGGATCTCGGCTGCCGAGGGGTTATCGAGCAGCGCAAGCAAAAGATGCTCCACCGTGATGAACTCGTGCCGTTGCTGCCGGGCCTCAACGAAGGCCATGTGCAAACTGACTTCGAGTTCCTGAGAGATCATGCTTCCTCCATGACACACTGCAAAGGATGCTGGTGCATCCGGGCGAAACTGCTGACTAACTCTACCTTGGTCGCCGCGATATCGCGGGTATACACGCCGCAAACGCCGCGGCCCTCGCGATGAACACGCAACATGACTTGGGTAGCCTTCTCCAGGTCCATCATGAAGAATTTTTGCAGCACAACAACCACAAATTCCATCGGGGTGAAGTCGTCGTTTAGCAACAACACTTGATACAAGGGGGGTGGCTTGGTACGGGCCTCCTGCCGCTCCAGCAGGGCGGTGGAGCTGCGGTCGGGAAGCCGCAAAGGCTCATCCCTTTCATCACCAGCCCGGGCGGGTCGGGCAGCCTTTCCACCGCCTGGCCGCGTCAGGACTGAAAACTCCGGGGAAAGAGAGGGGCGGGCCTCATTCATATGCGGTCGATTCTAAGGGCTGACCCCCGGTTTGGCGAGGGTAGACAAAACAGAGGCTTTTCCCTATATTCGGGAGGCTTTCTGGAGCGCGGATGTCCTGCGTCCAGGGAAAAGCGAGACGCTCTGATGTCGCTGATGGAGTGTCCCGGCATAGGGCTGGGGGCTGCAGGATGCGCGGTTTATAAAAGGAAGATCTGATGTCTACGGGTACAGTCAAGTGGTTTAACGACGCTAAGGGTTTTGGGTTTATTACTCCCGATGAAGGTGGAGAGGACGTTTTCGCCCACTTCTCTGCGATCGCCACAAGCGGCTTTCGTTCGCTGAAAGAAGGCCAAAAGGTTCAATTCGATATCGTGCAGGGCCCCAAAGGCAAGCAAGCTTCGAATATCACGCCGATCGCCTAAACCGCGCGGCTGAACCCCAAAACCCCGTCTCGCTGGTTGGGCCGGGGTTTTTTATTGGGATCTCGGCCATCAGGCCCCGGGCGACGAGAACACCGGCCCCTCGTTTTTCGTAGCGCCAAAGCCACACCGCCTACCAACGCATTGATTTTCCATGGGTTTTTCGGAAAAGTTTGGCGTCAAACCCTGGTATCCTCACCGCCGGTTAAAGCGTCAACGTCTCATGAGGGTCTTGCGTTTTATACCGCAGGGGGGCACATCGCCTGACCCGCCGGCGGTTCACCCCGTCGGTTCGTTTAATTCCAATCCTTGAGGGACTTGTATGAAAAAAATCGTTGCTGCCGTTATCGCTGGCGCTATCGCCTCCACCTCTTTTGTTGCTATGGCCCAGGCCAAAAAAGAAGAGCCGAAAGCTGCCCCCAAGGCAGAGGCTAAGAAAGACGAAAAGAAGAAGTAAATCCTTCTTGATGTCATCGCCAGTCTTGAAGTTTCAGGATTGGCAAGGCCCGGTGATACGGGTCCTGAAAAGGCAGGCCATCCTGCCTTTTCTTTTATCCTGGCGCTAAACGCCCCACTCTTTTGCTCTGCCTGCCCCAAGCCATGTTCTACGGTCTCGTCATCTTCATCTCGGCTTTTCTGATTTTTTTAGTCCAGCCGCTTATCGCAAAACAGATCCTTCCCTGGTTTGGCGGCTCGGCTGCCGTATGGGGCACATGCCTGCTGTTTTTTCAGACCGCTTTGCTTGCGGGCTATGCATATGCGGATGCCCTCAGCCGATGGCTCACCCTACGTCGGCAGGTCATTTTGCACACCACGCTTCTTTTGCTGGCAGCGCTCGCCATGCCGATCATCGCAGCCGAACACTGGCGGCCCAGCGGCGATGAGGAGCCTGTCTCACGGATTATTGGCCTACTGATCGCCACCATCGGCCTGCCTTACTTTCTTCTGGCCACCACCACGCCGCTGGTCGGCGCTTGGTATTGGCGTCGCTATCAGCAATCGGCACCCTACCGGCTCTTCGCGCTATCGAATTTCGCATCGCTGCTTGCATTGCTGGGATTCCCCCTGGTGATGGAACCTTGGATCGGCAATCGCGAGATCGCGCTGGTGTGGTCGGGGCTTTTTGTTGTCTTCGCAATTCTCTGTGCGGCGTTGGGCTGGTCCACCGAGCGCCATGCGCAGCGCACCTTTACCTCGGAGCGTGTGGCCGCTGAGCCCCAGCCAGGCGCAGGCCATCTGTTTATCGAGCGCCCAAACCATGCCCTGCCCGACTGGCTATTTTGGATTGGCCTATCTGCCCTGGGCTCGGCGATGCTGCTCGGTGTCAGTAGCCACCTGACACAAAATATTTCCTCGGCACCGCTGCTCTGGGTCGTGCCGCTGTCGCTGTATCTGGTGACATTCATCATCAGCTTTGATCATCCGCGCTGGTACATGCGGCCGCTATTTTTGCCGCTGGCCGCAGTGCTCGTGCCGCTCATGGCGTGGCTGTCGGACTCTCTTGAATTGGCAATGGTGACCCCGATTTATGCCGCGGGCCTTTTCGTTGTCTGCATGGTCTGCCATGGGGAGCTTGCGCGTTTAAAGCCCCACCCCTCGCGCCTGACCATTTTTTACCTGTCCATCTCGGTCGGTGGCGCACTGGGCTCACTGCTGATGGCGGTGATCGCGCCATTCATTTTCGATGGCTACTACGAGCTGTATGCGGCACTGATTGCAGCTGCAGTAATTGGGCTTGCCCTCAACATCGGCCGAGCCGCTTCGGGCCGTTGGGCATTTCGCACGACCGCCGTCGCCGTGCTCGCTGCCGTCTGCGCAACATCGTGGGAGAGTATTCGCGACTACAAGCGCGATATCCGATTTATTGAGCGAGACTTTTATGGGGTGGTACGGATACGTGATGTCGGCGGCGAGGTCACCTTTCGCAGCATGATTCATGGCGCGATCTCGCATGGGGGCCAGCTGATCAACGAGGGCCTTGAGATGACCGCCTCCAGCTACTTTGGGCCCACCAGCGGCTACGGCCGACTCTTTGCCAGTATGCCGCCCGGACCCAAACGCGTCGGCATTGTTGGACTGGGCGCCGGCGCGCTTGCGGTGTATGCGCGGCCAGGCGACCACTGGGTGTTTTATGAAATCTCTCCGGCCGTGGTGCGGGCGGCGCGAGCTGAATTCACCTTCCTAGAAAAAATGCAGGGTAGCCATGAAGTTGTTTTGGGTGATGGCCGGCTTGCGCTGGAGCGCGAGCCTGCCCGACAGTTCGATGTGCTGGCCTTGGATGCATTCTCTGGCGACTCGATTCCGTCGCACCTCGTCACCAAAGAGGCGATGGACATTTACATGAAACACTTAAAGCCAGATGGCGTCATTGTGCTGCAGGCCACCAATCGATTTGTGGACCTGCTGCCAGTGGCGCGCAATCTCGCCGACGCCCACGGCCTGACAGCCGTGCTGATCTCCGATACGCCGCAATTTGATTCGGGCGCAGAATACTGGCTCTCGATGACAGATCAGGTCATCATGACCCGCAATCCCAAGATTCTTCAGGCTGAGCCAATCCGCTCTGCAGCACAAGCGATTGCAAAATCGCCGCGGGTGCCGATGTTCACGGATGACTACATTAACCTCATCAGCATTTTGAAACGCTAGCCGACCGCACGTGAACCGGAGTCCTGCTGAGATGACTCAACGCTGTTTTCGTCTCGCCACAATCGGGGCCTGCACTGCCGCGCTGCTGCTGGCCCTGCCGCCTGCGGGCCACACCCAGTCTGCCGTCACGACCCTCGCGGTGCGTTTTTTTCAGATCACCGCAGAAGTCGCGGATACACCTGCACTGCGTACACGCGGATTGATGGGCCGGCAGTCACTGCCCCCCAATCACGGCATGCTCTTTATTTTCGAGCAGCCCCAGCAGCAATGTTTCTGGATGCGCAATACGCCCCTGCCACTTACCATCGCTTTTCTGGATGACGAGGGCCGTATATCGAGCACGGCCGACATGCAGCCGTTATCCGAGGCCACACACTGCTCGCAAGTTCCAGTGCGCTACGCACTGGAGATGGAACAGGGATGGTTTGCAAAACGGGGAATACAGCCCGGCGAGATGATCCGGGGCATTGCGCCGGCGGCAGCCGCCGCCGGGCGGTAAGACATCTTTAGCTGAAGTTCTTCGCAGCAAAGTCCCAATTCACCAACGACCAAAACGCGCCAAGATAATCGGGACGACGGTTACGGTAATCGATGTAATAGGCATGCTCCCAGAGGTCGCAGGTCATCAGGGGCTTATCAGCGGTCGTTACCGGCGTGGCAGCGTTACTGGTATTCACAATATCCAGGCTGCCATCTGCTTTTTTGACAAGCCATGTCCAGCTGGATCCGAAGTTACCCACAGCGCTCTTGGTGAAGGCCTCCTTAAAGGCATCCAACGACCCCCACTTTGCATCAATGGCTGCCGCCAGTCCGCCAGCGGGCTTACCACCACCCTTGGGCGATAAGGAATTCCAATAAAAGGTGTGATTCCAGATCTGGGCAGCATTGTTAAACACGCCACCTGAGGATTTTTTAACGATGTCCTCCAGCGATGCATTTTCGAATTCGGTGCCCTTGATGAGGTTATTCAAATTCGTGACATAGGTCTGGTGGTGTTTGCCGTAATGAAACTCTAATGTCTCTTTCGAAATGTGCGGCTGCAGCGCATCCATGGCGTAAGGCAGTGCTGGAAGGGTGTGTTCCATAACAATGGTTCCTTTTTGGTATACGGAGGGAAATCTGGCGCGGGCTTATCCGCCGCAGCGCGAGGCCGCGATTTTATCCCGGCTTTCCCAAGGGATGCGCTGCCTGAACCCGGACATCCAAGAGGCCCTTTGCAAGCCGCACCGAGAGGGACTGATCAGGCTGCACGCGACGCGCGTCGGTCACCACCTGCGACCGCTCGTCAAGCACCAAGGCGTAGCCACGATTGAGCACCGCATGCGGATCCAGCGCCGTTAGCTGTGATTGGCGTGCAGCAAGCCGCGCAGTTATGCGCTGCAGGCGCGCACGCATGGCCCGAATCAGCAGTTCCCGACTATGTTCAAGCCGCTCCCGACGCTGCCTGAGCCGATCCGCGGGGCTGCGCAGACGGCCTGCGGCTAAATCAAGGCGCTGCTGGGCCCCCGCCCAACGCCTGCGCATCGATGTGGCCTGCTGCTGATGGAGCTCTGCAAGCCGGTCCAGGAGCGCCTGGTCGGCCTGCGCAACCCGCTGGGCTGCGGCCGTGGGGGTGGCGGCCCGCAGATCCGCCACCAGATCGGCGATCGTCACATCGGTCTCATGGCCAACCCCAACGATGACCGGATGGGCGCATTTCGAAATGGCAATCGCAAGGGCCTCATCGTTAAAGGCCCAGAGATCTTCGAGGCTGCCACCGCCACGCACCATCACAATCACGTCGGCCTGCGAATCCTGATCCGCAGCCAATAGCTGCGCGCGAAGCTGGCCAGGTGCCTCGGTGCCCTGCACCAGGCAGGGATAAAGTCGAACCCGAATGCGGGGCGCAAGCCTTGAGAGTGTGACCACCACATCGCGCAGCGCGGCCGCCCCCAAGGAGGTGATCAATGCCACTGTGGCGATGACTTGCGGCAGCGGCCGCTTGCGGCCCTCGTCAAAAAGACCCAGGCTCGCAAGCCTAGCCTTGCGGGCAAGAAAGGCCTCGTAGAGGACCCCTTGGCCGCTTCTGGCCATCGACTCCACCCTGAGCTGAAAATCGCCCCTGGGCTCGAAGAGTCCGGCCACCGCCGTCACCTCGACCTGGTCGCCCTCTTTGGGCTGCCAGTCCATCGCGGCAAGGCGGGCCCGCCACATGACGGCCCGAACGCTTGCCGCCGCATCCCGCAAAGAAAAATAAAGATGGCCGCTGGCTGGCCGAGACAGCTGGGCAATTTCCCCGCGAACCCGAACCATAGGAAAACCGCGCTCTAGGTAGCCTGCTACTAAACGGTTAAGCTCCGAGACTGAGATCGCGCCAGACAGCGCTTGGCTTTGGCCGTGAAACATGCGTGAAAC
>CAYXRY010000003.1:0-128248 GCA_964467545.1 uncultured Bordetella sp. | reverse complement strand
AATCGTTATCCGAATCGAAAGATGTCCACAGAATAAGGCCTGCAGGGGAATTTGTTGGTCCGCCCGAGAAAAAACCTCGCTGGCCTTATTTTTAAATACTAAGTCGTTGATTTAGTTAAATATTTTTCCTGATGATGGGCGGCATGATAATGGATGATTTTAAGCAGTCTTACCCAGGGACAACCCGCTTCGCCTGTCTTCATCATGTTTCCACAGCCTTATCCACAGACCGATGAGCCTAGGGGAAACCCTTTTTCTAGCCGGCTGCAGGCCTTCTGGTTCGAGTCTCTAGGCGCAGGTCCGAGGTCCGAGTTCGGCCTTGGAATCCGTCTGGGCCTTTTGCTGCTGGAGGGACTTCACCATGTGGGCAGATGGGTCTACTGTCTGAAAACAAAGCTCTCCAGCCCGCCCCAGCGTATTCCCGGGGTCCATGTCATTGCGGTCGGAAATCTCATTCTTGGGGGTGCTGGCAAAACCCCCTGCACCCTGGCTATTGCCGAGATGCTCGGAAAACAGGGCCTGAAATGTGGCCTGATCTCGCGCGGCTATCGATCCGTAGCCGAGCATGGGCCTGTCCGGGTCATCCTTCCCGAAGCGCTCACCCACACTCTGCCCGAGGAGATCGGTGATGAGGCTTGGCTTTTGGCCTGGAGGACAGGCCTGCCCATTGCCGTGGGCAAGCAGCGGGCCGAGGGACTCGAGAGTCTTTTGCGGGAGGTGCCTGGACTGCAGGTTGCCATCCTGGATGACGGACTGCAGCAGCGCTGGCTTGCAGCCGACACCCGTGTCCTGATCATTGACGAGCGGGGCTTCGGCAATGGGCATCTACTCCCTTACGGACCGCTACGCGAACCGATCGGAGATCTGATTCGTTTTGATTGGGTCTTGCACCGTGAGCAGGAAATTCTGATTCGGCCCGACCACTGGATTGACATCAGTCCGCTGTCTCGCGGCCAGCTGCAGGGCCTGGAGAGACACGACCTCATCTCGGCTGCGACGCAGCTGAAAACGCAGCGGCTCTTGGCGGTCGCCGGCGTTGCGCGGCCCGAGCGATTTTTCGATGAACTCTCCGCAATGGGCCTGGCCTTCGATGCCATGCCACTGGCGGACCACGATCCCCGGCTGGCCGAGCGAGTCCAGCAGCGCTGGCGCTCGGGCGGCTACCATCGCGTTCTGATGACCGAAAAAGATGCGGTAAAGTTTTTTCGAACGGACCTGGAAGTCAGTCGCCACACATGGGCGCTACGTCAATCGATCCGCTTTCTGCCCAACCTTGAAACGAACATGATCCATGGATTCAAAGCTTCTTGAAATTCTGGCCTGCCCGCGCTCCAAGCAGCCGCTTACGCTGGGCAAGGGTGGCCGCTACCTGATCTGCGAATCCGAGCGACTCGCCTACCCCATCATCGATGGCATTCCGCATCTATTGGAATCCAGTGCAATTGCCCTGCAAGACATCACGACTGCCGATCTTGCAGCGCCGGATCATAGCCCTGCTGCGGACAAGCCCAATTAATGGACTTCTGGACCATCATTCCGGCACGGCGTGCTTCGACGCGTCTGCCGAATAAGCCGCTGGCCGATATCGGCGGCAGGCCCATGGTGGTCCGTGTGGCAGAGCGGGCGCAGGCGAGCGGCGCAAGCCGTGTGATGGTTGCCACCGATGATCAAGAGATTCACGATGCCTGCACCGCCCATGGCATTGAAGCAGTAATCACACGGGCCGATCATCAAAGCGGCACCGATCGCATCGCTGAGGTGGCACAACGTCTGCAGGCCTCGCCAACACAATGCATCGTCAATGTTCAAGGCGATGAGCCCCTGATTGCACCGGCGCTCATTCGTGAGGTTGCCCGAACACTGACACTGCATCCCGCTGCCGCTGTGGCCACGGCTGCCACCGAGGTGCTGGACTCCGAGCATCTGCAAAGCCCACATACTGTGAAAGTGGTCTGCGATGCGTCGGGCCTTGCGCTTTACTTTTCTCGAGCGCCAATTCCTTATCAGCGCAATCATTGGCCCTCGCTCACGCAGATCCATCTGTCCCGTCCCGCCGATGGTCAGCCCATCGCCTACCGGCACATCGGAATCTATGCGTTTCGTGCAAATACGCTTCATGAATTTGTAGGCTGGCCAGCCTGCCCACTTGAGCAGGCCGAGCAGCTCGAACAGCTGCGCTGGCTGTGGCATGGTCATCGCATCGCAGTCCATCATGCCGAAATGGCCCCCGCCCCAGGTGTCGATACGCCAGAAGATCTTCAGCGAATTCGGCAAATGTGGGCAGAGCAACATCAGCCTTAAAGGCCGATGGGGTCCCTATAATCGGAACTCGACAACAACATGATTCTGGAGACCTCCATGCGCATCATCCTTCTTGGGCCCCCGGGCGCTGGCAAAGGGACACAGGCCGGCTTCATCACCAAGCGTTATGGCATCCCCCAGGTCTCGACGGGCGACATGCTGCGGGCGGCAGTCAAGGCAGGCACACCACTGGGGGTCGCTGCAAAAAAAATAATGGACTCCGGCGGTCTGGTGGGTGATGAAATCATTATCAACCTTGTCAAAGAGCGGCTCACACAGCCGGACTGCGCGTCGGGATATCTCTTTGACGGTTTTCCCCGCACGATCCCGCAGGCCCAGGCCATGAAGGATGCGGATGTGTCCTTGGATGCGGTGCTCGAGATCACGGTTCCAGATGAGGACATCATTGATCGTATGAGCGGAAGGCGGGTCCATGTGGCAAGCGGCCGCACCTACCATGTCAAATTCAATCCACCCAAATTCGCGGACAAGGATGATGTCACCGGCGAGCCGCTGATTCAGCGCGATGACGATCAGGAATCCACCGTGCGCAAGCGTCTTGAGGTCTATCACAGCCAGACCAAGCCGCTGGTGAAGTTTTATCAGGATTGGTCGGCTACGGGAGATCAACGGGCGCCACGCTTTGTGACTGTTGCCGGCGTCGGCAGCGTCGATGCCATCACGCAGCGTGTGCTGGATGCGCTAAAGGTTTAGCCGCGCGCCTTACGCTTTTGGCGCATGGCCTGAGGAGTCCTCGGAGAGGTCTTCAAACAGCAAATCGTTATCGCGCGCAAAGCTGATCACAAAGTCCATGGCCATGGGCTCCAGCCCTTCAAGCCGCTGATCCACGATCACACACTTCATATTGCCAATGGTGGTCGGCACCACATAAGGCGAGTACTGCAGATGGCCCGCCAGCTGCTGCTGGCCGGGGGGCCGAAAGGCCGACATCACGCCGCAGAGTCGCTCGGCCCAGTCGCTGGGACGAAAAACTTTGCCTGTGTGGGTAATGCCTTTGATGAGAAACTTTTTGGCGGGCACAACAACAATCTGGCAGATGCGCTTGGAAGATGTTCCTGAGCGAAACGGGTATTCTATCGGACTCATTTTGTGACACTACGCAACAGCACCGGCTGGACCATCACCATGAACGCCTTGATGAACACCTATAACCGACAGCCCGTGGGCTTTACCCACGGCCAGGGCGTGTGGATGTGGGATGCCCAGGGCCGGCGCTATCTTGATGGCCTCTCCGGCATTGCGGTCAACACCTTGGGCCATCACCATCCGCGGCTGGTCGCAGGCCTGCGCGATCAAGTCGGCCAACTCATTCACACCTCGAACCTCTACGAAGTACCGCTGCAGTCACAGCTGGCTGAGACCCTGGTTCGGCTCTCAGGCATGACCAATGTCTTTTTTTGCAACTCGGGCCTTGAGGCCAATGAAACTGCGCTGAAGCTGGCCCGCAAACACGGCCACCGTCTCGGCTTTGCCACGCCAAAAACGATTGTCTTTGAGCGCGCCTTTCATGGGCGCTCTTTGGCAACGCTCTCCGCAACCGGCAATGAAAAAGTCCACAAAGGCTTTGAGCCGCTGGTGGAAGGTTTTGTTCGTGTTCCTCTCAATGACATTGCGGCGATCGAACAGGCAAGCCTCGCCCATCCAGACATCAGTGCGGTGTTTCTTGAAACCATTCAGGGCGAAGGCGGCATTCGGCCCTCACAAATCGAATTTCTTCAATCCTTGCGCCAGCTGTGCACGCAGAAAAAATGGCTGCTCATGCTCGATGAGGTCCAGTGCGGAATTGGGCGAACGGGCAAGTGGTTCGCCCACCAGTGGGCCGATGTCATCCCCGATGTCATGCCGCTTGCCAAAGGCCTCGGCTCGGGTGTGCCCATCGGCGCTGTCGTTGCCCACGGGCCGGCTGCCGAAGTCTTTGAGCCTGGTAACCACGGCACGACCTTTGGCGGAAACCCGCTGGCGATGCGGGCTGGATTGGAAACCATCGCTGCCGTTGAGTCCGAGGGCCTGCTGGAAAACGCCGCCGCCCGGGGCCGGCAAATGCTGGATGGATTTCGGGCCTCGCTTGCCGGCTGCCAGGGTATTCGCGAGATTCGCGGCCAGGGCCTGATGATCGGCATCGAGCTCGATCGGCCTTGCTCCGAGCTGGTTGGCCAGGCGCGCGAGGCGGGTCTGCTCATCAATGTCACAGCGGAGAGTGTGATTCGGCTACTGCCGGCATTGATTCTCAATTCGGCAGAAGCCCAGCAGATTGTCGGAATCCTGGTGCCCATCATTCGGCAGTTTCTCGGGGCGCGGTCGGCATGAATAAGCTGCGCCACTTTCTGCAATTCAATGATCTCTCGCGCGATGACATCGACTATCTGTTTGCGCGCACACGCATCATTAAGGATCGGTTCAAACGCTATGTACGGCATATGCCGCTGCTGGACCGTACGCTGGTGATGATCTTCGAGAAGGCCTCGACCCGCACACGGCTCTCCTTTGAGGCCGGCATGCATCAGCTCGGCGGGGCCGCAATTTATCTCAACACGCGCGACACCCAGCTTGGCCGCGGCGAACCCGTCGAGGATGCCGCCCAGGTCATCTCAAGGATGTGTGATCTGGTGATGATCCGAACCTTCGAGCAGACGATTGTGGAGCGCTTTGCGGCGAACTCCCGCGTGCCCGTTATCAACGGCCTGACCAACGAATACCATCCCTGCCAAATCCTGGCGGACATCTTCACGTTTATCGAGCATCGCGGTTCCATTCGCGGAAAAACAGTGGCCTGGATTGGCGACTCCAATAACGTCTGCAATACCTGGCTGCAGGCGGCCGAGGTCTTGGACTTTCAGGTCCGGGTCTCCACTCCGCCGGGCTATGAGGTCGAGCCGGAGCGGGCTGGCCTGCACTCGCAAGGCCATTTTGAGCAATTCGCCGATCCGATGCAGGCCGCCAAGGGTGCAGATCTCGTCACGACTGATGTCTGGACCTCGATGGGATTTGAGGCCGAAAACGAGGCCCGTGCCAAGGCCTTTGCCGACTGGATGGTCGATGAAGACATGATGCGGCAGGCCAACCCCAAGGCACTGTTCATGCATTGCCTGCCGGCCCATCGGGGCGAAGAGGTCTCTGCCGGCGTGATTGATGGGCCGCAGAGCGTCGTCTGGGATGAGGCCGAAAATCGGCTCCATGCCCAGAAGGCCCTGATGGAATTTCTCTTACTCGGCCGGCTGAAGGACTAATCCCTTAGACTTTGCGACTCAGCAACTGGCGGGAAAATTGTTTCCGCCTGCCGACCCACTCCTGATCTTGAACTGGCATGAAGAAAACCGCTTCCTCTAAACCCAAAATCAAAAAAGTCGTGCTGGCCTACTCGGGCGGGCTAGATACCTCGGTCATCTTGAAATGGCTGCAGGATGAATACGACTGCGAAGTGATCACCTTCACCGCGGATATTGGCCAAGGCGAAGAGCTCGAGCCTGCACGAAAAAAGGCCCAGCAATTCGGCATCAAAAAAATCTATATCCAGGATCTTCGTGAAGAGTTTGTGCGGGACTTTGTGTTCCCCATGTTTCGCGCCAATACCGTCTATGAGGGTGAATACCTGCTGGGCACCTCGATTGCCCGGCCCTTAATCGCCAAGCAGCTCATTGAGATCGCCAAGAAAGAAAAGGCGGATGCGATTTCACATGGCGCTACCGGCAAGGGCAATGACCAGGTCCGATTTGAGCTGGGGGCCTACGCCTTGATGCCCAATATCAAGATCATCGCCCCCTGGCGCGAGTGGGACCTGCTGTCGCGGGATAAGCTGCTGGCCTATGCCGATCGTCATGGCATCCCGGTCGATTACAAAAAACGCAAAGGTGAGGCGCCTTTTTCGATGGATGCCAATCTGCTGCATATTTCGTACGAAGGTGGCGTGCTCGAGGATCCGGACCGCGAGCCGCCCGCACAAGGCATGTGGCGCCTCACGGTGCCACTGGAGAAAGCGCCCAATAAGCCTGAGGTGATCGAGCTGGATTTCGAACGCGGCGATCTGGTGGCGATCAACGGTAAAAAGATGAAGGCCCATGAGCTGCTCGCCACCTTAAACACCATGGGCGGCCGTCATGGCATTGGCCGGCTGGATCTGGTCGAGAACCGTTATGTCGGCATGAAAAGCCGTGGCTGCTACGAAACACCCGGCGGCACGATTCTGCTGCGGGCCCATCGGGCCATCGAATCGCTGACCCTAGATCGCGAAGTCGCCCACCTCAAAGATGACCTGATGCCGCGCTATGCCAGTCTGGTCTACAACGGCTACTGGTGGTCACCCGAGCGCATTGCACTGCAGACCCTGATTGATCACACTCAGGCCCAGGTCCACGGCCGGGTTCGGCTCAAGCTCTACAAAGGCACCGTCACCGTGATTGGACGCCAATCCAAGCATTCACTTTTTGATGCACGGATCTCCACCTTCGATGATGACGGCGGCGCCTACAACCAGGCCGATGCCGGCGGCTTCATTAAGCTCAATGCCCTGCGCATGCGCATCGCTGCAACCAAGAGGAAGTGATATGCCATCGTTTGACGCTACGCTGGAGGCCAATATGACCGAGCTGCGCAATGCAGTGGACCAGGCCTCAAAAGAAATTGCGACCCGCTTCGACTTTAAGGGCACAAGTGCCAAGGTCGAGCAAAAAGATCGGGAGCTAACGGTTTATGCCGATAGCGAATTTCAAATCGGACAGGTCCGCGATGTGCTGATCGGAAAATGTGCCAAACGCGGTGTTGATGTGCGCTTTCTTGATATGGGAAGCCCTGAAAAAATCGGTGGCGATAAAATCAAGCAGCTCATCAAGGTCCGCCACGGCGTTGCTGGCGATGACGCTAAAAAAATTGTCCGCATCATCAAAGACAGCAAGATGAAAGTCCAGGCAGCCATTCAGGGTGATGCGGTCCGCATCACTGGGGCAAAACGGGATGACCTTCAGGCGGCCATTGCGCTGCTCAAAAAAGACATCACCGAGCTGCCGTTAACGTTCGGCAACTTTCGCGACTAGCCGACGATTCTGGCCCAGGCCGAGTGGTTGTGGATGGACTCGAAGTTTTCGGCCTCCACAGCGTAGCTCTGCACACCCGGCAGACTGCGGACCGAGACGGCAACGTCACGCACAAGGTCCTCGACAAACTTGGGGTTGTCATAAGCCCGCTCGGTGACATATTTTTCATCGGGCCGCTTCAGTAAGCCCCAGAGCTCGCATGAAGCCTGGGCTTCGATGGCGCGCACCAGATCCTCAACAGAGAGATCCGCGGATACGCCAAGCGTGACTTTCACCGTCACCTCAGAGCGCTGATTGTGGGCGCCATATTCCGAGATCTCTTTGGAACAAGGGCATAAGCTTTTCACGGGCACTTTCACCTCGCAGCTCAGCTGCTGCGCCAGGCCCGAAGATGTCCGCGTCTGTTCGATGGTCCACTGGCAGCGGTAGTCCATCAGGCTTTGCACACCGCTGACGGGCGCGGCCTTCATGATGAAAAACGGCAGAGCAACGTCGATGCGGCCGGTCTCGGCTGATAACCGGCCCAACATATCGGCCAGCGTCGTGCGTAACGACGCCGCCGAAAGTGCAATACCCTGCTGATTAAGCGACTCCAGCAACTCCACAAAGCGCGACATGTGGGTGCCCTTTTGCTCTGCCGGCAGGCCCACACTTAAGCTGAAATCGCCCACCGAGGGCTGGCTGCTGCCATCTTGCAGTTTGAGCAGCACCGGATAGCGCACGCCACGGACGCCCACCTGATCAATCGGCAGCTCGCGATGATCGCGCGTGCCTTGAATGTCCGGCATCAGCCCACGTTGGGCGACAGATTGGATATCAGGAAAATTCATAGCGGCTGCTTTCTCATCAAGAGACGGCCTTCAGCGGGAGCGGGAGCGTCATTTTGCCGCGAATAAAGGCCTCAATCCCCTTCGCATCGAGCCCCTCAAGGGCCAAGAGTTTCTGATGATCGCCCTGATCAATAAACCGATCCGGTAGCCCCAAGTGGACAATCGGCACCATGGGGATACGGTCCCCAAGCGCGACGAGGGCCTCCGCACAGGCCGAGCCGGCCCCGCCGGAGACCACGTGTTCCTCGACCGTGACGATCATGTCGTGACTGTTGGCGATTCTCTCGATCATCGCCATATCCAGCGGCTTTATAAAACGCATATTGACCACGGTGGCATCGAGCCCCTCCGCCGCCGCCAGAGCGGGAGTGACCATCGAGCCGAAAGCAAGGATGGCAATGCGTGCGCCGGCCACTGGCTTTCGAATGTCGCGAAGGCATTCCGCCTTGCCCACTTCCAGCGCATCAAAGCAGCCCGATGCATCGACTCCGGATCCCGCCCCGCGCGGATAACGGACTGCGCTCGGGCCTTCAATCGCCAAGCCCGTATTCAGCATCTGGCGGCACTCACGCTCATCCTTGGGTGCCATGACCACCATATTGGGCACACAGCGCAGATAGGCGTAATCGAATACACCTGCATGGGTGGCGCCATCGGCACCGACTAAACCTGCGCGGTCGATTGCAAACAACACCGGCAGATTCTGTAGGGCAACATCGTGAATGAGCTGGTCATAGCCCCGCTGCAAAAAAGTCGAATAGATCGCCAGCACAGGACGCTGGCCTTCGCAGGCAATGCCGGCCGCAAATGTCACTGCATGCTGCTCCGCGATTCCCACATCGAAATAACGCTCTGGAAAACGCTGAGCGAATTCCTGCATGCCCGAGCCTTCACACATTGCGGGCGTCACTGCCATCAGCCGCGGATCGCGCTCAGCAAGATCGCATAACCAGCGGCCGAAGACCTGCGAATAGGTGGGCTTGGTCACCGCTGTGCCCGGTGTGATGCCCACCTGGGGATCGAACTTTCCTGGGCCGTGATACAGAATCGGGTCGGCCTCGGCCTGCTGATAGCCCTGGCCCTTGCGGGTAATCACATGTAAGAAATGGGCCCCTTTGAGCTCCCGCAGATTGTGCAGCGTCGGCACCAGGGCATCGAGATCATGGCCGTCAATCGGGCCTACATAATTAAAGCCGAGCTCTTCAAACAAGGTGCTCGGCATGATCATGCCCTTGGCATGGCCCTCAAAGCGTTTTGCAAACTCCCGCACCGGCGGAATGGCACCCAAGACCTGCTTGCTGAACTCGCGGGCAGAACGATAAAAACGGCCCGATAACAGCCGTGTCAGGTAATTCGATAGGGCACCAACCGGCCGCGAGATCGACATGTCGTTGTCGTTGAGAATCACCAGCAGATCAAGCTCGGTGTCGATGCCGCCGTTGTTCAATGCTTCAAAGGCCATGCCGCCGGAGAGTGCGCCATCACCAATCACTGCGATATGACGGCGCCGCTGGGGTCCGATGTGCTCACCTTTGACCTTGGTGGCCACGGCCATGCCAAGGGCTGCAGAAATCGAAGTCGATGAGTGGGCAGTACCAAAGGCATCGAACTCACTTTCTGCACGCTTCGGAAAGCCCGACAGACCATTGAGTTGACGCAGCGTTGGCATCTGCACGCGCCGGCCGGTCAGAATTTTGTGGGGATAGCTCTGGTGGCCGACATCCCAGATGAGTCGGTCATAAGGCAGCTGAAAGACATGATGAAGCGCAATCGTTAATTCAACCGTGCCAAGATTGGAAGACAGATGGCCGCCGGTTGCCGAGACGGAATCCAACAAAAACTGGCGTAGCTCATCGGCAAGCTGATGCAGTTGTCGGCGACTCAGCGCTCGAACATCGGCTGGTGCATTGACGGATTCCAGCAGTCGGCCCACTGACTCCGTATTGACTGTTTCTCGCAAAACCGCTTCTCCCTCGACATCCTTTATTTAATGGGTGCGCCCAAGCAGGGCCTGGGCCACCTCACGCAGCCGATCTGCCTGCGGCCCGAAGGCAGCCAACTCAGCAATCGCGCTTTGATGCAGCCCTCTAGCGTAGTCCTGTGCGCCCGCTAAGCCAAGCAAGGCCACAAAGGTGGGTTTGCCCGCAGCAGCATCCTTGCCTGGCGTCTTGCCCAGCGTTTGGGCATCGGCCGAGACATCCAGGACATCATCGGCGACCTGAAATCCAAGGCCAACACTGGCCGCAAAACGGCCCAGGGCGCTCCGTTCCTGCTCGGAAATCGATCCGCAAAGGGCGCCCATTTCAACTGCGGCAGAGATCAGCGCGCCAGTCTTTAGCGCATGCATCGCCTGTAGGGCCTCCTGCGACATCTCCTGGCCAACCGCCTCAATGTCGACCGCCTGGCCGCCCGCCATTCCCTGTAAGCCCGTAGCCCGGGCCATCACCCGGACCAGATCAATGGCCTGCTCAGCCGATACGGAGAGTGAGGTCAATAACTCGAATCCCAGCGTCTGTAATGCATCGCCCACCAAAAGCGCCTGGGCCTGGCCAAATTTCACATGCACGGTTGGCTGTCCACGCCGAAGGGCATCGTCATCCATGCAGGGCATATCGTCATGGACCAAGGAAAACGCGTGAATACACTCAATGGCGGCACCCACGGCAATGCAATCCTGTCGGCTTGCTGCAGCCGCCTCTCCCGCTGCGAGGGCCAGGAGCGCCCGAATGCGCTTGCCGCCCCCCAGTACGCCATAGGCCATGGCCTCATGTAATCGCTGATCACCGCGCATGCGAATGGCTGGGGCGCGACTCTCCAAGGCCTGGCGCAGTGTCGCTTCAACATCTTGTCGGGCCGCAAGCGCCCACTGGGAAAATTCCAAGGAGCTTATTCCTTGATTGGTGAGATCAGAGCAGAACGATCAGCGCGACGCTCCTGGCCGGCTTCAATGACTTCAATCTCGGTCTGAACATGATTGAGGATTGACTGGGCATGCCGCATCAGGGACGCCCCGCGCTGATAGGCCGCTAAGGCCTCGGCAATCGGAACATCGCCCTGCTCTAAACGCCGCGTGACCTCTTCTAGTTCGGCCATCGCCTGCTCAAAGTTCAGAGCCACAATATCAGCCGGCAGGGCGCCAGGGCCGGCCGTGGCGGCGTCCTGTGGCGGGCTGCCCCCCACCCCGGCCGAGGCCCCCGCAGCAGATGCTGCCTTGGCCGTGTGCTTTTTTTCCATTGGCCGATTTTAATTGAAACGAATCAAGAACTTAGCCTCTTCGGCGGGGGTATACTCGCCCTTCTTTTTTGGCCAGTGTTTTTCGGGGGGTCCTCGATGTCGGATGTCGGAAACCTTTCTCGGCTCGCCCCTAGCGCGGCGCAGTTGCCGGTTCATTCGTATTTTGAGCCTGCGGTCTTAGAGCAGGAAATCGCCAGCCTGTTTCGCCTGGGCGCAGGCTACGTTGGCCATGAGGCCATGGTGCCGGAGGTGGGCCATTATGCGACGCTGGCCCACGAGGACCATGGCCGGGTGCTGGTGCGCAATCCCCGAGGAATTGAATTGCTCTCGAACATTTGCCGCCACCGCCAGGCCGTCATGCTGGAGGGCCAGGGCCAGGCCGATTCGATTGTCTGTCCGCTGCACCGCTGGACCTACGACCTCAACGGCGCATTGATTGGTGCGCCCCACTTCCCCGAGGATCCCTGCCGGCACTTAAAGTCGACGGCCTTGTCGCGATGGAATGGACTGCTCTTTGAGGGGCCCGCCGAAATTGTTCGGGACCTGCACACCACGCCATTTATGGAGCAGCTTGACTTTTCAGGCTACGTGCTCAACCGCATTGAAGAGCACGCCTGCGACTACAACTGGAAGAGCTTTATCGAGGTCTACCTGGATGACTATCACGTGGTGCCATTTCATCCGGGCCTGGGCCATTTCGTTGACTGCACCAAACTCCACTGGCACTACGGCGAACATTTTTCGGTACAGGCAGTTGGCATCACCGATCTCAAGCAGCCATCAACACCGGTCTATCAGCGCTGGCATGAGCAGGTCTTGCGCATGCATCCCGAAGGCCTGCCGCCTTACGGCGCGATCTGGATGACGATTTATCCCAACACCATGGTGGAGTGGTATCCCAAGGTGCTGGTGGTCAGCACCTTGCATCCCCGGGGGCCGCAATCCACCAACAATGTGATTGAGTTTTACTACCCCGAGGAAATCGCTCTTTTTGAGCCTGAGTTTGTCGAGGCTCACCAGGCGGCCTATCGCGAGACCATGATTGAAGATGACGAGATTGCAAAGCGGATGGACCGTGGACGCAATGCCCTGATGGTCCGTGGCGATAACGAAGTCGGCCCCTATCAGTCGCCGATGGAGGATGGCATGCTGCACTTTCACGAATATCTTCGTCGGCAGGTCCACTATTAATCCAATTGTTTCCGTCAAAGAGTTGGTCGGGCTTCGCGAGCCCGTCTTGCTCGTCGACTGCCGGCATGATCTGATGAATCCGGATGCGGGCGCACAGGCCTACCGCGAGGGGCATCTGCCGGGGGCAGCGTTTCTGAGCATCGATCACGATCTCGCGGCATCAAAAAACGGCTCTAATGGCCGGCATCCGCTGCCTTCGCCCGAAACATTCGCGGCCTGTCTGGCATCGCTTGGTGCCAACGAAAACACCTTGATCATTGCTTACGATGCGTCCGGCGGGATGTTCGCTTCCCGGCTCTGGTGGATGTGCCGATGGATCGGCCACCTCAAGTGCGGCGTACTCGATGGCGGTCTTCAGCACTGGATCGCGAATGATGGCCCGCTGTCCACCGAGACCTTTAAAGCAAAATCCAAAGGCCGAATTTCAGTGCGGCCCTCGCTTGCGCCGCTCTGGACTCTCGAACATGTTCAGGCCTGGGTCGACGCGGGCGCAACCCGCGCGATTGCGACACTGCTTGATGCCCGGGCGCCCGAGCGGTTTCGTGGTGAAACCGAGCCGTTGGATCCGGTCGCCGGCCATATCCCGGGCGCAACGAACCGCGCCTTTGCCGAAAATCTCGACAGCAAAGGCTGCTTTAAATCGGCCCAGCAATTGCGCGATGAATTTCTCACCTTGATTGGCGAGCAGGATCCGATGGATGTCGTTCATATGTGCGGATCCGGCGTGACAGGCTGCCACAATATTCTGGCAATGGAAATCGCAGGCCTTGCCGGAAGTGCGCTGTATGCGGGCTCATGGAGCGAATGGTGCAGCGACCCCAAACGGCCTGTTGGGCTCGGCGCCTAAGCCGCACGGTGTCACGGCGCTACTGAGATCTTCGGATCTTTTTTCTTGACCGCAAAAGACCGCTGGCCCTTCGTTGTGACCAGCACGGCGCGGACCTCAGAGAGCCTGCGAAACTGATTCAGGGCAACCACTTCGAGGCTGGCCAATCGATCCGGCATACCGCATTCAAAAGAGAACCGAAACTCAAGATCACTGTGCTCGCCTTTGGCCATGCCGGTAAACAGCGAAGAGGTCGCCTCTGCCATCCGCGGCTGACACGCCGCCTCGGCATTGGGCAGCACCACTGCAGATGCCAAGGCCAGCTGTTGACGAAGGCCCTCCAGGGCCTTGCGCTGCGCGTCATTTTTCGGCAAGTGCTCAAAACCCAGCAGGCTTTCCATCGGGGTGCGAAAGGCGCCCCGAATCGCAGCACCTTGAATGGTGATTTCGAGCTCGCCCTTGCCATGCACATGGGGCCCATGGGCAACGGCACCGGCCGAAAAGAGCAGCAAAAAAATTGGGGTGGCAGCAAGCATTCTCATCTTAGTGGTGATGATGATGCCGCGCGCTCCCAAAGCCAAGCACAAGCTGCAGCATCAGGACCTCGCGAACCGGACGTGGAAAAACATCTGCGACATCAGGGCCCGAGGCCTGCTGACGGCTATATTGAAGTCGAAGGGTTCGGCCGTGATCGGGTCGATAAGCAATCATCAGCGCCTGTTCACGTAGTCGCGCCGCGCCAAATTCGAGTGTGGCCACGGTCGCGGGATTGTCATCGTCATCATGCAAGCCAGGCTGATGCACACGCAGCCAGTCCGCTTTGGCCCCCATCTCCCAGCCCCGCCGAAACCGCCAGACGGCTGCCATCGCAGAGGCGGCGTGCGTCAAAGCACCCGCATCCGGATGGATTCGGCGCGCGCTTGCGTACTCCCAGGTCAGCTTGAGCTCCTGATCCTCAGGGTGGCCTTGTGGCGCCCAACGCAGCGTCAAGTCACTCATCCAGAGTTGTCGGCCGCTAAAACGAGCACCATGCATATGGGAGTGCGTGTTACTTGCTGCATGGTCGTGGGGCGCGGCCTGACGCCGATTGTTCAGCACGGACAAGCCAAATGCCCAGCTGCGGACTGGATCCCAATCGGCGCCGGTCTTCATCGAAAGCGTGCTGGCACCAATGACAGGTGCCACCTGGGGCTCTTCCATCAGCTGTCGGCCTGAAAAAACCTCTGCGCCAACGCGCAGAACAAACGGTGTGGGCGCTACCCAATTCAGCCGCAGTCCATCATCAAACCAGTGATTTCCCAAAAAACCGCGATAGAGCAGCGGCCGCTCGGAAAAATCATCCTCGTGAGGATGCTGCGCATTCATTGCGCCCACCTGAGAAGCAAATCGGCCCAGCCCCAGGCTCAACCCACGATCTTGCCGATCATGGGTCAGCAATAAACGCTCGATATGCGTCAGCAGCCGCCCATCTGCCGTATGGCCGGAGAGAATCGCCTCGAAGTGGAGCCATCGACCAAGTGGTCCCGCGATCAGGATGTCGCCATGGCCCAGCTGAAGGTTCCGATCCCGATACCCGAGCTCCATCGCCCCCCGGCTGTACGCAGTATCCAACACAAGGCCAAACTCCCAATGGCCATGATCATCGCCAGCGAAAGCGTTCTGAAGAATCAGCGCGGTGAATGTCAAAGCCAGCGCCGCTTTAAGGCCCGCTGCGGAGGCAACATGGTGTGGCTGCGGGCGTGGCTGCGGGTGCGGGTGAATCATCTTGCTGAACTGTGTCGTCGGGGGAGGCTGTGATCAGAAGCACGCTGAACTTTAAGCATGCTATCTTATTGCAAATGCATTCGCAATTGCAAGCAATCTCGGGGCCCCCTACACTCTCGGTATGGCCCGATCCACCAAACAGCGCACCGCGATTGCCGAGGCCCTGCGCCGGGCGGCCCGGCCGCTATTGCCGCTGGAAATCCTCTCGGATGCCCAGCAATCCGTACCCAACCTGAATCTGGCCACCATCTACCGCAATCTGAATCTATTGATTCAAGAACAACTCGTCGCCGCGGTTCAGCTGCCGGGACAGCCGACCCGATTTGAAATCGCCGGCCACCACCATCACCACTTTCACTGTCGAGAATGCGACAAGGTCTTCGACATTCATGCCTGCTCAAGCGCCATTTCGCAGCTCGCCCCGAAGGGCTTCGCGGTCGATGATCACGAGGTCATTCTGTATGGCCGCTGCCCAAGCTGCCGCCCAGCGCGTCAGACGCGCCCCGCACAGCCGCGCCGATCCATGCGGTGATGAATCACAATTCCATCGTTCACTGAAAAGGAGCCTTGCTTTTGAATCCGTTCTCCGTCTCCCACATGCGCCGCAAAGTGCTTGCGGCACTCAGCCTCGCCGCTGCGGTGGTACTTGGCCACCATGGGTCAGCCGCCCTTGCCCACGGAAAAGAATTTCGAAAAGCTGGGCTTGAAATCGAACACATCTATGCCATAGCAACCGCACCCGGGCAGCCTCACGGTGCGGTGTTCATCAAAAAGATAAAAAACAAAGCAGGCGCCTTAGACCGCCTGATCGGCGGTCAAGCTGCCGTCTCCAAATCGGTTGAGGTCCACCAGATGGTGATGGATCAAAATGTCATGAAGATGCGCGAGATTCCCGGCATCGAGATTCCGGCGAAGGGCTATGTCTCCATGGATCGCGGCGCCAAAGAAGGCTACCACCTGATGCTGATGAATCTGACTCGGCCGCTGGCCGACGGAGAACGTTTTCCAATGACCTTGACTTTTCAGCAGGCCGGAGCGCTCGAAGTCGAGGTGGAGGTCGTAAAACCCCGTGCTGGACACGGCCATAAACACTAAGGGGTGCTTACTTAGTCGGCAGGTCCGTCACGAAGGCCAGCTGACTTAAGCCCAGCCGATTGGCCATTGCCATCACCTCGACGACTGACTCATAGCGGGTATCGCGCTCGGCCCGCAGATGAATTGGGGTCTGGCGCGATCGACCGGCTGCCTGCTCAAGCGCGGCAGTGAGCGCCTCACGTGTAATCGGCTTGCGATCAAGGAAAAGTTCACCTTTTGCAGTGATGCTGATGTTCAAGGTGTCTTTCGGGCTGCTGACTGCCGGCGCATCGGACTTTGGCAGGTCTAAATCAATCGCCCGGGTCATGAGTGGCGCGGTAATAATGAAAATCACCAAGAGCACCAGCATCACATCCACCAACGGCGTTGTATTGATCTCGGAGAGTGGCTGACCGCTTCCTGGCGGCTCAAAATTTCCCATCGCCATACGAGCGCTCCTTATGCCGGACGGCCCTGCCGTTTGACTAAATAAGCCCGCAGATCATTGGCAAAGGCATCCAACTCCGCCAGGGTGATGCGGTTGCTTCGGGTAAGCGCGTTGTACGCAAGCACTGCCGGAATCGCGACCGCCAGGCCGAAAGCGGTCATGATCAGGGCCTCGCCCACCGGGCCTGCGACCTGCTCAATCATGATCTGCCCGCTTCCGGAAATACCGATCAAGGCCTGATAAATACTCCAGACGGTGCCAAACAATCCCACAAAGGGTGATGTGGCACCGATTGAAGCGAGTGTCACAAGGCCGGTCTCGAGTCGGCCTGTGCAGGCATGCAAGGCCGACCGCAGTCGACGCGTCACGCGATCCTCCCAGTCGGACTGGCCATCTAGGCTCGCCGCCTGTCCTGCACGCTGCATCTCCGCTGCTGCATGCGCCATTGGAGCCAACACGGCCGCGCTCTCAGATGACTGCAGCTGCTGCAGGCCAGTCTCCAGCGAGGATGCCTGCCAAAACCGCTCTGCATCCGCAGCAATCTGTTGGCGCAGTCGCTGCGATGCCCGGCCCTTGGCGATGATCAGCGTCCATGAAATCACCGACATCACCAGCAGCACAATGGCAGTCAGCCAAATCACCGCATCGGCATTGGACAGCATGTGGGCTAAGCCCAATGTCGGGTTCGAAGTGGCATTCATGGTGAGATCATCCTCTAGGCTTGCCGAATTATGTGGCAAAAATCCGCTCAGTTTTCGAGCCGAAACTCCCAGCGCCACTCATACCAGGCGGCAACCGGCCGGCCGCCTTTCGAGGCGGGGATAAATCGCCACTCACGTACCGCTTCCATCGCAGCACGATCCAGCCGGGCATAGCCGCTGCCTTTGACGAGCTGAATCTCTCCAGCCCGGCCATCTGGCGAAATCATGACCCGCAGCACGACCGCCCCCTGCTCACCGAGTCGTCGCGATATCGGCGGATAGTCAGGAACTCGGTTGCCACGAAAACTTGCATCTACTGTCGGCTGACGCTCCTCGGTTGCCGATGATCGTACGGGATCAGCTGCGGAGCTGGATGCACTTGATGGCATTGATGCCGCACTCGTTGGGGCCGATGTCACCGAAGCTGTCGGCGCAGCAATTGTGGATGGCGGCGTATCCTTTGGCTGCTGGGCCAGCAGATCGCGCTGCGGCTGCGATGTGGCTGGATCCACGGCCCGCTGTCTCGGTGCAGCCAACTTAGCCGCACTGGCCTGAACCGCCGATGATTGCAGCTGCAGCTGTATCGGTAATGGCCGGGGTGGCATATCCACGCCATGCTGAACCGCCTGCAGCAGCGCGGCGATCACCAGGCCATGGGCCAATGCGACCCAGAGGGCAACACGCTTCAACTACACAACGTTGACCGAAAAACTGCCAACGCCTTCTGCTGAAACCTGCATCACATCGCCGCGACGCACTTGGCCAACGCCTGCAGGGGTTCCTGTGAAGATTAAATCTCCAGCTTTGAGCTCCCAGGCCTGCGAGATGTGGGCGATGACCTCGCGGACATTCCAAATCATGTGAGAAAAATCGCCGCGCTGGCGAATTTCACCATTGACGGCAAGCGTGATTTCACCCGCGGACAGCTCTCCCGTCGTCTCGATCGGAACGATGGGCCCAATCGGCGCACTCCAGTCAAAGCCCTTGCCAATACACCAGGGCTTCGACTCCTTTTTCATCGTGGCCTGCAGGTCGCGGCGCGTCATATCGAGGCCTACGGCATATCCCCAGATATGCTGTGCGGCCTGATCCAGCGCGATGTTTTTTCCACCTCGGCCGATGGCCACGACCAGCTCGACTTCGTAGTGCAGATCCTGGGTCAGACTCGGATAGGGCCAGTCACGGCTTGCAGCCTGACCCACCTCAAAGAGCGCATCCGAAGGCTTGAAGAAAAAAAACGGCGGCTCACGGCCTGAGGCGCCCATCTCCTTGGCATGGTCGGCATAGTTGCGGCCAACGCAATACACGCGGTGAACCGCAAAACGTTGATCGGCGCCCTGAATGGGAAGGGTAACAGGCGCAACAATCGGCAAAGGCTGCATATCTAGTACTCCGATGAAAAACCGGTGGGGGCAGGTGCTGCAAAGTTTTCAAATTTAGTGAACTGGCCCAGGAAAGTCAGCCGCACGGTGCCAATCGGACCATTACGCTGCTTGGCAATAATAATCTCCGCCACACCCTTATCGGGCGTGTCAGGACGATAGACCTCGTCGCGATAGATAAACAGAATCAGATCGGCATCTTGTTCGATTGCGCCGGATTCACGAAGATCACTCATCACCGGCCGCTTATCCGTGCGCTGCTCGACCGTTCGGTTCAGCTGCGACAAGGCCAGCACGGGGCATCCGAGTTCTTTCGCTAAGCCCTTGAGTGATCGTGTGATTTCGGAGATCTCGGTTGTCCGATTCTCTCCGGTGCTGGATGCACTCATCAGCTGAAGATAGTCCACCACGATCAGCCCAAGCTTGCCGTATTGACGCGATAGTCGACGGGCACGCGAGCGCAGCTCCAAGGGATTGAGAGCCGGTGTTTCATCAATATGAATCTGGGCTTCCTTGGTCAGCGCCATAGCCTGAGTCAGTCGGCCCCAGTCGTCTTCGTTCAGGCGGCCCGTCCGGACCCGCTGCGCATCGAGGCGGCCCACTGAGCAAAGCACCCGCATTGCAAGCTGTTCTGCGCCCATCTCCATACTGAAAATGGCGACCGGCAATCTCTCGGTGATCGCAACGTACTCCGCGATGTTGAGCGCTAAAGAGGTCTTGCCCATGCTGGGCCGGCCCGCGATGATGAGGAGGTCGCCCGCATGCATGCCGGCCGTCTTCTGATCAAGATCAAAAAATCCCGAAGGCACACCAGTGACATCAGAGGGATTCGGATTCTGATAAAGGTCATCCACCCGCTCCACCACACGGGCCAAGACATCATGAAAGTTTTGAAAGCCTGCCGAGCGGCGGGCCCCCTGCTCGCCAATCTGAAAGATCTGGCTTTCGGCCTCATCCAGAATCTGGCGGGTTTCCTTGCCTGCGGGATTGAGGGCCTGGGTCGCGATCTGATCACTCACCGACACCAGGAACCGCAGAATTGCGCGATCCCGCACGATCTCGGCATAGCGCACGATATTGGCCGCCGAAGGAGTCTCCTGGGCCAAGGTATTCAGATAGGCAAGGCCGCCCACCTCATTGGCCCGGCCAAGGCCTTCTAGGGCCTCGAATACCGTCACTACATCGGCTGGCTTACTGGCATCGATGAGCCGCGCGATGACATCAAAGACGATGCGATGGTCCGCCCGATAAAAATCTTCCGCACGGACCACATCGGCAATGCGCTCCCATGCAGCGTTATCAAGCAAAAGGCCTCCGAGAATGGAGGCCTCTGCTTCGACCGAGTGCGGTGGCACACGCAATGCAAGGGCCTGGTTCTCCGCCGGCTTATTCATGGACGGTGCTCCACTGGCCCCGAGGCATTACGCGCTGGCCATCATCACGATGCTGAGCATCGTATTAGGCGGCCTCGCCGATCACGCGCACCGAAACATCCACCACCACATCGGTATGCGGCGCAACCTGAATCGAATGATCACCCACGGTCTTTAATGGCCCGTTGGGCATGCGAACGCAGGATTTGGCGACTTCGAGGCCCTTGGTTTTGAGGGCTTCGGCCACATCAAAATTGGTGACCGAACCAAACAGCCTGCCATCCACACCCGCCTTTTGGGTGATCTCCAGCACCAGGCCCGACATCTTCTGGCCAAGCGCTTGGGCAGCAGCCAGTTTTTCCGCCTGCACCTTCTCCAACTCGGCACGCCGGGCCTCGAAATCGGCAATCGCAGTGTCCGTAGCGCGGCGAGCCATGCCCTGGGGGATCAGAAAATTACGCGCAAAACCGTCTTTCACTCGGACCACGTCGCCGAGCTTGCCCAGGTTGACGACTTTCTCTAACAAAATGACTTGCATGGGGAGTTCCTTTGATCAGTGTCGGTCGTTTAATGGTTATCGGTAAACGTCAGCAAGGCGAGAAAGCGGGCACGCTTAATCGCCGTGGTGAGCTGACGCTGATAGCGGGCATTGGTGCCCGTGATGCGGGCCGGAATGATCTTGCCCGTCTCGGTGACGAAATCACGCAGGGTGTCGATGTCTTTGTAATCAATCTGCTCAACGCCTTCAGCAGTAAAGCGGCAGACCCGCTTACGCTTGAAAAGGGCCGATTGGGTCGGGCGGCGGGGCCGCTTGTTTTTATCAAATTTCTTGTTAAACGCCATGTTATTGCTCCAGTTCGAAATCCGTAATGTGAAAAATAAGCTGTCTGCTGTTGAGTCGGGCGGGGGCCAGAAAGCCTAATGCGCAGAGTTCAGTTCCCAGCGGGATTGCATCGATGCGCTCGGCGACCTGGCCTACTGCCTTGGCCTTTGCTGTCAACTGAATCTGTCGTCCGCCTCCTGCCTCTTGGACCTCGCCGCTATACGACACAGCCACCTCGAGCACCGGCAGACCGCCGGGAGTGAAACGCTTGGCTTTTTTTTCGCTCAGCGTTACGGAAAGACGAACCTGATTCAGTCGATCAGCCGGGCCAGCCATCAGGCGGCTGCGGGCATCTCGGCCGCGGCTTTGCGGGCCTCCTCGCGCTGAATCACCTTGATCATGGGCGATGGGCCCGTCTCGGCTTTTTTCATCGCAACCACCAGATGACGTAATACCGCGTCATTGAAACGGAACGCATGGTCAAGCTCATCCATTTCCGACTGGCCGCACTCGATGTTCATGAGGACGTAGTGGGCCTTGGCGACTTTTTCAATTGGATAGGCCAGCTGACGACGGCCCCAGTCTTCGGTCCGATGGACCTTGCCGCCTTTGGCGGTGACGATGCTGCTGTAACGCTCGACCATCGCAGGAACCTGCTCGCTCTGGTCGGGATGGACGATGAAAACGATCTCGTAATGACGCACGATTTCTCCTTCTGGTTAAAGCCACCGCCCAAAAGTTGGGCCAGCACCCGCTGGCAGAGCCCTCTTTCTCGGGCTTAAGGCGTGTGGCAAGGGAACCGAAATACTAACAGAAACAAGGACTTACGGCAAGAGCCGGGCCTAGGCCACCGGGGTCAGCAGGGGCAGGCCCCGGGCATGGGCCAGCAGGTTGTCTGCGGCCAGCTGCATCATCGCGCCCCGGGTCGCCCGGGAGGAGCTTGCAATATGAGGGGTGATGACCACGTTTTCGAACTGCAAAAATGCCGGATCAAATTTCGGCTCATTTTCAAAGACATCCAATCCGGCCGCTGCAATCCGCTTTTCTTTTAAGGCGGCAACTAGGGCCTGATCATCCACAACGCCGCCGCGTGCAATGTTGATCAAGATCGCCGAGGGCTTCATCAGGGCAAGCTCAGCAGCACCGATCAGATGGTGTGTCGCGGACGAGTATGGCACCACCAGCATCACGAAATCAGATTCCTGAAGCAGTTGCGCCCTTTCAACCCAGGTGGCCGCAATCGGCTCCTGACTTGGCGTGCGATTGTGATAAAGCACCCGCATCTCAAAGCCTGCGGCGCGGCGGGCGATCGCACTTCCAATTCGGCCCATGCCGATAATGCCTAAGGTCGCATGATGCAGATCGCGGCCCGCAAACTGATCAAAGGCCCAGCCGCTCCACTGGCCTGCACGCGCGTAGCGCTCCGACTCCGATATCCGACGCGCCGTGGCCATCATGAGCGCAAAGCCGAAATCGGCCGTGGTCTGTGTCAGCACATCAGGAGTGTTGGTCAGGCGAATGCCCCGCGCTTTGCAGGCCGCCGCATCAATATTGTTAAAGCCGACTGCGCCGGTGGCGATCACCTTCAGCCGAGCGGCTGCCGCAATCACGGATGCATCAATTTTGTCGGCAACCGAGCAAAGCATGTAGTCCGCCTGCGCTATGCGTTGCTGCAAGGCCTGCTGATCCCAAGGCTGATCGGTGGCTTGATTGTCGGCAAGGATGTCGAACTCCGTCTGCAGCGACGCAACCACCTCTTGATAGATTCGGCGAGTAATCACCAGTCGGGGTCGTGCCATCGCTTTTAGACTCCTTCCACAATCACCAGATGAACGCGATACGGGCCGTGGGCCCCCAACACAATCGTCTGCTCAATATCACCAGTGCGTGATGGCCCTGAAATAAAGTTCAGCGCCCGGGGTGGCCCGCCGCGCTCGTGACGCATCAACGCAAATACATCTTCCATGTGGGCAACGATTCTCGAGCGCGGCACCACAGCGATGTGGGTTTCAGGAAGAAGTGCCATTGAGGCGGGTGTCTCAGGGCCGGAGAGTAAAGCCAGCGTGCCCGTCTCGGCGATCGCCGCAAAGCAGCCAGTAATGCCTACAAGATCTGGCGCGGGGTCGTCGCGGACTGGCGCGCGGGCCTCGACCTTCAGGCCTGCGGCCTTCCACTTCAGATCAGCCAGCGCGGGCCAGAGTACGGCCTGCATCTCAATGCCGCGGGCCTGCAGATAACGCGCAACGGCCGCAGGCACATCGGACATCTTTGCAACCGTATCAACCGATGACTGAAGCTTTTCCGACTGGGCAATAAAACGCGCCAGCAGATCGCTGCCCACCTCGGGCTGTGGCCCGATCGGCTTCTGGGCCACGTAGTTGATATTCAGTTCCTCCTCGCGGTCTTTGGCCTGGGCAGGCCGGCCTTGGGCCGCACGGATTCTGGAGAGAATTCTCTTGCGCGATGCCTGGGTATCCAGGCCCTCTAAAGGCAATTTATCCGACATGGAAATGGCGTCCTTTTGACCTGAAACAAGGGCTTACCCTGAATGAACTTCGCTAGAATGCAAAGTGTAACGTTCAAACGATTGAATCACCATGACCCACGTTGTCACCGAATCCTGCATCAAGTGCCGCTACACCGACTGCGTCGATGTCTGCCCGGTCGACTGCTTCCGCAAGGGCCCAAATTTTCTGGTCATCGATCCTGATGAGTGCATTGACTGTGCGGTCTGCATCCCGGAGTGCCCCGTCAATGCCATCTACGCCGAAGAAGACGTGCCAGATGAACAGCGGGAGTTTATCGCGCTCAATGCCGAACTCTGCCACAACTGGCCCACCATCACCCGTATGGAGCCGCACTTTCCCGATGCTGACCAATGGGCTGACGTAAAGGATAAGCGCGGACTACTTGAGCGGTGAGCAGTCCCGCTGAGGAAAAGTTCACGTGCGAGTCCATCACTTGGATCCATCCTTGGACGCCGCATCTTTTTTCGTTTAAGACATCCCGGCCCCGCGGCTTCCGTTTCACCGCAGGACAATTCGCGCGCCTCGGTGTAAAGAAGGCCAATGGCACCGTTGCCTGGCGGGCCTACTCAATGGTCTCGGGCCCTTATGATGACCATCTCGAGTTTTATTCCATCGTCGTTCCGGGCGGCGAATTCACCACCGAACTCGCGCGGCTTCGCGTTGGGGATCCCCTTTTTATTGATAAACAAAACCACGGCTTTCTCACGCTGTCGCGATTTTCGGGCGGAACCGATCTCTGGCTCCTCTCAACCGGCACGGGCATCGCGCCATTTTTATCGATGCTTCGCGATCCCGATGCATGGCAGGCCTATGGCCACATTGTGCTGGTCCATAGCGTTCGGACACCCGATGAGCTGGCCTACGAAGCAACCATTCGCAGCCTTCCCAGCCATGAGATCTTCGGCCCTCTGGCCCACCGGCTCACCTATATCCCCGTGGTTACGCGGCAGCAGGTTCCAGGGCTTCTGAATACGCGCATCACCACACTGATTGAAAACGGCGCGCTCGAGCAGGCCGCCGGACTCAAGCTTGACTTGGACAACTCCCGCATCATGCTCTGTGGCAATCCGGAGATGGTGGACCAGACCCGCCAGGTTTTAAAAAAACGGGGGTTTAAGACAAGCCGGCAATCAAGCCCTGGACAGATTGCCGTGGAGAATTATTGGTAAACTCGACAGCCAGAAGGAGGGTTCCCCTCACGTGCTCTACCAGCTCCACGAATTACAGCGCTCGATCCTCCACCCCATAAGCCACCTGGCCAGTGCCGGTGCGCATCTGTACACCAATCCCTACAGCCCGCTGTCGTATACGCCGTTTTCGCGGCGGCTCGCGGCGACCTTCGACCTGGTGCATCGGCTGGGCAAGGACTACGAAAAACCCGCCTTCGGCCTGGAAACAACATCGGTGGATGGTCATGAGGTGGCGGTCACCGAGCGCATCGTTACCGAAAAACCGTTTTGTAAGCTGATTCACTTCGAGCGTCAGTTTGTGGACAGTCCGCGCCGTGCCGCAGACCCAAAAATTCTGCTGGTTGCACCCATGTCGGGCCATCATGCGACCCTCCTGCGGGATACGGTCCGTGCCCTGCTGCCCAATCACGAGGTCTTTATTACCGACTGGATTGATGCCCGCATGGTGCCATTGAACATGGGGCCCTTTCATCTCGATGACTATGTGGAGTACGTTTGCGAATTCGTCCGGCTGCTATCGCCGGACTTAAATGTGATTTCGGTCTGTCAGCCCACCGTGCCGGTGCTGGCTGCAGTATCGCTGATGGCCACTGCCAACGACCCTGCATCTCCACGAACCATCATCATGATGGGCGGCCCAATTGATGCGCGCAAAAGCCCCACTTCTGTCAATGATCTGGCCGTTGAAAAACCACTGCACTGGTTTGAAAATCATGTCATTTACAACGTGCCTTACAAATATCCTGGCTATCTGCGCAAGGTCTACCCCGGATTTCTTCAGCATGCCGGCTTTGTCGCGATGAATCCGGGGCGGCACCTGACATCCCACTACGACTACTACCTCCAGCTGATGAAGGGCGATGGCGAGAGCGCCGATTCGCATCGGGCCTTCTACGACGAATACAACGCAGTGCTGGATCTCGCTGCCGAGTTCTACCTCGACACGATTCGCGTGGTCTTTCAAGACCATCTTCTGCCAAAGGGCCAGTGGACGGTCCGCGGAAAGCCTGTGCGGCCGCAGGACATCACGAAGACTGCACTGCTCACCATCGAGGGCGAGCTCGACGACATCTCCGGTGCAGGCCAGACCCAGGCCGCCCATCATCTCTGCACCGGAATTCCGGCCCACCGACAGGAAGATCTTGTGGTAGCCCAGGCCGGCCATTACGGCATCTTCAGTGGACGACGCTGGCGTGAGCAGGTTGCCCCCAAGATCGCGGATTTCATCCGAAGCCATTGACGCCGTTTTGCCGCAGACGCAGTGCACGCGTTGCGGCTATCCCTGCTGTCGTGATTACGCCAACGCCATCGCCATCGGCCAGGCCAACATCAATCAATGCCCCCCGGGAGGCCAGGCGGGAATTCAAAAACTCAGTGCCCTCACCGGCCTGCCCACACTGCCGTTAAACCCCGCCCATGGCCAGGAGGGTCCTCGGCAGCTGGCCTGGATTGATGAATCCCGCTGCATTGGCTGCACGCTCTGTATCAAGGCCTGCCCGGTGGATGCGATTGTCGGCGGCTTTAAGTTCATGCACACGGTATTGGCAGATCAATGCACGGGCTGTGAGCTCTGTGTCGCGCCCTGCCCCGTGAACTGTATTGAGTTGGTGACACCGATTGCACCACTGCCCTGGACCCCAGAAGATGCCGCGACCGCAAAAGCACGATTCATCGCCCGCCAGCGACGGCAGCAAGGACAAGAGCAGTCCCAACAAAACGCAACGCAGAAATCCGATCGGCTTGCAAACGTGCTGGAGCGTGCACGCCAACGGGCCCGCTCCCGCTTATCCGATCGTGGCTCCGAGTCTGTCGAATGAATGCCGAAAAACGGGCCGAAATTTTTCGCCGCCTGCAGGCGATCAATCCCAATCCCACCACCGAACTCGAATACCGGACGCCGTTTGAGCTGCTGGTCGCGGTGCTGCTCTCCGCGCAGGCAACCGATGTTTCGGTCAATGCCGCCACGCGCAAGCTCTTCCCCAAGGCCAATACACCGCAAAAGATTGCGAAACTTGGTGTCGCAGGCGTTACGCCTTTCATTAAAACCATCGGCCTTTATCGGACCAAGGCCAAACACTTAATCGAGACCTGTGAGCTGCTACTCGCCCATCACGGCGGCGCGGTGCCCGAACATCGTGAAGCACTGGAGGCGCTTCCGGGTGTCGGCCGAAAGACCGCTAATGTAGTGCTCAATACCGCATTTGGCTGGGAATCGATTGCTGTCGATACCCATATTTTTCGTGTCGCGAATCGCACGAAAATCGGGCCGGGAAAAACGGTAATGGAAGTCGAAAAGCGTCTTGAACGCCTTGTGCCGGGTGCCTATAAACGCAATGCCCACCACTGGCTGATTCTGCATGGCCGCTACATCTGCAAGGCAAGAAAGCCCGAGTGCTGGCGCTGCCCGATCAATGATCTCTGCGAGTTCCGGACGAAGACGCTGCCGCCCGACTAAAAAACTCTAGAAGATCATTGGCGGCAGGCGATAGCTGCCGGCCATCCCCATGACAAATGGATAGAGCGCGGGCGGTGTCAACGCCGGTGATTTTCAGAATGCGCAGTCCCAGCAATTTGCTGAAGCGCCGCGCGACAATTTCAGGCAACACTGTGATGCCCAAGCCTGCTGCCACCAGCTGCGAAATCGCATCAAAGCCTTTCACTTGCACCCGAATCCTTGGCTGAATGCCCTCGCGGCGCGCCGCCTGCGATAGCCACTCCTGAATCGAGCCGCCCTCTTGCAGCAAAATGAAATCTTCAAGTAGCAGCCGGCCGATCGCAGCGGCACGCTCTTTTTTCCACGTGCCCTGATTGGGCACCATCGCCACCAGGGTGTCCTGGTGATAGGCCATCACCGTGAGGCCCTCTTGCCGCAATGAGCCTGCAAAAATTCCGATATCGGCCTCACCCTCGGCGACCAGATGCTGGATCTCGCGGCTGGTGTGTTCGGCCAAATCAATTCTGACGCGCGGATGATCTTTTAGAAATCCAGTCAGATCTCGCGGCAGCACGGTTGCAATCGAACTCGCGTTGGCCACAACCCGAACATGGCCCGTCACACCCGAGGCGAACTCACCCACCTCGAATTCCATCTGCGCAAGCTCGCGCTCAATGGAGCGGGCGTGATGCAGGACTGTGTTTCCAGCCTCGGTAAAGCGCACGCCACGGGCGTGCCGCGCCAAGAGCGGCAGTCCCATGCGGTCCTCGAGATCGCGAATGCGTGTGCTGGCAGCCCCGAGAGCCAGATGAAGGGATTGGGCCGCCTTGGTGATGGACCCGGTTGAGGCCACTGCCAACAGCAATCTCAGGGTCACAAAATCGACACGCTGTGGATTGATCACTGGGCCGCCTTTCGATGAATCGCATCGATGTAGGCCTGCCCATCAATCGGCGTGCCATCATGCTGAGACCGCCAAAGTACCTCGCCTAAACACTCCATCACAATATGCATGGCCTCATGCCGGCTGTCGTGACGTTGAGCGAGCGCTAAAAACGCCGCGCGAATCCCCGGTGGCTGATCAATGGAAATCTGCTCCTCAATTGACAGATGCATCGAGAGATGTAAAAACGGATTGCTGCGGCCTTGCTCGGGCGGATAATCGCGGCCCAGGGCCTGCTCAAGATCCTGGAGATCCGGGTGGTACTCGGGATGCTGCGTGATCCAATCCACCGCGAGGCCCTCCAGCGGACTCAGTGGACTTCCGGCCCGATGCTTAGCCCAGGCCTCGCAGAAAAAACGCCTGACATCATCTTTGCTTGGATTGAACATCGGAAATCGCTTGCACTAAAACTGCGGCAGGCCAAACCACAACACGCCGGTGCCCAGCACACCAAAAATCACTGCCGCGGTGATCCTGATGGCCCGCAGTGGCACACGCCTTAAGACATGCTCACCAAACCAGATCACCGGCGCATTGGCGAGAACCATCCCCAGGGTGCTGCCCAGGATGACCGCAATGGGTGCCGATGCATGCTTGGCGGCCAGCAAGGCGGTGGCCACCTGGGTCTTATCACCCATCTCGGCAATAAAAAAAGCGATCACCGTTGCGATAAAGGCGGTCTCCCAGAGCGTGACCTCGCGCTCATCGAGCCGATCAGGAAACAACGCCCAGATGGCGAGCGCCACAAACGACAGGCCCAACAGCCAACGCAAAACGTCTGGCGTGAGCCAGGAGGCGCCCCAACTGCCAAGGGCCACGGCGAAGGCATGGTTCGCCAGGGTGGCCACCACAATTCCAGCAAGAATCGGCAATGCGCGTGGAAACCGGGCCGCCAGCACCAGACTCAGCAGCTGGGTCTTATCGCCAATCTCGCCAATCGCCACCGCCAGGACCGAGGTCGTAAATGCATCCCACATGCGGCCACTCTAACGAACCCGATAAGCCTTCGCAAATCACGAAGGCTTGGGCCGAATTCACGCATTCTCAGGCTCCGGCAAAGGGCGTAGCCTTACCATCCATCACAAGTGGCACCGTTCAGGGAGAACCGCATGACGCAGCCAGGCGCGAGCGCCGGCCGTCGCCTTCGCGACGCGCTAGCGCAAGAAAAACCATTACAAATTATTGGCGCGATCAACGCGAACCATGCCTTGCTGGCCAAGCGCGCTGGCTTCAAGGCAATCTATTTGTCGGGCGGCGGCGTGGCCGCCGGCTCGCTCGGCCTGCCCGATCTGGGCATCTCGGGACTTGAAGATGTACTGATTGATGTGCGTCGGATCACCGACGTCTGCGACACACCGCTCTTGGTCGATGTCGATACCGGATTTGGCGCCTCAGCCTTCAACATCGCGCGCACCACTCAATCCATGATCAAGGCTGGGGCCGCCGGCATGCACATTGAGGATCAGGTCGGCGCCAAACGCTGCGGCCATCGGCCGGGCAAGGCCATTGTGAGCACCGAGGAAATGGTCGATCGAGTCAAGGCCGCAGTGGATGCCCGCACCGATTCGAATTTTTTGATCATGGCCCGCACCGATGCCCTGGCCGTCGAGGGCCTTCAATCCGCAATCGATCGGGCCTGCGCCTGCGTTGAGGCGGGGGCCGATGCAATCTTTCCTGAGGCCATGACCGAACTCGCGATGTACCAACAGTTTGTTGGGGCGGTAAGGGTGCCGGTGCTGGCCAACATTACTGAGTTTGGCGCAACCCCACTGTATTCCGCAGATGAACTCAAAGCCACCGGAGTGGCGATCGTGCTGTATCCGCTCTCGGCCTTTCGGGCAATGAACAAGGCGGCGCAGACCGTCTATGAGGCCGTTCGACGTGATGGGACCCAGCGCCAGGTGGTGGCCATGATGCAAACCCGCGAGGAGCTTTACGACTCAATCGGCTACTGGGATTTCGAAAATAAGCTCGATGCTTTATTTTCTAAAAAATAATTTCAACGGCCTCTGCCCTTTTTCATTTCATCTCTGTCTATTCAAACTGCTATGTCACCCAACTCTCAATCCCCAGCCAATACGGCCCCCGAAGCCGCCGCCCCAAAAGCAAAAAAATCGGTTGCGCTTTCTGGCATCACTGCAGGCAATACCGCACTGTGCACGGTCGGCCGTACGGGTAATGATCTGGCCTATCGCGGCTACGACATTCTGGATCTCGCTGACGTCTGCGAATTCGAGGAAATTGCCTACCTGCTGGTCCACGGAAAACTACCCAACCGGCCGGAGCTCATCGGCTACAAAAACAAACTGCGTGCGCTTCGGGGCCTTCCCGCCAATGTGATGGCCGCCCTCGAGGCCCTGCCCGCGTCCAGCCATCCGATGGATGTGATGCGTACTGGTGTCTCCGCGCTCGGCTGCAATATTCCGGAAAAAGAAGACCACAGCGCCCCCGGTGCCCGCGACATCGCTGACCGGCTCATGGCTTCTTTGGGATCCATGCTGCTTTACTGGTACCACTACAGCCACAACGGACGGGCCATCGATGTGGAGACCGATGATGACTCGATCGGTGGCCACTTCCTGCATCTGCTGCACGGGCGTCGGCCGCCACAAGACTGGGTCCAGTCGATGCATACCTCACTGATTCTGTATGCAGAGCACGAGTTCAATGCCTCTACTTTTGCTGCCCGTGTCATTGCCGGCACCGGCGCTGATTTTTACTCCTGCATCACTGGCGCCATCGGTGCCCTGCGCGGCCCCAAGCATGGCGGAGCCAATGAAGTCGCCTTCGAGACCCAGAAGCGCTATAACTCGCCCGATGAGGCCGAGGCCGATATCCGACGCCGGGTGGAGAACAAAGAGGTCATCATCGGTTTTGGCCATCCGGTGTACACCATCGGTGATCCACGCAATAAGGTCATCAAAGAGGTGGCCCGCAAGCTCTCACGTATGGCCAATGACATGAAGATGTTCAACATCGCCGAGCGGCTCGAGACTGTCATGTGGGACGCCAAAAAAATGTTTCCCAATCTCGACTGGTTCTCGGCCGTGAGTTATCACATGATGGGCGTGCCCACCGCAATGTTCACGCCGCTTTTTGTAATCTCGCGGACCTCCGGCTGGAGCGCCCATGTGATTGAGCAGCGGCAGGACGGCAAGATTATCCGGCCAAGCGCCAATTACACCGGGCCCGAAGATCAGAAATTCGTTCCGCTGGATAAGCGCAAGTAAAAATGAACACCGCTTTTCGCAAGCCCCTGCCAGGCACCTCACTGTCTTATTTTGATACGCAGTCGGCCATCGAAGCCATTGCCCCAGGCGCCTATGAGCGGCTGTCGTACACCGCCAAGGTCCATGCTGAAAATCTCGTTCGGCGCTGTGATCCGACGATCCTGAATGACTGCCTGCGGCAGATTGCAGAAAACCGCCGCGATCGGGACTTTCCGTGGTTTCCTGCCCGCGTTGTCTGCCACGACATTCTCGGCCAGACCGCCCTGGTCGACCTCGCCGGCCTGCGCGATGCGATCGCGGAAAAAGGCGGCGATCCCGCCATGATCAATCCGGTGGTGCCAACCCAGTTGGTCGTGGACCACTCACTGGCCGTAGAGTGCGGCGGGTTTGATCCCGACGCATTTGCGAAAAATCGCGCCATTGAGGATCGCCGCAACGAAGACCGATTTCACTTTATCGAGTGGACCAAGCACGCGTTTCAAAATGTCGATGTCATTCCACCCGGTAACGGCATCCTGCATCAGATCAATCTTGAGCGAATGTCGCCGGTGATTCAGGTCCAAGAGGGCGTCGCCTATCCCGACACATTGGTCGGAACCGATAGCCATACGCCCATGGTGGATGCGCTCGGAGTCATCGCAATCGGCGTTGGCGGCCTTGAAGCTGAAAGCGTCATGCTCGGACGCGCCTCCTGGATGCGGTTGCCAGAAATTGTCGGCGTCAAACTCTCTGGCCGGCCGGCGCCCGGCATTACGGCGACCGATATCGTGCTCGCGCTGACTGAGTTTTTACGCAAAGAGCGTGTGGTCTCGGCTTATCTGGAATTTTTCGGCGATGGCGCGGCCAATCTCACTCTCGGTGATCGCGCCACCATCTCCAATATGGCGCCTGAGTTTGGTGCCACTGCAGCGATGTTTTATATCGATGAGCAGACCCTCCGCTATCTGCGGCTCACCGGCCGTGATGAGGCCCTTGTCAAGCTGGTCGAAACCTACGCACGCCAGACAGGCCTATGGGCCGACCAGATGCAAGCGGCCCAATACGAACGGGTTTTATCGTTTGATCTTGGCGCGGTGGTCCGCAATATTGCCGGCCCCTCCAATCCACATAAGCGGGTTGCCACAGCCGATCTCGCAGCAAAGGGCATCGCAGCACCCTATCAGGAAACTGCAGGCCAGATGCCGGATGGCGCGGTGATCATCGCCGCAATCACCAGCTGCACCAACACCAACAACCCGCGCAATATGATTGCTGCCGGTCTGCTGGCACGAAATGCGAATCGGGCCGGCCTGCTGCGCAGGCCTTGGGTGAAGACCTCGCTGGCACCGGGCTCAAAGGCAGTCGCACTCTACCTCGAAGAGGCCGGCCTGCTTGCCGAACTTGAGAAGCTAGGCTTTGGAGTGGTCGCCTTCGCCTGCACCACCTGCAACGGCATGAGCGGCGCGCTTGAGCCCAAGATTCAACAAGAAATCATGGATCGGGATCTCTATGCCACTGCCGTGCTCTCGGGGAATCGTAATTTTGATGGCCGCATTCATCCCTATGCCAAGCAGGCCTTCCTGGCCTCTCCACCACTCGTCGTGGCTTACGCACTTGCGGGTTCAGTACGCTTAGATATTGAAAAAGATGTGCTTGGCACCGACCCATCGGGCCGGCCCATTCGACTGGCAGATCTCTGGCCGAGTGATGCCGAAATTGATGCGGTCGTCACCGCGAGCGTCAAGCCAGAGCAATTTCGTCGCGTCTACGAGCCCATGTTTGCGATTCGAACAGCATCCACGCAGCCCGTCAGCCCGCTGTATCACTGGCGGCCCAAGAGCACCTATATTCGACGGCCACCGTATTGGGAGGGTGCGCTCGCTGGAGCCCGCACGCTGAAAGCCATGCGGCCGTTGGCGGTACTGCCGGATAACATCACCACCGATCACCTCTCTCCATCGAACGCCATCCTGCCCGATAGCGCTGCTGGCGAATATCTGGCCAAGATGGGCCTGCCAGAGGAAGATTTCAATTCCTATGCGACCCACCGCGGCGATCATCTCACTGCCCAGCGGGCTACCTTTGCCAATCCGAAACTCATCAATGAAATGGTGGTCGTCAATGGCGAAGTGAAGCAGGGCTCACTCGCCCGTGTTGAGCCGGAAGGAAAAATCATGCGGATGTGGGAGGCCATTGAAACCTACATGAACCGCAAACAGCCCTTGATCATCATTGCTGGGGCAGACTATGGTCAAGGATCCTCGCGGGATTGGGCCGCCAAAGGCGTGCGGCTTGCGGGCGTCGAAGCCATTGTCGCCGAGGGCTTCGAACGCATTCATCGGACCAATCTCGTCGGCATGGGCGTACTGCCGCTGGAGTTTGAATCCGGCACCACACGGCACACGCTCGTCATTGATGGCACCGAAACCTTCGATGTCATCGGCGAACGCAAACCGAGGGCCACACTGACCCTGGTGATCCATCGTCGAGATGGTGAGCACCTGGAAGTACCAGTGACCTGCCGGCTCGATACCGCCGAAGAGGTCTCGATTTATGAGGCTGGCGGTGTGCTACAACGCTTTGCGCAGGATTTTCTTGAGGCCAAAAAAGCGGCCTAAGCTGCCCGCCGGCCTTTCCATCAATACAACCCCCACGTCTTTGCAATGCATCCGCCCCCACAAATCAAAATTCCCGCAACCTACATGCGTGGCGGTACAAGCAAGGGGGTCTTTTTCTCACTGACCGACCTTCCTACTGCCGCGCAGGTGCCGGGCCCGGAGCGCGATGCGATTTTGTTGCGGGCCATCGGCAGCCCGGATCCTTATGGCAAACAAATCGATGGCATGGGCAACGGCTCCTCGAGCACCAGCAAATCGGTAATCCTCTCCAAGAGTCAGCGGCCTGATCACGACGTGGACTACCTTTTTGGCCAGGTCGCCATCGATAAAGCGTTTGTCGACTGGAGTGGAAACTGTGGAAACCTCTCTGCGGCAGTCGGACCTTTTGCCATTCGCAATGGATTTCTCGATTCTCGCCGTGTGCCGCACGATGGCATCGCCACCGTGCGAATCTGGCAAGCCAATATCAATAAAACCATCATTGCCCACGTGCCGATCATTGATGGCGAAGTCCAAGAGACCGGTAACTTTGAATTGGATGGCGTCACCTTCCCGGCAGCGGAAGTTCAGCTTGAGTTCATTGACCCCGCCGATGAAGGCGACGATGCCAGCGGCGGCGCCATGTTTCCCACCGGAAACCTGATCGATCAACTCGAAGTGCCGGGCTTCGGTTCGCTTCCGGCCACCATGATCAATGCAGGCATACCGACGATTTTCGTCAATGCAAAAGATATCGGCTACGCCGGCACCGAGCTGCAAGATCAGATCAACAATGATGCAAAGGCGCTCACTATGTTTGAGGTCCTGCGTGCCCACGGTGCGATGCGCATGGGGCTCATCCGTGACCCCGCAGAGGCCGCAGGCCGGCAGCACACCCCAAAAATCGCCTTTGTCGCACCGCCTCAGGAGTACACCGCCTCAAGCGGCAAGCGTGTGCCAGCCGCGGAGATTGATCTACTGGTGCGTGCTCTCTCGATGGGCAAGCTACATCACGCCATGATGGGAACCGCCTCGGTCGCCATCGCTACGGCAGCGGCGATTCCGGGCACGCTCGTCGATTTGGCAGCAGGCGGTGGCGGCCGTGAAGCTGTCCGATTTGGTCATCCTTCCGGAACCCTGCGGGTCGGCGCGCAGGCCCGGCTCATCAATGGCCAATGGACCGTCACCAAGGCCATCATGAGCCGCAGCGCACGCATTCTCATGCACGGCTGGATTCATGTCCCCGGCTCAGTACTCAAAAGGAGAGCATCATGACCACGCAAGTTGCCGCATTTCACCGGCGTTCTGTCGAAGAACGCGAGGCCTTCTGGGCCGAGCAGGCCGCCAATATCGACTGGTTCGCAAAACCCGAAAAGATTCTTGATTTCTCCAACCCGCCATTTGCCCGCTGGTATGTCGGTGGCAAGACCAACCTCTGCCACAACGCCGTCGACCGGCACCTGCCGAGCCGCGCAGACCAGCCGGCCCTGATCTACATCTCGACCGAGACCCAGCAAGAGAAGACCTACAGCTATAAAGAATTGCACCAGGAGGTGCAGGCGATGGCCTCCATTCTCAAATCTCTGGGCGTAAAGCGCGGCGATCGCGTTTTGATTTACATGCCCATGATTGCTGAGGCGATTTTCTCCATGCTCGCCTGTGCACGCATCGGCGCGATTCACTCGGTCGTCTTCGGCGGATTTGCAGCCCCGTCGCTGGCGGCACGCATCGATGATGCCCAGCCCTTGGTCATGATCTCTGCCGATGCGGGCATGCGTAACGGCAAAGAGGTGCCGTATAAACATTTGGTCGACGATGCCTGCCGGCTCGCTGAAAAGCCGCCGGCCAAAGTCCTGCTGATGAACCGCGGGCTTGCTCCCATGACCCATGTCCAGGGCCGTGATGTCGACTATGCCGCTCTTCGCAAGGAGCATCTCAGTGCCGCCGTGCCCTGTGAGGCCATGCTGGCGACGGACCCCTCTTACATTCTGTACACCTCAGGCACCACTGGAAAGCCCAAAGGCGTGCAGCGGGATACAGCCGGCTACGCAGTCGCGCTTGCAACCTCAATGAAGGCCATCTTTGACACCAAGCCAGGAGAGGTTTTCTTCTGCACTTCTGACATTGGCTGGGTGGTGGGCCATTCCTACATCGTCTATGGGCCGCTGATCAATGGCTCGACCACGATCGTCTATGAAGGCATGCCCACCGTGCCCGATCCGGGCATCTGGTGGAGCATCGTGGAGCGCTTTGGTGTCAGCACCATGTTCTCATCGCCCACCGCAGCCCGTGTGCTGAAAAAGCAAGATCCGAAATACATGACCCAGCACAACACCAAGTCGCTACGGCGTCTATTTTTGGCGGGCGAGCCGCTGGATGAGCCGACCGCCAAGTGGATCTCTGATGCCTTGGGTGGCGCGAAAATCATCGACAACTACTGGCAGACCGAGACCGGCTGGCCGATTATGGCGGCCCAACACGGCATCGAGGACACGCCCACAAAATTTGGTAGCCCCAGCTTCGCCTGCTATGGCTATGACCTGCGACTGATTCATGAATCCACCTTTGAGGAGGTTGGCGCCAATGAAAAAGGCATGCTCTGCGCAGTGCCTCCGCTTCCTCCGGGGTGCCTGCAGACCATCTGGGGCGATGATGAACGGTTTGTGAAAACCTATTTCACTGCAGTGCCCGGAAAAAAATACTACTCCACCTTTGATTACGCAACGCGCGATGAAGATGGCTACTACTTCATTCTGGGCCGCACCGATGATGTGATCAATGTGGCTGGCCATCGGCTCGGAACCCGCGAAATCGAAGAAGCAATTCAGGTCCATCCTAATGTCGCCGAAGTTGCTGTGGTGGGCGTGGCCGATTCGCTCAAAGGCCAGATGCCGTTGGCGTTTTGCGTACTTAAAAATCAAGGTCCTATTCAGACCGCCGATGGACGCAAGGCAGAGGAAAAGGCCATCATGGCCACCGTGGACAAAGAGCTCGGCGCAATTGCCCGGCCCTCCCGCGTGCATTTCGTCACCCTGCTGCCCAAGACACGGTCTGGAAAACTGCTGCGGCGATCCATGCAGGCCCTGGCAGAAGGCCGTGACTCCGGTGACCTGACAACGCTAGAAGATCCCACGGCGCTCGAGCAGATCAAAGCCGCACTGAAATCCTAAGGCCGCCACAGGGCGTGCAGGCATCAGACGGTCAGCAACAGATAATTGCTTCGTGTCTCTGATTCAGCGCGACCCCGAATCCAATAAAGGTGACCATGGAACACTGGCCATTCTGGGCGGCAGCCCGGGCATGGTCGGGGCCGCCGTTTTAAGCGCACGCTGCGCGCTCTTCAGCGGCACCGGCCGTGTGGTCATTGCTCGACTCAGCCTGGCGGATGGATTTGTTCTCGACACTGTCCAGCCCGAGGTCATGGTGATCGATGTAAGTGCACATGCCAGCAGGCCCATCACCACATGGCTGATGGGCCCGGGCCTGGGCACTTCGGATGAGGCGGCGCAGGCACTCCAGGGCCTCATATCCTGCAATTTGCCAGTCGTACTCGATGCAGACGCCCTGAATTTGATGGCGCAAGATCCTGCACTTCAACGCCGATGTGCGCGGCGAAGCGCACCCACAGTGATCACACCCCATCCCGGTGAGGCGGGCCGGCTTCTTTGCAGTTCCGCGCAGCATGTTCAGGCGAATCGGGCCGCCAGTGCCGTGCATCTCTCTCAGCAACTGAATGCCATCACCGTCTTAAAGGGCCACCGGACATTGATTGCTGGCACAGATGGCGTGCTGACCCACGAGAACATGACTGGTAATGCTGCATTGGCCTGCGGAGGTACCGGAGATGTGCTTGCGGGCCTCATCGGCGCCCTGATCACACAAGGTTGCAGTCCCATCCAGGCGGCTCTGACGGGCTGCCACCTGCATGGCGAGGCGGCCGAGCATTTAACAGAACGTCTTGGCGGAATGATTGGAATTACTGCGGGCGAATTAATTCCCGAGATTCGACTGCTGCTGAATCGGGCCCCACCGATTTCACGACCGATTTCCGATTCCTAGAGCACAGGGCTGGCTAGTGCAGCATGCTCGAGGCGCCCACCGTGGCCTCCGGGCCCTCGGCCTTGAGCACAAATACCGGGATCTCCGCCTCAAAAAAAGTGGTGTCATCGGCAATACAGAAATACGTGCCATGCATGCTGCCGACGGGGCTGGCGATCCGGGTGCCGCTGTTATAGGAAAACGATGCACCGGGCTGAATCAGTGGCTGCTGGCCAACAATGCCCAGGCCTTTCACTTCCTGCCGCGCGCCACTGGCATCTTCAATAATCCAGTGCCGCGCAATCACCTGTGCAGCCATCTCACCGATGTTTTCGATGGTGACGAAATAGGCAAACGTGTAGACCCCATCGTCTGCCGAAGACTGCTCGGCGAGGTACTGGGTCTGAACGGAGACTTTAAGTTGCGGTTGCGCCACGCGACTGGATCTTCGATGCGTTGATGCTTCAGGCCAGGCCAAGCTTTTGCGCCATGCCAATGCGCTGAAGCTTACCGGTCGCACCCTTGGGAATTTCGGGGACGATCACCAATTTACGCGGCACTTTGAAATCAGCGAGTTTGGTAGCAGCAAAAGCACGAATCTCCTGCTCGGTTGCGGTCATGCCCTCGCGCAGGACCACTGCGGCGCCCACTTCCTCGCCGAGTTTGTCGTGGGGCACGGCAAAGGTCACGACCTGCATGACTGCGGGATGATCCATCAAGACTTCATCGACCTCGACTGGTGAAATTTTTTCACCGCCACGATTGATGATCTCTTTAAGACGGCCTGTCAGTGTGACGTAGCCTTCCGCATCCATCACGCCCTGATCACCGGTGCGAAACCAGCCCTTGGTAAATGCAGATGCATTGGCCTTGGGGTTATTTTCGTAGCCTGCAGTCACGTTATCACCGCGAATCACAATCTCGCCAGTGCTGCCTTTCGCGAGTAGCTTGCCGCGTTCGTCCATGATGCCCACCTCAGGCCCGGCGGCCAGTCCGACCGATCCGGGCTTTCGTACCTTGGGCGGCAGCGGATTGCTGCACATCTGGTGCGAGGCTTCGGTCATGCCGTAGGCTTCAATCATTGGCGCCTTAAAGACTTCCTCGATCTCGCGAATCACCTGGGTCGGCAAGGACGAGGAAGAGGAGCGGATAAAGCGCAGGGGATATTTTTCGATCGTCGCTTTATTTTGCGCAGCGCGCGAGAGAATGGCCTGGTGCATGGTCGGCACTGCGGTATACCAATTGGGCTTACATTCTTCCATCCAGCCGAAAAACTTCAGCGCATTAAATCCTGGCGTACAAAACAGATAGCCGCCTGCTGATAGTGGCGCCAGTGTCGCGGCAATGAGGCCATGGATATGAAATAGCGGCATGATGTTTAAGCCACGGTCTTGCCGAGTAAACGCCAACGTCTGCGCAATATTGCCGGCAGAGACCGCCACATTACGGTGCGATAAGGGAACAATCTTGGGCCGCGAGGTTGTGCCGGAGGTGTGAAGAATCAGCGCGACGTCATCCGGCTGGGCCCAGCCGCCTTGTTGGAGCCGAAATTTCTTGGTCGACTGATTCTCTAGGGCAAAGCTGCCAGCGCCCTGGGCCGGCGTTGGCACCAGCTCCAGCAGCGTGACGCCGAGTTTTTTAGCTACCTCAATGGCGGGCGTGTCGCTGCCTTTTTCCACAATCAACGCCTTGGCCTTGAGGTCCGAGAGATAAAACTCGAATTCATCGGCCCTGTAGGCAGGATTTAAGGGGGCCGAGGTCGTGCCACAAGCAACGGCAAGAAACGAGGCGGCCATTTCAGGACCATTTTTCAAAACGATCGCCACCCGATCGTTGCGGCCAATGCCCCAGCCATTGAGCTGGGTCACCGTATTGATAATCAGTTGACGCAGCTGGCCGTAACTTAAATCGGCAGTCGCGGGAGCGCCAAACACCGGGGCGGCATCAGCGCCAGCGGAGAGCAATTCAACGAGGGTCGAGGAGCGTTTCATGATTTTCCTTCTGGATCAATATCCGTCGTACGGCAGCAAAACTTCACTACGCGATTTTTAATTTTCCTTTTTGCTCAGCCAGGGTTTTGGCCAGCAGACTCACCAGGGCATACACCGCCTGAATATGGGGCGTGGCCACACCGGCCACCTGGCCCAACTCAATAATCGAGCCCACCAAGGCGGCGATCTCCGGTGCTCGGCCCTGCTCGATGTCTTGCAGCATGCTGGTCTTGTGTTTGCCCACTGCTTCAGCGCCAGCAATGCGTTTCTCAAGCGAGACCCGAAAAGCGATTCCCAAGGCCTCCCCCACTTGCTGGGCCTCGGCCATCATCTTGGCGGCAAGCTCCCGCGTCATTGGGAATTGGCAGATATCCACTAAGGTCGCATGGGTCAGCGCGCTGATCGGGTTCAAACTCAAGTTACCCCAGAGCTTGGTCCAGATTTCACTGCGAATATCGGATGTCACTGGCGCTTTAAAGCCGGCATTTCGCAGCGTCTCTGAGAGCTGCCGCACGCGTGGCGTGTCGGCGCCATCCACTTCAGAAATTGAGAAACGGTTGCCTTCGATGTGTTTCAGCACACCCGGCGCAATGATCTCAGCCGCCGGATACACGACACTGCCAATCACACGATCAATGGGAATGCCGCGGGCCACAATGCCGCCGGGATCAACGCTCTCCACAACCCGGCCGTCGTGGGGGCCGCCAAGCTTCATAAAGTACCAATACGGAATGCCGTTTTGCGCAGTCAGTACAATCGTGTCATCGGTGAAGGCGGCCGCGAGATCATCAACAACCGCTGCAACCTGATGGGCCTTCATGCCCAGCACGATGACATCCTGCGGGCCGGCCTCACGGACATTGCTCACGACCTTGGGCTGCACGACAAATTCGCTGCCATCTTCTTCGATAAAACGAAGGCCGTTGGCCTTTAGGGCCTCGAGGTGGGGGCCGCGCGCAACCAACGTGACCGCCTCTCCCGTCTTGGCGAGCCGGGCCCCTAAAAGGCCGCCGATCGCACCTGCCCCAATCACACAGATTCTCATCACTTCACCTTTTTCAGAAGGACCGCCTCGCGGCTGGCCGCTTGTTATGTCGGCTCATAGATATTGATCAGGGTCCCGATGCCCTCAATGCTCACTTCCACTATCGTCCCCGGCCGCATGGGCAGCACGCCGAGCGATGTACCGCAGGAAATCATATCGCCTGGCATGAGCGTGATCTCTCGAGAGATGAAACTCACAATCTGGGGCGGCGAAAAAATCATGTCGGCCACAGGATAGTTTTGCCGCTCACGGCCTGAGATCACCGTCCGTACCCGGGCAGATCGCCAATCCAGGCCCTGGGCAACCGCTGGCCCAAAGGGGCCAAACCCGTCACAGCTCTTGGCCCGAGACCATTGCTGGAACGTCGGGTCGACGTTCACCAAATCCAGGGCCGTCACATCATTGACGCAGGTAAACCCAAAAATCATCGACTCCGCCTCATCGACCGACACATTGCTGCACGTCGCACCGATCACGATTCCGAGCTCACCCTCGTAGACGACCTTTCCGTCATATGAGACTGGTTTTCGGATAGCGTCACCCGGATTGGCAAAACTGTTGGCCGACTTCTGAAACACCAGAGGATTGGCGGGAGCGGAATGGCCGAGCTTGGCGGCCATCTCGTGAAAGTTATTCCACAGACAGAGGAACTTCGAGGGCATCACGGGATAGAGCAGCCGCACCGAATCCAGGGTCACCTCACGGCCCGTCGCGGCTTGCGGCTCGATGATGCTGCTGCCTGAAAAGACTTGTATGGAATTAGATCCATCCATTTGGCAGCCAACTTTGATTTCGTTCCGATCGTCGTTCAGTTCAGAAAATCTAAACCATCGCTTCATATTTTTATTCACTATTGTCCAAGACAGTCAGGAAGTCGTGCTAGCCTGCACTGCGCATTACAAGAGAAATTTCAGTCCCCTATTCTGCACGCTTTTCCGGAGACTCAATATGGCCCTCAGCGCCTTAAAGAAACTGTTTGTCCAATCCACACTCGCACTAAGCTTTTTGGGCGCCGCTGTTTCGGCCCAGGCCTGGGAGCCCACCAAGACCGTGGAGTTTGTCGTGCCTGCGGGCACTGGCGGCGGCGCTGACCAGATGGCCCGTCTGATTCAAAACATCATTGCCAAAAACAACCTCATGAAGCAGTCCATGGTGGTCGTCAATAAAAGTGGCGGCTCTGGCGCCGAGGGGTTTTTAGAGGTCAAAGGCGCAAAGGGCGACCCTCACAAAATCATCATTACCCTGTCAAATTTATTCACCACACCGCTGGCAACAGGAGTGCCCTTTAGCTACCGGGATCTCACGCCTGTCTCAATGATGGCCTTGGATCAGTTCGTGCTCTGGGTAAATGCCGAAGCGCCTTACAAAACGCCGAAAGACTTTATCGCCGCCGTCAAAGCAGCAGGCTCAGGCAAGATGAAGATGGGCGGCACGGGATCGCGCCAGGAAGATCAGATCATCACCGTGGCGCTCGAGAAACAGACCGGCACCAAGTTCACTTACATTCCTTACAAAGGCGGCGGTGAAATCGCCGTCCAGCTGGTGGGTAAACATATTGATGCCTCCGTGAATAATCCCATTGAGGCCGTGGAACACTGGCGCGGTGGCAAGCTGCGGCCTCTGTGTGTGTTTGATGACGAGCGTATCCCGCTGAAAGACAAAGTCACCGCCGATATGTCTTGGAATGACATCCCCTCCTGCAAACAAAGCGGTGTCGATGTCGATTACCTGATGCTACGTGGCATTTTCATGGCCGGCGGCGTGACCGCTGACCAGACCAAGTACTACGTTGATTTAATGGCCAAGGTCCGCGAGACACCCGAGTGGAAAGATTTTATGAAGCGTGGCGCCTTTAATACCACCACCATGACCGGTGAAAACTATCGCAAGTGGGTGGAAAAGGAAGAGGGCCGCCATCGTCAGCTGATGCAGGAAGCCGGTTTTATCGCCAAATGAGCGCACCGGAAAACAACGAGACAGGTGACCATCGGTCCGCCGCCTCGGTTCGAAGTCTCGAGGTCGTCACTGCCGCCATCCTGTTTGCTCTGGGTGCGGTGGTGATCGCCGACAGCCTGCGCATCGGCGCTGGCTGGAATATGGATGGCCCCCAGTCGGGCTATTTTCCGTTTTACATCGGCATCTTTCTGTGCCTCTCCAGCCTAATCAATTTCTGGCATGCAATCCGCGATCCAGAGACCGCCTCGGAATCCTTTCTGACGCGGCATCAGGCCTCCATGGTCATGTCGCTGCTGATTCCCACTACCGTTTTTGTGATCGTGATCGGCTTTATCGGTATCTATGTCGCCTCGGCGCTGCTGATCGGCTGGTTTATGGTCCGGCTCGGAAAATTTAATCTCGCCCGCACAGCGCCCATCGCCATCGGCATTCCTGCGGTGCTTTTCGCCCTCTTCGAAATCTGGTTCAAGATGCCGCTGCCGAAGGGCCCACTGGAACAACTCCTCGGCGTCGCCTAAGCCCTTATGCAAGAAATTCAATCTCTGATCGGCGGCTTTGGCGTCGCACTGTCTGCCTACAACCTGCTCTTGATGCTGATTGGCATCGTGCTGGGCGTGCTCATTGGAGTGCTGCCCGGACTCGGGGGCGCCAATGGGGTTGCGATTCTATTGCCACTGACCTTCAGCATGCCGCCGACTTCGGCCATCATCATGCTGTCATCCATCTACTGGGGGGCGCTCTTTGGTGGGGCAATCACCTCCATTCTGTTTAACATTCCTGGTGAGCCCTGGTCAGTAGCCACCACCTTTGATGGCTATCCGCTGGCGCAGAAAAACCGGGCGGGCGAGGCACTGACCGCCGCATTTACCTCGTCGTTTATCGGCGCCTTCGTGGCCACCTTGGTGCTGACCTTCTTATCGCCCGTGGTGGCCGGCTTTGCATTGAAGTTTGGGCCGCCCGAATATTTTGCCGTCTGCCTGCTGACCTTCTGCGCTTTTGTCGGCATGAGCCATGATCCGCCATTTAAAACGATTGCCTCCATGATGCTGGGATTTGGCCTGGCCGCAGTCGGCCAGGATTCGGTGACAGGGACATTGCGCCTGACCTTTGGTCAGACCGAATTACTCAAAGGCTTTGATTTTCTGATTGCCGTGATTGGGCTTTTCGGCATCAGCGAAATCATTCAGACCCTCGAGGAGGGCCTCAGCTTTCGCGGCGGCAACGGAAAAATCAAACTCGATACCGTGCTCAAGACCTGGCGCGAGTTGCCACGATATTGGATGACATCGCTGCGCAGTTCTGCGGTGGGCTGCTTTATGGGCATCGTCCCTGGCGGCGCAACGCCGGCCTCGTTTATGGCCTATGGCCTTGCCAAACGCATGAGCAAAAAGCCGAAAGATTTCGGCTCTTCACAAAATCCCCAGGTCGAAGGCGTGGTCGCTCCAGAAACTGCAGCCCATGCAGCGGGCACCAGCGCGCTGCTGCCCATGCTAACCCTCGGCGTACCTGGGTCCCCCACCGCAGCGGTCTTGCTTGGCGGCCTATTGATTTGGGGCCTGCAGCCAGGTCCGATGATGTTTGTTGAGCAAAAAGATTTTGTTTGGGGCCTGATCGCCTCGATCTATCTGGGCAACATCGTGGGCTTTATTGTGGTGTTGGCCTTTGTGCCGCAATTTGCTGCGATTCTGCGTATTCCGTTTTCGATCATCGCGCCCACCATTCTGGCAATTTGCGCGGTCGGCGCCTTCACGGTGAGCACCTCAATTTTCGATATCTACATGATGCTGATCTTCGGCGTGATTGGATACATCTTTAAGAAGCTTAAGTATCCACTCGCCCCGCTGGTGCTGGCCATTGTGCTGGGAGACCGAACCGAAGAAGCCTTCCGCCAGTCCATGCTGTCCTCCAGCGGCAGCCTCGGGGTCTTTTTCTCTAACGGCCTGGTGGGGTCGCTGACCGTCCTTGCGCTTGCCATCTTTATCTGGCCGTTTATCTCACAGGCAATGTCTCGGCTAAAATCACCGGCCTAGGTAGTCCAAAGGGGCTGCCGGAATTCTTATGGCGGCCCGACCGATGTCTAAAACCGAACAAGAACGGATCGAGGTCCAGATTCTGGACCGCGCCTACCAGCTCTCCTGCGCGCCGGGCGATAAGCCCATGCTGCTGGAGTGTGTGGCGCTGGTCGATGCGCGTATGCGGCAAGTGAAGGCCTCCAGCAAGCTGCAAGGCGCAGACCGCATCGCGGTCATGGCCGCCCTGACGCTGGCCCGGGATGTCTTAGGCGGTAGCGCCCTGCAAGATGCAGGCACCCGCGAAGAAGCATTGAAAAAAATTACTGCAATCAGTCAGACACTGGATGCAGCGCTCGTACCCCAAGAGAAACTTTTTTAGCTGGTCCCCATGCTGCTGATGATGGTCGCGCTGCTGGTGATCGGCGCATTCACAGGCTTTATGGCGGGACTGCTCGGTGTTGGGGGCGGCATGATGCTGACCCCCTTCATGACATTTTTATTTATCACGGCGGGCTTCCCGGATGAGCTCGTCATCAAGATGGCCTTGGCCACATCGCTCACGACGATTCTTTTTACCTCTGTCACCAGCGTACGGGCCCATCACCAAAGCGGTAAGGTCCGCTGGGATATTGCCAAGCCAATGGGGCTGGGTGCCTTTTGGGGAACATTTCTTGGCGCTAACTTTGCCAGCGCATTGAAAAGCGAATGGCTAGCGATTTTCTTCGCTGTGTTTGTGGGCTACTCCGCCATCAAGATGTTTCACACGTCAAAGCCCAAGCCCTCCCGTGAGGTACCAGGCTCTGCATCGCTTGCTGCGGTGGGCTCTGGCGTTGGATTTATCTCGAGCCTCTTGGGTGCAGGTGGGGGATTCTTGAGCACACCATTCATGGTCTGGTGCAATGTCTCGATGCATCAGGCCATCGGCACTTCGGCAGCGCTTGGGTTTCCCATTGCGGCTGGCGGCCTGATTGGCTACGCGATTGCAGGGCTTTCTTTAGAGCATCTTCCGCCTTGGTCAGTGGGCTATATCTACCTGCCAGCACTCGCCGCCTGTGCCCTTGCCTCACTCATCACGGCCCCGATTGGCGCGAGAACGTCGCATCGAATGAATGTCGTTCCCTTAAAACGCGTATTTGCAGTGTTGCTGCTCACGCTTGCCGTCTATATGGCAAGCCGCGCGTTATGAATTTTTAATTAAAAAAATCCTTTACCTTTTCCATCCAGCTCTTGGACTGGGGGTTGTGGCGCTCACCGCCCTCTTGCAGGGATGACTCAAAATCCTGCAGCAGCTTGCGCTGTTTATCGGTGAGCTTTACTGGCGTCTCAATCAATACATGGCAGTACAAATCTCCCGGCAATCCAGAGCGTACATTGCGAATGCCTTTGCTGCGCAGCCGGAAGGTCTTGCCGCTCTGGCTGCCCTCGGGCACCTCGAAGCTCGCCTTCCCACCCAGGGTGGGCACATCAACGGTTCCGCCCAGGGCCGCCCGGGCAAAACTAATCGGCACTTCGCAGTGAAGATCATCCCCATCGCGAGAAAACACCCGGTGTGGCTTGATGCTGATTTCGACATACAGGTCACCACTTGGCCCGCCGTTCACACCCGGCTCGCCATTACCGGCCGAGCGAATGCGCATGCCATCATCAATACCCGCGGGGATTTTGACTTCAAGCGTCTTTTGCTTGCGGACCCGGCCATCACCGCGGCAGTTGCCGCAAGGATCTTTGATGGTTTTGCCACGGCCATGGCAGCTCGGGCAGGTCTGCTGAATCGAGAAAAAGCCCTGTTGCATGCGGACCTGGCCCTGTCCACCACAGGTCTTGCAGGTCTCGGGCTTGGTGCCCGGCTTTGCGCCTGAGCCATCACAGGTGCCGCACTTTTCCCAGGTGGGCACCTTAATCTCAGTGGTCACTCCATTGGCAGCATCCTCCAGCGTGACCTCCATGGAATAACGCAGATCGGCCCCGCGATACACATTACTGCGGCCACCACGGCTGCCTGCAGCGCCACCGAAGATATCGCCAAAGATATCTCCGAAGGCGTCCGCAAATCCGCCAAAACCCTGCTCGCCGCCGCTAAAGCCTCCCGCATTGGGATCCACGCCAGCGTGACCAAAGCGATCGTAAGCGGCCCGCTTCTCGGCATCCGAGAGCATCTCGTAGGCTTCTTTGGCCTCTTTGAATTTATCCTCTGCTGCTTTATCACCCGGATTACGATCCGGGTGATATTTCATTGCCAGCTTACGATACGCCTTCTTTAGGTCTTCATCAGAAGCATTTTTGGCAACACCAAGCACTTCATAGTAATCGCGCTTGGACATTAGTCACGCTTCACTTCCTTGAAGTCTGCATCCACAACATCATCGGCCTTGGCAGCACCGCCGCCCGAGGGGGCCCCACCGGCAGCAGCACCGGCCGCAGCAGCCTGCGCGTCAGCATAGACCTTCTCGCCCAGTTTCTGTGAGGCCTTCATCAGGTTTTCTGTCTTGGATTCGATCGCCGTCTGATCCTCCGTCTTTAACGCTGCCTCGGCCTCTTTGATGGCCTCTTCGATTTTGGCTTTTTCGTCGGCGCTGACCTTATCGCCATGCTCTTCCAGCGACTTCTTCACCGAATGGACCATGGCCTCGCCCGCGTTACGGGCCTGTACCATCGCCACACGCTTTTTATCCTCCTCGGCATTGGCCTCGGCATCTTTCACCATCTTCTGAATCTCCTCGTCGGAGAGCCCAGAGTTGGCCTTAATGGTGATCTTATTTTCCTTGCCTGTTGATTTGTCTTTTGCCGAGACATGCAAAATGCCGTTGGCATCAATATCAAAGGTCACCTCGATCTGGGGCGTGCCACGGGCGGCCGGGGGAATGCCCTCGAGATTGAATTCGCCGAGAAGCTTATTGGCATTGGCAAGCTCACGCTCACCCTGGAAGACCTTGATGGTCACCGCAGGCTGATTGTCATCGGCCGTTGAAAAGACCTGCGAGAACTTCGTGGGAATCGTGGTGTTTTTCTGAATCATCTTGGTCATCACGCCGCCAAGCGTCTCGATGCCGAGCGATAAGGGCGTTACATCCAGTAGCAACACGTCCTTGCGGTCTCCCGCTAATACTGAGCCCTGAATTGCTGCGCCCACGGCCACGGCCTCGTCGGGATTGACATCCTTGCGCGGCTCACGGCCAAAGAAGCCCTTCACCGCATCCTGGACCTTCGGCATACGGGTCATGCCGCCCACCAGAATCACATCATCGATCTCCGAGGCCGATACGCCGGCATCTTTCATCGCGATCTTGCAGGGCTCAATCGTGCGGCTAATCAGATCATCCACCAAGGACTCGAGCTTAGCCCGCGTAATTTTGAACGTCAGGTGGACCGGTGCCCCGTTGGCCATAGCGATGTAGGGCTCGTTTAGCTCGGTCTGCTGGCTTGACGACAACTCAATCTTTGCCCGCTCAGCCGCCGCCTTGATTCGCTGCAGCGCGATGGGATCCTTGGAGAGATCCACTCCACTTTGCTTTTTGAATTCATCAATGATGTGGTCAATGATCCGTTGATCGAAATCCTCACCGCCCAAGAAGGTATCGCCATTGGTGGAGAGCACTTCGAACTGTTTCTCGCCATCAACATCAGCGATCTCGATGATGGAGATATCGAAAGTGCCGCCGCCTAAGTCATAGACCGCAATCTTGCGATCTTTGCCGGCCGCCTTGTCCAAGCCAAAAGCCAGTGCAGCCGCAGTCGGCTCATTGATGATGCGCTTGACTTCCAGACCTGCGATACGGCCTGCATCTTTCGTTGCCTGGCGCTGAGAATCATTAAAGTAAGCCGGCACCGTGATCACGGCCTCGGTGACTTCTTCACCGAGATAATCCTCGGCGGTTTTCTTCATTTTGCGCAGCACCTCTGCTGAGACCTGTGGAGGCGCCAGCTTTTTGTCGCGGGCCTTGACCCAGGCGTCACCGTTATCGGCCTTGGTGATTTCAAAGGGCATCAGCGCAATGTCTTTCTGAACCTCTTTTTCATCAAACTTACGGCCGATCAAGCGCTTTACGGCATACAGCGTATTTTTCGGGTTGGTCACCGCCTGCCGCTTAGCAGGCGCTCCCACCAAAATCTCGCCGTCTTCCATGTAGGCGATGATGGACGGCGTTGTGCGCGCACCCTCAGAGTTTTCAATCACCTTGGGCGAGCCGCCCTCGAGGATCGCAACGCAGGAGTTGGTCGTTCCCAGGTCGATGCCGATGATCTTTGCCATGATGCTTTTCCTTCACAAATTAAATGGATTTGGTACTCCAGGTGGGGGCTGGTTGGGCCCATTTCAAGGGGCCCCGGCCTTGCCGCCAGCAGCGCGCCCTTACTGGGCGACCACCACAATGGCTGGCCGCAGGACCCGCTCGGCCACCATGTAGCCCTTCTGCATGACTTGGACCACATGATTTGAGGGAACCGGCGGATTGTGAGCATTGCCGTCCACCATGGAGACCGCCTGATGACGATTGGGATCGAATTTCTCTCCTACCGGATGAATTGCTGTCAGCCGGCCCTTTTGGAACGCTTGCTGGAGCTGCTTGAGGGTCAGTTCTACACCGCCCTTTAGGCCGTCGAGGGTCTGATGCTCAAGGGTAAGGGCCATTTCCAGGCTGTCGGCCACCGGCAGCAGCGCCTCCGCGAACCCTTCGATCGCAAATTTCCCGGCGTTTAAGACCTCCTGGGCGCTGCGTTTGCGCAGATTTTCCATCTCTGCACGGGCACGAAGATACTCTTCCTCCCAGGCCTTGACCTTGGCCTGAGCTTCTTCAAGTTGGACCTGAAGGCTTATGGCCGGCTCAGAGGCCGATGCCTCTGCAGACGCCGACGCGGCAGCCTCGGGGCCCAATGGCTCGGCATTCGGCGTGGCGATGGTGTCCTCGGGTGTTTTTTTCTCAGTTGAGTCGGGCATAGGAATTCCGCAAAAACGAATCGATGGGTCAGAAGATTGGGCCAACCAAACTGATTTTCAAGGCCCGCATCTGGCCCGATGGCCCTGCGGCAGCCCGCCCCGCCCGCCGCGAAGCCCTAGTTGGCGCTGCCGAGCGCCTTTGCCCGAAGCCGCTGAAGTTCAAGGCTAGCGGCTTCGTCTGCGTCCTGACCGGTTGGCCAGCCCGAGAGATTGAGCGTGATCAGATCGGCGAGGGCCTGAATACCGGACGGCTCATCATTGATACAGGGGATGTAACGGTACTGGCTGCCGCCTGCAGTCAGGAACTCTTCCTTGCCCTCCATGGCGATTTCTTCGAGTGTCTCGAGACAGTCGGCAGGAAAGCCCGGACACATTACATCCAGAACTTTCACTCCCTGGCCGGGTAGGCTCTCGATGACTTCCGAGGTGTAGGGCTTTAACCACTCCGCCTTGCCGAAGCGCGACTGAAATGAAATCCGCCACTGCTGCTCCGTCAGCTCCAGGGCCTGCGCTAAAAGCCGCGCCGTTTTATGGCACTCACAGTGATAAGGGTCTCCTTTGAGCAGCGAGCGCTTCGGCACGCCATGAAAACTAAAGAGCAGCAGATCGCCGCGGCCATGCACCTGCCAATGCCGACGGACCTGTTCGGCCAATGCAGCGATATACGGCGGGTAATCATGAAAGCTGCGGATCAATCGCAAATCGGGCTGATTACGAAAGGCGGCAAACTCCTTAAAGACCACATCGAAGGCTGTTGCCGTGGTGCTTGATGAGTACTGCGGATACATGGGGAGCACCAACAAGCGGCGGACTCCACGATCTCGCAATGCCGCCAAGGCAGAGGGAATGCTCGGATTGCCGTAACGCATTGCGACCTCAATGGCGACATCCATTCCACGGGCTGCCAGCACCGCACGCAGGCCCCGGGCCTGTCGCTCGGTGTAGACCCGAAGCGGCGAGCCCTCATCCATCCAGATGCTGGCGTATTTCACGGCCGACTTCTGGGGCCGCACATTCAAAATAATTCCATTCAGAATCGGCCACCAGACCAGCCGCGGAATCTCGACCACCCGAGGATCCGACAAAAACTCTTTCAAATAAGTCTTTAATGCCTTCGCGGTTGGCGCATCGGGCGTGCCAAGATTCATCAGCAAGACCCCGGTGCGCAGGGCAGCACCATGCTGATAGTCGGGCTCAGGTCGCAGTGTGGGATTCATCAACAAAAGCTGGCCGGGGCTAACCCTGCGTAGGCTGGCTTAAGACTGTCGACAGCAATTTTGCGGTGATATCCACAATTGGAATCACGCGCTCATAGGCCATGCGGGTTGGGCCAATCACGCCCAGTGTGCCAACGACTCGGCCATCGATCTCATAAGGCGCAGCCACCACCGAGAGTTCCTCGATCGGAACCAAAGACGATTCACCACCAATAAAAATTTGTACTCCTTGGCCGCGCGATGAAGATTCCAGCAGCCGCGCCAAAGCAGCCTTTTGCTCAAACAAATCAAAAAGCTTACGCAGGCGGCTCATGTTTTCAGAGAGATCGGAAACATCCAAAAGCCGCCGCTCCCCAGAGACGAGTACCTCGTCATTGCCTGCGGAAAATACATCCTCACCATTTTCGACTGCCAATGTCATGAGCGAGGAAATGTTATTGCGCAACTCGGAAAGCTCAGTTTTGATCCGGGCCCGCACCGCCTCGAAATCGAGGCCAGCGTAATGTGCATTGATGTAATTGCCGGCCTCGGTGAGCTCGGAAGGTGAGTAATCCCGGTCCGTCTGGAGAATTCGGTTATGCACATCACCATCGGGGCTCACGACAATGAGCAGCACGCGCCGTTCACTCAGCCGCAGAAACTCAAGGTGTCGAAACACCCCCGCCCGCCGCGGCGTCACCACAACGCCGGCAAAGCTCGAGAGACTGGATAAAAGCTGTGCAGCGTGTGTCATCACCCGCTGAGGCGCATCCGCCTGCAGCTGGCCCTCGAGCATGGCGGCCTGATCGGGCTTAATCGGCTGCACCGTGAGCAGACGGTCCACAAACAGACGATAGCCGCGCGGCGTAGGAATTCGGCCGGCCGAAGTGTGCGGGCTGGCCACAAGGCCCATCTCTTCAAGATCCGCCATCACATTGCGAATCGTGGCCGGTGAAAGATCGAGGCCCGAAAACTTTGACAGCGCCCGCGAACCAACCGGCTGGCCCTCAGCGATATAACGCTCGATCAAGGTTTTTAAGAGGTTTCGGGACCGGTCATCTAGCATAAGCCGCATTATTCCCCATCCCTGCTCCTATGGTGTAATGACAGGCATGAGACAAGGCCAGACTCCCTTTCGATGCGTAGGTGTGTTCGGTCGGCCGCAGACCGAGGGCCTGGACGCCCCGCTTCGGCGCATCCTCGCGAGCATTCGGCAGCAAGGATGCGCGGTATGGGTCGAAAACGAAACGGCAAAAAGCGCTGGCCTCACCCCAGCCGAAAGCGATGGCCAGGCGAGCCTCAATGGGCTGGCCGATCGGATTGATCTGGCCGTCATTCTTGGCGGTGACGGCACCCTGCTTGGCATCGCGCGCCAGTTAGCGCCCACCGGAATCGCTTTAATTGGTGTGAACCAAGGCCGTCTTGGCTTTATGACGGACCTGGATATCTCACAAGTGGAATCTGAATTACCCGCAGTCATTGCGGGTGACTATGTGAAAGAAGAACGGGCCATGCTGCAGGTCGCCGTGATGCGTAAAGCGCCGGGTTCATCAGCTCGAACCGCGGTGTTTGACGCACCAGCATTAAACGATGCGGTGATTAGTCGCGGTGCCGTCAGTCGCATGGTAGAAGTTGAGGTGTTCGTCGATGGCCACTACCTGCACACCCTGCGGGCCGATGGTCTGATCATCTCAACGCCAACTGGCTCCACCGCTTATGCGCTCTCGGCCCTGGGCTCCATCCTGCATCCCGGCCTAGCTGGCATCACCCTGGTGCCTGTCGCCCCGCAGGCCCTCTCCAGCCGTCCCATCGTACTGCCCGAACAGGTTGAGGTGCAGGTGGTGATCAATGACGGTGCCGGCACCAGCCTCCACTGCGATATGCAGGCCCTGACCTCGCTGCAAGATGGAGACAAGATCGTCATTCGCCAGGGGCCTCACAAAGTGCGACTGCTGCATCCCAAGGGCTACGATTATTTTTCCATGCTCCGCCGCAAGCTGCACTGGAGCACCAACCCCTTATTTGCAGGCCGGCCCGATCCCCGTCCGCCGACCGAGTCCCACTAGCCATCACGACACGACACGCCATGCTTGTCTCGCTGTCCGTGCAGCAGTTCGTCATTGTCGAGCAGCTCGACCTCGACTTTAGCCAGGGCTTTACCGTCATGACCGGCGAAACGGGTGCCGGCAAATCAATTCTGATTGATGCGCTCGATCTGCTGCTCGGGGGCCGCGGTGATGCGACTGTCGTACGCGAGAAAGCGGCAAAGGCCGATCTCTCTGCGCGCTTTGACCTTTCGGGTGCCCCTGAGGCGCAGGCCTGGCTAGCCGAAGCAGAGCTGCAGTCTGACCAAGATCCCCATGAATTGCTGATCCGTCGGGTGGTGGATGCGACCGGAAAGTCGAAATCCTGGATCAATGGACAGCCAGCAACCCTGACGCAACTCAAAGAAATCGGCGAGCAGCTCGTGGATATCCATGGCCAGCATGCGCATCAGGCCCTGCTGCGGCCGCAGGCTCAGCGCTTATTGCTGGATGCACACGCCGGCCTAACCGAGTCTGCGAAAACACTCACGCTTCAATGGCGCGAGATGCAACGGCTTGAGCAAGCAATCGCCGATTCAGAACAGCAGGCGCAGGCGCTGGCCGTGATCAGAGATCAGCTGGAGTGGAAGATTTCAGAGGTCAATGGGCTGCGTCTCTCGGCTGGCGAATGGGAGGCCCTCTCTGAAGAACAAAAGCGGCTCTCTCACGCTGCAGAACTTCTTCAAAGCTCGCAATCAGCGCTTCAACAAATCGCCGAAGACGATCCATCGATCATCACGCAGCTGGAGAAACTGCAGCAGCGGCTCAGCAGCCTGACAGACAAAGATCCCCGGCTCACGCCCGCGACACAGGCCCTTGAGTCTGCGGTCATTCAGCTGCAAGAGGCCGCCGATGCCCTTCAACGCTATCTCGATAAAAGCGATCTTGATCCCGATCGGCTCACTGAAGTCGAAGAGCGCGTGCAGTCCATCTTTACCATCGCCAGAAAACTGAAAGCGCGTCCCGAAGACCTCTTATCGCTTTTGAGTAGCGCCCAAGAGGAGTTGGCCCGGGCAGCGCAGGCGGCCGATACCGAAGCCCTTAAACAATCATTGGCCCAGGCACGGCAGGAATACGATCAGCGGGCCAAGCTGCTCTCACGGGAGCGCCAGAAGGCCTGTCAGGCGCTCTCTGGGGAAGTGAATCATTGGTTTGCCCAGCTTGCAATGGGCGAAATGCGATTTGAGGCGGCCTGCGAAGCCCGCGAAAAACCGGCAGGCCACGGACTTGAAGATGTCATCTTCATGCTGCGCAACCATGGCCAGGGTACGGCCTATCCGATGAACCGTGTCGCCTCAGGCGGTGAGTTAGCCCGTATCAGCCTGGCCATCGCCGTAGTGACCTCATCGTCAAGCAAGATTCCCACTTTGATTTTTGACGAGGTGGATTCTGGCATCGGTGGCAACGTCGCCCACACGGTTGGGGAACTCTTGCGAGGGCTCGGCCAGTCCCGGCAGGTGTTATGCGTGACCCACCTGCCGCAGGTTGCCGCACGCGGCCATCACCACCTACGGGTCTCAAAGAAAAAATCGACGGCGGGCCCGCCAGTCAGCGCGCTCACCCCATTGAGTGCCGAAGATCGGGTGGATGAAATCGCCCGCATGCTTGGCGATGAGGGCGCGGAGAAGACCTCGCGCGATCACGCGCGCTCGCTACTTACTCTTTGATAAACGCGCAGCCGAGGCGCCAACGGCCGATCGATGAGGGCAGTTGTCGCGCTGGCAATGGCCGTATAGCGAAAGTGCGTGATCGGCAAGCTCGAATCCTTGCTCTCGGGCAATCCGACGCTGCCGATCCTCGATCTCGGTATCGCAGAACTCCTCCACCCGGCCGCAGTCCAGGCAGACCAAGTGATCGTGATGGGATCCCTCGTTGAGCTCAAAGACCGCCTTACCCGACTCAAAATGGCTGCGCGAGAGAATCCCGGCCTGCTCGAACTGGGTCAGGACGCGATACACGGTGGCCAGGCCAATATCGACGGCTTCGGCCAGTAACGCCCGATAGACATCTTCGGCCGTAAGGTGCCGTGAACTTGCCCGATGAAAAATATCCAGGACCTTCAGCCTGGGCGCAGTCACCTTCAGGCCGGTTGTTTTTAGATCATGGGCGCCGGGCATGGGCCGTATCATAGCGGCCTATGTCGAGAAAAAACCTAGGCCCTAGCGAAGACCCGCAGGCCAGCCGTCAGGGCTGGCCCAGGTGCACTCTGATTGCAGTGGTAAGTGCAGTGCTGCTTGCCGGCTGCGCCTCGAAAAATAACAGCCTGACCAATCTTCGCGAAAATCCCCCGAACTGGCTCACACCCTTTCGGATTGATATTGGCCAAGGCAATTACATTACAGAGTCCATGGTCGGCCAGCTGAAAAAGGGCATGAGCCGTGAGCAGGTACGCGGCGTGCTGGGCACACCACTATTAATCGATCCCTTTCGTAGTGATCGCTGGGACTATGTCTTCAAACTCAAGCGCGGTGATGGCCGTCAGGATCGGCGCCGCTTTTTCGTGCAATTTAAAGAGGATTCGCTGGAAGCCTGGGGCGGCGATCCGCTGCCGCGCGAAGGCGGAGAGGAACTGCTGCCGTCACGGCCTGCGCGATAAATCATCATGACAAGCGCCACACGAATTGCCATCTCCGGTGCAACCGGAAAGATGGGCCGCATGCTGATCGAGGCGGTGCTCGCCCATCCGCGGATGACGCTCGCCGCGGCCCTCGAGCAGCCCAGCAGCCCGATGATCGGAAAAGATGCGGGCGACTTCATGGGCCAGTCCTCCGGTATTGCGATCTCTGCAGACCCCACGGCCGCCCTTCGGGCCGCTGATGTCTTGATCGATTTCACGCGGCCCGAAGCCACACTGGAATTACTCAAGGCCTGCGCCCAGCATCGTGTGCGGGCGGTGATTGGCACCACAGGTTTTGATGCGGCGGGCCAATCAGCAATTACAGCCTTTAGTAAAAACAATGCCACGGTGATGGCACCCAATATGAGTGTGGGCGTGAATATCACCTTAAAGCTGCTGGAATCTGCGGGCCGCTATCTTGGCGAAGGCTTTGATATCGAAGTCATTGAGGCCCACCACCGACACAAGGTGGATGCACCCTCCGGCACGGCACTGAAAATGGCCGAAGTCGTCGCCCAGGCTGCGGGCCGTAATCTCAGCAAAGATGCGCGCTATGCCCGCGAGGGCCAAACGGGCCCGCGTCCTGCGAAAGAGATCGGCTTTTCGGTCATTCGTGGCGGTGACATCGTGGGTGATCACACCGTGCTTTTTGCGGGCACGGGCGAGCGCATTGAAATCACCCACAAGTCTTCCTCGCGGGCGACCTATGCCGAGGGTGCGCTGCGTGCGGCGCTATTTCTGATGCAAAAGCCCTCGGGCCTTTTCGACATGCAGGATGTGCTGGGACTGAAGTAATGTGCCTGCGGCAGTGCTAGCGCAATGCCGCGATCACTTCCCGATCCGTGAGCCACTCGGACAGGATGCGCGGCTTGGTCTCACCCGGCCGATAAACAAGATACAACGGCACGCCGTTGCGCCCGTGCCGGGCCAGTTCGGCAGCAATCTGCGGATCCTGACGGGTCCAATCCGCCCGCAATGCCTGCACGCGATTTTCTTTAAACGCTTTGATTACCGCGTCACCTTGCAAAACGCGGACCTTATTGGCCTGGCAGGTAATACACCAGCTCGCAGTGAAATCAACAAAGACCGGGCTGCCCTGCAGTGCAAGCCGTTCAGCCAACCCAGGGGCCCAGGCCTGCCAGCGAAGCTCACCGGCCGAGACTGCCAGCGGATTTCCACTGGCAGCTGACTCCGTGACTGATGCAGCCGCAGTTGATGCGCGCAGCGCACTAGCAGGTGCCTCACGCAGGGTCCAGACAATCGTTAACACCAAAAACATAAACGCGAGCAAACCACCACCCAAGGAGATCGGGCCCGCTTTGCCTTGCTGCAAGAATCGGCCATAAATCCACAGCAGCAAAGACAGCGCAATCGCCGCCATCAACGCCGTCAACACGCGGTCCGGGCCCTGCAGTCCAGCTAAAACCCAAATCAACCAGGCCGCAGCCGCCAGCATGGGAAAGGCCATGAGCTGCTTAAACGTCATCATCCAGGGGCCAGGCCTGGGCAGCACTTTCAACAGATCCGGAAGAAAGGCCATCAGTAAATACGGCAGCGCCATGCCCACGCCAAGGCCGGCAAAGACCAAGAGGGTTTCCCAGAAACCGGCGGTGGCCGTAAAGCCAATTGCGCTGCCCATAAAAGGCACTGTGCACGGTGAGGCCACCACCACGGCCAGCACGCCGGATGCAAATGCACCGCCCGCATTGGCTTGTGCCGCCGCACGATCTGCAAATCCTAAATTCGCGGCCCGCACTGCAAGCAGGCCCATCTCAAATACGCCCAACAAGTTCAGCGCAAGCAATACAAACAGCAGCGTTAAGCCCAAGACCACTGCGGGATTCTGCAGCTGAAAGCCCCAGCCAATCGACTCGCCGAGACCGCGCAGCGCCACCAAAAGCAGGCCCAATGCCGTAAACGTCAGAATCACGCCCGCCGAAAATGACAGGGCCCGCACGACCGTGATCGATGTCGCATGCGCCGACTCGGCAAACGACAGCACTTTTAATCCGATGACCGGAAAAACGCAGGGCATCAGATTCAGAATCAGGCCCCCCAGTAACGCAGCGCCCACGGCCGACCAGAATGCGCTGCTGACAAATCCGGCAGAAGGCTTGGGGCTCGGGGCTGCAGCCGCCGCAGTCTGGCCCTCAGACACTACGCTGACTGCAGCCGGCGGCGACTGACTTGAAACTGCAGCCCGCCATTCGACTCCTGGCTGTGTGCCGATCACCCAAATGCCTTCAACAAGCTTGGTTTTTTTGACCTGCTCAACCGCAGCAGTCGATGACTCCCCAAGCGGGATATCCAGCCGCCAGCCCTGCTCTGTTCTCGCAAGCCGCTGAGCAGCGGCCGGCAGAATGAGGCCTTCAGTGTAGGGAAAAAAGAGGCCTGCGACTTCATCTGCATCCGATTTCGGCCACGATAAAATCAGCTGGCGATCCACGACATGGGCCGTCATCAGGCGGGCGGAATCTTTTTTCGGCAGACGCTCTCGCGCTAATGCAAACAACGGCGCATCCGAAGATGCCTCGACTGATTTTGTATCGGCGGCCACCGGCAATCGCAGCGCCAAGGCCGCCTCACCCGGGATGCAGACATCCTTGCAGACCAGCCAGCTGGCCTGGGCCTGCAAGACCACCTCGCGTGCCGCAATCGATGAAGGCGCAATTAACTCGACTGCGAGCAGTAGATCGCCCTCGTAGCCAAAATTCGCCAGCGGGCCAACCGGCAAGCGTTTCGGCGTGGGCCATTGAATCGCGCCCGCCTTCCAGCCCGCAGGCAAACGCCAATCTATCCGAGTGGGTAATCCTGAATCTCCTGGATTTTTCCAATAGGTGTGCCAGTGCTCATCGTGAACCAGACGCAAGCCAACCCAGAGGCTCTGCCCAGCCGCCACCGCCTTACGCTCGGCAATCAATCCGGCCTGTAACTGGCCCACCCGCGTCATGCCCTCGGCGGGGGCAGCAGCGTCGGCCCCCTGCTGGGCCTTTTGAAGCAGTCCCTGTGCCTGCGCCGCAGGCGCTGCCGACATAAGCAGCCAAATCAATAAGTGAAAAAATTTCATGGTCGGGATTATTCCACCTTCGATCCGCTTGGTAACATTGGCGTCATGCTCGATGAATTAACTGCCCTAGCTGATAAGACCGATGCCCTGATTGCGGTGGTGAATCAGCTGCGCCAGGAAAACACGCGACTGCGCAATCAAAACGCTCAGCTAAACGCTGAGCATCGGGCCATGGGTGAGCGGCTGCAGCTGGCCTCAGAAAAACTCGAGGCCATCGTCGAGCGGCTGCCCTAAGCAGCCTGCCCGCCACCGCATGGAGGGGGCCCACTAGCTAAACTGCTCACGCAAGATGTTTTTCTGAACTTTGCCCATCGCATTGCGGGGCAATGTTTGCACGATGTGAATGGCTTTGGGCACCTTGAAGTTGGCAATCCGGGCCTTAATCTCAGCGATCATCGATTGTGGATGTAAAGATGCGCCGGGCTTGGCAACCACCACGGCCGTTACCGCCTCACCAAAATCGGGATGCGGAATGCCAATCACCGCAGATTCGTCCACACCGGCCATCTCGTCAATCAGCATTTCAATTTCCTTAGGGTAGACGTTATAGCCGCCAGTGATGATGAGGTCTTTGCTTCGGCCGATTAGATGCAGATAGCCATCGGCATCCCACTGCCCCATATCCCCCGTCCGAAACCAGCGGTCTTGTGTGAATTCCTCTCGGGTCTTCTCGGGCATCCTCCAGTAACCCGAGAACACATTCGGACCACGGACCTGGACAGCACCAATTTCCGACAGGTTCTGCCTGCGCCGCCGTACGGTGCGGCCGCGATCATCCACCAAACGCAGCCCAACCCCTGGCAGGGGAAAGCCGACCGTTCCTGCGCGACGCTCCCCATTGTAGGGATTCGAAGTCAACATGACGGTCTCACTCATGCCATAACGCTCCAAAATCACATGGCCAGTTTTCGCACGAAAGGCCTCGAAGGTCTCCTTTAAAAGCGGCGCCGACCCCGAAATAAATAGCCGCACGCCCTTTACTACCGATCGCGTCAGACGCTCATCGGCCGCCAGCCGAACATAAAAGGTGGGCACACCCATCATGACGGTTGCCCGCGGCAAAAGCCGGATGATCTGATCGGCGTCGAACTTTGCGCACCAGTAGGTTTTGCTGCCATTGATCAAGGCGCCATGCAGGGCAACAAACAGGCCATGCACATGAAAAATGGGCAGGGCATGCAGCAGCACGTCGCCACGCTGCCAGTGCCAGGCTTTTTGCAGCGTACGGGCATTCGATGCGAGGTTCCGATGGCTAAGCATGGCGCCTTTACTGCGGCCGGTCGTGCCTGAGGTATACAGAATCGCAGCAAGATCGTCGGGCTTACTGCTGACGGTTTTAAACGACGCCCGGTGCGGCGTTGCGGCCTGAATCAGGCTGCCATCAGCAGCCTCCCCAAGGGTCATGACATGGTTGCAGCCATTGGCCCGGGCGATCGGCTCAATCCAAGAAAAATGAGCGGGGCTGCAGACGACCACCGCGGGCTCAGCATCTGAGATGAAATAGCCAATCTCTGACTCTCGATAAGCGGTGTTCAATGGCAAGAACACCATGCCGCTGCGCAAAGCGGCGAGGTAGAGCATCACCGCTTCAACTGATTTCTCGACCTGCACCGCAATGCGACTGCCGCGGGCAATGCCAAGAGAGGCCAGCCAATTGGCGATCTTGGCGCTGCCAGCGCGCAGGTCATCAAAGGTGTAATAACGGCCGTCGGGCGTTTCGAACGCACAGCGGTCTGGCGCCCGAGGGAACTGCGATTCCAAAACGCGATACAGATTGCTCATATCAACCCTACAGTCTTAGTCATCTTGAAAGTCGGGGCTGGTCTTGTTCAGAAATCCGCTGATGCCGCGCCGATAATCCTGAGAGTCTGCAAAATCCCAGCTCGCATCGTGCTGAGCCGCGGTAAGCCCTGGGCCCTGGGCAAGCTCCATCAGTCGACGGATCAGCCACTTGTGTCGCCGGGCAGCAGCAGGCCCGCCGGCCAGAACATGCTGCATCAGCGTGTTCAACGCCTCATCAAATAATGACTGCGGTACAACACGATTGACCAGGCCTTTGTCATACGCCTCTTCAGCATCCATCAGCCGGCCTTCCAGCAAAAGCTCCAGTGCGGTCGCCGCGCCAACACAGCCCACCAAAGCGGCGGCCTCTTGTGGGGCCATGGGAAAACCAAGCCGATTAATCGGTACGCCAAAGCGGCTGCGGTCAGTGGCAATCCGAAGATCACAGACGCAGGCAATCTCTAGCCCACCGCCGACGCAGGCCCCATCAATGGCCGCCACGACAGGTATCGGGCAATGCACGATCGCTCGAAGTGCAGGTGCAATGATGTCTTCGTGATACACCCGGACCTGCTCTCGGCTCATGCGCTGCTCGGCAAATTCAGAGATATCTGCGCCAGCGGCAAACGCACTGTGCTGGCCTGCAATCACTGCAAGTCGCAAGTCTGTGCGGGCGGAAATTTCTTCAAAACACTGCCGTAATTCCCGCCACATCTGAATCGAGATCGCATTTAACTGGCCCGGATGCGACAGCGTGACCCGGGCAACGGGCGGCATCGGGGCCCAGACAATACTGCCGACGGCATGATGTTCAGACTGCGCCACGTTATTTTGATCGCCGATAAGACCACATCAGAATCAGAGCGCCCACCACGACCATGGGCAAGGACAGCCATTGTCCCATGCTCAGGCCGAGGGACAACACTCCGAGAAATGCATCTGGCTCGCGCGCAAACTCCGCCAAAAAGCGCGCGAGGCCATAGCCCAGAAGGAACAGTCCCGACACCGCGCCCAGTGGCCGAGGGCGGGCAGAGAAGCGCCACAACACGACAAACAGCAGCAGGCCCTCAAGCAGCATCTGATAAAGCTGCGAAGGATGGCGGGCGAGCAGATCGCCCGCCTGCGGAAAGACCATGGCCCAGGGCAGTGCGGCCTCTGCGGGCCGGCCCCAGAGCTCGCCATTCACAAAATTTCCCAGTCGTCCCGCCGCAAGGCCAAGGGGCACCAGCGGTGCGATGAAATCCGCTACGCGAAAAAATTCAATCCGACGTCGCCACGCGAAAAATCCCATCGCGGCGATCACACCCAGCATGCCACCATGAAAGGCCATGCCGCCTTGCCAGACCGCCAGAATTTCCTCGGGATGCTGTAGGTAATAACTCGGCTTATAAAACAATACGTAGCCCAGCCGACCTCCGAGCACCACACCGATCACGCCGAACAGCAGCAGGTCATCCAAGCCGCGTGCATCCATGACCGAGGTTGCGGCCGATGACTTCATGCGCAGCCGGCCCAGAATCAGGACCGCAGCAAAGGCCACCAGATACATGAGTCCGTACCAGCGTATTGCGAGTGGGCCTAATGAAATCGCAATGGGATCAAACTGCGGATGGACAAGAACCGATGGCGCCATACGGCACAATATAACCTTTGATCCCCCCCAAGGAGACTAGCCCCATGGCCAAGCCGAACCCTACCCCGCCGAAACGACTCAACGAGCGGTCGCGCATGGTGACCGAGGGGGTGGCCCGCGCGCCGAATCGGTCAATGTATTACGCCATGGGCTATCAAGAAGATGACTTTGTAAATAAGCCCATGGTCGGCATCGCCAATGGCCACTCCACCATCACGCCCTGTAACAGCGGCCTGCAGCCCTTGGCCGATGCCGCAGTCGTGGCGCTGAAATCAGCCGGTGCGAACCCCCAGCTCTTTGGCACCCCAACCATTTCGGACGGCATTGGCATGGGCACCGAGGGCATGAAATATTCCCTGGTCTCGCGGGAAGTCATTGCCGACTCCATCGAGACCTGCGTGAACGGCCAGTGGATGGATGGTGTATTGGTCATCGGCGGCTGCGATAAAAATATGCCCGGCGGCATGATGGCGATTGCGCGTACCAATGTGCCTGCCATTTATGTCTATGGCGGCACGATCAAACCCGGCCACTACAAAGGCAAGGACCTGACCATTGTTTCGGCCTTCGAGGCCGTCGGTGAATTCACTGCAGGCCGGCTCAACGAAGTCGACTTTAAAGAAATCGAAAAGCGCTCTTGTCCAGGATCAGGCTCCTGCGGCGGTATGTATACGGCCAACACCATGAGCTCCTCTTTTGAGGCGCTTGGCATGAGCTTGCCGTACTCCTCCACTATGGCCAACGAGGACCAAGAAAAGATTGCCAGTGCAGCCGAGTCAGCGCGAGTATTGGTTCAGGCCATTACCAAAGGCATTCGGCCCCGTGACATCATCACCCGCGAATCCATTGAAAATGCAGTTGCCGTCATCATGGCGGTTGGCGGATCCACCAACGCAGTGCTGCATTTCCTGGCGATCGCGCACTCAGCTGGCGTGCAATGGCACATCGATGATTTTGAGCGGGTCCGCAGGCGGGTGCCAGTGATTTGCGATTTAAAGCCCTCGGGCCGGTATGTCGCAACCGATCTGCATCGCGCAGGCGGCATTCCGCAGGTCATGAAAATTCTGCTGCAGGCAGGGCTTTTGCATGGGGACTGCCTGACCATCACAGGAAAAACAGTTGCGGAGATGCTCAGTGACATTCCTGCCGCGCCTCGCGCGGATCAGGATGTGATTCTGCCAATTGAAAAGGCGCTTTACGCCGAGGGCCACCTCGCCATTCTCAAAGGCAATCTCTCGCCCGAAGGCTGTGTGGCCAAGATTACTGGCCTAAAAAATCCAGTCATCACTGGACCCGCCCGCGTCTTTGACTCAGAAGATGCTGCCATGCAGGCCATCATGGAGCGGGCGATCAAGCCAGGTGATGTTGTCGTGATCCGCTACGAGGGGCCCCGCGGCGGGCCTGGCATGCGCGAAATGCTCGCCCCGACATCGGCCCTCATCGGCCAGGGGCTGGGCGAATCGGTGGGTCTCATCACCGATGGCCGCTTCTCAGGTGGTACCTGGGGCATGGTGGTCGGCCATGTGGCCCCCGAGGCCGCAGTCGGCGGGCCGATTGGGCTGGTCAAAGAAGGGGACTTCATCACCATCGATGCCCACCAGCAACTCATCGAGCTCAATATCAGCGCGGCTGAATTCGCGACCCGTAAGGCCGCTTGGCGTGCGCCCGAGCCCCGCTACACCCGCGGGGTGCTGGCGAAATTCGCAAAGCTCGCGGCCTCGGCAAGCCGTGGCGCGGTCACAGACCCCGAGCTCTCTCAGCCCGAGATCCGTGGCTAGACAGGTTTTGCGGCTACAATTCGGGTCAACCGGATGCCGAGTCGGCCCGTTATAAGAAGCAGATGCACTGCATTGAATCTGCTGAAACACTTGATTAGATTTTCAACAGGAGAGTATCCATGCGTAAGTTTGTTGCTCTGACCGTCGCCGCAGGCATGATGGCCTCCGCCGGCGCTGCTTTTGCCTCGCCCGAGCTGCTCAAAAAATACAACTGCACGGCCTGCCATGCCAACGATAAAAAACTGGTAGGCCCTGCCTACAAAGATGTCGCCGGCAAGTACAAAGCCGATGCAGGCGCTGCAGAGAAATTAGCCAAGAAAATCAAGGCCGGTGGCCAAGGCGTATGGGGCCCTGTTCCTATGCCTCCCCACCCCCAGGTCTCTGATGCAGATGCCCTGACCATGGCGAAATATGTGTTGGCTGTGAAGTAAATCGTTCACGGGAAGACCATCAAAAACCCTTCGAGTCATCGAAGGGTTTTTTGTTTTTAAGGGCCCTTAAAGTAAAGCGATGGCACTGCCACGACAATTTCGACGCCTAAGGCTAGGCCTAGTGGGCTTTGGCGACGTGGCGCGTCGCTCACTGGAGCTCTGCCTATCGCGCCCATCTCAGCAGCACGGTCCCCGGCTGATTGTGGTGGGCCGCACGGCCGCTCAACGCATCGCACCGCAGATTCGGCCCGCATTTTTTTCGGGCCGGCACAGCGCGCTTGGATTTGATCTCGATCATCGACACTGCGTTCGGCGCATCACGCCGATACTGCAAGCCGCAATCATCTATCTGCCAACGGCGGAGCCCAAGACCGCTGAGGCCAAGGCAGCAAGCTTTGACCGCCGTGCGCGAGATCTCGCTTGCGGACTGCGTACCTGCCAAGTCGCGATGCCGCTGGTTTATCTGAGTACCACTGGCGTTTATGGAAACCATCGGGGTGCCGAGGTCTCAGAGACCAGCCGCTGCCAGACGCGCCAGCCAAGGTCATTGCGTCGGCTTGATGCGGAGCAGGCCCTTCGGCCGCTCGGCGCCCACGTGCTGCGGGTTCCGGGTATCTACGATAGCCATGAGCGCCTGCCCACCGCGCGACTCCGTGCACAACAGCCAGCCCTTCGACAAGAAGACGATGTCTTCACGAATCACATTCATGCCGATGACCTTGCACGAATCGCTCTCATCGCACTGTTTCGCGGTAGGCCTGGCCGCATTACCAATGCGGTCGATGAGACCGAGATGAAAATGGCGGATTACTTCGATGCAGTCGCTGACGCGATCGGCCTTGCCCGGCCGCCACGCGTCTCGCGCGAGGAAATGAAATCTCTGGCGGCACAAGGCGTACTCCATCCCATGATGATGGGGTTTCTTACAGAATCGCGACGCGTGAAATCCACGCGAGTCCACCGCGAGCTCCGCATGTGCCTTCGTTATCCTACCGTTGGTCACACCCTGCGCGAACTGAAGTCGCAGTCCCATGTCACATCCTCATCATCACAGCTCTAAAGCGCTGCCCATCGGCCAGCAAGATCTACACGGCCACAGCACCCATGACACGACCCGCGGCCACGCCCGCACGGTATTGAATGTGACGGTCCTGGGCTGGGCCGTTGCGCTCACCCTGGGCTTTGCCGCAGTTGAATTTGTGGCATCACTGTGGTCAGGCTCTGTGGCCCTGATGGCCGATGCAGGCCACATGATCACGGATGCGACTGCCTTATTTCTCGCGCTGGCCGCTCAAATGATTGCACGACGGCCGCCAACCGAGACCAGCTCCTATGGTGACGGCCGGGCCGAGGCCCTGGCGGCGTTCGTGAATTCCTTGGCCATGCTGGCCATGGTGATCTGGATTGCATGGGAGGCAATCGACCGATTTCAGCAGCCGCATCCTGTAGAAGGCATCACCGTCATGGCGGTTGCTGCAATTGGATTGGTGGTCAATCTGGTTGTGGCCTGGCTGCTGTCAAAAGACCAGGGTAATCTCAATTCAAAAGCTGCCCTGATTCATGTGCTGGGTGATCTGCTGGGCTCGATTGCCGCCATCATCGCCGGGGCGGTGGTCACCTTTACAGGGTGGACTCCCATTGATCCCCTGCTTTCCCTTCTGGTCTGTGTCCTGATTCTGAAATCAACACTGAGTCTGCTTCGCAGCTCGACCCGAATTCTGATGGAGCATGTGCCGGACTCCGTGAATTTCAAGGCCGTCGGCATCGAACTTCAAGGCATGCGATCCGTGGTTCGGGTCCACAACCTACACATCTGGGAAACCATGCCTGGGGAAATCAGCCTAACGGCCCATCTTGAGGTCGACAGCCTTGCGCGCTGGCCCGAGGTGCTGCAAGCCGCGCAGCAGATGCTGCGGGATCGGCACGGCATTGACCATGCCACCTTACAACCCGAGCTCAGAACTACCCACCAAGCCGTTGACGGGCAGAGCGATATTCCTGCTCCAGCTGATCCACAATCTGCCCAGCCGGCATCACCGCGGTAATGCCCGCCACACTCTGGCCTGCGCCCCAGATATCTTTCCATGCTTTCTGGCCAGCATTTTTGCGCAGGCTTGCGAAATCCACTTTTGATTTATCGGATTGAATCAGCTCATCAGGATTTAAACCGGCCCGCACAATACTGCCGCGCAGATAATTTCCCAATACGCCAGTAAAGCTTGACGAACTAACGATATCCTCAGCGCCCGACTCGACCACCATTTGCTTGTATTCAGGAACCGCGCGGGCCTCGGCTGAGGCAACGAATCGCGTGCCCATATACGCAAGGTCAGCGCCCATCGCCTGGGCAGCGAGAATATGGTGGCCACGACTCATCGCACCCGAGAGAATGATGGTGCCCGAGTAAATTTTTCTCACCTCTTCGATAAACGCAAAAGGATTTAAGGGCCCAGCGTGGCCGCCCGCCCCGGCCGTCACCAGAATCAGGCCATCCACACCCGCTTCAATTGCTTTTTCGGCGTGTCGCAGACTGATCACATCATGAAACACCAGTCCGCCATAAGTCTTGGCCGCCTGCACCACGGGCGTTGGGGCGTGCAGGCTGGTGATCATGATCGGCACCCGATAGCGGACTGCCAGCTCGATGTCCTCAGCGAGCCGCGGGTTCGACGGATGCACGATCTGATTCACTGCAAAGGGCGCTACAGGGTAGGGGCAGCCGGCCGGCTGAGGCTCGGCCAGGGCCTGCTGAATTTGCTCAAGCCAACGAGCAAGCTCCCCGGACTCACGGGCGTTGAGCGCTGGAAACGATCCTAGAATTCCGGCCCGGCACTGCGCAATGACCAATTCAGGATTGGAGACAATAAATAATGGCGCGCCGATCAGCGGCAGCCGCAGCTGGGCAAGGGATTGTGGAATTGGCAAACCAGTCTCCTGTTCAGGGTCTTTCCCAAGTCCGGCGCCTTGCAAAAAATCCCGGCCCCGGGTTCAATTCAAACGAACGTATGAATGATACCGGACTCCCCCTGTCGGCGGCCAGCACCGCCGTGACCCGCGAGCGGCTGCTGGATGTAGCCGAGCGGCTCTTCGTGCGCCATGGCTTTGAGGCGACCTCACTGCGCAAAATCACGGCCGAGGCAGGTGCCAATCTTGCAGCAGTCAACTACCACTTTGGCAGCAAGGAATCCTTGGTCCAAGAAGTCTTGCGCCGGCGGCTGGATCGGGTGAACCGCGAGCGGCTGCTCGCACTGGATGCGCTTGAAAAAGCAGCCGCTGGAAAGCCACTCAAACCCAGCAAAATTCTCGAGGCATTTTTTGGCACCCTGCTGCGCATTGCCAAAGAAGAGCCGCAGAGCGGGCCCACCTTTCTTAAGCTTCTGGGCCGCACGATGACCGAGCCTGCCGATTTCATTCGGGCATTTCTGGCCGATGAGTATCAACATGTGCTGGAGCGCTATAAGTCAGCCTTGTTTCGGGCCCTGCCCGATGTGCCCCGTGCAGAAATCATTTGGCGCTTTCATTTCATGCTGGGCGCAACGGCCTACGCCATTGCGGGCACCGACAGCTTAAAACTCGTGACCCGCTGGACCGAGCCCGAAAGCGCCGAAGTACCGCGCTCGGCCCGGAAAAAGGCCCGCGATGCGGATCAACTGAGCGAGCGGCTGATGAGCTTTCTCATTGGCGGCCTACGTGCACCCCTTCCCAAATCAATTGACCTACCCGAGAGGAAAACGCCATGTCGTTCATCCTGATGATGCTGATTATTCTTGCTGCTTGTGCAGTGCTGTTCACATTAGCGCCGCTGAGAAAGCGGCTTCTCACGGCCCCGATTCTGAAGGGCTTTCGAGCAGCCTTGCCGTCGATGTCAGAGACAGAGCGGGCTGCCCTGGAAGCGGGCACGGTCTGGTGGGAGGCCGATTTGTTTCGTGGCCGGCCCGATTGGAAAGGTCTGACGGCCATCGCAAGGCCCCAGCTCACCGCAGAAGAGCAGTCCTTTCTTGATCACGAAGTCGAAGAGGCCTGCCGGATGGTCAACGAGTGGCAGGTCAACTTCAAAGACTACGACATGCCCAAAGCCGCCTGGGACTTCATCAAGCAGAAAGGTTTTTTGGGCATGATCATTCCCAAGGCCTACGGCGGTAAACAATTCTCAGCCTATGCCCACTCACAAGTGGTTGCCAAACTCTCTACACGCTCATCGCCACTGGCCATTTCAGTGATGGTGCCCAACTCATTGGGCCCGGCCGAGTTGCTGCTGCACTATGGCACCGAAGAACAAAAAAACTATTTCCTGCCACGGCTGGCCCGCGGAGAGGAAATTCCCGCTTTTGCGCTGACCAGTCCTTGGGCGGGATCCGATGCCGCAGCGATTCCCGATTTCGGAATCGTCTGCAAAGGCCTCTGGCAGGGCAAAGAAACACTCGGCATGCGGGTCACGTGGAATAAACGCTACATCACGCTGGCACCGGTCTGTACGCTTTTGGGCCTGGCATTTCGACTTTACGATCCTGATGGCCTGCTGGGCAGCACGAAAGATTTGGGAATTACCTGTGCGCTGGTACCGCATAACCATCCCGGCGTTGACATCGGCCGCCGCCACATTCCGATGAACACCTATTTTATGAATGGCCCGACGCAGGGTGATCAAGTCTTCATGCCGCTGGAATTCATCATTGGGGGGCCGAAGATGGCCGGCCAGGGATGGCGCATGCTGATGGAGTGTTTATCGGCAGGCCGTGCGATCTCGCTGCCCTCTGCCAATGCCGGATTGGCCCAGTTGGCGGCGCGTGTTGCTGGCGGCTACGCGCGAATTCGCAATCAATTTAAGACGCCGATCTCTCGGTTTGAAGGCATCGAAGAGCTGCTTGCCCGCATCGCAGGCTATACCTATCTCAACGATGCCGTGCGCACGCTATCGGCAGCGAGTATCGATCTGGGTCAGCGGCCATCGGTCGTCTCGGCGATTGCGAAATATCACGTCACTGAGCGTGCTCGGCAGGTGTTGGCAGACAGCATGGATATCGTGGGTGGCAAAGGCATCTGCTTGGGACCATCCAATATTCTTGGCCTTGCCTATCAGCAGATGCCGATTGGCATCACCGTAGAAGGCGCCAACGTGCTCACGCGAAACCTGATTCTCTTTGGTCAGGGCGCGATTCGCTGCCACCCCTATCTGCTCAAAGAGATGCAGGCCGCCCAGCATCCGGATCGTGGCCAGGGACTCAATGATTTTGATCATGCTTTCTGGGGCCATGTCCGCTACACGATCGCCAATGGTGCGCGGGCCATCTGGCATGGCTTAACGGCATCAGCTTTCGCCGGGCCAGGCAGCCAGGGCCCTGTCGAGATGCGACAAGCGATGCGAGGCCTCAACCGCAGTGCGGCCGCGTTTGGATTTCTGGCCGACATCACGATGCTCATGCTCGGCGGAAGCTTAAAACGCAAAGAGCGGCTCTCGGCTCGGCTGGGTGACATCCTTGCCCATCTGTTTTTGGCCAGCTGTGTGCTTAAGCGCTATGAGATGGAAGGCCGAATTCGAGAAGATGCCGATCTCGCCCACTGGTGTCTGCAGGACTGCCAAGTCAACATCGCGCAAGCCTTTCAGGGCGTATTTGAGAACTTCCCGAATCGTTTTGTGGGCCGGCTGCTGCGCGGCCTGCTCTTTCCGTGGGGCATCACGGCGCGTGCGCCCTCTGATCAACTGGGCCATCGAGTTGCACAGCTTCTGGCCAATCCCGGTGTGGCCCGCGATCGTCTGACGCCGATTTGCTTTGTACATCACGACGAACATGACGCTGTAGGCGCGATTGAGCACGCGCTCGCAGCGGTGCTTGCGGCCGAGCCCATTGAGGTCAAAATCCGCGCTGCTGAAAAGAAAGGACTCTTTAAGGCAGAGCCGCTTGCGAATGTCCGAGACATTGGCCAGCTGGCGGCAGACCGAGGAATCATTACCGCTGAAGAGTCGGCGGTGCTCAAACGCCGAGATGTTCTGCGGGATCGTGTGATTCATGTCGATGACTTTCCCTTTGAAATTCACGCCGCATCGGCAGAGTCCTCTGCCTCCCCAGCAACGGCGGCGGCACTCCATGCGCGGGCTGCCTGATGCAGACCCCGTCAGCTCCTGTTTATTTGATTGATGGCGCCCGCACGCCTTTTTTAAAGGCGCGTGGCGGGCCGGGGCCTTTTAGCGCCTCCGACTTGGCCACGCAGGCAGGCCGTTCCTTGCTGCTGCGCCAGCCTTTTGCACCATCGGATTGTGATGAGGTGATTCTCGGCTGTGCAGCACCAGCGCCCGATGAAGTCAACATCGGCCGGGTCGTTGCATTGCGCATAGGCTGCGGCCATGGGGTACCCGGCTGGACCGTCATGCGCAACTGCGCTTCGGGTCTACAGGCCATCGACTCTGCCATGTCTCAGATCCGACTCGGCCGATCCCACCTCGTCTTGGCCGGTGGCGTGGATGCACTTTCGCGCACACCGTTGCTGTATTCCGATGCCATGGTGCGCTGGTTTTCCGAGATGGCCACTAAAAAAACAGTTCCGGCAAAGCTTCAGCATTTTCTTCGGCTCAATCCCGGCCAGCTTCTCTCCCCCGTCATTGCACTGCTTCGGGGCCTCACCGATCCTGTCGTGGGCTTATCGATGGGGCAAACCGCAGAAAATCTTGCCCACCGCTTCGGCATCAATCGCGCCGAAATGGATGCGTTTTCAGTGCGTAGCCATCAGCGCGCACAGGCGGGCCTGCAATCACGGGCGTTCAATGAGATCGTGCCGATCTTGGATGACAAAGGAAAAATCTATGCGGTCGATGACGGTGTTCGTGAGGACTCCTCTTTAGAGGGTCTTGCAAAACTCCGACCGGTCTTCGATAAGCCATACGGCAATGTCACTGCTGGCAATAGCTCTCAGGTCACCGACGGCGCCGCCTGGTGCCTCTTGGCCTCTGAGCAGGCGGTCCAACGCTACGGGCTAAAGCCCATGGCACGGCTAATCGATTTGCAATGGGCGGGGTTGGATCCCGCGGAGATGGGCCTGGGGCCTGTGCATGCTGCTTTGCCACTGATGCATCGACATGGATTACAGCATCGGGATATTGACCTCTGGGAGATCAATGAGGCATTTGCCGCACAAGTCATAGCCTGTATCCGCGCAATGGCGGATACAGAATATTGTCGCACCGCGCTGCCGCAGCTTGAAGGCGTGGCCGCCGGCATGCTGGACGAATCTCGGCTCAATATTCACGGCGGTGCAATCGCAATTGGTCATCCCGTAGGCGCCTCTGGCACTCGCATCACCCTGCACCTGGCCCACGCGCTGGCACAACAGCAGCAGCATCGTGGCATTGCCGCCATCTGTATTGGCGGTGGCCAAGGCGGCGCGATTCTGATGGAGGCCCTGTAATGCGACACTGGAACCTCACGATCGATGCCCATGGCATCGCCTGGATGCGGCTGGATACAGCCGGCGCCAGCATGAATAAACTCAGCGCTGAGGTGCTCGCTGAATTTTCAGTGCAGCTTGATGCATTCGATCACAAGCCGCCTGCCGGAATGATTATTCAGTCGGCCAAAGACTCAGGCTTTATCGCTGGCGCAGATGTTGAGGAATTCAAAGCCTTGGATCAGCCGCAGCAGGCCCAGGAGATCATCGCCCGGGGCTGGCATCTGTTTCATCGCCTGGCGGCCGTGCCCTATCCCACGCTGTCATTGATTCGTGGCATCTGCTTAGGCGGCGGCCTTGAGCTCTCACTGGCCTGCCGCTACCGCATTGCCGTCGATGAGCCATCCACACGACTCGGCCTGCCCGAAGTGCTCTTGGGCATCGTACCGGGCTGGGGCGGCATGATGCGACTGCCGCGATTGATCGGGCCGCAGGCGGCCCTCGATATGATGCTCACCGGCAAGACGCTCGATGCGCGCCGAGCAAAGCGCGTCGGCCTTGTCGATCTTGCGGTGCCTGCTCGGCTCATGGAACGATCCGCCGCCGAGCTGATTCGATCCGGGCGGCCGCCACATCGGCCCTCCGGCCTGCCGGCGCTCATGAATCATCCGCTTATGCGTCCGATCATCGCGGCCATGGCAAAAAAACAAGTGGCAAAAAAAGCCCGGCCTGAACACTACCCTGCGCCCTACGCCATCATCGATCTCTGGCAGAAAGCCGATGGAGATCCGCTGAAAATGCCGCAGCTGATGCAGGCCATCATCAGCTCGCCGACCACGAAAAATCTGCTGCGCGTTTTCTTTTTACAAGAGCGGCTGAAATCGCTTGGCAAAGAATCGTCGTTTAAGGCGAAGCATCTGCATGTCATTGGTGCCGGCACCATGGGCGGGGATATTGCCGCCTGGGGAGCGCTACGCGGACTGACCGTAACACTTCAGGATCAGGACATCAGCCGAATCGCGCCAGCGATGGGGCGGGCGGGAGCGCTCTTTAAAAAACGGCTGCGTGATCCGCTGCTGCGTCGGGCCGCGATGGATCGCCTCATCCCCGACACCAGTGGCGAGGGAATTCAGCATGCCGATGTTGTGATTGAAGCGATTTTTGAAAATCTTCAGGCCAAGCATGCGCTCTTGCAGCAGATCGAGCCCCGCCTAAAGCCAGGGGCGATTCTCGCCACCAACACCTCGAGTCTGAGGATCGAGGATCTTCGCACCGCACTGGCCGACCCTTCTCGGCTGGTCGGCATTCACTTTTTCAATCCTGTTGCGATGATGCCGCTCGTTGAGGTGATTGCCGCTACGGGCACGCAGCCCCAGGCCGCAGCAGATGCGGCGGCCTTTGTCCGCAGCATCGATAAGCTGCCGCTGCCTGTTAAGAGTGCGCCGGGCTTTTTGGTCAATGCGGTGCTGGCGCCGTATATGCTGGGCGCCATGCGCAAGCTGGATGAAGGCGTTGCGCCGAGTGTCATCGATGCCGCCATGCGCCGCTTCGGCATGCCGATGGGTCCGATCGAACTGGCCGATACCGTGGGCCTGGATATCGCGCTTGCTGCAGGCCAACAACTCTCGGACACCACATCTGCGCCAAAGTGCCTCATGGAACGTGTCGCGCAAGGCCATCTCGGCAAGAAAACGGGCCGCGGTTTTTATGAATGGTCAAAGGGAGCAATCGCGAATCGTAGCGACGTTGCTGCCATCCCCGAAGGCCTTGCAGAGTCCCTGATTGCGCCTTTAGTCGATCGAACGCAGGCCCTCGTGCAAGAGGGTGTGATTGCAGATGCTGATCTCGCCGATGCGGGAGTGATCTTTAGCACTGGCTTTGCTCCTTTCCGGGGTGGGCCACTGAACTGGAATAAAACAAGGAGCATTCGTGGATAAGTTTCGAATTCAGCGTGTTGCCGTGCTGGGCGCTGGCGTGATGGGCGCACAGATTGCAGGCCATCTGGCCAATGCGGGCATCGCAGTCGATCTTTTCGACTTGCCCGGCCCGGCCGAGGATCGTAATCAAATCGTGAGCACGGCCTTACAGCGACTCAAAAAACTCGAGCCAGCACCTCTTGCCAGCCCCGCAGTGCTGGGCCTGATTCGGCCCAATAACTTCGATGATCATCTGCAGCGGCTTGCCGAAGCCCAGCTCATCATCGAGGCAGTCGCCGAGCGCATGGATATCAAGCGCGCCCTTTATGCAAAGATTGCGCCCTATTGCAGCGCGTCGGCCTGGATTGCCTCGAACACATCGGGGCTGTCGGTGCGCGCGCTGGCTGCCGAGATTCCTCCCGCACTGCGGCCGCGTTTTTGTGGCATGCATTTTTTCAATCCACCCCGCTATATGAGCCTGGTGGAGTTGATTCCCTGTGATGAAACCCGGCCAGAAGGCCTGGATACCCTGGAGTCTTGGCTGGTCCACACACTGGGCAAATCTGTCATCCGTGCCAAAGACACGCCTAACTTTATTGCCAATCGTATCGGCGTGTTTTCGCTACTGGCCACAATGGAACATACCCAGCGCCTTGGCCTGGGCCTTGACACTGTGGATGCGCTGACCGGCCCGCGTGTCGGCCGGCCCAAGAGCGCCTGCTATCGCACCGTTGATGTGGTGGGCATCGACACACTGGCCCATGTCGTTCACACCAAGCGCGAGCAGCTGCGCCAAGACCCTTGGCATGCGTTTTTCAAGCTGCCCACTTGGATTGAACAGCTCATCCAGGAAGGCGCCTTGGGCCAGAAATCTGGCCGCGGCCTCTACAAAAAAGAGGGCAAAGATATTCTGGTGCTTGACTATGCGGCTGGCCAGTATCGAAAAACAGATAGCCAGATTGACCCGGAAGTCGAAAAGATTCTCGCACTGCGTCAGCCTGCAGAAAAATTTGCTGCCTTAATCCAGTGTCCGCATCCTCAGGCCCAGCTGCTGTGGGCTACCTTCCGTGACGTCTTTCACTACAGCGCCGTGCACCTGCATGAGATCGCTGATAACGCCCGCGATCTGGATCTTGCGATGCGCTGGGGCTTCGGCTGGAGCCATGGGCCCTTTGAGCTCTGGCAGGCTGCTGGATGGGCCGCAATCGCACTAGCCATCGAGGCGGATCGCAAGGCGGGCAAAACACTCAGTGATGCAGCGCTGCCCGATTGGTGCTTCACGCCAGCACGCACCGGCGTGCATCAGCCAGAGGGATCCTGGGCGCCGGCCATCAGCGCTCAGCGCGGACGATCACGTCTTGAGGTCTATCGCCGTCAGTTATTTCCTGAGCTGCTGATTGGCGAGCAGGCCAGGCCCAGCATGATGCCGATCAGCCAGACAGCAGGCGAGACCCTGTATCAAAACAAAGAGGTCCGGCTCTGGCGTCTGCCCGATGTGGATGCGGGAATCGGGATTCTCTCTTTTGCTTCCACCATGCACGCCGTCAGTGATGAGGTGCTCGCTGGCATGATGGCCAGCATTGCGATGGCAGAGGCCGAACTGGATGGCCTCGTGCTCTGGCATGAGCCGCCATTTTGTGTCGGCGCCAACCTAAAGCAAGTCGCCCAGGCCTGCAAAGCGGGAGAGTTCGCCCGGCTCGAGCAGATCGTGGCCCAATTTCAGGCCGCCTCACAGGCCCTTAAATATGCGCGCGTACCAACGGTTGCCGCCACCCAGGGCCTTGCGCTGGGTGGTGGCTGCGAATTTCTGATGCATGCCCAGCAGCGGGTGATGCATCTGGAGACCTACACCGGACTGGTCGAAGCAGGCGTCGGCGTTATTCCGGCGGGCGGTGGCTGTAAAGAGTTCGCGGTTCGCGCTGCACAGTGGGCTGCCCGCAGTCCGACACCCGGCGAGGTCTTTCCGTTTATCCAGCAGATCTTCACCACGATCGCAATGGCCAGGGTCGCCAAAAGCAGCCTGCAGGCAATCGAAATGGGCTTTGCCCAGCCGCAGGACGCCACGGTATTTCATGCCCATGAATTGCTCTACGCCGGCCTGCGCACCGCCCGCAATCGTGCCGATCTAGGCTACACACCGCCGGTTGCGCAGTCCGTGCCCGTCGCTGGCCGCACAGGAATCGCAAATCTCTCGCTGATGTTGGTCAATATGCATGAGGGCAAGATGATCAGCGATCACGACTATAAAGTCGCCCACGCAGCAGCGACTGCGCTGTGCGGTGGCGATATCGACTCCGGTACACGGGTGGATGAAGACTGGCTCATCCGCGTGGAGCGCCAGCTCTTTGTGGATCTTTTAAAAACCCCAGAGACCCAGGCCCGCATCGAGCACATGCTGAGCACCGGCAAACCCCTGCGTAACTGACACCAAGGCAATCATCATGAGCACATCACGCCAAGAGGCATACATCGTTTCCGCCAAGCGGCTCCCGGTCGGTAAAAAAAATGGTCAAATGAAATCCACTCGGCCCGATGACCTGCTGGCCGCAGCGCTTCAGGCCTGCCTGGGCCATCTACCTGAGTTTGATCGCAATGCGATTGACGACGTCATCGTTGGCTGTGCGATGCCCGAGGCTGAGCAAGGCATGAATATGGCCCGCATTGGGCTGCTGCTCGCTGGCCTGCCCCAGTCCGTGCCCGGCATTACGATTAATCGTTTCTGTGCATCGGGGCTTCAGGCGGTGGCCTATGCTGCCCAACGCATTCAGCTGGGTGAGGCAGATCTCGTGCTGGCCGCTGGCGCCGAATCCATGAGCGCAATGCCGCAAATCATGGGCAATAAGCTGGCGATGAATCCGGCGGTCTTTGAAAATAATGCCCACCTTGGAATCGCGTATGGCATGGGCATGACCGCAGAAAATGTTGCCCGCCAATGGTCCGTCAGCCGCGATGATCAGGATCAATTCGCATTGGACTCCCACGCAAAGGCCTGCAAGGCCCAGGCCGAGGCCGCCTATGCTGATGAACTCGTGCCGTTTGAGCTGGTCGCTCATCTGCCGAATCCGGAGTCGGCGCAGCCGCGGCTTAAGCGGTCCTGGATGCATCAAGATGAGGGCCCAAGGGCCGATACGACGCTCGAGCGACTCGCAAAGCTCAAGCCAGTTTTTCATGCAAAGGGCTCAGTGACTGCAGGCAATTCCTCGCAGATGTCAGATGGTGCGGGCGCCCTGCTCTTGGCGTCGGCCTCGGCAATCAAGACCCACAGCCTGACACCGATTGCACGCTTTGTTGCTTTCGAGGTCGCCGGTGTTGCGCCTGAGATCATGGGCATTGGTCCGATCGCAGCGATTCCAAAAACGGTCGCGAGATCGGGTATTCGCCTGCAGGATATCGGCTGGGTCGAGCTCAATGAGGCCTTTGCGGCCCAGGCGCTTGCAGTGATTCGCGAGCTAAAACTCGATCCCACGCTGGTCAACCCCTTGGGCGGGGCGATCGCCGCAGGCCACCCCCTCGGGGCAACGGGTGCGATTCGTTCATGCACCGCAATTCACGGTGCAAGAAGGCAGAGAAAACCCTACTCAATGGTCAGCATGTGCATCGGCACAGGCATGGGGGCCGCAGGTATATTTGAGACCCTGTAAATCAGGAGCGCATCATGCAAAAACTCTGGGTCGAGCAATATCCGCCGCAAGTCCCTGCAGAAATCGAACTCCAACGCATCACTTCGGTTGCGGATTTTTTTGTTCAAGCCTGCGAAGAGTTTGGGCCCAAGACTGCCTACATCAGTATGGGCAAGTCCATCACTTATCAGGCATTAAACGAGCAGAGCCGACTGTTCGCCCAATACCTGCAGTCGGTCGGTGTCAAAAAGGGAGACCGTGTGGCCCTGATGATGCCCAATGTCTTGCAATATCCGATCGCACTGTTTGGCACCCTGCGTGCCGGGGCCGTGGTGGTGAATTGCAATCCCTTGTACACGCCCCGAGAACTCGAGCACCAGCTCACCGACTCCGGGGCAACCGCCATCGTGATTCTGGAAAACTTCGCCCATGTGCTGGAGCAAGTCATCGGCAAGACCCAGGTGCGGCATATCATCGTGACCCCCCTGGGTGAGATGCTCGGCGCCAAGGGCCACATCGTGAATTTCGTAGTGCGTAAGATTAAAAAACTCGTGCCGGCTTGGAATCTTCCGCAGGCCATTTCGATGAAACAGGCCCTAAGCCTTGGCCAGGGGAAATCTTTTGATGAACCAAGACTTACCCCAGAAGACATCGCCTTTTTGCAGTACACAGGCGGCACGACCGGTGTCTCCAAGGGGGCCATACTCACTCACCGCAATATCTGCGCCAACGTTCTGCAGGCCGAACACTGGATTTCGCCAGTCGTCCGCCGTGGCGAAGAGTTCATCATTACTGCCCTGCCGCTTTATCACATCTTTGCACTAACGGCGAACTGCCTCACCTTTATTCGTATCGGCGCACAGAATCTTCTGATTGCAAATCCCCGTGATATTCCAAACTTTGTAAAAGAGTGGGCTAAGTATCCTGTCACCGCATTTACCGCAGTGAATACGCTTTTCAATGCGCTCTTGAACCATCCGGATTTTCAGAAATTAAATTTCTCGACCCTTCGGGTCACGCTCGGCGGCGGCATGGCCGTACAAAAACCAGTGGCCGAGCGGTGGAAGGCCGTGACTGGCTGTGCGCTGTCGCAGGCCTATGGCCTGACGGAGACTTCACCTGCCGCCACCATCAATCCACTGGCAGATATTCCATTTTCTGGATCCATCGGCCTGCCCATCTCCTCCACTGAGGTCTCGATTCGTGATGACAGCGGCAAGGAGCTCCCACTTAACGAAGTCGGTGAGATTTGTCTGCGTGGGCCCCAGGTGACCTCGGGCTACTGGGGCCGGCCGGATGAGACCGCAAAGATCTTTTTTCAAGACGGTTTTCTCAAGACCGGGGATATGGGCTATGTCGATGACAAAGGCTATGTATTTCTGGTCGATCGCAAGAAAGACATGATTCTGGTCTCTGGGTTTAATGTCTATCCCAATGAGGTCGAAGAGGTTGTCGCCATGCATCCTGCGGTGCGCGAAGTCGCGGCGATCGGCGTGCCCGACGAACAGACCGGAGAGGCCGTCAAGATTTATGTCGCAAGCTCAGATCCTGCGCTGACCAAAGAGGCCCTGATTGATCACTGCAAACAATATCTGACTAACTATAAGGTGCCCAAGCAAATTGAGTTTCGGCCAGAGCTGCCAAAAACCAACGTGGGCAAGATCCTGCGCCGAGCGCTGCGAGACTCCGCGACTTGAGGCAGTCGCATCAAACTAAAAAAGCCCCACCACCTTGCCATCCACTAAATCAATGCGCTCGGCGGCAGGGATCTTGGGTAGGCCCGGCATGGTCATGATATCGCCGCAGACCGCCACGATAAATTCCGCACCAGCTGCCAGACGCACCTCGCGGACCGTCACGACATGATCTTCGGGTGCGCCTCTTAAGCTGGGATCGGTGGAGAAAGAACTCTGGGTCTTGGCCACACAAATGGGATAGTGGCCGTATCCCTGATCCTGCAGAGCCTGAATCTGCTGATAAATTTTTGAATCTGCTGCAACTTCCCTGGCGCGATAGACTTTCTTGGCAATTTTATTGAGCTTTTCCCAAAGGCTATCCTGCTCCTCGTAGACAAACTGAAACTGCGATGGCGTCTCGCACAGTGCCACCACGCACTGGGCAAGCGCTGCGGCGCCTTTGCCGCCCTCTGCCCAGTGCGAGGCGAGCACTACATCAACCCCCAGTACCTGCATCCGTTTCTTGATCAACTCAATCTCAGCCGGCGTATCGCTCACAAACTGATTAATCGAGACAACACAAGGGATTCCGTAGACACGGGTGATATTTTCAACATGGCGCTCAAGATTGACCAGGCCCTGATCCAGCGCGGCAAGGTTTTCCCGGGTAAGTGCATTGAGGGCCACATGGCCGTGATATTTCATGGCACGGACCGTGACGACAATCACTGCAGCGGAAGGCCGCAGGCCTGACTTACGGCACTTGATATCGATGAATTTTTCCGCGCCCAGATCCGCCCCAAAGCCGGCCTCAGTCACGACATAATCGGCAAGCTTAAGCGCAGCCCGGGTTGCGATCACCGAATTGCACCCATGGGCAATGTTGGCAAAAGGCCCCCCATGAACAAAGGCGGGATTGTTTTCCAAGGTCTGCACCAGATTCGGGGCCAAGGCATCTTTCAATAACACCGTCATCGCGCCGTGGGCATTGAGGTCTTTTGCACGGACCGGCTTCTGATCATGGGTATACGCCACCACGATATTGGCAAGCCGGGCCTTGAGATCCTCAAGAGATCGGGCCAAGCAAAAAATCGCCATGACTTCCGAGGCCACCACAATATCGAAGCTGTCCTCGCGCGGCACGCCGTTACCGGGACCACCCAGGCCATTGACAATTTTTCGCAAGGCCCGGTCATTCATATCCATCACACGCTTCCACTGGACACGGCGGCTATCAATGCCCAGCGCGTTACCGTGATAGATATGGTTATCCACCAGGGCAGCCAGAAGATTATTGGCCAGGGCAATTGCCGAAAAATCGCCAGTGAAATGCAGGTTGATATCTTCCATCGGCACAATCTGGGCATATCCGCCGCCGGCAGCACCGCCCTTCACCCCAAAGACTGGGCCAAGAGAAGGTTCACGCAAACAGATCACCGCTTTTTTACCAATGTGGTTCAGCGCATCGCCTAGTCCCACCGTGGTGGTGGTCTTGCCTTCGCCTGCTGGCGTTGGGCTGATCGCCGTCACCAAAATGAGCTTGCCATCGGGCAAGTCGTTCAAAGACTCCAGATACGGCAATGAGACCTTGGCCTTGTAGCGGCCATAAGGCTCAAGGTGTTCGGCGGCAATACCCAGGCGCTTTTGAGCAATCTCCGTGATGCTGAGCATCGATGCGTTCTGCGCAATCTCAATATCGCTGGGCATACCAACTCCAAAAAACTAACAGTGGAAGCTACTTCTCAACAAAGGCCCGCTCAAAGACATAGTCACCCGGGTTGCCAAGGCTTGGGGAAACCTTAAATCCCAGATGATCCAGCATCTCTGAGGTCTCTTTAAGCATGGCGGGACTGCCACAAATCATGCCACGATCCACGGTCGGATCAAGGGGCGTCAGGCCAATATCCGAAAAGAGCTGGCCAGTCTGAATCGCTGTGGTGAGCCGGCCCGTGTGGGTAAAGGCCTCGCGTGTCACCGTGGGGTAATAGATCAGCTGCTGGCGCACCATCTCGCCTAGAAAGTCATGCTGGGGTAGTTCATTTTTCAAGTACTCCCCATAGGCCAACTCACTCACCACACGAACGCCATGGATCAGCACGACCCGCTCGAAACGCTCGTAGGTATCGGGGTCGCGAATGATGCTCAAAAAGGGGGCAATGCCGGTACCGGTGCTGAATAGATAGAGATGTTTCCCCGGGTTTAAGTCATCAATCACCAGGGTGCCAACCGACTTTTCGCTGACCAGTATCTCATCGCCGATCTTGATATTTTGCAGACGTGAGGTCAATGGGCCATTGGGAACCTTAATACTCAAAAATTCCAAGTGCTCTTCGTAGTTGGGACTGACCACGCTATAGGCCCGCACCAGGGGCTTACCCTCGACTTCCAGGCCAATCATCAGAAAGTGGCCATTGCGAAAGCGCAGGCCCTGCCGGCGTGTGGTGGTGAAGCTAAAAAGACTGTCGTTCCAATGATGAACGCTCAGCACTTTTTCTTTCTGATATTTCGACATCTCTACTCTCCGACAAATGGATTGGAGCGTCGCTCCTCTCCAAATGTACTCATGGGCCCATGGCCTGGAACAAACTCTATGTCATCGCCCAAAGGAAACAGCTTTCCGCGAATCGAGTCAATGAGTTGCTGATGATTGCCACGGGGAAAATCTGTTCGTCCAATTGAACCCGCAAACAACACATCCCCAACAAAGGCCAGCCGGTCCGCCTCATTGACAAAGACGACATGGCCTGGCGTGTGGCCAGGGCAATGAATGACGCGCATCGTCTCCTGGCCAACTGATACCGTATCGCCGTCGACAAGCCAGCGGTCCGGCGTAAAGGCCTCCGCTCCCGCCATACCGAACATCATGCCCTGGGTTTTGAGCTGATCAATCCAGAACTGATCCTCTTGATGTGGCCCTTCGATCGGCACACCGAGCTGCCGGGCCAGCAGTCCCGCCTGGCCGCAGTGATCAATATGGCCATGGGTAAGCAGGATCTTTTCAATCGTGACTCCGGCCTGCTGGGCGACCGCCTGAAGGTGATCGATATCCCCGCCCGGGTCCACGAAGGCGGCCCGCTGGGTAATCGGACAGACGACCAAGGAGCAGTTTTGCTGAAATGCGGTGACCGGATGAATCTCGAATTCCATCCGTTGATTATCGCAGATGGCCTAGCCAGCCAACTTATTGGACCTGCCGCAACACTTCAGTAAGCAGAACCATCGCGGACACGATGCATGCTCTGAATATCGACCACCCAGACCAGCCCGTCGCCGATCTGTCCAGTCTGGCAGGCCTCGATCATAGCGGCACGGATCGTTTCCACCATATCGCCTTCGGCCAGCACGCAAACCATGACTTTATCGGTGAAGTCCGTCAGTTCATCCCGTAGCGACCGACGATCCACGGACGAGGGGGCCGTGAATCCTTTGACATTGAAGACGGTCACACCCGGGAAATTGGGTATCGCACGCAGAGCCTCACGCAGGCGCGATAGCCGATTGGGCCGAATGATGGCGCGGATCTCTTTCACTTTACGAGTCTCCTATCGATTGCTCCGTGCAGCAATTTCTCGCAGTCATTTTGCATGAATTATTCCAGCAGTTAAACCTCTTGGGGCTCGTCATCAAACCAACGGTAAAGTGTCGGCAGGACCACGAGTGTGAGCAGGGTCGATGAAATCAGCCCGCTGATCACCACAATCGCAAGCGGCCGTTGCACCTCAGACCCGGGTCCAGTCGCAAACAGAAACGGCACGAGCCCCAACAGGGCAACGGTCGCTGTCATCATGACGGGCCGAAACCGCTGAACGCATCCCTCGCGGACAGCCTCGGCCACCGCCAGCCCATCCTGCCGAAATCGGCGAATACAGCTGACCAAGACCACGCCATTTAATACGGCAATTCCCCAGAGCGCGATAAAGCCTACCGATGCAGGAAGGCTAAGATACTCACCGGTGACAAACAGCCCAATCACGCCGCCGATGGAAGCAAATGGCAGCACCAAAATGATCAGACTTGCCAGCTTGACTGAATTAAAAAGAAGAAAAAGTAGAAAAAAGATTGCTGCAATTGTGAGTGGCACAATCACCGACAAGGTGTCCATGGCCCGCTCGAGATTTTCAAACTGGCCGCCGAACTTAAAGTAATAGCCTTGCGGCAGCTTGACCTCTTTGGCCAGGCGCTGCTGAACCTCCTCGACAAATCCGCCCAGATCACGGCCCTCGACATTGGCGCCCACCACTACGCGGCGCTTACCCCACTCGCGGCTTACCTGGGCAGGCCCATCGACCAGTTGAATCTTCGCGACACTGGAAAGCGGCACCTGGGCGCCATTGGAGGTCCGCAGGAGCATATTGCTGATGTCTTCAATAGACTCTCGAAACCGCTGCGGGAAACGGACCTGAATGCCATAGCGGCGCTCCCCCTCAAAAAGCGTCGTGACTTCTTTGCCGCCAATTGCAGTCTCAATCAGGGTTTGAACATCCGCAACATTTAACCCATACCGGGCGATTGCATTGCGATCGATATCTACAGTCAGAAACTGCTGGCCAGACAGGCGCTCTACCCGAATGTCCCGCGCGCCACGAACACTGCGCACGACTTTTGCAACCTGCTCGGATAGCTGGCGCAGTTCATTCAGGTCATCACCGAATACCTTGATTCCGAGTTGAGAGCGGACCCCTGTCAGCATCTCGTCGACCCGCTGCGCTATCGGCTGAGAAATCACTACCTGCACACCCGGAATCGCCGATAATTTTTTTCGAATGTCTTCTTCAATTTCCTCCTGATCCCGCCCCGAGTCGGGGTCAATCAGCGCGACTGGGGTGGATTCATTTGGGCCCGCAGGATCTGCTGGCGATTCACCGCGGCCCAGCGGCGAGACCACGCTTTTCACGCCGGGAATCTCAGCCACCATTTTCATCGCTGCCATTTCCAGCCGAATCGATTCATCCAGCGAAATGCTGGGCACCCGAATCACCTGCGGTGTCAGCGCGCCCTCTTTCATAATCGGCATGAATGACTTGCCCAAAAACGGAAATAAGAGCAAAGACAGCACCAGCAGGCCAACCGCCACCGCCAAGGTCCTGCGGTCCTGCAGTGTCGCGCGATCTAAGAGATTTAAGTAGTGCCGCTTCAGATAGGCAATCGCCTTGGTGTCATGATCTGCGCCGCCCTTTAAGAAGTATGAGCACAGAACGGGCGAGAGGGTCAACGATACAACCAAAGAGATGGTCAACGCCACCGCGATCGTAATCGCCAAAGGCGCAAACATCTTTCCTTCGATGCCCTGCAGGGTCATGAGGGGTAAAAACACCAAAATGATGATTGCAATACCAAAAATGGTCGGCGTCGCGACCTCGGTGGTGGCCTCAAAGACTGTCCTGACCCGCTCTCCAATACTCTTACCCGCCGTACCCAGTTTGTGAAATACGTTTTCCACCACCACGACAGTGGCATCCACCATCAGGCCAATGGCAATGGCCAGGCCTCCCAGCGACATGAGATTGGCAGAAATGCCGTACCGATTCATTACGATAAAGGTGCTCAAGGGCGTAATGATGAGCGTAGCCACAACGATCAGACTGGAGCGGACATCGCCTAGAAACACAAAGAGAATCAACACCACTAAAAAGATGCCCTCGATCAGCACCTTTCCGACAGTCCAGAGGGCCGCATCAACAAGGTCGGTGCGGTCATAAAAGGGTACGATCTTCAAGCCGTCGGGCAGCATGCCCGAGCCATTGATCTCCCCGACCCGCTCTTTGACTCTCGATACGACCTGCTTGGCATTGCCGCCGCGAATCATTTGAACAATGCCGCCGGCGCTCTCGGTATGCCCCCCCTTGATGAGTGCGCCCTGACGGACTTCACTACCAATCTGCACCCGGGCCACATCACGCACAAACACCGGCACACCGCTTTGTTCTTTCAATACGATGTTATTGATGTCATCCACCGTGCGGATGAGCCCCACTGCACGCACCAGAAACTGCTCAGAGCCCTGGGGCAAAATACCGCCACTCGCATTGGAATTGTTAGCAGAGATCGCATTCACCACCTGCTGCACAGTCAGATTGAAGTGTCGCAGGCGGCCCGGATCCACCTGGACCTGAAACTGCTTGACCAGACCACCATAGGAATTGATTTCCGCAACACCAGGAATCGAGCGCAGCATTGGCCTAACCACCCAATCCTGCAGCGTGCGGCGCTCCATCAGTTCGTCAGCTGTCAGTTCACGCTTGCCGTCATCAGGCCGCTCGATGGTGTACTGAAAGACCTCGCCTAAGCCGGTCGACACAGGACCCAAGACCGGCACTACCCCGTCGGGCATACGGGTGCTGACCTCGATCAGACGCTCGGTGACCAGCTGCCGCGCGAAATAGACATCCGTTTTATCGGTGAAGACCAGGGTAATGATCGACAGACCGCTGCGATTAAGTGATCGCATCTCGGTCAGTCCCGGAAGCCCGGTCATCGAAATTTCCAGGGGCACGGTAATGAAGCGCTCGATTTCCTCGGGTGAGCGGCCGGGCGCTTCGGTCGCAATCTGGACCTGAATATTGGTGACATCAGGGAACGCATCCACGGATAGCCGCAGCGATTCACGCAGCCCAAATCCGCAGAGCACCAGCGCAATCACAATCACCACGAGCCGCTGACTGAGAGCGGAACGAATCAACGACGGAATCACGGCCTTACTCCTGCACGCGCTTGCGTTCGTTATTCAAATGGAATGCGCCCTTCACCACGATCTCCGCCCCAGCCGACAAGCCTGAGATCACTGGCCGGACGGTCTCGTTCACGGGCGGCCCCAGCTCAACAGGCGCCAATGTCCAGACATTGTCTGCTTTTTTTATAAAGACAAAATCTTTATTGCCCTCGCGAACCACTGCCTCAAGCGGCACTACCGCAGTACTGCGTGCATCGCCCTGAATGCGCATATTGACCAGCATGGACGGCTTGAGATTGCGCCCGGGGTTGTCGATGACCGAACGCACCGTAACGGTTCGGGTCTCAGGGGAAATCGTGTCCCCGACAACTGCAATTTTTCCGGTGAGCTTTTTATTTTTCAATGCCGGCACCTCGATTTCGAGTGCCTGCCCCGCCCGCACATACTGCGCGGTTTGCTCGGGAATCTGGCCCACCACCCAAACCCGGGTGAGGTCGGCCACGGTAAAGAGTGGATCGCCCGGAGTTGCCACCTGGCCTTGGCTGACCTTGCGCTCAATCACCACGCCACTTTGTGTCGCGGTGATGCCAACGCTGGGGTTGAGTACGCCATCTTTGCGCAAGGTATCAATCATGGAGGCCGACATACCCATCAATGTGAGCTGATCGCCAGTGGCACGAAGCTCTGCGCGCGCGATGTTGAGTTCCGACTCGCGCCGCTGCAGTTCGGCGGTGCCAATCACATCAGCTTTCACCAGCACCTGGGCCCGCTCAACGGCCCGCTCGGCCTGATTAAATGATGCGTTTGCGCGCAGGAACGCGACCTGCGCCTGCGTCAGCTCTGGGCTGGCAAGGCTTGCAAGGGGCTGGCCGGTTAAGACCCTATCCCCCACTTCCGCCAGGACATTGGTCACCCTGCCCAGCACCGAGGCGCCGATTCGTGTCACGAGCCGCTCATCGGGCTGGATGGTTCCCGAGATATCCACAATTCGCGAAAGCTCAGCGGCCTCGACCTTGCCCGCGGTGAAATAGCCTTGCATCTCAGGCTTTACCGCAACATCTTTGGCATCCAGCTTCGGTCCGCTGGAAGCTGCGGGCTCCTCGCTTGAGCAGGCCGCCAGCAACAAGCAGGAGGCTGTTGCAGCGACGGCTACACGAAAACGTGGGTAGCGTTTAACGGTGAGGTTTGTGCTGAGTGTCATTGTGTCTTTCATTGGGCAGTGGCAATGTAGCGGGCAGCAAGCTTATCGAGCGAGATTCGGGCTGCCTGAAGCTCGAACCGAGCCTGAATGAGATCCGCGCGCACCGACCGCAGTACACGTTGGGCATCCAGCACTTCAAGAATGCCGCGCTCTCCAAATCGATATGCCGCTTCTGCGACACGCAGTGCGGCCTCGGCCTCAGGGATGGCACCGCGGCCAAGGGCCTCGACCGCAGCCCGGGCCATCTCGTAGGATTTCCATGCGAGCAACACGCGCTGGCGCATCTCGAGGATTGCGCCATCAAGACGGGTCTGGGCCCTGAGCCGCTCGGCGGCCGCTTCGGCCACTGGGCCCTGGCGCTGATCTAAAAGCGGGATCTGTATTGCAACGCCGGTCATGGTCTGACGAATTTCAGGATCCCGAAGCTCCTGATAGCGCAGCTCAACACCGGGAAGCCGGCCAGATTTTGCAAGGCTCACGTTGGCATCGGCACGCTCAAGCAAAGATCGCAAAACTGCAAGCTCGGGGCTTTTGTTGAGGGCCTGCTGCATAAGTTCTTCAAGCACCATGGGCTGGGCTTCATCTGCGAGTCGGCCGGCAATCGACCATTTTTCTGGCAGACGGCCTGCCGCCAAGCGATTCAAAGTGATGAAGGCCTGCTCGGCCTTGATTGCAGCGCTCACTTGTCGCTGCCGGGCGCTGATGATTTCAGCATCCGCCTTGATTAACTCGAACCGTGGCGCTTCGCCGGTATCCACCCTGAGTTTGACGCGATCACGGATCTGCTCAAGTAGCCGTACTGCCTCGCGGGCCGCGATTTCCTCCTCAAGCCTTAACAGTGCCTCAAAGGCACGCAGCCGCACTTCCGCCACCAAATTATTTCGTACCGAAGTGAGTTCGTGACCCGCCGCCGCTGATCCGGCAGAGGCCGCATCGATTCGGGCACTACGCAAAAAAGGATTCTCGATGAGTTGGGCAACGCCGCGGGTCTCCACACGGCCTGCAACTGCAGCGCTTGCCGGACGTAAGGCGTTATCGCCCGAGGCGATCTCAAGACGCGGATTGGGCAGGGCGCGTGCGGAGCGCACCGCCGCCGTGGCGGCATCACGGCTTCGGGCGGCTGCGGCGAAATCGGTGTTGTGCTGTAAGACCACCTCGGTGATCTGATCAATGGTCAGCTGCGACGCAATCAGCGTTGATTGGGCGGCCGCAGTGGCCGTAGACCCAGCAAGAGCGACTGCGAACAACAGCCAGGCTGAACACCGTCTGTTCAACAAACTGAGCTGCGCCAAGCGGGATGACTGAACTGCCGAATCAACGAAATGTGAGGACATAAGAAATTTAGTTTTTTGTTATGGACTTAGTGGAGCGGTGATCAGTTCCGAGGCAGCAAAACAAAACCTCAGAGACCCCAGTCGGTCCGGGGCTAATACCGCAGGTGAACCCTGCGGCTAAGCGGGCTGCAGGGCGTGGTACTCGAGATCGGCAAGCGCTACGACCTCAAGCGCCCGCTCATGTGTGGATTCCAGAATCACGGGCGGTGCAAGGCCCGCCTCGGCAGCCTCGCGCCAGCGGGCAGCACACAGGCACCACCGATCGCCGGCCTTTAGGCCAGGAAAACGGTACTCGGGATTTGGGGTCGAGAGGTCATTACCGCGCGACTTGGAAAATGCCAAAAAAGCATCGGTCATCTGGGCGCAGATCGTATGACTGCCGTAATCCTCAGAAGACGTATTGCAGCAGCCATCTCGAAAAAAGCCCGTCACGGGATCCAGGCTGCAGGGCGCAAGAGGACCACCAAGAACATTTTTTGCGCTCACTGCAGTCTTTCCTTTATCCCGTGATGTGACCTTCACATTTTATCTTATGCAAGGTCCCTGACCAGCGAGGCCCGCGTCTCGGCGGCAACAGGATCCACCACCACTTTGTAGTTGGGATGATCGACACCCATGGCCAGGCCCACGCCATATTTCAGCGCGCCGGCCATATCCTCGTCGAGTTCAAATCGCATGAAATGCACCGAGGATGTCTTTTCTTCGTTTTCTCGCTCCAGATCCTCGTCGGCGATCGCAAAGACCTTCTCTCGGCCCTCGACCTGAACCCAGACCCGATCCTCAACACCCTTGAGCTTTGCAAGCTCCGTCTTGCGGACCTCGGGGTTCGGATACTCAATCATCATCGTACACTTGAAGTTACGGCCATCTGGAATCAGTGGGTTGTAGGCATCCAGCTCATCTTGAATCCCCGTTTCCTCAAACGTCTTCTCAATCCGCAGCATCTCTTGGATCTGATAACGAATTGTTTTTTCATCTTCAAAAAACAATGTGATGTGATCGCCCAAAGCGACCTGGCGAATGCGCTTGTGCGCAATCACCTCCTGACGAAACTGATTGCGGATCCGCGCGTAGTGCTCCAGGGTCCAGAGTGAATCTCGTGAAATTTGTGCCATGCTCATTCTCCATTACCTCCTTGCTTAAATTCCGTAGGCCTGCGCCAATAACGACAATGGGTGGGCCACCTTACCGTCAGCCTTTCCCGCCATTCCCTGCTCGATGTGATGGCCGGCCAGCTGACAGTCGGAGGCCACCACATCCGGTTCACCGCCCTGGCCGTTGTTGGCCTTGGGGTGCTCGGCCATCTGGCGAAACACCGGGCGGCCAATCTTCATTGCGATGTCATGAAATTCTTTTTTAACGCCCCACGTTCCAGCATGGCCAGAGCAGCGCTCCACCGTGTTCACCGCGGTATCCGGCACCATCTCGAGCATCTCCCGTGTCTTTTGGCCGACGTTTTGTACCCGCAGGTGACAGGCGATGTGATAAGAAACATTTCCGAGGCCCTGCTTGAAATCGGTCTTCAGCAGCCCGTCTTTGTGACGATTCACAAAGTACTCAAACGGATCCACCATGGCGGCCTTCACGGCTTGGGCATCGGCATCGTTAGGAAACATTAACGGAATCTCCTGCTTAAACATCAGCGTGCAGGATGGAATCGGCGTCATGATGGCGTAGCCTTCACGCGCCAGGCGGGCGAGCACGGGAAGGTTTTGCTTGGCCAGGGCCTCCACCGATTCAAGATCTCCCAGCTCAAGCTTGGGCATGCCGCAGCAGGCCTGCTTTTCCACCACTACATAAGGGATCTCGTTGTGCTTTAAGACCTTGATCAGGTCATGCCCAATGCCCGGCTCATTCCAATTCACATAGCAGGTCGAATAGATCGCCACCTTGCCAGCCGTCTTCGCGCCCGGCTTCACTGCAAGGGTTTCTGAAACCGCAGCGGTCTTCTCAAAGGGCTTGGATGTGAACTCCGGCAGCCAGGCCTCTTTATGGACGCCCAGCATCTTCTCGCCCAGCGCACGGGCGGTCTTATTTTTGGCCAGTGCGTTAACGGTCTGCACGACGATCGGGATCGAGGCGAGCTTTCCGTTGGCGGATGTATTGGAGAGCACCGAGTCACGAAATTTGGTTGGCGTTCCTTTTTTAAACTGAATCGCCTTGGCCCGCAGCATCAGATGCGGAAAATCAAGATTCCAGGGGTGGGGCGGCACATACGGGCACTTGGTCATGTAGCAGACGTCGCAGAGGTAGCACTGGTCGACCACCTCCCAGTATTTTTCCTTCGGCACGCCATCCATCTCACCGGTCGGGCCCTCATCAATCAGATCAAAGAGCCGCGGAAACGAATTGCAGAGGCTCACGCAACGGCGGCAGCCATGGCAGATGTCGAAAACCCGTTCCATTTCTGTAAAGCAGGAGGCCTCGTCGTAAAACTCCTTGCTCTTCCAGTCAATGGGATGCCGGGTCGGCGCCTCTAATGAACCCTCACGTGCTGACATACATTGCTCTCTCTAGTGATCGAATATTCAAACATTTGCTCCACAGGGCCCTGGCTTTCGCTGAGGCCCTGCAGATCAGCTGCTTGCGCGAACTGAATTAGGCAGCCAGTGCGTCGAGTGCTTTCTGGAACTTGTTGGCGTGCGAGCGCTCAGCCTTGGCCAGCGTCTCAAACCAGTCAGCGATCTCGTCAAAGCCCTCCGAACGGGCATCTTTTGCCATGCCGGGGTACATGTCGGTGTACTCGTGGGTCTCGCCAGCAACCGCAGACTTCAGGTTAGAGGCAGAGTCGCCAATCGGCATGTCGGTGGCGGGATCTCCGACCTGGGCCAGATAGTCCAGATGGCCATGGGCGTGGCCGGTTTCGCCTTCTGCGGTCGAGCGAAACAGCGAAGCGACTTCGGTATAGCCCTCGACGTCAGCCTTGTTCGCGAAGTAGAGGTAACGGCGATTCGCCTGGCTCTCACCGGCAAACGCATCTTTCAGATGCTGGTGAGTCTTGGTTCCTTTCAGTTGAGGCATGTTCACTTCTCCTTTTCAATTAACAACATTGCAACGGGAATTGCACCGGTGCTCCCAACGCCATCACGGGCCACACTGGCCAGGATTGCGTTAGCGAACAGACCGCATCCTAGGGCCTGAATTTAGACAAGTCCAATTGAAAGTTTCTTTTTCATTGATTAAAACAATCAATGGACGTCTAGGTCAGGGGATCGACAAACTAACCCGAAACTGGTCGTCCATAACCACCTAAAATGGGGCCATGCCAGCCGCCAAGACAGCCCCCAAATCCCATCGGCCTAAGGCTGCGAGCGGCTCTTGGCCGGACCGTGACATCGCCTCCACGCGACGACTGCTGGCCCGTGGGGAGATTTCTTGCCAGGAGCTTCTCGAGGAGCATCGCCAGGCCGTGACCAGGCTAAACCCTAGCCTCAATGCGCTGCCAACCCTATGCCTGGATCGGGCCGAAGGCGAGGCCAAAAGGCTCGACAAACTGCTGTTGGCCGGGCGAACCGGGAGGCGGTCTGCCGCAGTCGGCCCGCTGGCGGGCCTGCCCTACTGTGCCAAAGACATGTTTGACACCGAGGGGGTCCTCACCACCTATGGAAGTCCAATTTACGCCCAGCACAGACCCGCGAAAGATGCAGAGATCGTTGCTCGGATTCGGCATGCGGGCGCACTGCTTATTGGCAAATCCAATACGCCTGAGTTCGCCGCCGGATCACAGACCTTCAATCGGGTGTTCGGCGCGACCCGCAACCCTTGGGATCTCAGCCGCACATGCGGCGGATCCAGCGGTGGCAGCGCAGTTGCATTACGGTGCGGCATGGTGATGCTGGCCGATGGATCCGACCTCGCCGCCTCGCTGCGAAATCCAGCTAGCTTTTGTGCAGTTGTCGGCCTGCGGCCCTCCAGTCATCTCGAGCCCCGGCTGCAAAGCGGTGCGAATCCTTTCAATACGTTGAGTGTGGTGGGCCCGATGGCCCGTACAGTGGCAGATCTTCGCGAATTATTTGCCGCTATTTTTGATCCTGCCGGCTGCGTACCGAATCAAAGTCTCGATCAATGGTGTGCTCAACGCAATCGTGAATCCCGGTTGCGCAAGGCACTGAACGCAAAGCGCAAAAAACTGCGCATTGGATTTTCGATTGATTGGGGTGGGCTGCCGGTGCAGCGAGAAGTCCGCCATCAGATGCAGGCCTGCGTTAAAACGCTTGCGGCAAACGGGGTTGAGATCATCGAGGGCTTCCCCAAGCTGCCCGAGATGCGCCAGGCCTTTCTCACTCTGCGTGGATTATTTTTTGTTGCCGAGCTCGGGGAGCTCTACGCCACTCACCGCGGCCAGCTCAAAGATACTGTCGTCTGGAATATCGAGCAGGGGCTCAAACTGTCCGCCACTGAGATTGCCCATGCGGAAAAACTCCGGTCTGCCGCCCGCAGGCAGCTGGAGGGCTACATGCAGTCCCACCGTCTTGATGCCCTTGCTGGGCCCACCAATCAGGTGCTGCCGTTTGATCTTGAGACGCCCTATATTTCAGAAATCGACGGCCATCGGCTCGAGACTTATGTGGATTGGCTAGCGTCGAACTTTATTTTTTCGGTAGCCGGCCTGCCAGCGCTTTCCCTGCCCGGAGGCTTTGCCCAGCCATCGCCACAGCAGCTGCCGCTGCCGGTAGGACTGCAGCTCGTCGGCCCCTGGGCCGGCGATGATGCGCTCATGAATACTGCCGAACAGATTGAGTCCATGCTGGCCCCCTTGAATGCACCGTTTTCTTTTCCGTATCCGCTTGCTTAATCCTCGCTACACTCTGCTTTGACTGACGAATAACCACCTGCCAACGCTCCGAATTTGCTGCTCCGCCCATGACAGCCCCCACCTCTAACCCACAACGGCTTGCAAATCTCCGCAAGGAATATGCCCAAGCAGCGCTGGATATCACTGATGTTGCTGCGAACCCAGTATCGCAGTTCGAGCGCTGGTTTCAGGAAGCCACCAAGGCCGAGGTGCTCGAACCCAATGCCATGACCTTGTGCACCGTTGATCCCAGTGGCCGGCCGTCGGGCCGCATTGTATTGATCAAAGGCATTGATGCAGCAGGCATTACATTTTTTACAAACTACGAAAGCCGAAAGGGCCAGGCCTTGGCTGCCCATCCCTATGCGAGCGTGGTCTTTTTCTGGCCTGAACTTGAGCGGCAGATTCGCATCGAGGGCGCTGTTGAAAAAATATCGGACCAAGAATCTGAGGACTACTTTCGATCACGGCCGCTCTCAAGCCGTCTGGGCGCCTGGGCCTCACCTCAGAGTGAAGTGATCCCCAGCCGTGAATGGCTTGAAGTGCGGCAGAAAAATCTGCAGGAGGCATTTCCAGCGGAATCTTCCATCGACCCACCAAAGCCCGAACATTGGGGCGGCTATCGGCTTAGCCCTGATGCATTCGAATTCTGGCAAGGCCGACGCTCTCGTCTTCATGATCGGCTGCGCTATCGTCGGCCGGAGCGCTGGTCATCGGATGCCGACTGGGTGATTGAACGGCTTGCGCCCTAACGCTAGGCCATGAGCGCGGCGAACGCCGCCCGTGCTTTCATGACTTTTGGTGCCACAACAAATGCACAATAACCCTGCGAAGGATTGCGCTTGAAGTAGTTGTGATGCTCAGCCTCGGCTGGCCAAAAACGCGTCTCATTGCTAGCAATCGGCTGGCCAACTTCATCAAAAGTCGCAATCAGCTCGGTCACAATCGGTGCAGACCATACCGCTGCCGCTGCTGCCATCTTGCCGCGGGCGCTCGCTAGCTGCTCGGTACTGAGCGCGAAAATCACCGAACGGTACTGGGGCCCGACATCATTGCCCTGTCGATTCGGTGTGGTCGGGTCATGAATTGCAAAAAAGACATCCAGCAATTGGTCATAGCCGATGACCGATGAATCAAATTCGATGCGCACCACCTCGGCATGGCCAGTGCTTTTGCCACAGACCTGCTCATAACTTGGGCTGGCCAGGTGGCCCCCCATATAGCCCGAGAGCACGGCCGACACGCCGCGCAGATCCTGAAAAACAGCCTCCAGACACCAGAAACACCCGCCCCCAAAAATCGCTGTCTGCCGCTGTGTCATCACCACCCCTTGTCTTAGCAAGATTTCAGATTCTGAATGGGCCCGCATCCAATTTCACGTATCCTCAGACCTGTGTGCCGCGAGTCCCCACGATTCAGCACACATGCCAATATCGTTATCAATGTGAGTCTGCCATGATGTCGCAAGCCGCACTTTTTGAGCCCCTGATGCCCAGCCCCCGGCGCGCAGCCCGTGCGCTGCAGGTGCTGGTGTGCTGTCTGGCAGTGTCTGCGATGCTCTGCTTACACCCTTTCAGGGCCCAGGCCCAGCCGGCCACCGCGGCTGCGGCTGCCGAGGCAGTCGCGCCGATCATTACGCCGGCGTCCTTGAAAGTCCTGATCGATAAAAAGGCCAACCTGCGGATTCTCGATATCCGTGAGCTCATGCAAGGCGATGGTAAAACCCCCAACTACGATGCGGGCCATATCCCCGGCGCGATCGCCGCCCCGTACTCATCGATTCGCGGTCCAGAGAAAAATCCGGGCCGGGTACTCTCGGATCAAGAGCTCACTCAGCTGTTTCGAAAATGGGGCATCGATCATCAGGCCCACATCGTGATCGCGCCGGTCGGATCCGATGCCAGCGATTTTGGCGGTGCCGCCCGACTGTTCTGGACCCTGCATCTGGCGGGCTTCAAGCGCATCTCCATTCTCGAGGGAGGTCTGGGCGCCTGGGGGGCCCTCGGCTATCCGATTGAAACGACCAAGAACACACCGGCCGCAAGCGGCATCTCGGTGAAGCTGGATCGTACGCAAATCGCAACCACGAACGAGATTGCCGGGCTCATTCGCAATCGTGCATCGGGGAAAAAATTCCTGCTCTCCGATTCTCGGCCGGAAGACTACTTTCTTGGCGAAGACAAGCATCCATCGTCGCCCAGAGCGGGCACACTTCCGGGCGCAAAAAACCATGATCATGAAGAATGGTTTCAGCTCAATACCAGCAAGCTCTTGCCACGTGATCAGCTCGAATCAGTTGCCAAAAACGCAGGACTGATCGGCGAGCAAGAAGTCATCACCTTTTGCAATACGGGCCACTGGAGTGCGACCACCTGGTTTGTGCTCACCCAGCTTCTCGGCCAGCGCAATATCAAGCTCTACCCAGAGTCCACCGTATCCTGGTCAAAGAGTCGAAACCCCATGGACAACGAGCCCTCACGGGCTGCGGTCTTAAAGCAGCAGCTTAAAGACTCTGTCGATAACCTGAAGCGATAGCGCTGACCCCGCGCCTGATGCAACGACTGCTGCTCATTCTTCCGGCGCTCTTAGCGTGGCTCGCCATCACTTGGTTTGCCGGGATCCGTGCCGGCCTCCTTTTGTTACTCGGGCTTGGCTTTGGCGCGGCCTTAAGTAGCGCGCGATTTGGATTTGCAACGGGCTGGCGCAAGCTTGTCACTGAACGCGATCCCTGGGGAATGGCGGGCCAGATGCTGTTGCTATCGCTGTGTGCGCTACTGGCTTTTCCGCTTCTTGTCCACGCCAGCGAGGAAATGGCGGGCGCCTTGGCGCCCATCACTTGGAGCCTGATGCTGGGTGCGCTGGTATTCGGTTTCACGATGCAGCTCGCCGACGGCTGCGGCTCAGGCACGCTCTACAAAGCGGGGGCCTCTTCACCCACCTCATGGGCGGTGCTGCCGGCATTTATCGTTGGAAGCTTTGTGGGCGCTTCCCACCTTCCCGCATGGACTGAGCTGGGCGGGCCACTGAATGTCATCGGCCATGCTCAGCCCGATGAGCCCGTTGATTTGATCGCGCAACTCGGTCTTGGCCCAGCACTACTCATCACCATTGGCGTGTGCGCGCTGATTACGTTGGTCAGCATCGCTGTCTCTGCCCATCATCACAAAGCCCGCGGAAGATCTCTGCCACCCATTCCTTCACGCTGGTTCTGGGGCGCCATTGCAATGGCCGTGGTGTACGCCGCGCACCTCATCGTGGCTGGTCAGCCCTGGGGCATTGTGTATGGCCTAGGCCTCTGGGGCGCGAAGGTGGCGAGTGCTCTCGGTATTGACCTAAGTCAGGACGCCTTCTGGGGCATGGCACCACATGCCGAGCGGCTGCTTGAGCCCATTCTCTGGGATGTCACCTCTGTTACCAACATCGGACTGCTGTATGGCGCGCTGATTGCCGATCGGTGGAATGTAAGAGTGGTTGAGAAACCACGCTGGCCATCCACCCCCGCTCTGGCCGTCAGCATTGCAGCTGGCCTTGTCATGGGCTACAGCTCTCGGCTCGCGTTCGGTTGCAACGTCGGTGGCTATCTCGGCGGCATCGCCTCTGCCAGCTTACATGGCTGGGTCTGGTTTGCGTTCGCATTTCTTGGTTCAATGGTCGGCGTTCGTGCGCGGGCAAAGGCTGGCATCGCATGAGCCGCGGCGTCATTATTTTTTGGCTGCTGGCCTTGGGGCTGATCGCACTTGATCTTCAGCACTCACCCTATGGCTATCGGGTCGAACCCCCCGCCTTGGCTCTGGGCAGCGGTGAGGCGGCAAGCGGTGGCCACTGCTCTGGCCGATAAGGAAAATCGTCGATGTCGATTCTCTCAATCCTGATGAAATCCGATAAAGATGAGCCCTCGTCGGCGCCGCGATCCGACTGCGGCTTGTGTGTACCCGAGAAAGAAACGATGATCTGGCGCGGCGCCTTCTGGCGGCTGATCGATGCCAGCGAGGCGGCTACCCCTGGCACGCTGCGCTTGATTGTGAATCGGCATGTCACTGAACTGTCCTGGCTCGCGAAGCCGGAGCGCGAACAGCTCTTTAGCCTGCTGCAGGTCATTGATGAATCCATGCGCCAAGAGCTCAAGCCCACCAAGATCAATATCGCCAGTCTTGGCAATCAGGTGCCGCACATGCATTGGCACATCATCCCCCGCTGGCATGATGATCCCTACTTTCCGCAGTCGATTTGGTCCGCCGCCCAGCGCGACACAGTCAGTCCAGAGCAGGATGCACGGCGCCAGGCTGCTCAAAGACTCTTTGCAAAGCTTCCTAAACTCTGCGCCAAAGCAGTGTACTAGCGCACTATCCGGTTATCGGGCGGCGCAGGCCCGCGTCAAGCGATCGGCCACTGCTTCCCAACGGGAATCCGATGGTGGTGTCTCGATCAACAAATGCTCGGCACCCGCTGCATCGGCGTCGTGAAAGCAGGAATAGAGCACCCGGGCATAGCCCTCGGGATCCTCTGGCATGGGCCAGATCTCAACTCCAGTAATCGGCGTTACGACAAGGGATCGCCACAGGCCAATGACATGTTGGCCCGGCTGCCTCTCGTGAATCATTTGCGCTGCCTTCGCAAGTTCTCCTGAGGGCACCAGTCGTGCAATTGCGCGGGGCGCGTAATGAGATTGCAGACTGCCCGAGACCCGCGGCACGGTTTCATGGGCCCTTGGCGCATCGCGCAAGGCGGCAGCCGGCAATCCCAACACGTTGGCGACACTCTCCGCAGAGAGCCCTCCGGGCCGAAGCAGTCGAGGTGATGGGCCGCTGAGATCCACAATCGTCGACTCAACTCCGACCTCGCAAGTGCCGCCGTCGAGGATCCGATCGTCCCCGCTCAGCCATGGCCCGATACCTGCAAGCACATGGGCGGCCTGCGTGGGGCTCACTGCGCCGAATCGGTTAGCCGATGGCGCAGCAATCACGCCACTCCCGCAGGCGGAGAACGCCGCGAGCAATGCGCGGGCCGAGGGATGTGATGGCATGCGAATACCAACGGTGTCCTGTCCGCCGGACACCAGATCCAAAACACAATCGGCCCGCTTCAGAATCATTGTGAGCGGCCCTGGCCAAAAGGCCCTGGCCAAAAGATCGGCAGACGCTGGCCAAGATGCACTCAAGGATTTCGCATGGTCAAGGTCAGCCACATGCAGAATGACCGGATGATCCGAAGGCCGGCCCTTGGCTTTGAAAATCCGCATCACGGCCTGCGGGTTTAATCCATCTGCGCCCAAGCCGTAGACCGTCTCGGTCGGTAGCGCCACCAGATGGCCAGCAGCCAATGCCCGAGCCGCCTCGGCAATCGACTCCGCCTGATCCGCCAAGAGGGCCGCAGGCACACCCGAATCAGATTTAGGCAAGGCCATCACCAACATCCAGGCCAAGAATATCCGCCACATTTCGGGCGCGGCCCAAGGCCTGCGGCAATGTTGATCCCAGGCAGGTGACATGGGCCATTTTGCGGCCAGGCCTTGGATCGGATTTTCCGTAGAGATGCAACGCTACATCAGGCTGTGCCCGTACGGCCTGCCAGTCAGGCTCGCTTGGCTGATCGGACGACTTAAACCAGGCATCCCCAAGCACATTCAACATCACCGCTGGTGCCTTCAATGCCGTGCTGCCCAAGGGCTTCTGGACACAAATTCTGACCTGCTGCTCAAACTGGCTTGTGGCACAAGACTCTATGCTGTGATGGCCGCTGTTATGCGGCCGCGGCGCCATTTCATTGGCCATGAAACGCCCGCCCGAGAGAACAAAAAATTCAACGCACAAGACACCCACGTACTCCAGTGTCCGCGCAATTCGGCAGGCTGCTTGATGGGCATGCTCTGCTAAGTCATCGCTGATCGCAGCAGGAACTCGGGTAACAGCCAGGATGCCATTGCGATGAATATTTTCACCGACCGGAAATACCGCCATTTCACCTTGCATATCCCGCGCTACGATCACCGAAATTTCACGCTCAAGCGCGACACGCTTTTCAAGAACACAGGCGACTGATCCCATCGCTGACCAGGCGGATCTTGCCTCTGTCACGCTGTCGACCTTCTGCTGGCCCTTGCCGTCATAGCCCAGGCGGGCCGACTTCAGGATTCCGGGAAATAACGACGCAGGAAGATCATCAAAATCTTCGAGCCGCGTGATGACAGCATGCGGCACCACATCGACCCCGCAGGCAGCGATAAATCGCTTCTCATCAATACGGTTCTGGGCCACTGCCACGCATCGACCATCGGGCCGGGTGGCGCCAAATCGTGCGAGATAACGTAAAGACTCCGCAGGGACATTTTCAAATTCAGTCGTAAATGAAGCACATGTGCGGGCGAGTTGATCGAGACCTTTTGCATCATCATAGTCTCGGGCAATCACCACATCGGCGATCTGCGCTGCAGGGCCTTGGCCGTCGGGGTCAAGTACGGTGACACGCTCCCCCAGGTGATGGGCCGCCTGGATCATCATGCGCCCCAGCTGACCACCGCCCAACAAACCAATCATGTGCGGCCGAGCGAGGCATTCATGGAGTGGGCCGCCTGGGTCTGATCGCGCCGGTAAGCAGCAAGCCGGCTGCGCAAGTGTTCATCCTGGGTCGAGAGCGTAGCAATCAAATGTAAGGCCGAATTGGCCGCGCCCGCCTCACCAATTGCGAATGTCGCCACCGGAATGCCCTTGGGCATCTGAACAATCGAATAGAGAGAGTCTTCTCCACGCAGATATTTCGATGGCACGGGAACCCCAAACACCGGTACGGTGGTTTTCGCTGCAAGCATTCCAGGCAGATGGGCTGCGCCTCCAGCGCCGGCGATGATGCCCCGCAGCCCCCGGGCCTGGGCCGATTCCGCATAGGCATAAAGCGCATCCGGCATGCGATGGGCCGAGACCACTCGGGCCTCATGCGGTATTCCGAATTGATCAAGAATCGCAACTGCATGCCGCATGACCTCCCAGTCGGATTGAGAACCCATGACAACACCCACCAGGGGCAGCCGCACTCCCGCAATTCGAAACAAGGCCTCCCGGTATTTCTCGGCAGTCCGCTCAACCACCTCATCCGGCAGGGCTGGGGCAGGCGGCGCCTTATCCCAATCCAGGGTCTCGAGATAATCACGAACGAATTGCTTATCGAAGCTGGGGGGGCTGGTGCCTTCCACCACGCCATCGGCCGGCCAGAATCGCGATGAGTCTGCCGTCAGCACCTCGTCCATCAGGTGCAGCACACCTTTTTTATCCAGACCAAATTCAAATTTGGTATCGGCAATAATGATGCCGCGTTCCATCGCGTAGTCGCTTGCGGCCTGATACAGCTTTAGGCTGACATTACGAATCTTGGTCGCCAGCGGCTTTCCAATTTGCCGGACCATCTGCTCAAAGCTGATGTTTTCATCATGCGCGCCTGCCTCGGCCTTGTGCGCAGGCGTAAAGATAGGGGCAGGCAGCTGTGCCGCCAGCTTTAGTTTTTTTGGGAGCTGAATCCCGCAGACAGCGCCTGTCTGTTGATAGTCTTTCCATCCCGAGCCAATCAAATAGCCCCGCACGACTGCCTCAACGGGAACCGGCTTTAATCGCTTGACCACCACGGCGCGACCACGAACCTGCTCCACTTCGGCCTGTGTCACCACCGACTCAGGATCGATGCCGGTCAGATGGTTGGGGATGATCTTGGCCAATCGCGCAAACCAGAAATCCGAGAGCCGGGTCAGCACCACACCCTTATCCGGGATTGGCCGGCCCATCACGACATCGAATGCGGAGATCCGATCCGTTGCCACCATGAGTAGCTTATCTTTGCCAACCGCGTAGATGTCGCGGACCTTGCCACGCGAGACCAAGGGCAGGGACCGAATTTGACTCTGGAGTTTTGCTGGAATCACAGAATTCGCCAGGCCCAAGCTACAGCACGGTCTGAGTCAGAGCGCCCGACTGATAACGCTGAGCAATCTCGGAAAGCGGTAGCGGCTTAATCTTGCCAGCCTGCCCCGCAGCGCCGAATTGTTGATAGCGCTCCATGCAGATGCTTTTCGCTGCTGCGCGGGCGGGCTTGAGAAAATCACGGGGATCAAACTTCGAAGGATCTTCGGCCATGGTCTTGCGAATCGCAGCGGTCATGGCTAGCCGAATATCGGTATCGATATTGATTTTGCGAACACCATACTTGATGGCCTCTTGGATTTCTTCCACCGGAACACCATAGGTCTCTTTGATGTTGCCGCCATAACGGCGAATCTCGGCAAGAATTTCCTGCGGCACCGACGATGATCCATGCATCACCAGGTGGGTATTGGGAATGCGCTTATTGATCTCCTTGATGCGATCGATGGCAAGAATATCGCCCGTCGGCTTGCGCGTGAACTTATAGGCGCCGTGGCTTGTGCCAATCGCGATGGCCAAGGCATCGAGCTGGGTACGTTTTACAAAATCCGCCGCCTGCTCGGGGTCGGTCAGCAGCTGATCGCGTGTCATGGTGGCCTCCGTGCCATGGCCATCCTCTTTATCGCCCCGCATGGTCTCCAGTGACCCCAGGCATCCCAGCTCGCCCTCGACCGTCACGCCGGTGGCGTGGGCCAACTCCACGACCGTTTTCGTCACCGCCACGTTGTAGTCATAGCTTGCAATTGTCTTGCCGTCTGACTCAAGTGATCCATCCATCATGACGCTCGAAAATCCAAGGCCAATCGCACCCTTGCAGACATCTGGGCTCTGGCCATGATCCTGATGCATCACGATTGGAATATGTGGATAGGCCTCGATGGCCGCCTCAATCAGGTGCTTTAAAAAAGGCTCACCTGCATATTTTCGTGCGCCCGCCGAGCCCTGCATGATCACGGGCGCGTTGACTTCGGCAGCCGCCTCCATGATGGCCTGCACCTGCTCCAGATTGTTCACATTGAATGCGGGAATTCCGTAGTTATGCTCGGCAGCATGGTCCAACAACTGTCTCATTGATACCAGGGGCATTGGTCTCTCCTTCCTTACCCGGACGTCTTCTTATTCATTCAAACGCGTCTGAAGCCGGCCTTCACTTGCCGGCAGCCTTACTGCCGGCCCGCGGCTTAGCGACCACCCGCACAATCTTCATCGTGTTGGTGCCGCCGGATTGGCCAATCGGCTCGCCAATCGTGATGATCAAGAGGTCATCAGTCGTGACCACGCCCTCATCAACCAAGCGCTGCTCAGCCTCACGCAGAATCTCCTCGCGCTCTCGAGAGTGATAATCAAAAAATACTGGCGTGACATCACGATACAGCGCCATACGACGCCGGCTGGCCGGGACGGGCGTGAGGGCATACACCGGCACGCCTGAGTTGAGTCGAGACATCCACAGCGCAGTCGATCCAGATTCAGTCAGCGACGCGATGGCCTTGACACGAAGATGACGCGCAGTAAACAGCGAGGCCATTGCGATCGACTGATCCACACGATCAAAAGTGCGATCCAGGAAATCGGATTCCAGCGTGATCGGCTCTGACTTCTCGGCCTCCAGGCAGACACGGGCCATCGCCTGCACCGTCTGCACCGGAAAGCTGCCGCTCGCAGTCTCAGCCGAGAGCATCACCGCATCCGAGCCATCCAGCACTGCATTGGCCACATCCGAGACCTCGGCTCGGGTCGGAACCGGTGAATGAATCATCGACTCCATCATCTGTGTGGCAGTAATCGTGACGCGATTGGATTCCCGCGCCATACGAATCATGCGCTTTTGGAGTGCCGGCACTGCGGCGTCACCCACTTCGACGGCCAAATCCCCGCGTGCCACCATGATGGCGTCTGCGGCGTCAATAATGGCCTGAAGGTTTTCGATTGCCTCAACCCGTTCGATCTTGGCCACGATGGCAGCACGGCCGCCTGCGGCCTGCATCAGGCGACGCGCCAAGGTGAGGTCCGCTGCGTCTTTCGGAAATGAAACGGCAAGAAAATCGGCCTCAAGCTCCGCTGCAACGCGGATATCAGCCATATCCTTTTCCGTCAATGCAGGCGCGGACAGGCCGCCCCCCAGGCGATTGATGCCCTTGCGATCCGAGAGCACACCCCCTTCGACCACGGTGCAAGCGATGGTTTTAGACGTTACTTTTTCGACCCGCATCGACATCTGGCCGTCGTTTAAAAGCAGCGTGTCTCCAGTAGCTACATCATTGACAAGCTCTTTGTAATCCAGGCCGACATGCTGTGCATCGCCCAGCTCACAGTCCAAATCAAACGTAAAGGATGCGCCCGACGCAAGCGTGACTTTGCCTTCAGCAAACTTTCCGACACGAATCTTCGGCCCTTGGAGATCGACCAGCACTCCAATATCCACACCGAGTCGCTCTGCTGCAGAGCGCACCAAGGCGGCTCGGCTACGATGATCGTCGGCTGTGCCGTGTGAGAAATTCAGCCGAACCACATTCACTCCTGCCTGAATCAGCTTCTCGATCATCTCGGGCGAGGAGCTGGCCGGGCCAAGAGTGGCCACAATCTTGGTGGCGCGGGGAAGTTTTCCCATCTAGCGCGCCGCCATCAGGGCCACTGTTGTGTCCAACATGCGGTTCGAAAAGCCCCATTCGTTGTCATACCAAGACAGGATCTTGACCAGCCGGCCATCGGGCGAGACCCGGGTCTGGGTCGCATCAAAAATGCTCGATCGCGGATCGTGGTTAAAGTCGACCGATACCAGAGGGTCAGTGTTCACACCCAAGACTCCTTTTAATTCGCCTTCCGCCGCTTGGTTCATCATGGCATTGATTTCATCCACGCTGGTGGCTTTTTGAGCGACAAAACTCAAATCCACTACGGAAACATTAATGGTTGGAACCCGCATCGCAAAACCATCCAATTTGCCATCGAGCTCCGGCAGTACCAGGCCCACTGCGGCGGCAGCGCCCGTTTTTGTGGGAATCATGGACATCGTCGCAGAGCGGGCCCGACGCAGATCCTCGTGGTAGACGTCCGTCAGCACCTGATCATTGGTGTAGGCATGAATCGTGGTCATCAGTCCACTCTCAATGCCCACTCTTTCGTGTAAGACTTTGGCCACCGGCGCTAGGCAATTGGTGGTGCACGAAGCGTTTGAGATCACAGTATGGGCTGCCTTGAGCACCCCTTGGTTAACGCCAAAGACCACGGTTGCATCGACATCTTTTCCGCCCGGCGCTGAGATCACGACTTTCTTTGCACCGCCCCGCAGGTGGGCAGACGCTTTTTCTTTGCTGGCAAAAAATCCGGTGCACTCCAGCACCACATCAACCCCCAGCTCACCCCAGGGCAACTCGGCCGGATTCCGATTGGCCAGCACACGGATGCGATCACCATTGACCACCATGTTCTCGCCCTCGACCACCACCGTGCCCGGAAACTTTCCATGGGCGGTGTCATAGCGGGTGAGGTGAGCATTGGTATTCGGGTCGCCAAGGTCATTGATCGCCACAATTTGAATATCGTGCCGCTTGCCCCCTTCGTAGTGGGCCCGCAGCACATTGCGGCCAATACGTCCATAACCATTGATCGCGACTCTGATCGTCATTGCCTTACGCTCCTTTGTTCATTCCAATAAGTGATGAAATCATCGAGATGGCCGCCCTAAGACAGCCTGCACGGTGGCAACCAGCTCATCGGCCGTGATCCGAAAATACTGAAACAACTCACCCGCAGGCGCCGATTCGCCATAACGATCCAGGCCCAGCACTGCAGCGGGCTGATATTTCCACCAGAAATCCGTCACACCGGCCTCCACCACCACCCGCGGAATTTCCGGCGGGAGCACTGACTGCTTATAGGCAACCGACTGCTGATCGAAGACGGTCGTTGAGGGGACTGAGACCACGCGCACGCCGACGCCCTGCTCGCGCAGCCGACTGGCTGCCAAGACCGCGAGTGAGAGCTCCGACCCAGTGGCCATCAGCACAATCCTCGGCCTTTGATCCGAGGACAGCACATAGCCACCCTTTTCAATCTGCTGCGTCATCCCGGAGTCACTGACTTGCGGCGAGAGATTTTGGCGGGACAGCAACAATGCAGTTGGGCCATTCTGCCTTTGCAAGGCAGCCTTCCAGGCTACTGCCGTTTCGACAGCATCTGCTGGCCGCCAGACATGCAGATTCGGGATGAGCCGCAGGGCCGAGGGATGCTCGACCGGCTGATGGGTTGGGCCATCTTCCCCAAGGCCGATCGAGTCGTGGGTGAAGACATGGATCACCCGTACACGCATCAAGGCCGCCATACGAATCGCGTTGCGGCTGTAATCCGAGAAGGTCAAAAATGTACCGCCATACGGAATGAATCCGCCGTGAAGGGCAATGCCATTCATCACCGCTGCCATGCCAAATTCACGGACGCCGTAGTTAATATGCTCACCAATCGTCATCGCGCCTTTTGCATCGACACGCAGGGCGGCGACACCCTTCCAGTTCGTCAGATTCGATCCCGTGAGATCAGCAGAGCCGCCCAGCATGCCGGGCACTCGTGGGCCAAGATCATCCAGCACGATTTGAGAGGCCTTGCGGCTCGCCACGGTCAGCTTCTCGGCCGCCAATCGTTCAATCAGGGCCTGGGTTTTAGCGGCAAAGTCCTGTGGCAAATCGCCCCGCATCCGACGCTGAAACTCTCTCGCCTGCTCGGGATGGGCGGCCGCATAACGCGCGAAGAGCGCATTCCACTTGGACTCGGACTCCGTGCCATGCGCTTTCGCATTCCAATCCGCCCCCACATCGGCGGGAATTTCAAAGGCCGGATAAGGCCAGTCCATCGACCTACGGGTGAGCGATATTTCCTCTTCCCCGAGCGCCTCACCATGGGCCTTGGCCGTGTTGGCACGGTTTGGCGAGCCCTTACCGATTTGGGTCTTGCAGATGATGAGCGTGGGGGCCAATCGGCCACCCTTGCCCTCGGTGGCCCACCGTCGGGCCTGCGCGATTGCATCACTAACGGCCTTCACATCATGGCCGTCGATCGGACCCAAAACATGCCAGCCATAGGCAAGAAAGCGCTGCCGGGTATCGTCACGAAACCAAGCATCCACTTGGCCATCAATGGAGATACCGTTATCGTCATACAGAGCGATGAGCTTGGAAAGCCCCCAGACACCAGCCAGCGAGCAGGCCTCATGGGAGATGCCTTCCATCAGACAGCCATCGCCGAGAAATGCATAGGTGAAGTGATCCACCAGATCGAAGCCGGGCCGATTAAATTGGGCAGCAAGCAGTCGCTCAGCCAATGCCATGCCAACTGCATTACTGATGCCCTGACCGAGCGGGCCCGTGGTGGTCTCAACGCCCGGCGTGATTCCCACTTCCGGATGGCCGGGGGTCTTCGAATGCAGCTGCCGAAAGCGCTTTAATTCATCAATCGATAAGTCATAGCCCGCCAGGTGCAGCAGGCTGTAGAGCAGCATCGAACCATGGCCATTGGAGACCACGAATCGATCCCGATCCGCCCACTGCGGATTGCTGGGGTTGTGTTTGAGATGGCAGGACCACAAAGCCAGCGCCATTTCCGCCATGCCCATGGGCATGCCGGGATGGCCAGAATTGGCCTTTTGCACAGCATCCATGGACAAGGCCCGAATTGCATTGGCCATTCGAGTCGACTGCAGGGGGAGGTCGCGGGCGGGAAATTGCATGAGGAAGCCTTTCGGGTGTAAGTTTAACCGGCCCGCCTCCCTCTCCCATCGACCCGTGCACCCCCGCCTTCTCTGCGCAGACCTCACCTGCGGCCTGCTGATTCTTGACGAAGAAAACAGCCACCACCTCGCCGTCGTGCTCCGCGCCCAGGTCGGTGATCGGGTGGTGATATTCGACGGCCAAGGCAGGGAGGGACAGGGCGTTTTGCGCACTGCCGATAAGACAAAAGCTGTCGTAGAGATCGAGTCCATCCAGACGATCAGCCGAGAATCACCGCTGCACATCACTGTGCTGCAGGCCCTGTGCACGGGCGATAAGATGGATTGGGTCGTGCAGAAGTCCACCGAGTTGGGCGCAGCCCAGGTTGTTCCTGTAGCGGCAGCGCGAAGCCTGCTGAAACTTGAACCCGGCCGTGCGTTAAAACGTCTCGAGCATTGGCGCGCGATTGCCCAGGCCGCAGCGGCGCAGTCGGGCCGAACAATTGTTCCAACGATTTCCCCCGTTATGTCCTTTCGTGAGGCCCTCCTTGACTGGACGCAAAGACAGTCTCCAAAGACGGGGTGGCTTTTGGATCCCTTTGCTGAGGAGCGATTCTCGACTGCGCCCACTCAGGGTCCGATCGCCATCTGGATTGGGCCCGAAGCAGGCTGGACCGACGAAGAGGAGCAGACGGCTGCAGTCGCAGGAATTCGAGGCCTTAGGCTCGGGCCGCGTATTTTGCGCACTGAGACCGTCGCAGCGGTCGCGCTCACGGCAATCGCGATGAAGTGCGGCGAGTTCTAGACCGAGTCCAGTAGGCCGAGCCCGCCAATCAGAGCACCGGCCAGAATCATGGCCAACGGCGGCAAACGAGTTGTTGCCACGAGCGCCGCACTGGCCACCGCAAGCGCCAAGACACGAAGCTCACCCCACCACTGCTCCGACAGAATCCATGTCGTGGCCAACATCAACGCAATCACCACCGGCGCAAGCCCCTGCCGCAGGGCTCGCATCCAGGCCGCATCGGAATGGTGATGGCTGATGCGGTTGACCATCACCGCGAGTCCTGCAGACGGAATGAGTACTCCGGCCGTCGTGGCCAAGGCCCCCAATGGCCCCATTGCCTGCCATCCCAACACAGTGACAAACAAAATATTCGGGCCCGGTGCTGCTTGTGCAATAGCAATCGAAGCCGTGAATTGCGCATCCGAGAGTAACCCCATCTCTGTCACCATATAACGGTGCATTTCAGGCGCCAGCGTGATGGCCCCTCCGGTCGCAAGTAACGACAGCATGAGGAAATGAATCAATAAATCAAAGAGTGGGCTATGAATCATGAGATGAACGCTGCGCTACATTTTTAAGCTGCCACCAGCGAAGCACCACCGCCGGCAGTCCGAAGGCAAGCAGCACCATGCCCAATGGCTTGTGCAAAATGGCCACCAGCAGAAAGACCGCCGCTCCGATCAGCCAGCCCGCTCGAAAATGACCCTGGGTCCGCGCCAGCCGCAGGCCCATGCCAGCAATCAGGCCGACTGAGACCGCACTCATTCCGAGAAGCATTCGACGCGTGATCTCGAGATCCGCCGTGACCTGATACAAGACCGTCAGGCCGAGCACCAAAACGATGGGAAATAGCATCATGCCCGTCAACGCCATGGCGGCGCCACGCACTCCAAAAAATCGATCGCCAACCATCAACGACAAATTCACGATATTCGGGCCAGGCAAGGCCTGGGCGATTGCCAGGGTCTCGACAAAATCTTTTGCCGTCATCCACTGACGGCGATGCACCAGGATGCGCTCAGCAATGGGCAACACCCCGCCGAAGCCCTGAAGGGCCATGCGGGTGAAGGTCCAAAACAGATCGGAGAGCGAACGTGGAGATTCAGTCACGCGCGGGCATTGGCATCGAGCACCGTCAGCGCTGTCATATTCACAATCCGACGCACGGTGGCCGATGAGGTCAGAATCGCGGCGGCCGCATTACAGCCCAGCAGCACGGGGCCGATCGCAATGCCATTGCCTGCAGCGATCTTCAGCAAGTTGTAGGAGATGTTAGCGGCATCAATACTTGGGCAAACCAAGAGATTCGCGTCCCCCACCAGCGTTGAGCGCGGCATGATGTGCCGACGCAATTCCGCATCCAGGGCGATGTCGCCATGCATCTCGCCATCGATATTGATCCCGGGGGCCCGGGCGCGGACCAGCTCCAAGACCTGCCGCATTTTTTCCGCCGAAGCGGCAGTGCTGCTGCCAAAATTCGAATGTGAGAGCAGCGCAACCCGCGGTGTGATGCCGATGCGACGCATTTCCTCTGCCGCCATCAAGGTGATTTCCGCAAGCTCTTCGGCACTCGGATCAGCATTGACATGAGTATCCACGATCGCTACCGAACGTTTGGGCAGAATCAACAGATTCATCGCTGCGTAGCAGCTCACATCCGGCCGGCGGCCCAACACCTGATCAACATATTGCAGATGCAGGGAGTGGCTGCCGAATGTGCCGCAGATCATGCCGTCGGCTTCACCGAGATGCATCATCATGGCCCCGATCAGAGTATGTCGGCGGCGCATCTCCAGCTTGGCGTACTGCTCAGTCACGCCTTTGCGCTCCGTCATTGCATGATAGGTCTCCCAATACTGCCGATAGCGCCGATCAGACTCTGGGTTCACCAAATCGAAATCCACACCCGCGCGAATCCGCAGCCCGAAGCGCTCGATTCGGCTCTCCAAGACCGAGGGCCGGCCCACCAGAATTGGCCGGGCGAGCTCCTCATCGACCACCACCTGAACGGCGCGCAGCACGCGCTCCTCCTCACCCTCAGCGTAGACGATGCGGTTTTTTGCGGCCCGTTTCGCGGCCGCAAAAATCGGCTTCATGAAGTTGCCCGAGTGGTAGACAAACTCTTGCAGCCGATCCACGTAGGCATCGAGATCCGCAATAGGCCTTGTGGCCACGCCGCTCTCGGCCGCTGCCTTGGCCACCGCCGGCGCAATCTTCACAATCAGCCGGGGATCAAAAGGCTTAGGAATCAAATAATCGGGGCCAAAAGAAAGTGATCCGCTGCCGTAGGCCGCCGATACGACCTCGCTTTGCTCGGCCCGGGCGAGTTCCGCAACCGCATGAACTGCGGCAAGCTCCATAGGACGCGTAATCGTGGTTGCACCCGAATCCAGGGCACCGCGAAAAATAAACGGAAAGCACAGCACGTTATTGACTTGATTTGGATAATCGGTGCGGCCCGTGGCAACAATCGCATCATCCCGAACCGCCTTCACATCTTCGGGAAGAATTTCAGGGTCGGGGTTAGCCAGTGCGAAAATCAGTGGCTTGGCGGCCATTTTCGCGACCATCTCTTTTTTGAGAACACCGGCTGCTGAAAGGCCAAGAAATACATCAGCTCCCTCAATCACATCGGCAAGCGTGCGGGCATTGGTCTTTTGTACGAAACGATCTTTCTCTGGATCCATCAGCTCTTTGCGGCCCTCGTAGACCACACCCGCAAGATCCGTTACCCAAATGTTTTCTTTGGGCAGGCCCAGATCCAGCAGCAAATCCAAGCAGGCAAGCGCTGCCGCGCCGGCGCCCGAGACGACCAGCTTGACCTTTTTAATGTCTTTGCCCACAACCGTCAGGCCATTGACCAGTGCCGCGCCGACCACGATGGCAGTCCCATGCTGATCATCATGAAAAACCGGGATCTTCATCCGCTCGCGCAGCTTGCGCTCGACATAAAAACAATCTGGCGCCTTGATGTCTTCCAGATTCACCCCACCGAAGGTCGGTTCAAGGGCAGCAACAATATCGACCAGACGATCCAGGTTGGTTTCGTTGACTTCGAGATCAAAGACATCGATACCTGCGAACTTTTTAAAGAGAACGCCCTTTCCTTCCATGACCGGCTTAGCCGCCAGCGGACCGATATTGCCCAGGCCCAGCACCGCAGTGCCGTTGGTAATGACTGCTACTAAATTGCCGCGCGATGTGTAGCGAAATGCATTGGCGGGATCCTTGACAATTTCCTCGCAGGCCGCTGCCACTCCGGGCGAGTACGCCAATGCAAGATCGCGCTGATTCACCAGCTGCTTGGTGGGTGTGACCGAGATTTTTCCTGGACTGCCGCTCTCGTGATATTCGAGCGCCTGCTGCCTGAGTTGCGGATCCATGGTCTCCCCCGTACCGATTTTTATTAAGCGAAATTATCCCATGCAGCCGCGGTATCACTAAGCAATTGCATGCGCAATCACCTCTGCAATGTGTTTTGCGCTGCGGCGGGCGCCATCACGAATCTGATGCCGACACGAAAAGCCGTCGGCGACCACCCAGGCATCGTCAGGCATGCTGCGGACTGCTGGCAAAAGACTGGCCTCGGCCATCGCCAGCGAGAGGTGAAGATGTCGGGCCTCATAGCCAAAACTGCCCGCCATGCCGCAGCAGCTGCTCTCGATCAGCTGGGGCTTGCTGCCCAAGGACTCAAGGGCAGCAATCGTGGCGGATATCGCGCCCATCGCTTTTTGGTGGCAGTGCCCATGGACCCAGACCGCTGGCAGCGGCTTGGCGGCCGCTGCATCCCATCGCTGCTGGCCATGCTGGACCCACCATTCCTCAAAAAGCATCGCCTGTGAGGCAAGCACGTTCGCCGGCTGCCCCAGGCCCATGGCCTGCCATTCATCGCGCATGCCCAAGATGCACGAGGGCTCAAGGCCCACCACGGGAACACCGCGGGCAAGCGCAGGTGCGAGCGCTGCCAGTGTCTGCTGCGCCAGTCCGCGGGCCTCTTCAATCATGCCCACCGAGAGATGGGTTCGGCCGCAGCACAACGGTGTAGCAGATGCAGCCCCAGATATCGCTACGCGAAAGCCAAGCCGATGCATCACTGCAAGTGCTGCATGCAGATGCTCAGGCTCATAGGCATTGTTGAATGTGTCCGCCCAGAGCACCACATCACAATCAGTCAAGTCAGCCGCTGATGCGCGGCTAAGATTTTTAGCAAAAGTATCTGGCCGCCATTTCGGCAGTGTGCGCTCGGCGGCGATGCCAAACCATTTCTCACCCAGCACACGCAACATGCCGCTGTGATTGCGAAGATTCAAAAGCCCAACGGCCCATGGTGTCCTGGCCACCCACTGGGCCAGGCCTGGCAGGCCCGCGATCAATCGGTCTTTTCGGGAAAATCCCGACCGCTTGCCATATTGATAGGCGCTTTCGATTTTCATACGGGCCATGTCCACGCCTGTGGGGCACTCGCGTTTGCAGCCCTTACATCCGACGCAGAGTTCCAGGGCATCGCGGACCGCCGAAGACGACCAGGCATCAGCGCCGAGTTGGCCGCTTAAGGCAAGCCGAAGCGTATTCGCGCGGCCGCGAACAGAATGCTGCTCGTCACGAGTGACCCGAAAGCTTGGGCACATCGTGCCAGCATCAAACTTTCTGCAGTGGCCATTGTTGTTGCACATCTCAACCGCCTTCGCAAAGCCGCGGGCGGGATCCCCGCCGCTTCCTGCCGCTGAGACCGCAATCCCAAAAGTGCCGGGATCGCCGCGGCGCGCGGGATCGTTTTGCACATCCCAGGCGGTCCAATCCAGGCCGGTCGCAACAGGCTGCACCCGGTATTCGCTGGGGAATCGAAATAAGCGGCTGTCATCCATCCGCGTGCAATGCACGATCTTGCCGGGATTCATGCGTTGCTCAGGATCAAAGGCTTGCTTCACCTGCTCAAAGGCATGCGTGATGCGATCGCCAAATTGCCACTGGACCCATTCGCTGCGCACCAGGCCATCACCATGCTCACCTGAAAACGCACCCTTGTAACGCCGCACCAAGGCGGAGGCCTCCTCGGCAATGGCCCGCATCTTCTTTGCGCCATCCCGACGCATATCCAGAATCGGCCGAACGTGCAGCGTGCCCACTGAGGCATGGGCATACCAGGTGCCCTGTGTGCCATGGCGAGAAAAGACCTCGGTTAAGGCTGCGGTGTAATCGGCCAGATGTTCAAGCGGCACGGCACAGTCTTCAATAAATGAGACAGGCTTTCCATCACCTTTGAGCGACATCATGATGTTAAGCCCCGCCTTTCGGACCTCCCAGAGTGCAGACTGCGCGCGGGGATCGGCGAGGCAGACCACTGCGCCGGGCAGGCCCAGATCGGCCATCAGCGTCTGCAGATCGGTTAAGCCGCGATCAGCAAGCGCAGCATCTTCATCGGCAAACTCAACGAGCAGAAGCGCATCAGTCTCCTTTCCTTGCACGCGGGTTAATGCGGTTTCAATCACGGGCGCAAACACCGGATTGGCACGCGAGAGCTCGATCATGGTCCGATCCACCAGCTCCACCGCCACGGGGCCGAGTTTCACAATATGCTGAGTCAGTGCCATGGCCTGATGAAAGCTCGGAAAGTTCACCACCCCGAGACGTTTATTTTTTGGCAGCGGCGAGAGCTTTAATTTGAGCGATTCAAAATACGCCAGCGTGCCCTCAGAGCCCACCAACAATTGCGCGAAGTTCACCAAATGCTGCTGGTCCGCTGAGAGATAAGGCCGTTCACTCTGTGGATAAAACACATCCAGGTTATAGCCGCCCACGCGGCGCATGACTTTGGGCCAGACAGCGGTCATGTCTTCTTGAACCGACGCAGCGATTTCAAAGAGTTTCGGAATCAGGCCATTTAATCGGGCATTGGTCAGCGTCATATCACCGCCATCGCCGAATCGCCCAAAATACGCTTGGGTGCCATCGGCCAGCACCGCATGAATGCCCTCGACGTTATGGACCATATTGCCGTAATGAAGCGAACGCGATCCGCAGGAATTGTTTCCGGCCATACCGCCCAGCGTGCACTGCGCAGAGGTCGAGACATCCACCGGAAACCAAACGCCATGCGGCTTTAATTGCGCATTGAGGTGGTCCAACACCATGCCGGGCTCAACGGTTGCAGTCATGGACTCCAGATCCAGTGCCAGCAGTCGATTGAGATATCGGCTGTTATCGATCACCAAGGCCTCACCCACGGTCTGGCCGCACTGCGAGCTTCCTGCGCCGCGGGCCAGCACTGGCACCTTCAGATCACGGGCAATATCCAGAGCAATGCGCGCATCCAGATCGGTCTTGGGCAGGGCCACACCCAGCGGCATCACCTGATAAATCGATGCATCAGTGGCATAGCGGCCGCGTGCCGCCCGATCAAAAAGCACCTGGCCCTGCATCTCCCGCGACAGCCGAGCTGCCAGCTGACTGCGGGCGTTGGCAGCCTGCAGATTGCCGGATAGAAATGCGCGTCGGCCAGGGCTTGGGGTGGACATCACTCGCTTTCAAGGAGGCTATTGATCTAACATCATAGATCGGCCGGCCCTCCCCACCCATTCGGACTTTCAGCCATGAAGCGCGACCCTTCTCACGCCACACGCACCGCCATCAATCCTCGGGCATTGCTAAACCGCATCGGCCAAGGCCGACATTTCCTGCAGATCCCCGGGCCATCCAATGTTCCGGATCGGGTGCTGCGGGCCATTGATTTTCCAACAATTGATCATCGCGGCCCGGAGTTTCAACAGCTTGGCCTGCGTGTGCTTGAGTCCGTCAAACCCATTTTTGGTACGACCAACCCCGTCATCATCTACCCCGCGTCAGGCACCGGCGCCTGGGAGGCAGCCCTCGTCAATACCTTGAGTGCGGGCGACCATGTGCTGATGGTCGAGACTGGCCACTTCGCCACACTGTGGAAAAAACTTGCTGAAAAACTTGGCCTCAAACCCGAGTTTATTGCGGGCGATTGGCGCCATGGGGTGGACTGTGGCCTGCTCGAGTCGCGACTGAACGAAGACCGCAGCCGCAACATCAAAGCCGTCTGCGTGGTGCACAACGAGACTTCCACTGGCGTGCTCTCGGATATCGCTGCCGTGCGCCGTGCGATTGATGCGGCAGGCCATCCCGCGCTTTTCATGGTCGACACCATCTCCTCACTCGGAAGCGCTGAATACAAACACGATGCATGGGGCGTTGATGTCACCATCAGTGGCTCACAAAAAGGCATGATGCTGCCGCCAGGAATCTCTTTTAACGCAGTCAGCGATAAAGCGATTGCAGCCAGCAAGACCGCCAGCCTGCCCAAGGCCTACTGGGGCTGGGAAGAAATCATTGCGGCAAACCGGACCGGCTTTTGGCCCACCACTCCCGCCACCAATCTTTTGTATGGCCTAGCAGAAGCGCTGGATATGTTATTTGAGGAAGGCCTGGCCAATGTCTTTGCCCGGCACCAACGCCACGCCGAGGCCACACGACGTGCAGTACGCGCCTGGGGCCTGGAGATTCTTTGCAAAAATCCCGCCGAATACAGCCCGATTCTGACAGCGGTTGTGATGCCGAAAAAATCAGATGGCGCGCATTACAACGCGGATGATTTTCGTCGCCTGGTGCTCGAACGTTTCAACATGTCGCTCGGCACGGGCCTGGCCAAACTGCAAGGCTGGGTATTTCGTATTGGCCACCTGGGCGACTTCAACGACCTGAGCTTAATCGGCACCCTCGGCGGTGTGGAGATGGGCCTTCAGGCGGCAGGCATTCCCCATCAACCCGGCGGCGTGCAGGCGGCAATGGACTACCTTGCCGAGCAGTCCGGCAGCTAAACCGTTGTAGCGATGTATTCGACTAGGCCAGGACCCGGCCTACGGCTGCGGCCTGAATTCGCTCGCGGGTCTGCATGACCCGACTTGGATATTCGGTCGGCTGCTCCATAGAGCCAACATAAGCCCGAAGAGCCGCGGTCTCAGAACCGAAGCGGTCCAGGTACTCGCGCAGAATCTGGGCGCCCACCTGCATATTCACCCAAGGGTCCAGGGCCAGCTTCTCGCCGCCAAAGGCTTTTAACTTATCCGCGTGGGCCTTGGGCATGATCTGCATCAGGCCCACCGCGCCCATATTGCTCTCTGCCAGCGGATTAAATCCCGACTCAATGGAGATCACTGCCAGCAGCAGGTGGGGATCAAGCCGATAGGTCGTGGCGGTCTCATAGCTGGCGGCGACGAGCTGCTCAACCGCCTTCATGGCCACCCGGTGCCGGTTGGCAATCCATCGTGCGACCCGTCGCTGCTCCACGGTCAGGTTGGTGGGCAGGATCGTGTAGACCGAGCTCATCTGCCGAGGCTGGAGTGCCTCTAGGGCTAGGGAGCTCCAAGCCGCAAGACGGGCGCGGCCCGCATCAGTGAGTAGAGTCGAGAGGGCCAAAAGCGCCAAAACGATGAAGGTCGTGGTTCTCTGCTTGAGCGACTCCCAGCCCTGCATCAGGGTCGGGCTAGTGGTGTTGGGATCCGTCATGGACCGATTGGAACACAGCCCACCGGCCCCTGCAATCTATAAAAAACCTATTAAAATCAATGACTTATTGCATTTCAATGATAAGTGTAGGCCCACTTTACAAGGGAGTCCATGGCCGGCTTGGCCTTGGCGGCCTGGGGGTCATTGACCACCGCCACAAAGACCACCCACCGGCCTTCAGCCGACCGGATGTAGCCGGCCAGCGCGCGGACATCATCCAACGTCCCGGTCTTCAGCCAGGCCCTTCCCTCCAGGACGCTGTTGCGCATTCGATTGCGAACGGTGCCCTCTATGCCGACCGCCGGCAGGGTCTCCACCCAGGTCTGCGCATCCGGGCCAATCAAGCCATCGGCCAATAGACGCGCGAGGCTTTTCGCAGAGATGCGCTCCTCGCGGCTTAGGCCAGACCCGTTGTCGATCACCAGCTCAGGAAAGACAAGGCCGCGCGATGCCAAGTAAGCCTTTACTGCCAATCGGGACTCCTGGCGGGTGGCAGGCCGGCCCTCGCCCGCCGATAGGGTGAGAAAGAGCTGCCGAGTCATCGGGTTATTGCTGAGTTTATTGATGTCGGCGACCAGTTCAATCAAAGGCCGGGGGGACTCCCACTGCACCAGAGTCCGAGCGCCGTCCGGGGTCACCCCGGTCTGAAGCCTCACCTTCATCACGCCACCGGCGGCCTCCCAGGCCGCTCGAAATGCCGTCATCGCGAACCGTGCGTGGTCCATCACGCTCACATAAAAATCAACGCCATTGCATTGCTTGCCAATCACACCGCTCACCAAGAGTTTGGGCTCTGCGCCCTTCGTGACCTGCTCCATGCGGGCAGTGACCCGGCTTTTACTGCAGCCACCATCGATGAGTTGGATCTTTTGCAAAAGCTCCTGATCCCGAAACCGGGGCTCGGTCACGACACGGACCCGCTTGCCCGCTTCCGACCAGACCGAAACCTTCACGGATTTGAAATTCACCATCGCGGCGTGGGGGCCGACGTTGTACGTTGAAAATGGCCGGCCATCGAACTGGCCAGGATCAATCTCTGGCTCATCAAATCGGGTGCCATCCACCACCAAATTACCCTCAATGCGATCAATCCCCATCGCTTTCAGCCGCTTGGCTATCTCATCCAGATCCTCCACTACCAACTTTGGATCTCCGCCGCCCTGAAAAAAAAGATCACCACGCAATACGCCCGACTCAAGCCGTCCGGTAGTCGCGATGCGTGTCTGATGCCGAAACTGCGGGCCCAGCAGCCCCAGGGCTGCGCGCGTGGTGACCAGCTTCATCACGGAGGCGGGATTCACAGGCGTATCCGGGTTTAAACCGAGTCCGTTCAGTACAGGGCCCATCACCACCACGGGCGGCAGGGGAATGATCGCCACCGACCAGGCGCTCTCAGGGATACCGCTTACCGAGATCTCTTTTTTTACTTCTGCCGGTAGCGACGCAAAGCGGATGATCGGCGTAAACTGCGCGGTCGCCACGCAGGGTCCGATCATCGCGAGGAAAAAAACAATTGAGCGCGCGTTTGAGATCACTTCGTGCGATATTCTGACAAATAAACGGGGGACGACCGTTATGGGACTTGAGAAAAACGAAAATTACTTTGAACTGACCGATGACAGCGATCGCGCCTCAGCGATCGAGGCCCAGTTCAACGAAGACGCGCTCGAAGAGGCCCGACGCAAGATCGTGCCCGAGACCAGCCCCGACTTCGATGGCAAGCACTGTATCGAATGCGGTGAAAAGATCCCCTCAGCCCGACTCAAGCTTGGAAAAATCCGCTGCATTGACTGCCAGACTGTTCGAGAGCAGAAGACCCGCTTTTTTGGCGGCTAGGCCCAGCCGCCTTTTCAGGTCGCTCCAAGCCGCTCTCCCAGGCCACGGCCAGGTTGCTTGAGTCTAGGGTAAACCCTTAAATTTCCCAGGACGTCCCTTGAAAACGTCGGTTCTCGCCCCTATTATTAGCACTCAAGAGCGGTGAGTGCTAACAGCATTTCCCCGGCCCCTTCCGGGCCACCTGATGTGCCGGTCCTCCTCCCGGACTGGTCAGGCAGAGCCGCTCGAGCTTTTTGTTCAACCACTGTCTTATTTGGAATGGAGTTCGAAATATGAAATTGCGTCCCCTGCACGATCGCCTCGTGATCAAACGCCTTGATAACGAGCGTAAAACCGCCTCAGGCATCGTGATTCCTGACAACGCCGCCGAGAAGCCCGATCAGGGCGAAGTCCTCGCGGTGGGCAACGGAAAGATCCTGGAAGACGGCAAAGTGCGCGCCCTGGATGTGAAAGTCGGCGACAAAGTGCTGTTCGGCAAGTACTCCGGCCAGACCGTCAAGGTCGACGGCGATGAGCTACTTGTCTTGCGTGAAGACGATGTGATGGCCGTGATTGCCTAAGCGTGATCGCTTCGCTTTCAGCAACCCGTTCATGTAGTGCGTTAAGAATTTTTATTGGAGATTAATAATGGCAGCAAAACAAGTAATGTTTAGCGATGATGCCCGCCACAAAATGGTGGCTGGGGTCAATATCCTTGCAAACGCAGTAAAAGTCACGCTCGGCCCCAAAGGCCGTAATGTCGTGCTCGAGCGTTCCTTTGGCTCGCCCACCGTCACCAAGGACGGCGTCTCGGTTGCCAAAGAAATCGAACTGAAAGACAAGTTCGAGAACATGGGCGCCCAGATGGTGAAAGAAGTGGCCTCCAAGACCTCAGACTCCGCAGGCGATGGCACCACGACTGCCACCGTTTTGGCCCAGGCCATCGTGCGCGAGGGCATGAAGTACGTTGCCGCAGGCATGAACCCGATGGACCTCAAGCGCGGCATCGATAAAGCGGTTGGCGCGATCACCGAAGAACTCAAAAAGATCAGCAAACCATGCACCACTTCCAAAGAAATCGCCCAGGTGGGCGCGATCTCCGCCAACTCCGATCAGGAAATCGGCGACATCATCTCCCAGGCGATGGAAAAGGTGGGCAAGGAAGGCGTGATTACCGTAGAAGACGGCAAGTCCCTGAACAACGAGCTTGATGTGGTGGAGGGCATGCAGTTTGACCGCGGCTACCTCTCGCCTTATTTCATCAATAACCCCGAAAAGCAGATTGCTGTGCTGGATGATCCGTTCATCCTGCTGCACGACAAGAAGGTCTCCAATATTCGCGATCTTCTGCCCGTACTGGAGCAGGTCGCCAAGGCTGGCCGTCCGCTGCTGATCGTTGCCGAAGAAGTCGAAGGCGAAGCCCTGGCCACTCTGGTGGTGAACAACATGCGTGGCATCTTGAAGACCGTTGCCGTGAAAGCGCCGGGCTTTGGTGATCGCCGCAAAGCGATGCTTGAAGATATGGCCATCCTGACCGGCGGCGTCGTGATCTCGGAAGAGACCGGCATGTCGCTCGAAAAAGCAACCTTAAATGACTTGGGCCGTGCCAAGCGTGTCGAAATCGGCAAAGAGAACACCACGATCATTGATGGCGCAGGCGATGCCAAAAACATCGAGGCCCGCGTCAAGCAGATCCGTGTTCAGATCGAGGAAGCCACCAGCGACTACGATCGCGAAAAACTCCAAGAGCGTGTTGCAAAACTCGCTGGCGGTGTTGCCGTGATTCGGGTTGGTGCTGCCACCGAAGTCGAGATGAAAGAAAAGAAAGCTCGCGTGGAAGATGCACTCCACGCGACCCGCGCTGCTGTGGAAGAGGGCATCGTGGCAGGCGGTGGCGTTGCGCTGCTGCGTGCACGCGCCTCGGTTGCCGTCAAGGGCTTAAACGCAGACCAGGAAGCAGGCATCAAGATCGTGATGCGTGCAGTGGAAGAGCCGCTGCGCCAGATCGTTGCCAACTGCGGCGAAGAAGCCAGCGTGGTCGTGAGCAAGGTGCTTGAGGGCAAAGGCAGCCACGGTTACAACGCGGCTTCTGGCGAATATGGCGACATGCTCGCAATGGGTGTGGTGGATCCCACCAAGGTCACCCGGACCGCGCTGCAAAATGCAGCATCGATCGCATCACTGATGCTCACCACCGACTGCATGGTGGCCGAGGCTCCGGCCGAAGAGAAGGCTGGCGGCGGAATGCCCGGCGGTATGGGTGGAATGGGCGGAATGGGCGACATGGGAATGTAATTCCCACATTCGATATGCGCCGGGAGCGCTGCCCTTATGGGAGAGTGTCCTTGGTTGCATTGAATGTCTCCTTTGTCTTGAGCCCCGCGGCAACGCGGGGCTTTTTTATTTATGATCGGGCCTATGAATTTCTCGGGCCGACTTCAGCATGCCTGGCAGCATCAGCAATCCATGCTGTGTGTGGGCCTGGATCCCGATCTCACCAAGTTTCCCCAGCCGCTTCAGGCACTTGCTGCCCGCGATCCGCTGGCAGCTATTGAGCGCTTTTGCTTGGGCATCATGGAGGCAACCGCCGCCTATGCCTGCGCCTTTAAGCCTCAGATTGCCTATTTCGCCTCCAGCCGGGCCGAATCGGTGCTGGAGCGTCTTGCCCAGGCCTGCCGTGATCGCTATCCGCATCATGTCTGGATTCTGGATGCCAAGCGGGGAGATATCGGGTCCACCGCAGAGCACTATGCAAAAGAGGCCTTTGATCGCTACTTGGCAGATGCGGTCACCGTCAGTCCCTATATGGGCACTGACAGCCTTGCGCCTTACCTGAGTTATGAAAGCCGGGGCATCTTTGTGCTGTGTCGTACTTCCAACCCTGGCGGTGATGATTTTCAAATGCGGCCCTCGCCCCAGCAACCGCTTTATATCGAAGTAGCGCAGCAGGCCGCTCAACGCTGGAATCATCACCAACAAGTAGGACTGGTTGTGGGCGCTACTTATCCGCGCGAGGTCGAGGCGGTTCGTCATGCTGCACCAGACTTGCCGCTACTGATTCCAGGCATCGGCGCCCAAGGGGGTGACCTCGTGGCAACCGTCAAGGCAGGCCGCAACGCCAAAGGCGGCATGCTGATCAATTCATCGCGCGCGATTCTTTATGCAAGCGTTGGCGATGACTGGCAGGGCCGGGCTGCTGCAATTGCGCACAGTACGCGCGATGACATCAACGCAGTCAACGCCTAAGGCCCGCAGCCCCATGTCCAGCATCCCCGCACCAACACACGCCACTTTATCGGCCATACCCGCCAATAGCTCGGGGGCCTGGGCCCTGCTGCACAAAGAAACCATGCGCTTTGTAAAGGTCTATCTGCAGACCATTCTCGCGCCCGTCATCTCGAGCCTATTGTTTTTACTGATCTTCTCTTATCTGCTCGAGGGCCGTGTTGAGCCTTATCCCCAGGTCAGCTACACCGCCTTTTTGGTGCCGGGTCTAGTCATGATGACACTGCAGCAAAACGCTTTTGCAAATACCTCATCGAGCATCACGCAAAGCAAGATGACTGGCAATCTCGTGTTCGTGCTGCTCTCACCGATGAAACCTTGGGAATGGTTTGTCGGCTATATCGGCGGGGCAGTTGCGCGGGGCTTGGCCTGCGGGCTCGGTGTATGGCTTGTAGCGGTGCTGTTTGTTCCGGGCGCCTTGTATTCAATCGGCTGGGTGGTGATGTTTGCTGTTTTGGCCTGCATTGTCTTGGCAACCCTTGGCTTTATTGCCGGGCTTTGGGCAGAGAAATGGGACCATGTCTCGGTCTTTCAGAATTTTCTGATTAATCCCTTGACTATGCTGGCGGGTGTTTTTTATTCAGTCAAACAGCTGCCATCGGTTTGGCAGACCATCAGTCACGCCAATCCATTTTTTTATTTGATTGATGGATTTCGCTATGGCGTGTTCGGCGTGGCCGATGTCTCACCCTGGATGAGTCTTGCGATTTCAGGGGGATGCGCCCTGGTCCTGACACTGCTGACCCTGAGACTCATTGCTGTTGGCTGGCGGATTCGCGGCTAGGCCAGTTGCTTGAACAACTACCGACTAGCTTCTAAATCGCTTGCGGGTCAAGGCCAGCGCGATCGCCCAGGCAAAAATGGAATAGGCCGCAATGACCGCTGCCGGCAGCAGCACCTGATCAGGCCAGCGGTCTAAAAATAAGGGCCGAATCAAATGCACCGCCTGGGTAAGCGGCAGCCATTCTGAAACCGCCCGCACCCACTCAGGAAGCTGTTCGCGGGGAAAAAAGACGCCGCTTAAAAACATCATTGGGGTTAGAAATAGTGTGAAATAGTAAGTGAAAAAATCATAGCCCTTTGCCAGGGCCGTAAAAATCAGGCCGATACAGCTGAACATCACCCCGACAGAAAATAGAATCGGCAGCACCCACAAGAGTTTTAGCGAATGGCTAATGCCAAGCGCCAGCATGACCAGCAGAATTGCAGCCACCGAAAATAGCGACTTAAAGGCGGCCCACAGCATCTCGGCGAGTAACACATCATCCAGCCGAATCGGCGCATTCATGATGCCATCCCAGGTTTTTTGCACATGCATACGCGAGAACGCGGAATAGAGCGCCTCAAAAGTGGCGGCATTCATCGCGCTCATGCAAATGGAGCCGCTTGCCAAAAATACCAAATACGGAATGGCCTGGCCCTGGTGCGAAACTTCGCCCACCAACGCTCCCATACCATAGCCAAACGCCACCAGCCACATTAGTGGCTCAGCGATATTGGCAATCAAGCTCGGAATCATGAGCTTGCGCCAGACCAGAAGATTGCGGCGAAAGACCGGCCACCAACGCATCAGGCGCCCTCCCGAATCTGGCGGCCCGTCAACTTTAAAAACAGATCCTCAAGGTTGGCCGGCCGATGCAGCGTGCGCAGATCGAGTCGCGACTCGAGTGCGGCCAATAAAGCATGGGCATTCTGGGTATAGAAAAACACGGTCTCACCGCTGACTTCCACGCGCTGAGCATGGGCGGCCAGTGGTCCCTGGGCAAGCGCTAAAGGATTACTTCCATATACCTCCACAACATCTGGCTCAAGATGCTGTGCAATGAGCTCACGGGGCCGGCCTTCGGCGATTTTTCGGCCATGATCAATCACCAGCAGACGATCACAGAGCCGCTCAGCCTCATCCATAAAATGCGTGGTCAGCAGAATCGACTTTCCTTGGCCCAATAACTGCAGCAGCCGCTCCCACATCAAATGCCGGGCCTGTGGATCCAGGCCGGTGGTCGGCTCATCCAACATCAACAGCTGCGGATCGTTGATCAAGGCCCGCGCAAGCGAGAGCCGCCGCTTCATACCGCCGGAGAGCTCACCCGGTCTTGCCTGCGCTTTATGAGACAGCGCTGCAAACTCCAGCAGTGTTGGAATTCGGCTGCGAATCAGTGCATCACGCAGACCAAAATAGCGGCCATAAACCAAGAGATTTTCAGCGCAATTAAAGTCCGGGTCCAATGCATCAAACTGGCTAACCACTCCTACCTGGGCCTTGATCGCCAGAGCCTGCTGCGGCATCGGCATCCCGAAAAATTCGATGGACCCTTGATCGGGCTGGCTTAATCCAAGACACATCCGAAAGGTCGTCGTCTTACCGGCACCGTTGGGGCCAATCACACCCAGACACTCACCAGGGTAGAGCTCAAACGAGAGTTCATCGACCACGCGCTGCTCGCCATAGCGCTTGGTGACCTGATCCACTCGAAGTTGGGGCTGCGCGGGGGAATCGCTCATAGAAACTGTAATTTTGCCAGTCGCGCGTACAGGCCATTTTGTGCCAAGAGCGACTCGTGGCTGCCGTGCTCAACCAGCCGGCCTTGATCCAAAACCAGAATCTGATCAGCGCGCTGCACGGTAGAGAGCCGATGGGCGATGGTAAGCGAGGTGCGGCCCGGCAAAATCTCATCCAAGGCCCGCTGAACCTCCTGTTCGGACTCGGCATCCAAAGAAGAAGTCGCCTCATCCAGAAGCAGAATCGGCGGATTTTTAAGAATCGCACGTGCGATTGAAATCCGCTGCCGCTGGCCGCCGGAAAGCCGCACGCCTCGCTCGCCTAAAAAGCTGGCGTATCCATCTGGTAATGCAGAAATGAAATCGTGGGCATGGGCGCTTTTTGCAGCGGCGATTACTTCGGCATCGGTTGCCTCCAGCCGGCCATAGCGAATGTTCTCCATTGCGCTGGCCGCAAAAATCACAGGCTCCTGCGGCACGATCGCCATCTGTTGGCGTAGCCCAGCAATCGGCCAGTCCCGTAGGGCTCTTGCGAAAAGCGCAATATCACCACGCGCAAAATCATAAAAACGTAGCAGCAAGGCAAAAACGGTGCTTTTCCCTGCGCCCGATGGCCCCACCAGCGCTACGCGGGCGCCGCGTGCCACTGAAAACGTTAGATGATCCAGCGCCAATGTGGCCGGCCGGGATGGATAAGAAAAACAGACTTCATCGAATCGAATCGCATCGGCCTGCTGTAGGTCGCCCAGAGCGGCGATCGTCGGCTGCTGGGCTGGATCTTTAATCTGTGGCTGGGCCTGCATCAGCTCAACCAAGCGCTCCGTTGCGCCTGCCGCCCGCTGCAGATCGCCCCAGACCTCAGACAGCGCGCCAATTGATCCGGCAACCAGTACGGCATACATCACAAACTGGGTGAGTTCGCCCAGAGACATCTGGCCCAATGAGACCTGGCGGGCGCCAATCCACAAGACAAATACGATCACCGAGAACGCCATCGTGATTGCGACCGCGGTTAACATCGATCGAAAACGAATCCGACGCCTTGCTTCATCAAAGGCGGCTCTGACCGCCTTTGAAAACCGGTCACGCTCATGTGACTCACGCGCAAATGCCTGGACGGTTGGCATGGCATTGAGCACCTCACCGGCCATGGCGCTGGTATCGGCGACCTTGTCTTGGCTCGTGCGTGACATCTTCCTGACCTGCCGGCCCAGAGCCCAAAGCGGTAGCACCACCAATAAAAGCAGCACCAGCATGGTGCCCGCCAGCCAGGCGCTGGTTGCCAGCATCATGATCAGACCGCCCAAGAACATCACACCACTGCGTAGCGCCACTGAAATACTGGTACCCACCAGGGCCTGAATCAGTGTGGTGTCACTGGTGAGCCGGGAGAGTACTTCGCCAGTCTGCAGAGTCTCAAAATAGGCTGGGCTTTGCTTGAGCATATTGTCATAGACCTGCTCCCGAATATCAGCCACCACCCGCTCGCCCAGCCATGACATCAAGTAAAAGCGGCTTGCCGTTACCGCCGCCAGAAACACTGCCAGCAGCAACAAATTAAGAAACTTCTGATTGATGGCGTCACTGGTCAGGCCAGTATCCACAAGATCCCGAAATGCAAGCGGCACAGTCAGCGTGGCGGCGGCAGCCAAAAGCAAAAACACAATCGCGAGTATCCAGCGCATGCGATAGCGCGCGATGACGTGATATTGCGAAAGCCATCTGGAAATCGCACCCAATTTATTGGCCATGAATTTCCTCTTTGGCAGAAACAGCGGTGATTTGATCCCCGCCGGCGGCCTTGGATTGGTAGAGCATGCGGTCAGCAATTGCCAGAAGTGCTGTAGCGTCCATGGCCTCGGGCGGCGCGCAAGCGGCAACGCCTAAACTGATCGTTAATCGGACCTCAACACTGCACTGTGCGTGATCCGTCACATGGATCAATTCCCGAGAGGCCTGCATCAGCTTATCGGCAACTACTCTGGCCTGATGCAGCGCTGTGCCAGGCAGCAGCACACAAAACTCATCTCCGCCATAACGGCACAGCCAATCCGATTCGCGCAGCATCGCCCGCCAGCGGGCCGCACACGTCCGCAGCACCGAATCCCCCGCAGGGTGTCCATGCTGATCATTGATTGCCTTGAATCCGTCAATATCGATCATGATCAGGGCGAACGCCGACTTGGACTGACCATGACGTGTGGAGAACTCGGAGAGCAGGCGATCCAGCGCGGCGCGGCTTAATGCACCCGAACCCGGATCTGTCAGATGATTAGCCAGTACCGTGTTGCCGGAGATAAGCGGGCTTATCTCGCTGTGAGTAGCCTGAAGTTGACGCGTTAACCAGACCTCCACGCCGAGCCCAAGCAACATAAGCGAAAGAAGTGCAACAGCAGGCAGGACCACCGCGAATTGAGCGGAATCAACGACCCATGCCGCCAAAAACACCGGCCCGGCGGTGCAGGCAATCAGCAGCCACCAGCGGCGTCTTAAGTGGGGTAAATCAGATGGAGAGATTCGGCGGAAATCCAAGCCTAACGATCAAGTTGCGAGAAATAGTGGGCCATTGCCCGAAGGTCATCTTCATGTACGCCATACAAGGAGGCCGCCATAATCGTATCCCGGCCAATCGCTTGATTATTTCTGAATTTTCTCATCGTATTTAAAAGATAGCTTTCGTGCTGCCCGGCAAGCCGTGGCATTTGATCGCGGCCTGCATAATTGGGCAGATGGCAGGTGCCACAGAGTAAATCTTTCGCAACTTTCTCCCCCCGCGCGTAGAGCGCGAAGTCTTTGGGAGTCCGAGAGGTGCCAATTGTCTGCTTCGAAAAATGCTGCGCGATTGAAATAATTTCTTGGTCGGACACATTATCAAAGATTCCTCTTTTCATCGGAATCTCCCGCAGCCCCTCGCGAATCATAATCATCTGATTTTCAAGAAACGTTTTTGGCTGCCCAGCCAAAAGCGGATAGTCCACAGAAAGACGCGGACTATCGGGCGAGTGACAGTCTGCGCACTGGGCCAGCCGCGCCGGCTGGCCCGGCCCAGAGGCCTGCGCACTCATGCCGGGCCACATCAGCCCCAGCATAAGTGCAACAAAAGGCTTTAGCGCAGACATCGTCTATCTGCTGTAGCTAATGCGATAAATCGCACCGAGCTGTTCATCAGAGACCAGCATTGCGCCATCGGGCATCTGCAGCATATAGGCCGGGCGGCCCCAGAACGTTTGGTCAGATGAATTTAGAAAGCCAGTCATAAATGGGGTCATACGGGCGTTCTTACCGTCAGCATCCGCGCGGACTGTGACAATATCAAAACCAATTTTCGTATTGCGGTTCCACGAGCCTTTTCTCGCCACGAAAGCGACATTTTTGTACTCGGCTGGGAACATATTGCCGGTATAAAAAGTCACGCCCATGACAGCGCTATGGGGCCCCATCAGCGCGACCGGCTTCTCCACTCCCGAGCAGGCGTTTGGCTTGGTCACCGCATCATCGGGAAGCGTTCCCTCATGGCAATGCGGAAAGCCGAAGCTCAGGCCTGTTTTATGCAACCGATGAAGCGTATCGTGTGGCTTGTCATCGCCCCACCAATCGCGGCCATGGTTGGTGAACCAGAGCTCTTTTGTAACGGGGTGCCAATCAAATCCAACCGAATTGCGAATGCCGGTAGCCAGGACCTCCATGCCAGATCCGTCCGGGTTGTAACGGCGAATCTGTGCATACTCTGGAGTGGGTAATTCACAAATATTGCAAGGGGCACCGAACGGCACATAAAGCTTCCCATCAGGTCCGAAGGCGATGTACTTCCAGTTGTGATGCTGCTCCGGCGGTAACTTGAAATTGTCAGTTAAATCAACAGGCGTTGCGTTCGGATTTTTCTCAATGCCATCAAAACGTAATACCTTGTTGATGGCCATAACGTATAAAGAGCCGTTTCTAAAAGCGACTCCAGCGGGTTGGACAAGCTTATCCACGACCACGCGGGAGGTCCGCTCCCTACCGTTATCAGTAATCTCGTAAACGCGTCCAATTGCACGGGTTCCGACATAAACTTTTCCGTCATCGCCCCGCGCCATTGCACGGCCCCCGGGGATTCCAGTCGCCCAGACCTCAACTTTAAAGCCGGGGGGCAGCTTGACATTCTGAAGGGGAATCTCTGCGGCCGGGGTAATGGTCATTTTTCCCGCAAGCGGCGCTAACTTTGAATCTGACATTGCTGCCGGCATGCCTTGCTTCCAGGCCGGTGGCGGTGGCGGCGCAGGATTGGCAGACTGCGCACTGGCAAACGACGGCAGGATCGCGACCAAGCCAGCGACCGCGGCGATCCTAAGTGGAAGTGATCGATGATTCTTCATTTTTAATTTGTCTCCTTGAATAACTTTGTTGTGGGTCTGATATGCCCTAGAAAATACTCGCAACTGCAGGATAAACCCGTCTTGAAGGGTTGTTGCTATTTTCTCTCTAGGGTTAGCACGGAGGGCTATCCTAAGGGGTGAAGTAACGACATCCACACTTCACGAACACGGCCCATCATCGGTAGAAAATACTCGCGATTGCGCAACCGTTAACGGCCGGAGCGGTCCGCCTGGAGCCGGTTGTAGCGACTTTGCTTTTCTTGTAAAATCCGCCGTCCGGGGCGATTTAGCTCAGTTGGTTAGAGCGACGGAATCATAA
>CAYXRY010000002.1:130029-155620 GCA_964467545.1 uncultured Bordetella sp. | reverse complement strand
GGCGTAAGCCAACAGATTTACAGTCTGCCCCCTTTAGCCACTCGGGCACCCCTCCGCGAGGAACCCGCGATTATGGAATTTGCTTGCTAGGGCGTCAAGTTAAGGGCTTCGGACCGCCAGCAGATCGAGCACCTGGCCGCGGGCTTCCTCGAAGCGAATCCTTACAGGCATCAGCCGATCAGTTCGATCCAGCCATACGTCGATCTGGCCCTTGATGCGCTCCCCTCGGCCAAAAGTCGAAAGATGAATCGCCGGGACAATCACCCCCCCGGGCAGCACGATGTCGGACTCGGACATCACCGTGAAATTCACCTTCTCGACCTTATTCCTGCCGGCCATGGGCAGAAGAATCGACTCCCCGACCGAAAAGCGCTCAGGCTCGATCTTCATCATCCAGGCCAGCTGAATCATGAAACTTAAGCGATCTTGAATACCTTTTTCCAGAGGAAGGGGTTCCTTTAGAGATGAATAAACTACTTTTTCATTTTCATAGTCAAAAGTAGAGACCTCTTCCCGGCCCCTGGGTGATCGGTGGGTATAGCGCTCGGGCTGAAGACCCCCGGGGCCGATGCGGCCGACTGTTTCGGCGAACAGCGGGTTGGGGGCGAATACCGCAGCCCAGCCCATGGCCTTTGTCAGAAGCCGAATCCGATAACGGCCCTCGGCAGGAAAACTAATTTCAATCGAACCCGTTGCAATCGGCGTATTCCCAGCGTGATCGCCAAAAAAAACACTGAGCGCCACCCCGCCAACCCCAGGGAGCTCATCTGGCCGCGGGATCCGCTCAGCGCTTGATTTCGGGGTTCCCGAGTTCAGCGACTGGGCTGCTGGCTGGTCATTCACAGACGGCGGCGGGGTTTGGGCAGTGGCCAGAGTGCTCGCGATATCCTGCTGCGCGATCTGGCTCAGACCGGGAAATGGCTGGGGCGGCGGTGAACTCGGGGCGGCCGGGGCCCGCTCTTGAAGCATTTGGAAGCTCACGGGCCCCATTTGAAACGAGACAGGCAACTCCTGGGGGCTGAGAAGCCGCAGCAGCGTCTCCAGCCCGAACAGAATGAAAAAGTGAGCCAACAGCACCATGAGAGCCGCTCTTTTCCACGAAATCCAGGGACGAACCGACACTGAACGTGGGACTCCAAGCCCGACCATGCTTACGCTATCCTCAATTCAACGCTCCAAATGAAAGCGATGACCGCAATGGAAAATCCACAAGCCTTCAATCCTTTTGACCTTCTGAATACGCCATGGGCAAAAATGCCCATGGGAACATCACCAGCTGGAATGGCGAACTTTGACTTCACTGACCTCAAGGAGATGGACAAACGCATCTCCGAGCTCAAGGCCGTCGAGCAGTGGCTAAGTCTGAACCTCACTTTACTGAAGACCACTATCCAGGGACTCGAAGTTCAACGTGGGACCATCGCGGCCATCAAAGCGTTCACTGCCACCGCGCCGGGGGGTGCAGAGGCGGGCCAGTCTTCGGCCCAATCGTCAGCGGGGCCCGCCGCCGATCAGGCGAATTTGTGGTGGAGCGCCATGCAGCAGCAGTTCGGCCAGATGATGACGGCGGCCCAGGCCGGCGCACAAAGCATGATGGAAACTAAGCCTCAGGGCCCAAAGCGGCCAGGCGGAACTAAGAAAACTGAGGCTTAGCGGGAAGTCCGGTGGCGCCAATCGGCAAGGCCGCTGGTGAGATCGGACAGCTCCGTGACCACCCTGATGTCTGGCGGGGGACGGCGCTGCAGGACCGGACATCTACCGCCTGCCCAGATTTCAATGCTTCGTGGCAGCTTGGCCCGAAGCTCGGTCAGCCCATCCACCACTTGGTTGGGATTCATCACCGGAGAAAACGACAGGGCAACAATGTCAATTTCCTGGGCTGAGGCCGCCAGCACAATGTCCCAGACTGGAGTCTGAGTGCCTAAAGAGATGCATCTGCAGCCCTCAAGCGCCAGCAATGCTTCCACCATCAAGAGTCCGACGCCATGGGCCTCGGAGGGAAATGTGGTCAACAAAACGCGGGGCCGGTCACCCGGCTGGGGGATGGTGCTGATAGCGTTGCGCAGCACGACCTGAATGGACTCCGTGTAAAGATGCTCCTCGTAGATCTCCATCTGGCCGCGGGACCACGCATCGCCGACCCGCTGGGTCAGGGGGGCAACAACCTCGGTCACAAACCGCGCTAAACCAAGCCGAAGCAGGCGCTGGCCGAGTTGCCGGCGAAGCTCTTCGATGTCGTGGGACTTGGTGATATCAACCAGGTGGACGAGATCAGGATTGGTGTCTTGATCGGCCTCGGCTCGATTTGAGCTGCCTGAGCCCGTGGAGGTATCGGCAAGCGCGTGTAATTCCGCGATGTCTAGGCCAATAATCTTGCCGGGGCGATGGCCGATATCCATCAGGCGGCGGATTGCCCGAAGCCGATCCACCTGGTCCAAGGAGTAAATTCTCTCCCCAAAGGCGTCCCGCATTGGGTTAGGAAAGCCATACCTCCGCTCCCAGACACGCAGAGTGTCCTTCGACAGGCCAGTATCCCGCTCCACGGCTGATATGCTCAGCGTGACAGCTGCGGCATCCGGGTGTTCCAATTTAGCCCTCTTTTGTCATGGACAAATCATTGACGTCCTATGTCCCCGCCACTAGTATAAGGCTGGAACCTGTAATGACCAAGACAATTCCCCTATGAATTTGAAATTTCCCACGCAAAACACAGTAACAACGGCCCACAGCCTGCCTCCTGCCTGGCGTCGGTGGGTCTGGATTGCATCGGCCATCGTGCTTCTTGCAGTCGTGCCGCAGGCCTGGGCCACGGCCGCATGCCCAGCACTGCTGAATCACAGCTTTCCACGCTTGCAAGACGACGTTCCCCAGTCGCTTTGTCAATACCAGGGCCAAGTGGTGCTGGTGGTCAATACCGCGAGCTATTGCGGCTTTACTCAGCAATACGATGGCTTGGAGAAGCTGTATTCCAAGTATAAAAACAAGGGGCTTGTGGTGCTCGGCTTTCCGTCAAATGATTTTGGCAATCAAGAGCCCGGCAGCAATAAAGAAATTGCCGAGTTTTGCTCGAACACGTTCGGCGTGAAATTTCCGATGCTGGCCAAAACCTCGGTGAAGGGCGGCAATGCCAATCCTCTGTTCAAACAACTTGCCCAGCAATCCGAATCGCCCGGGTGGAATTTTCACAAATACATGATTGGCCGCGACGGAAAACTCATTCGCACTTTCTCAAGCCTGGTCAGCCCCACCGATCGTCGTCTTACCAACGAGATTGAGCGGGCCCTTGCTGCACCCCGTTCCTGAATTTCTTTTCATCATCACAGGAGTGCCGTTATGAACGCGCCTGATAAGCTCTTCTCCTCAACTGCCATCCTGCCCGATGTGCAATCTCATGCAGATCATCGCCAACTCGCCATCCAACGGGTCGGCGTGAAATCACTCGTGCACCCCGTTCTGGTTCAGACCGCGAAAGGGCCACAGCCCTCGGTGGCCACCGTGGACATGACCGTCGCTTTGCCGCCCGAGGTCAAAGGCACACACATGTCGCGCTTTCTTGAAGTTTTTCAGTCCCACGAAGATCCGCTGGCCTACCATTCGCTGCAGGGCCTCATGGATACCATGCTGGCCCGGCTAGAGTCCAATCAGGGCTACATCAAGATTGCGCTGCCTTATTTTGTGCGCAAAGCAGCACCCGTCTCTGGCGTTGAAAGCCTGATGGATTATCAGGTGACGATGGAGTGCGAGGCCCGTGACCATCAGCGCACCACCACAATGACGGTGGTGGTTCCTGTGACCAGCCTCTGCCCCTGCTCAAAAAAGATTTCTGATTACGGTGCCCACAACCAGCGGTCCCATGTCACGATCACTGCGCAGGTAAAGACCCCGATGCAAATCGAAGAGCTCATTGCGGCTGCAGAAAAAGCGGCCTCGTGTGAGCTCTGGGGACTGCTGAAACGGCCGGATGAGAAATGGGTCACGGAACGAGCCTACGACAATCCAAAGTTTGTTGAGGATCTCGTACGTGATATCGCCTTAGCGCTCGCAGAGGATCGCCGCATCACCGGCTACAGCGTGGAATCGGAGAATTTTGAATCGATTCACAATCATTCGGCCTACGCAAAGATCGATCATCTGCGCCGCGCATGAGAGTTGCCGTCATCGGAAGTGGCATCTCGGGCTGCGCAGCCGCCTGGGAGTTGTCATCGTGGGCACACGTCACCGTCTTTGAAGCCGACAACCGTCTGGGTGGCCATACCCATACCCAACAGATCCGTGTAGAGAACCGAAACTTTCCGGTCGACACTGGCTTCATTGTTTTTAATCACCGCACCTACCCAGGCCTGAAGGCCTGGTTCGAGACTCTGGGTGTTGAGACCGCCGCCAGTGACATGTCATTTTCTGCCAGCCTCAATCACGGCGCACTTGAGTGGTGTGGCTCTAGCCTCTCCGCTGTATTTGCACAGCGACGCAACCTTATCTCACCGCGCTTTTGGCAGATGCTGACCGACATCATGCGCTTTAATCGTCGGGCCCCTCGCGATGCTGCCCGATTCCGGCTGCAATCGGAATCGGGCCCTAGCCTTGGTGACTATCTGGATCACGGCGGCTACAGCCCTCTGTTTCTCAATGCCTATCTGCTGCCAATGGCCGGTGCGATCTGGTCTTGCCCGCCCGAACAAATGCGGGCCTTTCCCATGACGACCTTCACCCAGTTTTGTGAAAACCATGGGCTACTGCAGATTGCCGACCGGCCCCAGTGGTACACCGTTCGCAACGGATCCACCACTTATATCCATAAACTTCAGGCCCGCTTGGCTCAGCTGGGCCGTCATGTCATTTGGCGGACACAGTGCAACGTGGATTCGGTAAGTCCAATAACTTCAATGAGCGGCAATGCCCGGGTCCGAATCCGCGGCGTTCAGACCGATGCAGGCGCAGCCCAGGCCTTTGAAGATCATTACGATGCCGTGGTCATGGCCTGCCACTCTGACCAGGCCAGCCAGCTGCTGCAAGAAACCAGTCCTGCCAAAAAAATCGTCTCGAAAATCCGTTACCAAAAAAATCTTGCTGTGCTTCACACGGACACAACGCTGATGCCCAAACGGCAGGCAGCCTGGGCGGCCTGGAACTATCTGCACGCGCACGATCACGCCAGCAGCAGCGTGAGCGTCACCTATTGGATGAATCGGCTTCAGCCCCTGCCCGTGCAGACGCCAGTCCTGGTGAGTCTGAATCCGATTGCGCCTCCCCGGCCCGAACATATTCTTCAGTCCATGCATTACGCGCACCCTATTTTTGATGGGCCTGCGATTCAGGCGCAGCGCGAGCTGCCCAGCGTGCAAGGCCACGAAGGGATCTGGCTCGCGGGCGCCTGGACCCGTTATGGCTTTCATGAAGATGGATTTCAGTCAGGAAGCCAGGCGGCCCACGATCTGCGGCATCACTTTGTTAAAACCGGACATGCCCCTGCCCTGCCCAACCTTGCATGAGCCACGGCTGGTCAGCGGCCACGTCTGGCACTGCCGAGTCAGGCCCTTTCGTCATGACTTTCGTTATCGGGCCTTCTATCTTCAACTGCCCCTCAGAAGCCTTCAGGCATCTGCGGCCGCTGGCCAACGAACATGGCGGGGCTGGGCACTGAATCAAAAGGCGTTGCTCAGTGTGGTCGACCGTGATCACGGAGATGGCCGACCACTGTTGGAGTGGGCCGTTGCGTCACTCGAGCAGGCAGGCATTCATGATGCCGATGGCGAAATCTGGCTGCAGACTTTTCCACGCATGCTTGGCTACGCGTTTAAACCGGTCAGCTTCTGGTTCTGTGAGCGCCACGACGGACGCCTTCGGGCCATCATTGCGGAGGTCAACAACACGTTTGGGCAGCGGCATGTTTATGTTTTAAATCCTGGCCACAACGCCGCAATTCAGAATGGCCAGACGCTCGAATCCGATAAAGCCTTTTATGTCTCTCCTTTTTTCGAAATTCAGGGCCGCTACAAGTTTCGTTTTTTCAAGTCTGCAGTCGATGGCCGGGATTTGGCGCGTATTGAATATGCAGATGAGCATGGCACCCTGCTGCTCACCTCGATGGGCGGATCCTCCGCCCGACTGACACAGGCCGCCGCGATGCTGGCCTGGATGCGATTCCCCCTGTTCTCGCTCGGTGTGATCGCTCGAATTCACTGGCAGGCGCTGTTGCTCTGGATCAAGGGCGCAAAACTTATTCCACGGCCGCATACGAGCAGCTGAACTTATTTTGATTTCCCTCTCCCCTTAACCCACTGTCGGCCTTCTTATGACACCAAGCCTTCAATCCTCCGCAACGCTTGACCCCAAGCCACTGCTGTCCTGGTCCCCCGATGCCCGCACACGTCTTGTATTGCGGCTGCTGCAGTCGCTGCAATTCGGTGAGCTAAAAATCAACCTGCCTGACTCGAGCCAGCGGCTCTTTGTCGGTGTACAACAGGAGCCCGACCGCCACCTCACCGCTGAAATCACGATTCATGACAGCCGGGTTTTTACACTGGCTTTTTCGCGCGGCGATATTGGATTCGGTGAGGCCTACATGCTGGGATACTGGTCAAGCCCAGACCCTGCAGCGCTTTTAAAACTTCTGCTGCTGAATCGCGAGGCCATCGACAGGATGATCTATGGCCGGTGGTGGTCGGTGCTGCTCGATCAGCTGCGGCATCTGCTGCGCTCAAACCGCAAGGCTCAAGCAAAAAAGAATATCGCGGCCCACTACGACCTCGGCAATGATTTCTATCGGCTCTGGCTCGATCCCAGCATGAGCTACTCCAGCGCCCTGTTTGATGGCACGGGCCGCTGGGAATCTCCCGTCAGCCTTGAGGAAGGCCAGCAGCGCAAAATTCAGCGGGCCATACAGGAGATTGAACCCCAGCGGCTGGGACCCGAGGCCAGCATTCTTGAAATCGGCTGCGGCTGGGGTGCGCTTGGCGAGGCAGCTCTGAAGTCGACCCCGGCCCAATATGTGGGGCTCACGCTCTCCGAAGAGCAGCAGCACTGGGCCGAAAACCTTCTGAATCCTTTTGGCAAGCAACGTTTTAAGGTGCGGCTACAAGACTACCGTGACGAAAACCGCCGCTACGATGCAATTGTCTCGATCGAAATGTTTGAGGCAGTAGGCGAGCGCTACTGGGAGGCTTATTTTTCGACGCTATCGCGCTGCTTAAAGTCCGATGGTGTTGCAGTCATTCAAACGATCACTATTGATGAGCGACTCTTTGATCGTTATCGTCGCAACACCGACTTTATTCAGCAATATATTTTTCCAGGCGGAATGCTGCCCTCACCCTCTGTCTTCGAACAGCAGGCCCGTCAGCAAGGCCTCCGCGTCGAGAAGGCATTTGCCTTTGGCCAAGACTATGGCCGCACACTGGCGGAATGGGCAAAACGCTTTGAGAGTCAGCGGGCCCGGATCAATGCTCTGGGCTTTGATGAACGCTTCATCCGCATGTGGCGCTTTTATCTTGCGTATTGCGAGGCCGGATTTGCTCAGGGCGATATCAATGTCATGCAGTACACCCTCCGTCACGCCTAATGGCCCTCCGGAATAAACCGCCAAAGGCTAGCCGACGCATAATCGTGGGCCTTGCCTCGGCCATGATCACGATCATGGCCAGCCTTCAGGCGGCCAAAGCAAATCTTGATGATCTGCAACTGCAGGGCATGGGCACGCTCAGGTGGATGGGCCTAAAAGTTTATGAAGCAAGGCTTTTTGCGTCCACCCGGCCCAGCCCAGCCCAGCTGACGCAGCTTCCCTTTGCGCTGGAACTCACCTATGCACGGGATTTCAATGGGTCAAGCATCGCTGAGCGCAGCATTGATGAGATCAAAAGACTTGGTATTGGCTCTGCTGAACAACATCAGGCCTGGCGCAGTCGGATGCAGGCCATCTTTCCCAATGTCCGATCAGGGGATCGGATCCGGGGCATCCATCGGCCCGGATCGGGAGCAAGCTTTACGCTCAACGATAAGCCGATTGGCAGCATCGATGACGCCGAATTCGCCAGAGCGTTTTTTGCCATCTGGCTAGATCCAAAAACATCGGAGCCCTCGCTCAGAAAAGAACTTCTGGGGCTGAACGCTTCTCAGCGTCGTTGATGCCAGGCATCGGTCAGTCACTGCGATACGGCCTGCCAGGCTTTACGCTTGCATTCGCGGCTTTGCCGCTCTATCTGCTGACGCCAGCGCTATACGCGCAACAATTCGGATTAAGCCTGGGGCTGATCGGCGTGCTATTGATGCTCACGCGGCTCACGGATGCAATTGCTGATCCGTTTATTGGCCGATGGATTGATCAGAGCACCCAGTCATTGTGGCTGTGGATGGCCGGCGGACTGATCGTGATGGCACTTGGCCTGGGACTGCTCACCCATCCGACCATGGTGCTCGATGCAACTGAAGAATCCGTGCTTAAGTTTTCACTCTGGCTCGTCGGCTGCACACTGATTGTCTCGCTTGCCAACAGCACCGCGACACTTGCCCACCAGAGCTGGGCAGTCGCCTGGACTGCAGAAATTGCAGGCCAGTCACGGCTGATTGGTGCTCGCGAACTCTGCGGACTGGTCGGCGTCATCAGCGCTGCTGCAATTGCGGGCCAGCAATCCGGCGGACTGCTGGGTCTTGTGGCCGTCATCAGTGCGATTGTTGCAATTGCTGCAAGCTTTGGACTGCGCCTGATCGGCCACCGATCATCTCCAGCCTCTGCCCGGCCACAGGTGGCATGGTCCACGCTGTTGCGACAGGCCAAGCTTCGTGAGCTACTGGGCACCATGGGCATGAATGCGCTCGCCAATGCAATTCCGCCGACGTTGATTTTATTTTTTCTTCAAGATTATCTCGGGGCAACCCCCAACCAGGCGAGTGGTCTGCTGGCTGCTTATTTTGTTGCCGCTGCCGCCGCAGTTCCCTTTTGGTCATGGGCTGCCCATCGCTTTCAGGCCAAGGTGGTTTGGATCGTCGCCATGTCAATCGCAGTAGTCGCCTTTGGCTGGACGCTGACACTTGATCAAGATGGCCTGATGGCGTTTGCCGCCATCTGCCTGATGACGGGAATGGTGCTGGGCGCCGAACTCGTGTGCCCGCCCATTTTGCTAGGGCGCAGAATCGATCGCGAGCGCCATCGCGGTACGCTTGAAGCCAGCTACTTTGGCCTATGGAATCTTGTGATTAAACTTGCCTTGGCGCTGGCCGCTGGACTGACTCTGCCAATTTTGTCGGGCCTGGGCTATCAGCCCGGCATCAGCAGCCCTGACAATAATCTCAGCGCCCTGCAGTGGGCCTATGCAGGCATTCCGATTGCATTGAAATGTATTGCGATTGCAGCACTGTGGCGCTTTCATGATGAATCAATGCCACACTCGACCTTAAGGAGTCATGGATGAATCTCGCCCGTCTTCAGTCCTCTATTTTTCACTGGCGCGCCGGCCTGTCACTGCTGCTCACCGGCCTTGTGCTTGCGCTGACAACAGGCTGCGCTGGGCCAGACCCATCGCGCTATGCCGACCAGAAACCAGCCCTTGATCTGAAGGCCTATTTCAATGGCGAGATCAAAGGATGGGGCATGGTCCAGAATCGATTTGGCCAGGTGGATCGTCGATTCGTCGTCACGATCAAGGCCAGCTGGAATGGAGACGAGGGCGTACTGGATGAGTCCTTTGTCTGGTCAGATGGCGAGCTTCAGCGGCGCGTCTGGAAACTCAAAGCGATGGGCCCGAATCGCTACATCGGAACCGCTGAGGATGTAGAGGGCCAGGCCATTGGCGAGATCAGCGGCAACGCGCTGCGTTGGCGTTATACCCTGCGCGTCCCATTTCGTGGCAACAGCATCCATTTAGATTTCGATGACTGGATGATTCTGATTGATGAACGGGTCATGCTGAATCGGGCGGTCTTTAGCAAGTGGGGCATTCGGATGGGCGAAGTCACGCTCTCATTTAGCAAATAGATTTTGATTCATCGGCATGTCCGCGAATCCTAAAATTACCGACTGGTCAGGCCGCATCGTCTGGGTAGTTGGCGCGTCCTCTGGCATTGGCCGGGCCCTGGCCGAAACCCTGAGCGCTCGGGGTGCGCGGGTCATTGCCAGCGCACGTCGAAGCGAACCCCTGCTCAGCCTAAAACCCGCCTGTGCCCGATGCCTAACCCTTGATGTGGGTCGCGCAGCCGATCTGCAAGCAGCCATCAAGACACTTGAAGAAGAGCATCTTCTGCCTGATGTTGTGTTCTGGGTGGCGGGCGTTTATCACCCCATGGCCTGCGAGGCGCTTGACCTCAATGACGTACGCGAGACGTTTGAGATCAATACGCTGGCGGGCTACGTCGGCTTAAAGCACATGCTCCAGGCGTGGGCCCAAACACCCGGCCAGCCCCGTCACTGGAGCTGGGTCTCGAGTGTGGCGGGCTATCGCGGCCTGCCTCAAGCAGCGGCCTACGGCGCCAGCAAAGCAGCGCTGACCTACCTTGCTGAAGTCAGCCATCTCGAATTACGGTCCAAAGCGATCGCCGTCTCGGTCGTGCAGCCAGGATTCGTCCAGACACGACTCACCGAAAAAAATGACTTCACCATGCCGGCCATCATCACGCCCGAGGCTGCAGCATCAGCAACACTCCGAGGCCTCGCCCGAGGCCAGTTTGAAATCCACTACCCCAGGCGCTTTACCTTGTGGCTGAAGCTACTGCGGCTGCTGCCTTATGGGCTGTATTTCCGCCTCATGCGAAGCACCCTGCCCAAACCGTCATCACATGAAAATTCATGATGGATACCGCAGCTTTTATTGCCGCAGCCGAATCACTCAGCCGCCAAGAGCTCGATCGGCTTTTGGAATTCTATGCTGACGACTGCGAGTTCACCGATCCTTTTCAAACTGTTCGCGGCAAATCGGCAATCCGGCAGGTCTACTCAGAAATGTTCACTCATCTTCATGAGCCAAGATTTCGTGATCTACACCTGATCGGCGCCGCAGCGCCGGGATCCGCTGAAGTGGTGATCGGCTGGACATTTGAGTTTGCAATTGGCCCAGGAAAGCCACTGCAGCGGCTCCGCGGCTGCAGCCGGCTATGCTTTGGCCCCCTTGGAAAGATCCAAGACCATACTGACTACTGGGATGGCTCCCGACTCATGCAGGCATTTCCAGTCGTCGGGCCGGTGATTGCCTGGCTGCGGCGAAAAATAGCCCACCCCAGCAGCCGTTGACCTTACAATCAGGCGTCTTTTTTTGCCCCCATCCAACGACCATGCGCACACCCCAGGCCTCTGAGATGCTCTACCCAGAATTGTTCCGGGCATTCGAGCGCGTCCGCTGGGACCTGGAGCGGGATATCCAGTGGGGTGCGTTTGACCCGAACCGGCTATCAGAAGAGCAGGCTCAGACCATCAAAATGAATGCCATCACCGAGTGGGCGGCCCTTCCAGCCACCGAAATGTTTCTCCGTGATAACCGGCACGACAGCGATTTCTCGGCCTTTATGTCCATTTGGTTCTATGAGGAGCAGAAGCACTCCCTCGTTTTGATGGAATATCTCCGTCGCTTTCGGCCTGATCTACTGCCCTCCGAAGAGGAGCTCCACGCGGTGCGATTTGAGTTTGATCCTGCGCCAGCACTCGAGACCTTAATGCTGCATTTCTGCGGTGAGATTCGCCTGAATCACTGGTACCGCTGTGCAGCCGAGTGGCACACCGAACCCGTGATTCGCCAAATCTACGAGACCATTGCCAAAGATGAGGCCCGTCACGGCGGCGCCTACCTACGCTACATGAAAAAAGCTCTGGTCACGACCGGCGATGCAGCACGAAATGCATTCGCGAAAATTGGTGTCCTGATGGCCAGTGCCCGGAGAACCTCTCAAGCGCTGCACCCGACCAATCTGCACGTCAATCAGGCGCTCTTTCCCAACGATACCGTCCAGAGCCGAACGCCCGAGCCCGGATGGCTTGAACGTTGGCTCGATCAGCAGATTCGCTTCGATGCCGTATGGGAAGGCAGGGTCGCTGAACGCATTCTGCACAACCTATCACTGCTCTTTGATCAGACCTTCAGCTCAGTCCAAGAACTGAACCGTTATCGAAAATCATTAGCGGCCTGAGCGCTGTGAATTCGGCACCCGAATTCGAATTCAAACTCACCCCGCCGCAGGACCTGAAAGCGCGAGCGGCCCATCTGCCACGGCCCATCGTGTTTACAAATGGTGTCTTCGATCTGCTTCATCGCGGCCATGTCACTTACCTCGCCCAGGCACGGGCCTTGGGGCGCTCGTTGGTCGTGGCCTTAAATGATGATGCGTCGACTCGGCGTTTGAACAAAGCGCCGGATCGGCCCATTCATGACCTGGCAGATCGAACGGCCGTCATTGCCGCGCTTGAGTCGGTGAGTCTTGTGACCTGGTTTTCCGATGACACCCCTTTGGCGCTCATTGAGTCGCTCAGCCCCGATGTGCTGGCCAAGGGCGGTGACTGGCCAGTCGAACAGATTGTCGGCGGGCAGTGGGTCCTCGCCCACGGTGGAAAGGTGGTATCGATCGACTTTGAATATCAACGATCCACCACGGCAACGCTCGAAAAAATTCGCAAGCCAGCAGGCTAAGCGATCAAGATTTTTACGGCCCTCCCGAATCGCTGCTCCACAAGGCCAGTAAGCCCAAAAACGCCAGATCCTGCTGCTCGGTGATGGGCGGCAACCGGGCCGCACCCGCAAAGGCCTTCGCATACGCCAGCCAACGCTGCGTATCTCCGCCATGCAGCCAAATTGCAGAAACCCGGTAACGATCAATGAGCTGCCCCATCAAAGCGGTCTGCGCAAGACCGAGGCCCTGCCCAATTGCCGACTGTGAATCCCGAGGAACCTGTGATGCATTCGTGATCTCCTGCGGCAGGCTGCAATCCAGCTGCCGTGTTCCGGCACGAAGGCTCTCCTGCATCAAGCGAATTCCTGGCAGGATCCAGCCGCCTTGAAACACGGTGTGCGTCTGTTCTTGCTGCAACAAAAGATCAAATGTCGTTGCGGTGCCTGCGCTCACCACCATGTGAACTTCGCCTACCGCCATCACACCAAGAGCCGCCAGCCCTGCACCGCAGACCCATCGATCTGTGCCGAGCTGCGCTGGCTCGCAATAAGCGCTGTCATAACGACGCAGGCCACCTGAAAGCGTGACGCGAGGCTTGCTGGTCCAAGGTGGCGGCGCCTCTGTGCCCGCAAACTCACGATAGGCGGCCGCAATCATTTCGCGCATTGCTGCTGGCCCAACTGAGCTCCACGACATGCCGATTACCGATGGCGAAGTCAAACAAATTTTTTCGCTCTGTTCTCGCCAGATGCGCACCAAAGACGCAACGCTCGCATCGGTATTGAGTGTGCGCAGTATTGGCCCCATCTGCCAGCCGCTATCGTTTACTCCTCTCCCAACGTTCAATAAAGCGGGGGCTGCGACCAGGCGATGCTTAATGGCGGAATTGCCCGCATCCACCATCACAATAATCGAGTCGCCCACGACTCAAGCTCCCTGATGCGGGGGCATCGCCGCCCGCAAGGAGAGCTCACCCACCTCAATCAATCGCTCAACACCATTCATTTCTAGTCGCAACGCGCCAGAATGGGCCACCCCCCGGTTGCAGCCATCCGCAAGCGGCCCACCACTGAGAGGATGCACCACGACAACTTGTTGATTGGCATAGATGTCGCGTCGATGAAATTCATCCACCCACGGGCTCGCATCGTGAGGCCCGATTTGCTGGCATAAGCCCTCAACCGCTGCCGAGAGACTGGACACGAGTGCCTCAATCGGCGGTTGATGCACGCCCAGATCATCAAGCGCAATCACCGGACGATTAATATTCGGTGAAGACGGCCATGAGCAATTAATCCCGATTCCCGCAATCAGCCACCATACGCCCTGAATGTGATGCCTTGAGACCAGTACGCCGCCCAGCTTTCTGCCCCTGGCCATAATGTCATTCGGCCATTTCACACCCAAATCAGTCTTTTTGAGTTTAAAAAATCGCTCAAGCGTAAGCACAACAACGAGACTGAGCCGCAGCGGCCAAGCGGGACGCGGCGCCGCTGGCAATGCCGAAGAGGGCTCGGGCCAGGCCAGTGACAACGCCAGCCCGCCCGGACTGTCCACCCACTGCCGGCCATGGCTGCCCATGCCCTGGGTCTGCGCCGTTGTCCAGAGCCCAAACGGCATCCGATCCCGGCCGGGGAAACCGGCCAGCCGACGCAGCAGCTCCCGCTGAGTCGAATCGATGGTCGCAAGCCGTTCACAGGGCCACATTCTTGGCATCATAGCTCCATGTTTCGGCGTCTCTCATGCGCGTAGGACGCGCCACCTCGCTTTCGATCGCGGCCCTGCTCTATGCGGTCGGCCTGGCCTTAATCACGCTATCGCCCCTCACCGATTGGCATTTCGTTCCTGAAGCTCCCTGGAGGTTTCTCGACCAGCCGTGGCCAAAGTACTGGACCGGCTTTGATGTGCTGGTGAACGTGTTGGCCTACATTCCACTTGGGCTACTGGCCAGCAGAGCCATTCTGTATCGCTTTCGCGGCTCTGCCTGGGGCCCGCTCGCCTCCTTCATGATGTCCGGCCTCGCCTGCATTCTCATTTCCATTTTGCTGGAAGGCCTGCAGACCTACCTTCCGTCACGACGGCCATCCATTCTTGATGTCGTCTCTAATGCGACCGGCGCAATGATGGGCGCCTTTGTCGCAAGCGCTTACGCGCAAAGCATCGCGCGGCTACAGATCACTGAGACCAGGCCCATTGAAGTGGGCGGCCTTGCTCTTCTCGGCCTCTGGCTCATTGCCCAGGCGGCGCCCCAACCCATCTGGCTAGCCTTGGGCGATATCGGACTCACCGATGAGCTGCGACGCGCGGCCGCCTGGCTCACCGGCATGTCCGCAGCAAGCCCTTCAGTTGCACGAGAAGTTTTTGCGGCCCAGAGAATTCTTGCTGAGGCACTGTGTGTCGGATCTGCGATCACGAGCTGCGCATTGCTCGTCCATCTCACCATGTTGGAATCATCACGATGGTTCGTCCGGTATCGTCCGGAGTATTGGCCGCGAACGCTGCTGACGATCGTGCTGGTGACGCTGGCGGTCCGCGCGGTATGGATCTGGCTGCTCTCCCCAGTGGCACTATCCGGCTGGCTGACTGCGGGTGTCCAGGCGGGCGTCGTGCTCGCCCTGTTAAGCGCCTATGGCCTGGCTGGCGCTCGGCTCAGCCATCAGCGTCTTGCGGCCGTCTGCGGCCTGGTGGTGACGCTGATGCTTGCGAACACCCTTCCCGAAAATGAATTTTTGACCAGCGGCATCTCCGATTGGTCCAGGGGGCGGTGGCTCAATCTGCAGCTGCTGGCAAACCTCTCAGCGGTGGTGTGGCCCTTTCTGGCCCTGGGCTGGCTCAGGCTCGTCCTGTCTCGGCGCACTGTCAGGGCGCTCGAGCGGGCCTTCGGGATCACGCCCCGTCCAGTAATGCCCTCGGATCGGTCCATATAAAATCCGTTTATGTCGCACTACAAAAAACATGTTTTTTTCTGCATCAATCAGCGTGATAACAACGCTGAATGCTGTGCCCAATGTGGGGCCTCAGAACTTCAAGCCTACGCAAAACAAAAAATAAAGAATCTGAAAAAAAATGGTCCCGGAAAAATCCGTATCAATCGGGCTGGCTGTCTCGATCGATGTGACGAAGGGCCGGTGATGGTGATCTATCCCGAGGGCATCTGGTATCGCTACGTCGATCAACAAGATATTGATGAAATTATCGATAGCCACCTCCTTCATGATCGCCACGTTGAGCGGCTCAAGATTTGAACTCGGCAACCGAGCGATTTCTGATTCCCGGACCGGCTGGGAACATTGAGGCCGCACTGGATCGGCCGGCCCATGGACAGCTGATCAAGGGGCTGGCCGTGGTGGCCCACCCCCACCCGCTATTCGGTGGAACGCTCGACAACAAAGTCGCCCAGACCATCGCCCGTGCATTTGTGAGTGAATCAATGATCGTGCTGCGTCCAAATTTTCGCGGCGTAGAAAAGAGCGCTGGAGCGCACGACCACGGTTTGGGCGAGGTCGACGACCTCTGGGCCGCCTGGAAATGGTTGATCGATCAATTTCCGGAAGTCCGCGAAGGGCGCTGGATGGGTGGCTTCTCATTTGGCGCGGTCATGGCCACACACATCGCGCAGCAGTGGCCCACGCATTCGATTACGGTCGACCAGCCCGCACTCGACCGGGTGATTCTGATTGGACTTGGAATCGCGCCCGATCGCAGGCCTGCTGCGGATCTCAGCCCAACAGCGCGCTTGATTCACGGCGAACTTGACGAGGTGGTCGCGCTCAAAACCGTTCTCGACTGGGCGGCCCCACAGCGGCATCCTGTACTCGTCATGCCAGCAGCTGGGCATTTTTTTCACGGCCAGCTACCATTTCTAAAAGACTGCATCCTGCGCTGTCTGCGAGACTGAATACGATGAGCTCTCGAACCGTTCCGCTCGTCGCCAGCCTTCTCTCCGTCGTCCTCAGCCTGGCCGCCTCTCCGGGGCATGGCCAGGCATGGCCAACGGCACCAAAAATTGCCGCGCCCAGCTGGATGCTGATTGATGCCACCACAGGGCAGACACTCGCATCATCGAATCCAGAGAGCCGGTTCAGTCCGGCCTCGATGGCCAAAATGATGACGGCTTATCTCACGTTCACCGCCCTTCGGGATCGCAAAATTCGTCTGGATCAAAGCGTTGCCTCACCCGCCGAGGCTGAGGTGCCGCAAGGGTCGCGCATGTTTTTGTTGCCCGGAAAAAATGTCACCGTCAGCGAGCTGCTGCAGGGCCTGATTACCCTAGGTGCCCATGATGCAGCCATTGCCTTGGCCAAAGCGATTGCAACAACCGAATCGGCCTTTGTCGAGTCCATGAACAAAACCGCACAACGGCTTGGCATGGCCAGCACGCGTTTCGCCAACTCAACGGGCGTACCCCATCCTGAGAATTACAGCACCGTTGCCGATATGGTGCGCCTGGCCAATAGCCTGGTTCAGGAATTTCCTGAACACCTGCGCGAATTCGGACGCCGCGAATTGACGTATAACAACATTCGACAGGTCAGCCGTAATCGATTGTTATGGCTGGACAACTCGGTGGATGGGCTGATGACCGGCCGCAGCGAGACCGAAGGTTTTGCTATTGCGGTCACTGCCCATCGGCCACAGCCGCTTGGCACGCGGGAGCGGCTTCAGCGTCGCCTGATTGCGGTGATTGCCGGGGCGGCCTCCGAGGAAGTGCGGGCCCAAGAGGGATTAAAGCTGCTGAACTTTGGCTTTCAGCAATTCGATATCTTGCGATTATTCAAAGCCGATGAGTCAAGCGAAATGATTCCGGTTTATAAAGGCACCGCGGGGTCCGCCCGCCTGCACTTCCCGCGTGACGTTCTGGTCGCCATCCCTCGGGGCAAAGCCGAATCCATTCGTACTCAGATGGAGCGTCCCACCGCGCTGTTGGCGCCGGTTGCCCTGGGCCAGCCCGTGGGTCGGCTTCGAATCTGGTACGGGAATACAGAGATTCATCAGGTGCCCATCAGCGCCGCGGAGTCGGTGAAACCAGCGGGCCTGCTGGGCCGAGCAATCGATGCAATGCGCCTGTGGTGGAGGGCGCTCTCAACGGGAGTTTGAAGACGATGATTGATGGAATTCATGGCAATCCTACGGTCTATCTGAACGGGAGCTGGTTGCCGCTGTCTGACGCAAAAGTCTCAGTGCTGGATCGAGGGTTTATCTTCGGCGATGGAGTCTACGAGGTGCTGCCGGTCTACGGAGGAAAGCCATTTCGTTTTCAATCCCACCTCTCGAGACTGCTTCGTAGTCTGACCGCCATCCGAATTCAGGCCCCGATGCCAGAGCATCAATGGGCATCTCTTTTCGCTGAACTCATCACACGCGGCGAGGGGGAGGATCAGTTTATTTATCTGCAGGTCACCCGAGGCGTCGCAAAACGAGACCATGCCTTTCCTGGCCCCGAGGTCCGGCCAACCGTCTTCGCGATGTCCTCGCCATTTCAGCGGCCGGCCCAGGCAGTTCGCGATTCAGGCGTCGCTGTAGTCTCGCTGCCCGATGAGCGATGGCTTCATTGCGACATCAAATCAATCGCCTTGCTCGGTAATGTATTGGCCCGCCAGGCGGCAGTCGATCGGGGCGCGATTGAAGCGGTAATGTTTCGCGATGGATTTCTTACCGAGGGATCCGCGAGCAACATCTGGATGGTCAAAGACGGTGCCCTGCATGCGCCCCTAAAGAACCACTTAATCCTTGAAGGCATTCGATATGGATTGCTACAAGAACTCGCTGAACGGTTACAGATTCCAGTGCAAATTCGTCGTATTCGACAGCAGGAAATCGCCCAAGCGGATGAGCTCATGATGACCTCTGCCACGAAAGAGGTGCTGCCCATCGTGCGCCTCGATGATCAGCCCGTTGGCCATCCCCAGCATCGTGGCCACCCTGGGCCTGTCTACAAAAAAATCAGGCAGGCTTATGATGCTCTTATCGATGAACTGCGACTGGCTCGGTCATGACTGCCGCCCAAGAGTCTCTGATTCGCTACCCCTGCAGCTTTCCCATCAAAATCATGGGGCCCTGCGTTGATGGCTTTGCTGAATCGATTTGCGAAGTCGTCCGGTCCCACGCGCCCGACTTTGATCCAGCTTTGCTTGAGATGCGGCCAAGCCGCAATGGTAACTATCTCGGCCTCACAGTCACGATTAATGCGCAATCCCGCGAGCAGCTGGATCGACTCTATCAAGCCCTGAGCCATCATCCGATGGTCAAAGTGGTGCTCTAGACTAACGATGACGGTGACTCTGATGCGCCGATGTTTTCGCGCCGCCGACTACATCAGCATCCTGCAGGCGATGCGCGAGTTCACGGTTGCGCGGGATGAAGCGAGTGAAGATCAGCTCTGGCAGGTTGAACACAATGCGGTGTTCACGCTCGGCCAGGCTGGCCAGCTCCATCATGTTTTAGATGCAGGCACCATTCCGGTTGTGCGAACAGAGCGTGGCGGCCAGGTGACGTTTCACGGACCAGGCCAGGCGGTGATCTACCCCCTGATCGATTTGCGGCGTCGTGGAATTCTGGTCCGGGATATGGTGAATCTTCTGGAGCAGGCAATGATCGATACCTTGGCTGATTTCGAGATTGCCAATGCCTGCCGAAAACCCGGAGCGCCTGGCGTTTACGTTGCCCATGGCGATAGGCTTGCAAAAATTGGGGCGGTTGGGCTGAAGGTGTCACGGGGCCGCTGCACGCACGGCATTGCACTGAATGTCGATATGGATCTGCAGCCCTTTCACCGAATCAACCCCTGCGGCATGGCCGGACTTCAGACAGTTGACATGGCTACAATGGGAGCCCGCGCCGACTGGCAATCCGTTGCCGATGTGCTGTGCAGTCATATCGAAAAAACGCTACCTGAACTCCTGGTGATGCCATCGTGAGCACCTACGACCCAACAAAAAAACAAAAAGGCGCTGAAAAGACCTCCCGTATCCCGATCAAGGTCATCGCAGCAGAGCCCCTGCCCAAGCCGGACTGGATCCGTGTCAAAGCCGCCAGTGCCAGCACGCGTTTTTTAGAAATCAAAAATATTTTGCGCAAACACAATCTGCACACAGTCTGCGAAGAAGCCTCCTGCCCAAATATCGGGGAGTGCTTCGGCAAGGGCACCGCCACCTTCATGATCATGGGCGATAAATGCACACGCCGTTGCCCATTTTGTGATGTTGGCCATGGGCGGCCAGATCCGCTTGACGTCCATGAGCCTATCAATCTTGCCAAGACCATCGCTGCGCTGAAGCTTCGCTATGTCGTGATCACCAGCGTGGATCGCGATGATCTCCGCGATGGGGGTGCCCAGCATTTTGTGGAATGCATTCAAGAAGTGCGCCGGCAGTCGCCGCAGACCCAGATCGAGGTCCTGGTGCCAGATTTTCGTGGCCGTCTTGATCGGGCCCTTGATATTCTGAAGGCGGCCCCACCCGATGTCATGAATCACAATCTTGAGACTGTTCCGCGGCTGTACAAAGAAGCGCGGCCGGGGTCTGATTATCAACACTCGCTGACACTACTGAAGCGATTTAAGGAAGAGGTGCCGGGCATTCCCACCAAGAGCGGCCTGATGGTGGGCCTCGGGGAGACCGATGAGGAAATTCTTCAAGCCATGCATGATATGCGAGCCCACGACATCGATATGCTCACGATCGGCCAATATCTCGCACCCTCGCTAAACCATCTGCCAGTTCGCCGATATGTACATCCCGATACCTTCACGATGTTTGCGCGCGAGGCCAAAGACATGGGCTTTACCCATGCAGCGGTGGGCGCCCTAGTGCGGTCGTCCTACCATGCGGATCAGCAGGCCCATCAGGCGGGGTTTTTTGAGCCAGCCTAACTCAACTCGCGCGAGATAATTTTTCGAAGTTCGGAAAAATTAGGCTCGCCGACGTAACGCTTGATGATTTTTCCATCTCGATCCACCAGAAATGTGGTGGGCGTTACGGCCACGTCTCCATAGGCCTTGGCCCAGGCGCCATCCTGATCGTGAATCACAAGAAAAGGTAAGCTACGATCCCGTACGAAACTCGCAATGTACTCGGGCCGGTCATAACTCATGGCCACAGCAATGGTCTGATAACCGCGGGCCTGAAATTCCTGATGCACTGCTGTGAGGTCCGGCATCTCTTTGACACAGGTCACACAACTCGTCGCCCAAAAATTCACCAAATAAGGCTTTCCTTTTAAGGTCTCGGGGCCCACGACCTCACCCGCAATGGTTTTGCCACTGACCGCGGGGGCGGACTGGGCCCGAAGCACCATGGCCGAGCCAATCGCGATTGCAAGCGGAATGAGTAGCGCCGCCAGCAACGGAAGTCGCATTTTTTTTGCCGATGTGGGCGGTAGTGCTGAGAGATGTGTTTTCATGAGTGGCATTATAAAAACATGAGCATCGTTGATCTCCACATTGAGGGCATGACCTGCAGCGCCTGCTCGAGTCGTATCGAGCGCGTGCTGTCCCGACTTCCGGGCGTCACTGCCGAGGTCAGTCTGCTTGAACATCGGGCCCGAATCAGCGGACTGTCGCTGGACGATGCGATCGCCGCGGTCCGACGGGCGGGCTACGATGCACGGCCTTTTGGCCCCGAGGCCGCCGGCCGGGGCCGGACCAACGGGCTGACCCCGTCGGCTCGGAATCGGGCTCCAACCGGAACTGAATCGTTCCGCCTCGCGTTTTCAGTCGCCGCGCTCGTCATTATGCTCATCGAAATGTTTGGCATGCTGGTTGGCCAGCATCGATGGGTGCCGGCACCGCTGCAGTTTGCCATCGCGCTCGTGATGCAGACCGTCGTGGCATGGCCGTTTTATCGGAGCGCGCTTCAGGCGGCCCGCGCGGGCAGCGCAAATATGGAAACCCTGATCAGCATTGGCTCGCTGGCTGCTTTTTTCGGATCAGTTTTAGTAATGGCGGGCGGACTGACGCAAGAGCAGGGCTATGGAGCGCTGTATTTTGAGACCTCAGTCATCGTGATTGCGATGGTTCGAATTGGCAAAACACTTGAGCAGCGTGCCCGAGGCCAGGCCCTATCCGCCATTGAAAAACTCACCCGACTCGACCCGGCTGAAATTGCAGTGCGAGAACCCGAGACTGGCCAGTGGGTCCAGCTGCCCCCCGAGGCAATCCGCCAGGGCCGCCTGATTCGGCTGCTGCCCAATCAGGCCATCAGCCTTGATGCTGTCATCACCGAAGGCGATACCGAGGTTGATGAGAGCAGCATGACCGGTGAGAGCATGCCAGTGGTAAAGCATGTCGGCGACGCCATTTACGCCGGATGCACCAACCTCAGTGGCACCATCACGGCAACCGTCAGCTGCGATTTTTCACAATCCCGTCGGGCACAACTCGGGGAAAAAATGCTCTCTGCATTGGCCTCACGGGCTCCGATTGGTGCGCTGGCAGACCGTATTGCTGCAGTCTTTGTCCCGGTGGTGCTCATCTTGGCTGCCCTCACTTTTCTGGGCCATTTATTTTTTGATCGGTCCACCTCAGCAGCTATCAGCAGCGCGATCGCAGTCCTGGTCGTCGCCTGCCCCTGCGCACTCGGACTGGCCACGCCCGCCGCGATCGCCGCAGGCCTGGCCCGGGCAGCGCAGATGGGGTGGTTTTTTCAAAATGCACGGGCCCTGCAGCAGGCCTCTCGAATACATCGCATCATTTTTGATAAAACCGGAACACTTACTTCGGGCCGGCCTTTTCTGATTGGTTTTGCAGACTCAGAGTCAGAGACCCACTTGACCGAAGAACCACACGTAAAGCCTTGGCCAGATTGGCTCGCTGCGGCCTGCGCAGCCGAACATGGCGTTGAACATCCTCTTGCCGGCGGCCTGCTGTCGTATGCGGCCGGCCGGCCCATGCCGAGCTGCAGCGATGTGCACTACGTTGCGGGAAGCGGAGTCCGCGCCCGCATTGAGAGCGGGCCTTTTGTTGGAAAGTCGATTCGGGTTGGAAGTTCCACATGGATTTCACCGTCCACACCGCCGCAATCAGTCCTGAGCCGCTATGCCGATGTCAGTGCGGTTGATGTCGCGATTGATGGCCGCTGGAGCGGACGGATCTGGATCAGCGATCGGCCCCGACACGACGCTGCAGATGGACTTGCTAGCCTCAAGAAAATGGGAATTCAAGTTTCAATAATGAGCGGTGATCGCAAGGCGGCCGTGCAGCGCATCGCCGATAGTCTTGGCGGAATTGAGTTTCTTGCCCAGCTGGGTCCAGAAGAGAAAGCTGCCCGGCTCGATGCCTGGCGACAATCGGGCGATGGCGTGGCCATGGTTGGCGATGGGCTTAACGACGCATCGGCCATGGCCCATGCTGATTTAGGGATCGCCATGGCATCCGGTGCAACACTCACAGTAAAGAGCGCCGATTTAACACTCGCAACTGCAGCGCCAATTCGTGACTGTGCTGCAAGTCTTACGCTTGCAAAAGATGTGCTGCGCAAGGTGAAAGAGAACCTGGCGTTTGCCTTTGTCTTTAATATCGCTGCCATTCCACTGGCGGCCCTTGGCATGCTCTCGCCGGCCATCGCAGGAAGCGCGATGGCGCTGAGCTCGGCAGCCGTGATTGGCAATGCAGTCCGGCTGCTACGATGGGAAAAGCCGGCTTTTGGTTCTTGATCTGGAGGGCGGAAGTTCTGAATGACTGAATTTCGAATCGATGGGATGACCTGTGGCGGCTGCGAGCAGTCAGTGAAAAAAATAATTCTCGGCATTGATGGTGTTGATCGGGCCGATGTGGCCCGATCCGCGGGCGGCGCCCGGGTTATCTGGCGGCCCACGCTTTCCTTCGATCAGCGTGAGGCCGCGGCCCGTCAGATTTGCGACTCGGTCAGTGCCGCTGGATTTGACTGCGCGATTCGCTAACGAATCGGCGTGACCACTGCGCCTGTCTCGGCGGCGGGCGTCACTGGGCTGGGCGCTGTGGGCGAGGCCGAAAGTGGCCGCGCCGAAGGCGGCGGAGCAGTGACGGGCGCCGTATTTCCAACGCCGCCAGTCTGGAGCTGAATTCTTGCCAGCTCCTCCTCGGAAATGACTTCGAATGCACGAATCACTCGGCGGACACCGGTCACACGCGAGGCAATATCGGTCGCCCGCCTTGCCTCGCGTTCCGTCACGATCCCCATCAGGTAGACGGTACTGGCATCGGTGTAGACCTTCATTGCATTTGCCTGAACATCTTTGGCCTCAAGCAATGAGGCCTTAACGCGAGCGGTGAGCACTGTGTCCACACCAAAAGCCCGCACCGAGGGGGCAGGCCCGATGGCCACCTCATTAATCACCGATCGAACATTGTCGATAGACTGAACCAACTGGGCCGCCTCTGCGCGGGCTTGTTCACTGGGAACATAGCCTGTCAGCAGCGCGATGCGATTAAAGCTAGTCACCGTGAGCGAAATCTGTTCCGACTTCAAGCGCTCGCGAAAGCGGTTAAAGGCCTTGATCTCAATGGCTGCATCCTCGGCCTGGGCCCCAGCCGTGCGTCGATCCGTGATGGCGAGAGCACCCGCCACCATGCTTGTTGCCACCACGGGAAAACAGCCGGTCAGCAGCGTTGCGCCAGATCCCAAAGCGGCAGCGATCAGAGCAGTTCGCATAAACATCGAAGTGGAAAATTTGGGGCCCATAAGTTGTTCTCCTCGGTACATCAGCATTCATTATAGAGGTCCTGAAACGCCAAAAGCACCCCGAATCCACCCGACCGCATCCCCGTCTAGAGTAACGACATCAAAACGACTGGCGGGCTCATCACTACCAAACTGCATCTGTATCCAGCGGTATGCGGCCCGAATCAGGCGCTGTTGTTTTTTTCGCTCTATGGTCGATGCTGCACCTCCGTAGCGCGAGGGGCTACGAAATCGAACCTCAACAAAAACAACGGTCTCTTGGTCCTGCATAATGAGATCAAGCTCGCCGACACGAAAGCGAACGTTGCGAGCCAGAAGCCTCAGTCCGTTGTCCTGCAGCAGGCCGAGTGCCCGCTGCTCGGCCACGCGGCCCCGACGCTGACGTTCGAGAGCCATCAATTGTGGGTGAGAATACGGGGATGCAGCAGTCTTCATTTCCGCCAGGATTGTATGTAGCGGCGACTCCAATCGGCCATCTGTCCGATATCTCCGAGCGGGCCCGCCAGGCCCTTGCGGAATGCGACCTGCTGTACGCAGAGGACACCCGCCGGGCTCAGACGCTGCTGACTGCCCTCGGACTACATCGGCCGAGATCAAGTATCCGCGCACTGCATGGCCACAATGAAAAGGCTGCGCTGCATGCGGCGATAAGAGAGCTTGGTGCGGAGAAGTCCATTGTCTTAATTTCTGATGCTGGAACACCAGCCATCTCCGACCCCGGCAGCTTTCTTGTCCGGGCCGCATGGGAGTCAGGCCTGCCCGTTGTCGCACTGCCCGGCCCAAGCGCAGTCATCAGCGCTTTAAGTATTTCCGGTTTTGTCCGCTGGCCGATGAGCTTCTGGGGGTTCGCGCCCACAAAGGCAGGTCCCCGCCGCAGCTGGCTATCGCAGATCCTCGAGACACGTGGAATTGTGGTGATATTCGAGGCGCCTCATCGGGCGGCTGCTTGCCTTGCCGATTGCGCAGCGATCTTCGGGACCGAGACCCTGATGCTGCATGCCCGTGAGATGACCAAGCAGTTTGAAACCCTGCTACGCGGAACAATCGCTGAGGTAGCATTCAAACTAGAAGCCCTACAGCAGCGAGACCCCGGCGCATCCAAAGGTGAACTGGTCTGGGTTTTTGATCTGGGTGATCGGCCGATTAAAGATCCGGCCGAAGTGCCGCTCCACGAGTGGGCAACAATACTTTGTGCCGAGATGACGCCTTCCCGCGCGGCCAAGTGCTTAATGAAACTTGCCCATGTCTCACGCGAGACGGCCTACCAGGCTGTGCTCAACGCACAAAAATCCTAGCGCTTTGTCTTTCGCTCCTGGGCAATCAGGAAATCAACAATTTGCAGCGCACGCGTA
>CAYXRY010000002.1:76763-130019 GCA_964467545.1 uncultured Bordetella sp. | reverse complement strand
TGACTGCCGCCCACCATTGCGGGCGACGCGACATAACGGCCATTAATGCCGAAGGTCGGGACCCCCTCGATACGGTAGCCGGCCACCAAGGCATTCGCACGTTTTTGTTGGGTCTGAACCCCAAACGAGTTCCATGCGGCCTCAAACTTCGGGAGATCCAGCCCCTGACGCTTTGCCCAGTCAAGGACTTCGGGCAGGCCCGTTAACGGATTATTTCGTTGATGGATCTCCTCAAAGACTTTCGCCGTCAAGGCCTCAGCACGGCCAAGGGCCTCCAGGGTGTAGAAGATCTTTTGATGGGTATCTCCGCGAAACGCGACATGAATCCGTTTAAAGGCAACATCCGGACCAAGGGAGGGCTTCCAGCGTCCCAAATGAGGCTCCAGCTGATAGCAATGTGGACATGCGTACCAGAAAAATTCGAGGACCTCGATTTTTCCCGGACTTGATGTCGGCACCGGCTCGCGCAAGACCCGATAGTCAATGCCCTCGTCGGGCACAGCAGCCTGTGCAAAAACACGCGGCAGGCCTGCTGAGGCAAGAACGGAGGCGCATGCGGCCGCCTGAGCAAATGTTCTTCGATTCATCTTCTTTTTCCCTAACGCATATTGACTCGGATCACAGTAGAGTCGATTCCGTTTTCCTGCACCCGCACCTTCGCTTTATTCAGATCCTCGAGCGAGCCATAGGGGCCAAGCCGAACCCGATGCAAGGTCTGGCCGTCTTTTTCCGTGTTACTCACACGGGCCTCAAATCCAAGAATCGCCATGCGCGCCCGCATCTGCTCTGCGTCCTCAATTGCCCGAAAAGCGCCGACCTGAATCAAATAAGCCATGCCCGTGGGCGAGACTGTTTTTGATTCAATTCCTGCCTCGGCAGCAGATTCAACTTCACCGGAGTCCTTCGCATTTAGACCTTTATTCGGATCAATCGGTTCCTCGGACTCGACACGCTGGGTAGCAGCCTTGGATTTATCGGCGCTGCGCGTGCCAACGCGATCCACAAACGGCAACGAAGACTGGGTGATGTAGAGCGCAATCAGCGCGGCCGCAACCAGGCCGGTTGCCAGCCCAGTCATAAACGGGCTTAGGCGAAATCCGCTTTGCTTAGGTTGTCGTAATCTTGAATTCGGGACTGCACTTGGACGCATGGAAAAAGACTCTACCACTACATTCTTGTAGGTGCTGAAACGCCGAGAAGGCCCAATCCAAGCCGCAGCACTTGCCCAGTCGCCGCCACCAATAAGAGCCTGGCCTCACGCAACGCTGGATCATCAACCAGCACACGTTCGCTGTTGTAAAAGCCATGAAAATCCCCTGCCAAATCACGCATATAAAATGCCATCAAGTGGGGGGAAAGCTCTTGCGCACAGTCATCAATCACCTCGGGAAATTCCGCCAATCGATTCAGTAAGCCCCGTTCTTTGGGCGCATGAAGCCGGCCTAAACTCTCTTGGGCCTGGTCGCCGGTCTGCTGAAGGATGGCCCTGAAAACCTGATGGAAATCAGTCTTGGCCTGCTGAAGCACACTGCAGCATCGGGCATGTGCATACTGAACGTAATAAACCGGATTATCTTCTGAGCGGGAAAGCGCAAGATCAACGTCGAAAACAAATTCGCTGTCGGCTTTTCTCGAGATCAGAAAAAATCGTACCGCATCCCGACCGCGCTGTTCATCGACTGCGATCGGCTGATCAAGTGGGTCGTCAATTTCACCAGACCATGTAATCAAATCCCGTAGCGTCACATAACTGCCGGCGCGTTTTGAGATCTTGATCTCCTGGCCGCCTCGCATCACGGTCACCATCTTGTGCAATACATAATCGGGAAAGCCCTGTGCAATACCTATTCCTAGGGCCTGCAGGCCGGCCCGCACGCGGGCGATTGTGCCGTGGTGATCGGACCCCTGAATATTGATTGCGCGAGAAAATCCCCGCTCCCATTTGGTGACGTGATAAGCAACGTCGGGGACAAAATAGGTATAGCCTCCATCGGATTTGCGCATTACCCGATCTTTGTCGTCACCAAAAGATGTCGATCGCAGCCATAAGGCGCCCTCATGCTCATAGGTATGGCCACTGGCCACCAAGGCAGACACTGCCGCATCCACACGGCCGTCGGCATACAGCGACGACTCGAGGTAATAACGATCAAAGGCGACCCCAAAGGCCCGCAGATCTAAGTCCTGCTCATGCCGAAGAGTGGTTACTGCGAATCGACGTATCGCATCGAGCTGCTCGAGATCGCCCGATGAAGTAACGGGCTCTCCATCAAAAGCTGAGACTGTCTTTTTTTGACAATAGGCCTGCGCAATCTCATCAATGTACGCCCCGCGATAGCCATCCGCAGGAAATGCCGGGTCATCGTGGGCAATGCCGCGTGCGCGGGCCTGAACTGAAATGGCCAGATTATGAATCTGGGCGCCCGCATCGTTGTAATAAAACTCGCGCGAGACCCGGTAGCCGCTGGCCGCAAGCATGCAGGCCAGAGAATCTCCGAGTGCGGCCTGCCGGCCATGACCCACATGCAATGGGCCCGTCGGATTGGCCGATACAAACTCGATTAAGACGTGGGGCGCATCGGCACGAATTGGTTTGGAGCCAAATGACTGCGGGTTTCGGGCAATCTCAGCCAGCACCAAGGCGCGGGCAGCGGGCCGAAGTCGCAGATTGATAAAACCAGGGCCCGCAACAGAAACCTCTTCGCAGATCGCCTGCAGCTGCTGATCGGCCTGCAGACTATCTGCGATTGTCTGGCCGATTTTCGCTGGCGGCATGGCCAAGGACTTTGCAAGACGCAAGGCGATATTGCTTGCAACATCCCCATGTTCGGCCTGACGGGGCTTATCAAGGCTCTCTTCAACCATGGCCTGATCGAGCTCAAGCGGCCGGCCCAGGCTCATCGCCAGCCGATGGAGGCTTTCGAGCAGGGCGGCTGCAAGTTGTTCGCGTTGAGACTTGAGCATTCAGATTAAAGGTGGCGCGTCTGGCAGGAATCGAACCTGCGACCCTTGCCTTCGGAGGGCAATACTCTATCCACTGAGCTACAGACGCCGAGACTGGGCCCCGAAATCAGGGAATCTCCGCTAACTCAGGGCAACAAAGGCCCAGATTCTACCTGTTGAAAGTCCTTTGTTGCGGTGCAGTATGATGTGGTCAACATCCTACTCCCGATGTCACCCCAAACAAAAAGAATTGCGACACACTCCCAAAAGACCTTGGCCAACAAGCTCATGCCGCCACGCCCAGAAAAAAACCAAGCAATCCTGGCCGTCAACATCGGCTCGTCATCATTAAAGTTCTCGATACATCCAGTCGCTTCGGGTCCGCATGGCCATCAGGCGCTCCCACCCTCTTTTGGCGGCAGCGTTCAGGGCCTTGAGCCCGATGGAATATTGTTGCTGAAGCTCTCCGGCCCAGACAATCAAGAGCGACAACCAGTATCGCTGAAGAACAATGAGGATAGCCTGCAGGCGGCCCTGCGGGTGTTGGAAGCTCTGATTCAGGACCACTCCCAGAATGTTGCAATTGCTGCCGTGGCCCACCGCGTCGTCCATGGGGGAGACCGCTTCTCGGAGGCGGTGGTGGTGACAGAAGAGGTTCTCAAGTCCTTGCACAGTCTGGATCCCCTCGCCCCACTGCATCAGCCCCACAATTTGCGGGGCATTGCGGCATTTTCAAAACAGTTTCCCAACATTCCACAGGTCGCCTGCTTTGATACCGCCTTCCACGCCAATATCACGCCCGTCGAAAAAACCTTTCCGCTCACCCAGGCGCTCTACGCCCAAGGGGTCAAGCGTTATGGATTTCATGGGCTCTCTTATCGCTACATCTCCACTCGGCTGATGCGACAAAGCCCGGCGGCAGGCAAACGGCTGCTGATGGCCCATCTTGGAAATGGATCGAGTCTGTGTGCCTGTGTCGGCGGAAAGAGTTTTTCAACTACGATGGGATTTTCGGCAATCGGCGGCCTCATGATGGGTACACGCTGTGGCGATCTCGATCCTGGCGTGGTGCTCTATTTGGTGCAGCAGGGAATGAAGGCCCAGGAGTTAGAAAACTTGTTTTACCGTGAGTCTGGCTTAAAGGGCCTTTCCGGCCTATCGGCCGACATGCGAACCTTGCGGCAAAGTAGCGATGCGCGGGCAGCATTTGCGATTCAGGTGTATACCCACCGCGTGATTCGTGAAGCGGGCGGTTTGATTGCCGCCATGGGCGGCATCGACGCAATCGCTTTTGCGGGCGGCATCGGTGAAAACGACAGAATTCTTCGGCATGAACTCTGCCGCGGGCTCGAGTTTTTGGGAATTGAGTTAGACACTGCTGCAAATCAGGCAGCATCGAATCAGCAGATCACGCCGATTCATCGGCCGGGCAGTAAAGTTGAAGCCTGGGTGGTGCCGACAGATGAAGGCATCATTGCCGCTGAAGAAGCGCTGGCGCTACTCTAGCCAGCATGTCGCTGATTGTTTTATTGGATAGCTGCCTTGCCTTTGGCCATGTGGACCTGCTCTCGCATGCCGACTTCTCTTTGGCTGAAGGCGAACGCATTGGCCTGATAGGCCGCAATGGCACGGGGAAATCCTCGCTTTTAAAGATTCTTGCGGGAACACAGAGGGCAGATTCCGGTTCGCTGCAGCTTCGCCAAGGCCTGCGCATTGGGGCGGTGGCACAAGAGCCCCTGCTTGATTCCAACAGCACCATCTTTGATCAGGTGGCAATTGGACTTACCGAGGCCGTGGCGCTGCGACAAGAGTTTGAGCAGCTCGATCATGAGAGTAACGCGGAACGTTTTGATGCGATTTCTGCACGACTGGATGCTATCGGTGGCTGGACATGGGAGCAGCGGGTGGACGAAGTCCTGCAGCGCCTGCGGCTTGACCCTAAGGCGATGATTGTCAGCCTTTCCGGCGGCAATAAAAAACGCGTGGCACTGGCCCAGGCCCTAGTCGCCATGCCTGATGTGCTGCTCTTGGATGAACCGACCAACCATCTGGATATCGATTCGATTCTTTGGCTGGAAGAGCTGCTATCGGCATTTCGAGGTGCCGTGGTGTTTGTGACTCATGACCGGGCATTTCTGAATAATGTCTGCACCTCGATTGCGGAGCTTGATCGCGGTGAACTGAAACGCTACCCCGGAAACTTTTCTAGCTATCAGGCGCAGAAAGAAGAGGAACTTACCGCCCAGGCCAAGGCCTTTGCGCGGGCCGATAAGCTGCTGGCCCAAGAAGAAGTCTGGATTCGCAAAGGGGTGGAGGCCCGCCGCACCCGAAGCGTGAGCCGTATTGCCCGACTAGAAAAGCTGCGCCGAGAGCGTGCACGGCGGCGCGAGGTGATGGGCAACATCAATTTGAGTATTGCCAGTGGTGAACGCAGCGGCAAGGTCGTAGCCGAGCTCACAGATGTGTGCAAATCGTTTGATCGTCCTGTGATTCGGAATTTTTCCGCAACGATTCTGCGGGGGGACAAGATCGGATTGATCGGCCCCAACGGCGCCGGCAAGACCACGCTACTCAAAACAATTCTTGGTGCAATTGAGCCCGATAGCGGCACAGTGAAACTGGGCACCAAGCTTGAGATCGCCTACTTTGATCAGATGCGCGAGGCCCTTCATCTAGATGCCACACTGGAAGACTTTATTAGCCCCGGAGCCGAGTGGGTCGAGATCAACGGCGAGCGCAAGCATGTAAAGAGCTATTTGGGGGATTTTCTGTTTGCTCCGGAGCGCGGCCGCTCACCGATTGGGAGTCTCTCGGGGGGCGAGCGCAATCGGCTCTTGCTGGCACGTTTGTTTGCACGGCCCGCCAATGTGCTGGTGTTGGATGAACCTACCAATGACCTGGATGTAGAAACTCTGGACCTATTGGAGGAGCTGCTGCAGAACTATTCCGGCACTGTATTCCTGGTGAGCCATGATCGGGCATTTCTGGATCAGGTGGTAACCAGCACGATTGCCTATGACGGCGATGCGACGTGGCGACAGTATGTGGGTGGCTATGAAGATTGGGTTCGGCAGCGGCCCGCCAGTTTGACGCAAGAGTCTGGGGCACTAAAAAAGGCAGTTGTGCCCGCAGCGAAGCAGGTTTTGGCGAACATCAAGCCCTCCAAGGCACTAAAAATCAACTCAAAGGAAAAACAAGAGCTTGCTGCCATTCCTGATCAGATCACGGTGCTTGAAAAAGAGCAGGCTGAAATTAGTGCGCGGCTAGCGGACCCCGAGACCTATAAAACCGATGGGTCCAGGGTCGCCCAGCTTCGGGCTCGATTCGCCGAAATCGATTCGCTCAACGAAAAGTTATTGACGCGCTGGGAGGAACTGCTGGCAAGGCAACCCTAGCTCCTGTTTTTATCTAAACTTCCACCGGATCCACATCCAGATGGCAGTCCAGCTCTCGATGCTGCGCCATCCATTGCTCCGCAACTGCCAGCAGTTGATGCAGTGCCGGCCGTGATCCCGATTCCAAAATGATTTGGCCGCGCCATTTGCCAGCCTGCATTTCCGGATAACGGGCCACTGGCCCATACGCCGTGACTGGCCAGGAATGCTGCGCGGCAAATTGCTGCAGTTCATCGCGCAGGCTGTGCAGCAATTTCCTGGTTTTTGTTTCATCTCGATAGGCCGCACGCACGGCAGCCATGTAAGAAAACGGTGGCAGGCCGGCTGCCCTGCGATCTGCGAGCTCAGCCTGGGCAAAGCCAACAACATCCTGCTGCAACAAAAAACGGTAGAGCCGATGCTGCGGGTAGCGGGTTTGAATCAGCACACGGGCTGCCGCGCCGGACTGCTCATGGCGACCTGCCCTGCCTGCTACTTGAATGAGTGTCGAAAAAAGCCGCTCGGGTGCCCGAAAATCAGGATTTACCAGCTGTGTGTCCGCATCGGCAACAATCACCAGCCGCATTCGGGCAAAGTCATGGCCCTTGGCAAGCATCTGAGTGCCCACCACGATATCGACCTCATGACGCTGAATTTTTTCTATCTCTGCGGCCAGGGCCTTACCTTGCTTTACGGTATCGCGGTCAATGCGCAAGATTCGGGCGCCTGGAAATTCCGCTGCAAGGGTGTCTTCTAATCGCTGCACGCCACGGCCGATGGGCGATAGATCGGTGTCACCACAATCCGGGCAGAATTTAGGCACTGCGGACTCAGCACCACAGTGATGGCACTGCAGGCGCCACTTGCTGGCTGCCGATAGCCCAGCCGAACCGGCACCGCTGGACTCGGATTTTTTGTCAATGCGATGTAAAACCGATGCGATGCTGCAGGCCGCACACTGCGAGGCCCAGCCACAACTTGAGCAAGACAATACCGGTGCGTAACCGCGTCGATTTAAAAATACCAAGACCTGGCCGGACTGCGCCAGGACCTGGGCAATCGCCTGCCGACTCCAATGGGATAGGCCCTCTCGGGCAGGATCTTTCAGCGTATCAATGAGTTCGATCGCAGCAGCTGGCTCGCCAGTCGCACGATGCGGCAGACTCAGTAACTGATACTTTTTTTTATCAAGCTGGGCCCAAGTCTCCATGGCGGGCGTTGCACTGCCCAGCACTGCAGTGGCCCCAAGTTGTTGTGCCCGCCAAACAGCGAGGTCGCGGGCTGAATAGCGCATGCCTTCTTGCTGCTTATACGAATGGTCGTGCTCTTCATCAACGATCAACAGGGCGAGATAAGGCATCGGCGTCATGATCGAGAGCCGCGTTCCAATGACCAGCCGGGCCTGGCCGCTTGCCGCCAACAGCCAAAGCCTGGCGCGCTCGCGCTCAGAGACCTCACTGTGCAAGACCGCAATCTCGATTCCCGGCAAGGCAGCCGCAAACCGCGCGACAAGCTGCGGCGTCAGGCCAATCTCTGGAACCATCACCAGCACCTGGTGTTGTGGATCAGCGGTAATGCAGCGATGGGCCGCCTCCGTGTAGACACGGGTCTTGCCTGATCCGGTGACCCCGTGCAGGACATGAACACCGGGCCGATCCATCGCCCCAAGGGCCAATAATTGTTCGGCATTAAGCTGCGGATCTGCGGCCGTGTTTTTATTGGGCGTAGCCTGAGCAGACTGATTGGCTGACTTCAAAAGCAGCCGATCCAGATTAGAGGGCCCGGATTCTCTCTTAGGAATCAGATTTTTAAGATCCCGAAGCCACTTTGGGACAAGGCCCACCGCGATCTGCCCAAATGGCTTTCGGTAATACCGGGCCGCAAAGCTCGCCAGCTCTAGCCACTTCGGATCGGCAGGGGCCAGGATGCTGAAGTGGTGGACCACCGACTTGAGTCGGTCCGGAGGAATTTCCTGGCTGCTGTCCTGGCCTGCGAGATGGTCAAGCCGGCTCGGATCGACCACCAGCCCGAGCACCCGACGCCTGCCGAGCGGCACCTCTACCCAGGCTCCGTGAGAGAGTGAAAACTCACCATCACGGTAGTCCAAGACCCCCGGCAGCGGAGCGTCAACCGCAACCGACACAATCCTGGCAGGGGATGTGGACAACTCTGTGGGCAATTCAGGCTCCAGGGTGTTGCGCGCCATTCAAAATCTGAAAAAATTCCCAGCAGAAATTGATAAACCAATAAAATTTATTTAAAAATCAATTACTTAGATTGTCTAATTCAATAAAAATAGAAAAATACAACCGCAACCATAGATCTTTTTGATCTGTGCATAAAGACCGATTCTGGGCCGCACAGGCGGGCTAATTCAAGGCCGTTTAACGGAGCTTTTTTGAATAGTTAGCGACCGCTTCCACTAAGCAGGAGACATTTTCAGGGGGGGTGAACTGAGAGATTCCGTGGCCCAGATTAAAAATATGGCCGGCGCCTGCAGAAACCGGGCCAAAGCTCTCTAAGGTTCGAGCGACTTCAGCCTCGATGTGCGCCGGAAGCCCCAGAAGGGTCGCTGGATCAAGGTTTCCTTGCAGGGCGCATCGGCTGCCCACCCGGCTTCGGGCCTGGCCCAAATGGGTAGTCCAGTCTAGGCCGACCGCCTGTGCACCTGTGGCGGCGATCGACTCAAGCCACTGGCCGCCGCCTTTGACAAACACGATCACAGGCGTGGGCTGGCCATCGGCCTGGCCCTGACGCTGTCGAATCGAAATGCTGGCTGCATGCACCCGATCGACGATGATCTTGATGTGTTTCTGAGAAAAGCGCTCAAAGTGGGCCTCGGGCAAAAAGCCCCCCCAGCTGTCAAACACCATGACTGCATCGGCACCCGCCTCGATCTGCATGATGAGGTAGTCAGCGACCACAACCGATAATTTTTCCAAGAGCTGCTGCAGAGCATCGGGCCGGCTGTACATCCATTTACGCACGCCAAGAAAATCATCTCCGCTGCCGCCACCATGAATCATGTAGCAGGCAAGCGTCCATGGGCTTCCTGAAAACCCGATCAGCGGGACGCGTTGATTCAGAGACCGCTTGATTGTCGAAACGGCATCAGCCACGTAGCGCAACTCAACCGTTGGATCGATACGGCCAAGGCCGGAAATATCTGAATCGTTTTCGATGCGACGCTGAAATTTCGGACCCTCACCCTGCTCAAAATAAAGGCCAAGGCCGAGCGCATCCGGGATGGTCAGAATGTCCGAAAAAAGGATTGCGGCATCAAAGCCGAATCGATCAATCGGCTGAAGCGTGACCTCGCAGGCCAGCTCTGGATTTTTACAAAGACTAAGAAAATCCCCTGCCCGCTTGCGGGTGGCATTGTATTCAGGGAGATACCGGCCGGCCTGACGCATTAGCCAGACCGGGGTGCGCTCCGTCTGCTGACGATTCAGCGCACGCAGAAACAGATCGTTTTGAAAAGCCAATTACTTTTTCTTGCGCAGCCGCTCAATCGCACGAATCTCTGCGATGGCCTCCATCAGCTCAGCCTGGGCCTTGGCGTAATCCATCTCTGCCGCCTTGCTGGCAAGCGCTTCCTCGGCCTTGCGTTTTGCTTCCTGGGCTTTAGCCTCATCAAGGTCTTTGCCACGAATTGCAGTATCGGCCAACACCGTGACTCCCTTGGGCTGAACCTCGAGGATGCCGCCGGCCACAAATACGAGCTCTTCGGTCTCAGGGCCACCGTTCTGAATGCGGACAGTACCCGGCTTAATTCGCGTGATCAGCGAAATGTGGCCCGGCAAAATTCCCAGCTCACCGGATTCGCCGGGGAGCGCCACGAATGTCGCTGCACCCGAGAAAATACTCTCGCGGGCGCTGACAACATCAACCTGAAACTGTTTTGACATGGTGAGTCCTGGCTAAAGGTGGTCCGAGATCAATAGAGAGATTTACTGCAGTGTCTTGGCTTTTTCAAAGACCTCATCGATGCCGCCCACCATGTAGAACGCCTGCTCGGGAATCGCATCGCACTCACCATCTACGATCATCTTGAAGCCGCGAATGGTTTCCTTCAGCGTGACGTATTTACCAGGGGACCCCGTGAACACCTCGGCTACATGGAAAGGCTGCGACAAGAAGCGCTGAATCTTTCGGGCGCGGGCTACGGCCTGCTTGTCTTCGGGTGATAACTCATCCATTCCCAGAATCGCAATGATGTCGCGCAGTTCTTTATAACGCTGCAGAGTCGCCTGCACCCGGCGAGTCGTGGTGTAGTGGTCATCGCCTACAACGTTCGGATCCACCTGGCGTGATGTGGAATCCAGCGGATCCACGGCAGGATAAATGCCCAAAGACGCAATATCGCGCGAGAGCACCACGGTTGCATCCAAGTGCGCAAATGTAGTCGCGGGCGAAGGATCGGTAAGGTCATCCGCAGGCACATAGACCGCCTGAATCGAGGTGATCGAGCCAACCTTGGTCGACACAATACGTTCCTGCAACACACCCATCTCTTCAGCCAGGGTCGGCTGATAGCCCACCGCAGACGGCATGCGGCCGAGCAGCGCCGACACCTCAGTTCCAGCCAGTGTGTAACGGTAGATATTGTCGACAAAGAAAAGGATGTCGCGGCCGTCATCGCGGAATCGCTCTGCCATCGTCAGGCCGGTCAGCGCAACCCGCAGGCGGTTGCCTGGGGGCTCATTCATCTGGCCAAAGACCATGCCCACCTTGTCCAACACATTCGATTCTTTCATCTCGTGATAGAAGTCGTTGCCCTCGCGGGTGCGCTCACCCACGCCAGCAAAAACCGAGAGTCCCGAGTGCTGCTTAGCGATGTTGTTGATCAGCTCCATCATGTTCACGGTCTTGCCCACACCGGCGCCGCCGAACAAACCAATCTTTCCGCCCTTTGCAAACGGGCAGATCAAGTCAATCACCTTGATGCCGGTCTCCAGTAGCTCCACCGAGGGCGATAAATCTGCAAACTTCGGTGCGGGCTGGTGAATCTCGCGATACTCACTTGTCTTCACCGGGCCTGCCTCATCGATGGGGCGGCCCAACACATCCATAATGCGGCCGAGCGTGCCCTCACCCACCGGCACCGAGATGCCCTTGCCAGTGTTGTTCACAAGCATGCCGCGACGCAGGCCGTCAGAGGAGCCCATGGCAATGGTCCGGACCACCCCATCACCGATTTGCTGCTGCACCTCGAAGGTCAGGCCTTTTTCAACCAGGGGATGCTCTGCCGAAGCATCCAGCATGAGCGCGTCATAAATCTTGGGCATGGCGTTGGCGGGAAATTGAATATCCACCACAGCGCCAATGGTCTGAACGATTTTGCCTTGTGCAGTACTCATAGTGTGTTCCTTAAATAAATCTGTTCAACTTTCAATGCATTAGTGCCGCGACCCGCCTTAGACGGCTGCAGCACCTCCAACAATCTCTGACAACTCTTTGGTAATACCTGCCTGCCGCGCTTTGTTATAGGTCAGCTGCAGGTCATCAATCACTTTCTTCGCGTTGTCCGAGGCCGCCTTCATCGCCACCATCCGCGCACTCTGCTCACACGACATGTTCTCAGCGACCGCCTGGTAAATGACCGACTCCACATAACGCAGCAGCAGATCATCAAGCACGGTTGCCGCATCGGGCTCATAGACATAATCCCAGTCGTGGTCGGGATCGGTCCTTTCAAGGCGGTCATCGGTCAGCGGCAAGAGCTGAAGAATCTGTGGCTCCTGCTTCATGGTGTTAACAAACTTGTTGTAGCAGAGATAAACCGCATCGACCTCGCCGCTGGTGAATGCATCCAGCTGGACCTTCAGTGGACCAATCAGCTGCTCGAGATGGGGTGTATCACCAAGATGGGTCACGTGCGACACAACCTTTGCGCCAGCTCGGGAAAAAAAGCCCAGGCCCTTATTGCCAATCGCCACGACCTGGGATTCGATTTTCTGATCCGACCATTCCCGCATCTTCATCAGCACCATCCGCAGCAGATTGGTATTCAATCCGCCACAGAGTCCCTTGTCGGTCGTCACAATCACCACACCCACTCGCTTCAGCTCTCCATGGGGCACGAGAAACGGATGGCGATATTCCGGATTAGCATGGCTCAAATTCGCACAGATTGTTCGAATTTTTTCGCCATAGGGGCGGCCGGCCCGCATGCGCTCTTGTGCTTTACGCATCTTGGAGGCTGCGACCATTTCCATGGCCTTGGTGATCTTGCGCGTGTTTTGCACGCTCTTGATCTTGTTGCGAATCTCTTTCGAGCCGGGCATGAATCTTCCTTAAGAGTTCTTACGAACGCTCACACATAGGCCTTAGAAAGCGCCCGTCTTTTTGAACTGCTCAATTGCTGCCCGCAGTTCGGCCTCATCTTCCTTCGACATGTCCTTATTCTTCTCCAGCCGCTCCACTAAGGCAGCGTGCTTGGTCCGAATAAAGTCGCGCAGCGATTTCTCAAAGCTCGCCAGCTGCTTGATGTCGACGCCTTCCATGAATCCGTTGTTCACGGCAAACAATGTGAGCGCCATTTCCCAGACTGCCATCGGCTGATACTGAGGCTGCTTCATGACCTCGGTCACGATCCGGCCATGCTCAAGCTGCTTGCGGGTCGCCTCATCGAGGTCTGAAGCGAACTGGGCAAAGGCTGCCAGCTCACGATACTGGGCAAGGGCCAAACGCACGCCTGCTCCTGTGTCTTTACGCTTCATGATCTTGGTCTGCGCGGCACCACCCACACGTGACACCGAGATGCCCGCGTTAATCGCTGGGCGAATACCCGCGTTGAACAAATCGGTTTCTAGAAAGATCTGGCCATCCGTAATCGAAATTACGTTCGTCGGCACGAAAGCAGAAACGTCACCCGCCTGGGTCTCAATAATCGGCAGCGCGGTCAACGAGCCGGTCTTGCCTTTTACAGCGCCCTTGGTATACCGCTCAACCCAGCCATCGTTGACGCGCGCTGCGCGCTCCAAAAGACGTGAGTGAAGATAAAACACATCGCCCGGGAAAGCCTCGCGGCCTGGCGGACGTCGAAGCAGCAGCGAGACCTGGCGGTAGGCCACGGCCTGCTTGGAGAGGTCGTCATAAATGATGAGCGCATCTTCACCACGATCACGGAAGTATTCGCCCATCGTACAGCCCGCATAAGCCGAGATGTATTGCATCGCTGCGGACTCAGAAGCAGAGGCCGCCACCACGATGGTGTACGCCATCGCCCCGGTCTCTTCAAGCTTACGTACTACGTTGGCAATCGTGGACGCTTTCTGTCCGATGGCCACGTAGATACAGAACATGTTCTGGCCTTTTTGATTGATGATGGCATCCACCGCGACGGCCGTCTTGCCCGTCTGGCGGTCGCCGATGATCAACTCCCGCTGGCCACGGCCCACGGGCACCATCGAGTCAATCGCCTTCAGGCCGGTCTGCACCGGCTGAGAAACGGACTGACGCCAGATCACGCCGGGTGCCACTTTTTCAATCACATCGGTTTCTTTGGCATTGATCGGGCCCTTGCCATCGATGGGCTGGCCCAGCGCATTCACCACGCGGCCAATCAATTCTTTACCCACCGGCACATCCAGAATGCGGCCCGTGGTTTTGACCACATCGCCCTCTGAGATGCCCTCGTAGTCACCCAGAATCACCGCACCCACCGAGTCGCGCTCGAGGTTCAGCGCAAGGCCAACCACATTGTTGGGGAACTCGAGCATCTCGCCTTGCATCACATTTGAGAGGCCGTGCACGCGGCAGATGCCGTCGGTCACGGTCACGACCGTGCCCTGGTTACGGGAATCTGTCGCGAGATTGAGTCCCTGAATTTTGCTTTTCAGCAGTTCGCTAATTTCAGACGGGTTGAGCTGCATTGATTAACTCCTAGTTCGTCAGGGCGGATTGCATGCGGGCGAGCTTTCCCCGCACCGATGCATCCATTACTTCATCACCGATGGCAATCGACACGCCACCAATTAATTCGGGATCGACACTCACAGAGACTTTGACCTTCTTGCCATGCTTTTTCTCAAGCAGGCCGGTGATCTCCGCCACCTGCGCATCGCTCATGGGATAGGCCGAAGTCACCTCAGCCGCCAGCACGCGCTCTGCCTCGTTACGCAGGGTTTCGTACATCGCGCTGATTTCAGTTAACGCCACTAGCCGCTCGTTTTCTGCTAGCACCGACAGCAGGTCTCTCTGGCTTTTCGACAATCCCGGAGCTGCGGACGCAATCAACTCCGCAAGCCGCGCGGGAGCCAGCGCCGGATTTCCAATCAGGGCCTTCGTCTCAGGGGCGGCGACCACAGCAGCCATCGCAGACAGGGCCTCGGACCAGGCGCCAAAGGCATTTTCTTCTTTGGCCAAGCCAAAGGCCGCCTCTGCATAGGGCCGGGCGATCGTGCGGAGTTCAGCCATGGATCAAAGCTCTTTTTTCAGATTGGCCAGAAGCTCAGCATGGACCTGGGCATTGACCTCGCGCGAGAGTATCTGCTGCGCGCCTTTTACTGCCAGGGCCGCCACTTCTTCACGCAAGGCGTCTCGTGCCCGCTGCATCGCTGCACCGGCCTCTGCCTCAGCAGCCTCCCGGGCCTGAGCAATGAGCTTTGCGGCTTCTGCCCTGGCCTCGTCAATCAGCGAAGAAGCCTGCTTTTCTGCAGAGCCCCGCACATCCGAGGCGACATCCTTGGCCTTGGAAAGCTCATCTTGCACACGGCGCTCGACCGCAACCAGATCCGCCTTAGCCTTATCGGCCGCTGCCAGGCCGTCGGCAATCTTTTTGGCTCGGTCATCCAGGGCCTTCATCACGGGCGGCCACACAAACTTCATGGTGAACCAGGCCAGGATGAAAAACACCACCAGCTGGGCAATTAATGTTGCATTCAGATTCACGTTGGAACCCTCTTTATGTGTTGGTCAAACGACCGGCAGATCTGAAGCCAGTGGCCCAGGCAATGCCGGAACAGAAACTGTCGTTCGATCAGCGATCAGCTACCTTAGCCTGCGAACGGGTTTGCAAATGCAAACATCATCGCGATACCAACACCGATCAGGAAGGCGGCATCGATCAGGCCGGCCAGCAGAAACATCTTGGTCTGCAGGGCGTTCATCAGTTCGGGCTGGCGAGCAGAGGCCTCAATGAATTTGCCACCCATGATTCCAATGCCGATACAGGCGCCGATAGCACCCAGACCGATGATCAGACCGCAGGCAAGAGCAACAAAAGCAACGTTCGTCATAACAACTCCTCAGTGGGAAAAAACAATAAAAACTTCTTCTTCAAAAAAACCAGGCTCTGATGTTTTTTCAGTGCCCCTCATGAGCCTGGCCGAGATACACCAAGGTCAGCATCATGAAGATGAAGCCCTGAAGTAACACGATCAGGATATGGAAGATTGCCCAGATGGAGCCGGCGATCACGTGGCCAACAAAGCCGAACAGTGTCGCCGTGCCACCCAGCAGAGCAATCAAACAAAACACGAGCTCGCCGGCGTACATATTTCCGAAAAGCCGCATGCCAAGCGAAACAGTCTTGGCAACAAATTCAATAATGTTCAGGCCGAGGTTCGGCAGCCAAAGCGCGGGGTGGGAGCCAAACGGTGCGCAGAACAGTTCATGAACAAAGCCGCCAAGGCCTTTGATTTTGACGTTATAAAAAAGCATCAGGGCAAAGACACCCAGGGCCATACCGAGGCTGCCATTTAAATCTGCAGTGGGCACGATCCGGTGGTAATGAATGACGCTATCTAAGCCCGTCACGGCGAACAAAAAGTGCGGCAAATCAACGGGCAAGAGATCTAGGGCGTTCATAAAAATCACCCACAAAAACACGGTGAGTGCGAGCGGGGCAATGAACTGCCGGTTGCCATGCACGATTGACTTTGATTGCTCTTCGACCAACTCCACCACAAGCTCGACAGCGGCCTGGAAACGGCCCGGCACGCCCGATGTGGCCTTGCGTGCTGCCGACCAGAGCAGCAGGATGACCAGCAGCCCCATGGAGACCGACCAAAACATGGTGTCCAGGTTCAACACAGAAAAGTCGACAATCGACTCCTGTGGCTTGCCGGTTGTCGTGAGATGCCCCAGGTGATGAATGATGTATTCGGAAGCGGTTGGGGCGGTATTGGATGCCATTCGTTTTTGCTCTTATTTTTTTACATCAGAACTGCGATTGTCGATATCCCTTAAAGCGCTTGCCATTTTAAATTCTTTTCACGCACTACCCGCCCAGCCCGCCCGACCCGGGCGCTGTGCGTTGGTCCCAGCGCTGCTGAAACCAAGGCGCCAGCAGCAGGGACTTCAGCGCAACAATGATTCCCGCGATGAAGGCCCCCCACGACAAGGGCACGATCCACTGGCTACACAGCCACAACAACAATACCGATAGACCAATCTTTACAAATTCGCCCACCAGCAGCACGACAGGCACAACATGGGAAGCACTGGCCTTGATCCGCATCGCCAATAAGGCGTTCGGAATAACGATTGAGCCTCCCCCAGCCACTAGCGAAAGGGCCTGCATTGGGCCCCACACCAGCAAAACCAAAACCCCCGAGAGCAATGTGATGACGGCCTGAAGTCCAACCGCAATCAACACTTTTTTATCTTTTTTCTCGCCCCGATTTTCAAGGCGTCTTTCACTGCAACAAAGGGCCCCAAAGAATAGCCGCGCCCAAGATCAAGTGTCAATTTGAGCCCAGCCATGAGAACACGGTCTCGCTGTCCGGTCAGGCCTCGGGCAGGCCCTCGGGAGCCAACAAGGCAATCACACCATCGAGTTCATCCATGTTTGAAAAACGAATCGTTAGCTCGCCCCGTCCGCCCCGGGCCTGCTTGAGCACTACCGGCAGGCCAAGCGCGTCCGAGATCTGATCTTGGACCCGCATCCAGTCACGCGAGGCGGGGGGCGCCGCTTTAGCGCCCGACTTCTTTGAAGCGATCGTGGCCTGCGACTTGGCCGCGAGCCGCTCGGCCTCGCGAACCGATAGGCCCTCGGCGACGATGCGCTGGGCAAGGGCCCGCTGCTGCATAGCAGGCAGCGGCAAGAGCGCCCGGGCATGGCCCGCATCAATAGTCTGCTCGCGGAGCAGCTGCTGCACTGGCGCAGGCAGCTGAAGCAGCCGCAGCAGATTGGTGGTCGCACTTCTTGAACGGCCTACCGCCTTGGCCGCCTGCTCATGGGTCAGTCCAAACTCGCGGATCAGCCGATCAATGCCCTGAGCCTCCTCCAGCACGGTCAGGTCCTCGCGCTGCAGGTTTTCAATCAGCGCCATTGCCAGCGCAGCCTGATCATCGACATCGCGCACCAGGACTGGCACCTCTTTTAAGCCGGCGATCTGGGCCGCCCTGAATCGGCGCTCGCCGGCAATGATCTCGTAACTCGACGCGCCCGCTGCCGATCGGGCAAGCGGCCGCACGAGCAGCGGCTGCATGATTCCTTGGGCACGAATTGAGTCAGCAAGCTCTTCAAGGCTTTGCCCATTCATGGCCCGCCGGGGCTGGTATTTGCCGGGCTTAAGCAGAGAAATCGCCAGGCTTTGCTGCGCGCTTTTTTGCGTCGAGGCTGGGCTCGCCCCGCCTAAGAGTGCATCCAATCCCCTGCCGAGGCCCTTCTTTTTCAAGCTGCTCACATGTCCTCCGTTTGCCCAGCTTGGTCAAGCCGGCTGATCAGTTCTTCCCCAAACTCAAGATAGGCCTTCGAGCCGCGCGAGCCGGGGTCATAGACAATGCCGGGCTGGCCAAAACTTGGCGCCTCCGCGAGCCGGACGTTGCGAGGAATCACAGCCCGAAAGACCTTATCCCCGAAGTGGGCCACCAGCTGGTCTGAGACCTGCTGGGAAAGCGTCATTCGAGGATCAAACATGACCCTCAATAGCCCGACCACTTTGATTTCTGGATTCAGATTCGCATGGACCCGTTTGATCGAATTCACCAGATCCGAAAGGCCCTCGAGCGCGAAATATTCGCACTGCATCGGAATGATGACGCCGTGCGCTGCGCACAGCCCATTTAAGGTCAGAAGAGAAAGCGAGGGCGGGCAATCCAGAACCACGAAATCGTAGTCCTCTGCCACCGCCTGTATGGCGTCCGCCAAACGATGCTCGCGGCCCTCAAGGCCCACCAGCTCAATCTCAGCGCCCGCCAGATCACGATTGGCGGCTAAAACATCGTAACCGCCGTCGACGGAGTGCAGCCGAGCATCGGCAGCCCCCGCCAAACCAAGAAGCACCGGGTATACAGTCTGAGTTACGGCCTGCTTATCGATGCCACTTCCCATCGTGGCGTTGCCCTGGGGGTCAAGATCAACCAGCAGCACGCGCTTGCCGAGTCGTGAGAGCGCGGCGGCCAAATTCACGGCGGTCGTCGTCTTTCCTACGCCGCCTTTCTGGTTAGCAATCGCGTAAATACGGGCACTCATTTTTCCCGTCTCGCCAAGATCAAGTGCCGTTCGGCAGAAAGCCCGGGAACGTCCAGACGAATCGCTGGGCGGGTCCGAAGCTCGATGCTATGATTGGCCATTTTTATAAGTAAATGTTTACTAACTTCTTTGTTATGACGGCCTGTCATTGCCGCCCACCACGTGCCGGGGCCAGAGATTCCTGCTGTCAGCGCCAGGAATGGCTGCAAGTCCGCAAATGCCCGAGAGGTAATCAGATCCGCCCGCAGCTTTTCGGAGAGGTCCCTGACATCAGATTCGATCACCCTAACTCGGCCAGCCCAGCCCAGCTGTCCGATGACATGCCGCAAAAACGCTGCTTTTTTTTGTTGCCGCTCAATCAAATTAAACCGAGATTCTGGCATGACCGCAGCCCAGACGACCCCCGGGGCGCCCATGCCACAGCCAACATCCGCAATAAGGCCGTCGGCAAAGCCGCCGCAGGCCTGCTGCACCGCTTGCCAGGCGGCTAGGCTATCCAAGATATGTTTGGTCACTTGTTCGTCCGGGGACTCAATCGCAGTAAGGCTATGGACCTGATTCCAGCGATTGAGCAGCGCAAGATAGTGGCTCAACATCGCAGCCTGAGGAGCTGATAGCGTAAATCCGGCCGATGCACATGCGGCCGAAACCTGTTCCTCTGCTGGCCCCAAATCCTGGGCCGCGTGGGGCCGGCCCACAGGCTAGGCCGCCTTCTGATCAGAGTCGAGCTGCTGGCCAGCCCGCAAGCGCTTGAGATGGATCCACAGCAGAGAAATGGCCGCGGGTGTCACCCCCGAGATTCGAGCCGCCTGGCCAAGTGTCGTGGGCCGAATAGTCTCAAGCTTTTGCCGAACCTCAATCGACAGACCGCGGACCGCCCCATAGTCCATGGCTTCGGGGATGCTGGATCTCTCCTGGGCCTGATTGCGGGCCACTTCATCCTGCTGGCGGGCTATGTAGCCCGAATATTTAGCCTGAATTTCAACTTGCTCTACGACCGGGACTGGCAGCTCCACAGGGGGCCGCAAGGGCATCTGGCCCTGATGGTCGACCAATGCGGCCAGATCCTGCCATCGGACCTCAGGCCGCTTCAGCAGCTCCATTGCAGTGATCTCTCGATCCAGGCCGGCCGAGACCACCGCCTCAAGACTGCTCATCGGGAAGCGCTTTGGCCCGACCAGCGCCTCGCGCAGCCGCGCTGACTCGCTTTCGATTAAATCCCGCTTTTCGCAAAATGCCTGCCACTGAGACTCGCCGATTAGGCCCATCCGTCGGCCAGCCTCGGTCAGCCGCAGGTCTGCATTGTCCTCGCGCAGACTCAGCCTGTACTCCGCCCGGCTCGTAAACATTCTGTAGGGCTCGGTCACGCCTCGGGTGACAAGATCGTCAGCCAAAACGCCCAGGTAGGCCTCATGCCGAGCCGGCACCCAGGGGCCCCGCTGCAAAACCTGAAGTGCTGCATTAAGGCCCGCCAAGAGCCCCTGGGCTGCCGCCTCCTCATAGCCAGTAGTCCCGTTAATTTGGCCGGCAAAAAACAAGCCCGAAATTGGCTTGGTCTCGAGCCATGGCTTTAGGCCACGGGGGTCAAAATAATCGTATTCAATGGCATAGCCCGGCCGCAGGATATGGGCCTCTTCAAGGCCTCGCATCGACCGAACAAGGGCCAGCTGAACGTCGAAGGGAAGGCTTGTTGAAATACCGTTGGGATAGACCTCATGGGTCGTCAGACCCTCGGGTTCGAGATAAATCTGGTGGGAGGCCTTATCCGCAAAGCGATGAACCTTGTCCTCGATTGAGGGGCAGTAACGCGGGCCGACCCCTTCAATCACGCCGGTAAACATCGGCGAACGATCCAGGCCCGACCGAATAATGTCGTGAGTCTCTGAGTTGGTGTGGGTAATCCAGCAGGGCAACTGCTGCGGGTGCATGGCCGGATTTCCCATAAAGGAAAAGACCGGGATGGGCGATGAATCCCCGGGCTGCTCTGCCAGCACCGAATAATTAATTGTGCGGCCATCAATCCTTGGCGGAGTGCCAGTCTTGAGCCGGCCCTGGGGCAGTTTCAACTCCTTCAAGCGGGCGGAAAGCCGGATCGAAGGCGGGTCCCCCGCCCTGCCCCCCGGGTGATTTTCCAGCCCGATATGGATTTTTCCGTCCAAGAAGGTGCCGGCCGTCAGCACGACCTTATGGCCCCTAAATTCAATGCCCGACTGGGTTCGTACCCCCGAGACCCGGTCGGCCTCTACCAAGATATCGTCTGCCGCCTGCTGGAAAAGCCAGAGATTTTGCTGCGCCTCAAGCCGACTTCGGATCGCCTTTCGGTATAAAACGCGGTCCGCCTGTGCCCTAGTTGCGCGGACCGCTGGGCCCTTGGAGCTGTTGAGAATGCGAAATTGGATTCCGGCCTCGTCTGTCGCAATCGCCATTACACCGCCCAGGGCGTCAATTTCTTTGACCAAATGGCCCTTGCCAATGCCCCCAATCGACGGATTACACGACATCTGCCCGAGGGTCTCTAGGCTATGGGTCAACAGCAGCGTAGCGCAGCCCATCCGAGCTGCAGCAAGGGCCGCCTCGGTGCCTGCATGGCCGCCACCGACCACAATGACGTCGAAATTTTTAGGAAAAATCATTGTTTCACGTGAAACATCGGCCCCACCTCAGGGGCCGACGAGGCCCGAGCGAATTGCCGAGACTTAAAGTCCGGCAATCGTAACGAATTTAATTTCTAAATACTCATCAAGCCCGTATTTCGAGCCCTCGCGGCCCAGGCCTGACTGCTTCACGCCGCCGAAAGGTCCGACCTCTGTCGAAAAGTTTCCCGTATTGACTGCGACCATGCCGGACTCCAAGGCCTCGGAGACCCTGAAGATGCGGCCAACATCTCGAGAATAAAAATAGGCCGCGAGCCCATATTCGGTGTTATTGGCCATCGCAACGGCCTCTTCTTCCGTTTTAAATCGAAACAGCGGGGCCACAGGGCCGAAAGTCTCTTCCCGAGAGATCAGCATCGAAGGCTTTACCTCGGACAACACGGTCGGCTCGAAAAATAAGCCGCCCAGCGAATGGGGCTTGCCGCCCACCAGCACTTTGGCGCCGCCCGATACCGCATCCAAGACATGGCTTTGCACTTTCTCCAAAGCCGCAGCCTCGATCAGCGGTCCGACCTGAACGCCCGGCTGAACTCCGGGCCCCACGCGAAGCTGGGCAACCTTCTCTGAGAGCTTTCGCGCGAAGCTGTCGTAAACGCCGTCCTGCACGTAGATGCGATTCGCGCATACGCACGTCTGTCCGGCGTTGCGATATTTCGAGGCCATGGCGCCCTCGACTGCTGCGTCAATGTCAGCATCATCGAACACAATAAATGGCGCATTGCCGCCGAGCTCCAGCGAAAGTTTCTTGACCGTATCCGCGGACTGCCGCAGCAAAATACGGCCCACCTCAGTCGACCCCGTAAAGGACACTTTTTTGACCCGAGTGTCTTGGCAGAGCACGAGACCGATTTCTGGGGCGGCTGCGGCATCTCCGACCACCACGTTAAATACCCCGGCGGGTATGCCTGCCTGCTCCGCAAGGTCGGCCAAGGCAAGCGCGGTAAGCGGGGTCGCCTCCGCTGGTTTTGCAATAACCGTGCATCCTGCAGCGATAGCAGGCGCACACTTTCTAGTAATCATCGCGAGAGGAAAATTCCATGGCGTAATCGCTGCCGCCACCCCAATCGGCTCTTTAAACACCAGCAGCTTCCGGCCGGATGCGGGCGATGGAATGACATCACCATAGGACCGCTTCACCTCTTCAGCAAACCACTCAACAAACGAGGCGCCATAAATCACCTCACCCTTGGCCTCCGCCAAGGGCTTGCCCTGCTCGGTCGTCATGAGCATCGCCAGCTCATCGGCGTGCTGCAGAATTAACTCGTACCATGCGCGAACACGGCTACTACGCTCTTTTGCTGTCTTGGACCTCCAGCCAGCAAAGGCCGCATGGGCGGCGGCAATTGCCTCGAGTGTGTCCTCACGGCCCATATTTGCAACACTTGCGATCTTCTCGCCATTGGCCGGATTCAACACATCGAACTCCCGGCCCGACTTTGCGGCCACCCAGCGGCCATTGATATATCCCTGCGTCTTCATCTTCATTTCATTGTCGGCATAACAAACTCCGCCCCCGATCGAATTCCAGTTGGCCACCGCTGAGTAATCGCCTTGTAGCGCGTGTAAAACCGCACGCCCTCCGGCCCGTGAATATGATGATCGCCAAAAAGCGAATCCTTCCAGCCGCCGAAGGAGTGAAACGCCATCGGCACCGGAATCGGCACGTTGATGCCAACCATTCCAACCTGAATACGCGAAGCAAATTCTCGGGCGCTATCGCCGTCCCGTGTAAAGAGCGCAACCCCGTTTGCGAATGCATGATCATGAATGAGCGCAAGGGCCTCATCAAAATTTTTCACACGCACGACACTCAGCACCGGACCAAAAATCTCTTCGCGATAAATCTTCATCGAGGGTTTCACGTGGTCAAAAAGACAGGGGCCAATGTAAAAACCGCTCTCATGGCCAGCAACTTTTAGTCCACGCCCATCGACCACCAAGGCTGCGCCCTCCGCAACACCTGCATCCACATAGCCGCGAACTTTTTCAAGGTGCGCACCGGTGACCAGCGGGCCCATCTCGGCCCCCTGCTGGCCGCCCGGCGCAACGCGAATCGCTCTGGCTTTTTCGGCGACCTTTGCAATCAACGCATCGGCCACGCTGCCCACCGCTACTGCCACAGAAATCGCCATGCAGCGCTCCCCCGCAGATCCGTAGGCTGCACCAATCAACGCATCCACCGCCTGATCCAGGTCCGCATCGGGCATCACCACAAGGTGATTCTTCGCGCCGCCAAGAGCCTGAACACGCTTACCATGGCGTGATGCGGTCTCGTGAACAAGTTTTGCGATCGGTGTGGATCCGACGAAACTTACCGCCGCAACCTTGGGGTGAGACAGCAGTGCTTCAACGGCCTCTTTGTCGCCTTGAATGACATTGAATACACCATCAGGAAGGCCGCACTCTTTTAAGCCCTGCGCCATCATTAGCGAGGGAGAGGGGTCGCGCTCGGAGGGCTTCAGCACGAAACTATTGCCGCAGGCAATCGCAACCGGAAACATCCAGCACGGCACCATCACGGGAAAATTAAACGGCGTAATACCAACACAGACACCAATCGGCTGACGCACACTCCAGGCGTCAATGCCCGCGCCGACCTGCTCGGTGTACTCCCCCTTCATCAAGTGCGGAATGCCACAGGCGAACTCAACCACTTCAAGCCCACGCTGGACCTCGCCCTTGGCGTCATCGAAGGTCTTGCCATGCTCGGCAGTGATCGCATGGGCAAGGACATCCATATTGCGTTCCATCCAGGCCTTAAACGCAAACATCACCCGGGCCCGCTTCACGGGCGGCGTGGCTGCCCAGCCCACAAAAGCGGCCGACGCGGACTCGATCGCGCGATGAGTCTCATCAGCTGAGGACAGCAACACCTCGCGAGCGATCTCGCCTGTTGCAGGATTAAATACAGGGGCCGCCCGGTTTGGGCTGCCAGAGGCCCGGCCATTAATCCAGTTGCCCACCATGGCTTGTCCAAGGTGGTGTTGGGGTGAATTCATATCAGTATCTCCAAAGTGCCCCACCCCATTTTCAGGATCAGGACAAACAACAGCACAAGAAAAAAGCGTCGGACAAAGCCGCTTCCCTTTAAAACAGCCAGCGAAGTTCCGATCAAGGCGCCGACGACATTACAGACCGCCATCACGATAGCGGCAACCAGAAAAAACTCGCCCGCCGGAACAAAAAAAGCCAGCGCGGCCAGGTTCGTGGTGAGATTAATCAGCTTGCTGGAAGCTGAAGCATGTAGGAAATCATAACCAAAGAAGCGCACAAAGATGAAGACTAAAAAAGCGCCCGTGCCCGGGCCAAAAAATCCATCATAAAAACCGAGCACCGCGCCCGCCAAAAGCCCCATCCAACGCTGCACCCCCACAGAATGCCGTGGCGCGTGATTTGCGCCCATCTCTCGCCAGCGCAGGGTCGAGTAGGCCACCAACACCAGCATCACCAAGACCAAAGGCTGCGCAAAGGCCCGCGGAAGAAGGCTCACGGCAGCAGCACCAAGCCACGAAAACACCAAAGCCCCCGCCAACGCTGGTACTAGGGGATTCCAGTCCAGGCGGACCCCCCGGGCATACCGATAGGCAGCAAAGACAGTGCCGGACACTGATGAAATCTTGTTCGTCCCCAAAAGGGCGCCAGCTGAGCCATTGGGAACGAAGGAAAATAGTGCGGGCACCGAAATTAGGCCGCCCCCACCGACAACAGCATCGACCAGTCCGGCAGCGAAAGCCGCCAGGCCCAGGATCAGCAACACGCCGCCCTCAGGGCCACCCGCCGCTCCGAATTCAGGCCACATTTAGAATTTTTTCAATAAAAGAGGCTGTTTTTGCCGACAAAACAGGCCTTCTTGCTAGCATCGTCGGATGAAACCATTAATTGTGACATCCGGAGACCCCGCAGGCATCGGACCAGAGGTCGTGCTGAAGGCAGTCACAAGCTGGCTCGGTAGCTCTGCGGCAGCCCGGCCCTTGCTTGTGGCCGGGGATCCAGAATGGTTCGGTCATCTAGGTAAAAAGTTAAAAATATCCACTGAAAATATTGATTTTGTCCCTGTTAAATGGAAAAAAGAAGAAATTTCAATTGGAAAGGTGGGAAAAAGTGCTGGTCAGGCCGGATTTGAATCGATCCGTCAGGCGGTCAGCCGGTGCATGTTTCGTGAAGCAGCGGGACTGGTAACCGCCCCCATTCAGAAAGAGTCTCTAGCCCTTGCCGGTCATGACTGGCCAGGCCACACAGAGATGCTGGCAGAACTCTCAAGCCCATCCGCTCCGCCCGCCGTCCGCATGATGCTCGTCAACCCCGAACTCAAGGTGGTGCTGAACTCGGTGCATGTCGCGCTCAAAGACATGATCGACAGCCTGAACGTCCGGGACCTCGTGCAGACTGTCTTGCTGGCGCAAAGCGCTTGCCAACAGCTTGGGGTAGCCGCACCAAGAATCGCGGTGGCGGGCTTGAATCCGCATGCAGGCGAAGCCGGCCTATTTGGCCGCGAAGACCTGGACATCATTGGGCCCGCAGTAGCGCAGGCAAAAAGCCTGGGGGTCGATGTCTCGGGGCCCTGGCCGGGCGACACCGTATTCATGCGGGCCCGCCAGGCCAAAGAATTCGATGTCGTCATCGCCCAATACCACGACCAGGGCTTAATTCCGATCAAGTATCTGGGCCTGGACCAGGGTGTCAACATGACACTCGGCCTGCCCTTTATTCGAACCAGCGTTGATCACGGAACCGCCTTTGATATTGCCGAACAGCTGATTGCAGATCCTGGCTCCCTGCTTGCGGCCATTGCATTGGCGGATCGACTGGCAAGCCAGCAGGAGCAGGCCCAGCCCTCCTTAATGAATCACTGAGGCAAAAGGCAACCATGTCTAACCAAAAAAATCCGCAACTGATTGCGGTCTGCGCCGGAAAAGTAAAGCCCATTTTGATTCGGCGTGAGCATGCCAACCCCGAGCTGCATCGGGTCGCTTCAGGCATTCACAAATCAGCGATAAGCACTCTGGGGTCACCCGCCTTCATCAGCTGCGGCACCTTGGGGCTTGCCGATGACGAGCAGGCCGACCTCAGCGTTCATGGTGGAATTGATAAGGCGATCTACTGCTATCCCATTGAACACTACGATTTTTGGAAGACCGCCTATCCCTGGCTTGCCGACCAAGAACATTGTTTCGGTACGGTCGGAGAAAATTTATGTATCCAGGGCCTACTGGAATCCCAACTCTGGATTGGCGATGTTTTAGAAATGGGTCAGGAACTCATCCTGCGTGTGACCAAGCCACGTGAGCCCTGCTACAAATTCAATGCAAGAATGCGCTCCAATGTCGCCGCCAAGCTCATGATGCAAAACGGGTTGTCGGGCTGGTATGCCGCGGTCGTTCAGGAGGGCCGAGTCAGGGCTGGTGATGGCATACGCGTTAAAGCGGGGCCACGCGATGTCACTGTGGCCCAGGAGTATCAGCGATTACTTAAAGATTAAGCAGCGAGACGCTGCTCAAGCCGAGACTCAAAAACAGACTTCGTTTTCAGGAGCGCGGCTGGAAGACCATGGCGCAGCTTCTCAAAAAGTTCTGTGTGTAGAGCAAACTCCTCTTGCCATGATTTTCCATCGATCGCAGTAATACGAGAAAACTGATCAGCAGAAAAGGTCAGCCCAGTCCAATCGATATCTTCATAGCGCGGGGTGATGCCAAACACATGCTCGGCGCCCTGCGCCCTGCCCTCAATGCGTTGAAGCATCCACTTTAAGACCCGGGCGTTCTCTCCGAAGCCAGGCCAAACAAAGCGGCCCTGCTCGTCTGTCCTAAACCAATTCACGCAAAAAATCTTCGGCAGCGACGCGCCACGATGGCCCAGCTTTGTGCCCAACTCAAGCCAGTGCAAAAAATACTCGGCCATGTTGTAGCCACAAAAAGGCAGCATCGCAAATGGGTCTCTGCGCACCACGCCCTGCTGTCCGGCTGCGGCTGCGGTAGTCTCAGAACCCATGGTCGCCGCCATGTAGACGCCCTCTTCCCAGTTGCGGGCCTCGGTCACCAGCGGCACGGTCGTCGAGCGCCGGCCACCAAAAATAAAGGCATCAATCACAACACCCTGTGGGTTATCCCATTCGGCATCGATGACCGGATTCTGAGCCGCAGAGACGGTAAAACGGGCATTCGGATGCGCCGCTTTTGTGCCCTCGGCCTTCGCGATCTCCGGAGTCCAATCACGGCCCTGCCAATCCAGGCAATGGGCAGGTGGGGTGCCCATGCCCTCCCACCAGACATCTCCGTCATCGGTGAGCGCGACATTGGTAAAGATCACGTTTTCTTTCAGCGATGCCATACAGTTGAAATTGGTCTTTTCGTTGGTGCCAGGGGCAACGCCAAAATAACCATTCTCCGGATTAATCGCGCGCAGCCGGCCCTCTGCATCCGGCTTGATCCATGCAATGTCATCGCCAATTGTGGTGATCTTCCAACCACCCTGATCCAGCCCTTGCGGAGGGATCAGCATCGCGAAGTTTGTTTTTCCACAAGCTGATGGAAAGGCGGCGGCAACGTGATACTTTCTTCCCCAGGGGGCCTGCACCCCAAGAATCAGCATGTGCTCTGCGAGCCAGCCTGCCGCACCGGACTCGGCCTCTTTGCGGCCCATTGATGAAGCAATACGTAATGCAAAGCATTTTTTGCCCAGCAGCGCATTGCCGCCGTAACCCGATCCATAAGACCAAATTTCCCGCGTTTTAGGAAAGTGAACGATGTACTTCGTTGCATTACATGGCCAGCTCACATCGCGTGCGCCCTTGGCCAGGGGCATTCCGACCGAATGCACACAGGGGACAAATTCGCCTGAGGCCCCAAGCACATCGTAGACAGCGCGGCCCATGCGGGTCATCAGCCGCATGTTGACCACAACATAGGGCGAGTCAGAGATCTCGACTCCGATGTGTGCGATCGGCGATCCGAGCGGCCCCATCGAAAATGGGATGACGTACATCGTGCGGCCCTGCATGCAGCCCTCAAAGAGGCCGTCGAGCGTCTGGCGCATGTCGACTGGCGCCATCCAATTATTCGTTGGACCAGCATCCTCCTGTCGATCGGTGCAAATAAAAGTGCGGTCCTCAACCCGCGCCACATCAGACGGGTCCGACCAGGCAAGAAAAGAATTGGGCCGCTTGGTGGCGTTCAGTCGCTTTAGCGTGCCCGCCTTCACCATCTCCTGGCACAGCCGATCGGACTCCTCTGCGGAACCATCGCACCACACGATTCGGTCAGGTTTCGTCTTGGCAGCAATCGTTTGGACCCACTGAATGAGCCCCCGGTGTTTAACGTACTCTGGGATAGCGTTCTGCATGATGTTGTGTTTTTATGTAGGCACGCTAATGTTTGGTGCCATGATTGCGCATTGTGCAAATTTTAACATTCCAGCCTGTCCGCTATGGCCATTCATGAACCCTTGGTTTTCCTGAGTTGCGGGGGAACAATTGAAAAGATTTATCTCCCCGAGGCGGGCCGGCTGGGCTTTGACCGATCTCGAGTCGCCGACTGGGCTAAGCGCTGCAGAATCACCGCCCCTTGGCGGGCAGAGACCGTCATGCTGATCGACAGCCTTGAAATGGTCGATCGAGACCGCCAACACCTAGCACAAAAAATCGCCCAAGTCCCGGAATCAAAGCTCGTTGTTTTGCACGGCACCGACACCATGGCCGAGAGCGCCAGAACGACAATGCTGCATCGCAAAGAACATCAAACAATCGTCTTCACTGGCGCCATGATTCCCGCAAGCCTTGGGCAATCCGATGCCCTATTTAATTTTGGATTCGCCTGTGCTGCAGTTCAGTTTCTGCCGTCCGGCACCTATATCGCAATGAACGGAAAAATATTTCCCGCTGACCGAGTCCAGAAAAATACCGCTGCCGGCCGGTTTGAAGAACAACCCGAAAAACCAGCCTGAGCGCGACCGCCAGGCTGGCTATTTGCCAATACAAAAACTCCCAAAGATTTCACCAAGCAAATCGTCAGCAGAAAACTCCCCAGTAATTTCAGCAAGATGGCCTTGCGCCCGGCCTAAACATTCGGCCAATAATTCAAGCTGTTGTTGGTGAAGATTCGACTCGGCCACAAGCAGGGCGGCCTGGGCCTGAAGCAGGGCCCGAAGATGGCGCGTCCGCGCCGAAAAAACCCCAACTGCAGGCTGCTCGCTTAAGCCAGCAACCTCAATCAACATAGCGCGCAATTGATCCAGGCCCTGACCAGTTTTCGAAGAGATCATGACGGAGCCTTTGACTGCAGCATTGGTCTCTAGGATCAGAGGTGGTGCCGCTCTTTTCGCGGGCAACAAATCAGTCTTGTTGTTGACTTCGATCACCTGACACATGGCCGGCACACGCCCCAGAACCCGAGCCTCCAGTTCTCGGTCGACGGCAATTTCGCCGCTTGCATCGCGCACCAGCAATACGGCCTGGGCCTGCTCAACCTCCTGCCAAGTGCGCGCGATGCCCAACTGCTCAACCGCGTCCCGGGTCTGCCGCAGGCCCGCGGTGTCCACCATATGAATCACCAGGCCTTGCAAGACAATCTCTTGAACAATGCGGTCGCGGGTTGTGCCGGCGATCTCAGTGACCAGCGCAACCTCTTCGCCTGAGAGGGCATTTAACAGGGACGATTTACCCACATTCGGCGCGCCCACCAAGACCACCCGCAGGCCGTCACGCAAGGCTGCGCCCTGCTGGGCGGCCAACAAGGTTTCCTTCAGGCCGGCCTGAATTTCCAGCAGCCGCTGCGCCACGCCCTCGCGCTCAATGAACTCAAGATCTTCTTCCGGAAAATCAAGGCAGGCCTCTACACGCACGCGTAAATCAATCAACCTCTGCTGTAAGCCTTCGACGGCTTGGCTAAAAGCCCCCCGCAATGAGGCCAAAGCACTCTGGGCTGCCCGCTCTGATCCAGCATTGATAAGATCCGCAACCGCCTCCGCCTGGGCAAGGTCAAGCTTGTCATTCAGAAATGCGCGACGCGTAAACTCTCCCGGCTCTGCGAGACGAATCCGGCCTATCGGGCGTCCTGCCTCTGGCTGAACCGAAAGGCATCGATTTAGAACTGCCGAGAGCACGCCGATGCCGCCGTGGCCCTGAAGCTCAAGGACATCCTCGCCGGTGTAAGAGTTTGGACCCGAAAAAAAAATAGCAAGTCCATCGTCGATTGGATTGCCTCGCCCATCAAGAAAGGCGAGATGAGTGGCACGCTGGGCAATCAGCGCCCTACCACAGACTTCCAGCATGATGCTGCGTGTTGCGGGGCCAGAGACACGCACAATGCCGACCGCACCCTTCCCGGCGGCGGTTGCGATCGCAACAATCGTGTCTTGCAACACCTCAGCTCGCCAATGCTCTACGTCAGACCCATTGGCGCCCCACGGCTAGCGGTGAGCCGCCGCAGCCCGCTCAATCTGTCTCATCACTGCCCACTGCTGAGCAATCGACAGCACGTTGTTCACAAGCCAATACAGCACCAAGCCCGCCGGGAAAAAGAAAAAGAACACCGAAAAAACAATCGGCATTGCCATCATTACCTTCGCCTGAATTGGGTCGGGTGGCGGCGGATTCAGTTTGGTCTGAATAAACATCGTGATGGCCATAACGATAGGCAAAATAAAATAGGGATCAGGAACCGACAAATCTGTAATCCAACCGACCCATGGCGCGTTGCGCATCTCTACGCTGGCCAATAACACCCAGTACAGGGCAATAAATACTGGAATTTGGACAAGAATCGGCAGGCAGCCCCCCAGGGGGTTGATTTTCTCTGTTTTATAAAGCTCCATCATGGCCTGGTTCAGCTTGGCTTTGTCGTTGGCATAAAGCTCGCGCAATTTCATAAGACGCGGCGTGACTGCTTTCATCTTCGCCATCGATTTGTAGCTGGCCGCTGATAGTGGATAGAAGATCAGCTTAATGATGATCGTCAGCAGCACAATTGCCCAGCCCCAATTGGCCACAAAACCGTGCAGCTGTTCGAGAAGCCAATAAATCGGTTTGGCAAGAAATGTTAGCCAACCATAATCGACAACCAACTCCAGGCCTGGCGCCAGCTTTTCCAAAACGCTCTGCAGCTGAGGCCCGGCATATAGCGTCGCCTCGTGGGTCTGTTGGGCCCCCGGAGCAATTGAGGGCAGGGCCTGAATCAGCCCGATGCTGTAGAGGTTTGTTTCAATGCGGCGCGTGTAGAACTCGCGGGGCGCATCGTTTTTTGGAATCCATGCGCTTACAAAATAATGCTGAATAATGCCGAACCAGCCGTCGTTCGCATTTTTTACATAAGTTGCTTTGTTTTTTTCAATTTCGGAAAAATCGATTTTCTGGAATTTTCCTTCTTGGGTAAAGACTGCCGGACCCATAAAGGTTTGATAGAACTGGCTTTCTCCGGGGGGCCGATCACCGCCACGCATGAGTTGTAGATAAATCATCGGCGCCAATGCGTCAGCGCCTGTATTCTGCACTGTGTGTGCGACGCGAACCGTATGGCCTTTTTCGTCCAGCGAAAATGTTTTGGTGAGCTTCAAGCCCCCCGACTCGGACACCAACACCAAGTGCCGCTTTGGATCTAGGTCGTCACGTAGAGGCCCTCTTTTAAATAACGAAGTGTGATTCGGAAAGGCCACCTGCGCGGCGGACTGCCCGACCAACCCCGACTGTGCCTCGTATCGACGCGAAGCGGCAAGATCAAACAACACCACGCGCTGACCGTCATAGGCCTCTGAGATTTGGTCCCGCAGAATCGCGCGCACAATGCGGGCACCCTGCAAATCGATGTCGAGCTCAATGTCGTTGTTTGCAAGCGTTGCCCTCTCTGGGCCCGACGCAGGTGTGACAGCCGGCCCAGGGCCGATCGTTTGGGCTGCTGGCGACAGTGTCTTGGGCGCGCTCGGGATTGTCGTGGAGTCCGCCTTGGGTGCTGCTGTGGGGGTGGGCGCCGGCCCGCCAGTTGTTGCGGTGCTGCTTGATTTTTCAGGGGTGGGACTGGTAACGACCGGCCCACCAAAAAATGAGCCCTGTCCCGAATGCTTCATGTAAGCATCCCAGAGCAACAAAAGGCTCATGGAAAAAATAATCCAAAGAATTGCGCGACGAGTATCCATCATATTTTTAGGCTATTCAGCAGGGGAGGTCAGGGGTTTGCGATGATGTTGACGCGGCACAGGATCAAGGCCGCCACGACACCAAGGATGGCATCGACAAAGCCGTTTCGCGCTCAACCACGACCCAGATAAAAGGCCGTGTTCTTGGAGCGCTTCGATCGCATAATCAGAGCAGTGCGGCAAAAAGCGACATCTTGGACCAATGATTGGCCGAAGGGTCCATTGGTACAGCCGGATGGCTGTGACCCCTAACAAAAAAAGCCGGGGGACCCTCACGAACGGTCCGATGCGGTGGGCGTCCCAGCCAACGCCATCACTGCTTGCTGGAAAAGCTGCCGAAGCTCTTCTCGCCCCGAACCACGCGACGCCGCCCAGCCGGGACTGACAGCACCAACCAAACGAACCACGACCGCAAATGGCGGCAATTTGGGGCAAAAGTCTAGGGTTCTCATTAAGTGCTCTCTGAACAACTCTCGAGACCAGCGTTTTATCCGGTTTCGTTGGTTGGCCTGCCGGATTAGTTTTTTTGGTACGACAAACCCAAGCCTGAAACCGTCATTGAGCGCTATTCGGTGAATGGCCACGCTGGGGCTCCTGGCAACAGGCCGCGACCGCAGGGCCCGACGAAATTCCTCGGGGGTCCGCAAACGAAAGTCCCGCCCGCTCATCAAAGGGCCTAGCCTTCATCAGCCCACAGGCTGATCAGCGCTAGACCGACAGGCGCTTACGGCCCTTGGCGCGACGGGCTCGAATAACAGCCCGACCGCTACGAGTCTTCATCCGAACAAGAAAGCCGTGGGTTCTTTTTCGGCGCACAACAGAGGGTTGAAAGGTTCGTTTCATCGTTATGTTCCAAGCTAATGTTCTGTCCCAACACGGGATTTCAGAATAACCGCACAGTATAAAAGAAAGCCCGTGGCGGGGCCACCTTTCGTTTCGGCCATGCCTGTGGATAACTCCGGTTATCCGGTAAAATCTGACCATGGAATCGCTGTGGCAAGACTGCCTTTTGCACTTTGAGCGGGAATTGCCGGGACAGCAATTCCAGACTTGGTTTAAGCCGCTCGCATTGCTACGTATTGACCAAAACGGCCAGAGCAGCCGCGTCGTCTTGTCGGCGCCCACACGATTTAAACAAAGCTGGGCAAAAAACCAATTTTCTTCTGCGCTCAGCGCCTGGTGGTCAAATCATCTCGGCACGCCGGTTGAGCTCGAGATTGAGATCAACGGCCAACCAATCCAGCCCGGCCACCAAAAACCGGTGCTCGCCCCCACCCCGGAAGTGGCGGCGCCCCAACCACAGGCTTCAAACTCCGCCTCCGGCCAGGCGGCCACACAAAACCGCCTCAATGCCGAGTGGACTTTTGAAACATTTGTTCTTGGAAAAGCCAACCAACTTGCCCGCGCTGCGGCACTGCAAGTCGCCGACAATCCAGGCAAAGGCTACAACCCACTTTTCATTTATGGCGGGGTGGGCCTTGGTAAAAGCCACCTCATTCATGCTGTCGGCAACGCACTTGTTCGTCGCAACACAAACGCCAGGGCCCGATACATACACGCTGAAGCCTATGTATCTGACGTTGTTAAAGCCTATCAACGCAAATCTTTTGATGAGTTTAAACGCTATTACCACTCGCTTGATTTGCTGTTAATCGATGACATTCAATTCTTCGCTGGCAAGCAACGGACACAAGAAGAGTTCTTTTATGCTTTTGAGGCGCTGATTGCGGCGCAAAAGCAAATTATTATCACCAGCGATACCTATCCAACAGAACTTGGGGAAATCAACCCAAGACTGCTAACGCGATTTTCCTCTGGTCTTACTGTTGCCATTGAGCCGCCTGAGCTTGAAATGCGGGTGGCTATTCTTATGAAAAAGGCCGAAATAGAGTCTTTCGCCCTACCGGAAGAGGAGGCCTTTTTTATTGCGAAGCAGCTTCGCTCCAATGTTCGAGAGCTTGAAGGCGCCCTTAAAAAGGTTGTTGCGTACTGCGATTTTCATCGCTGCGCGCCTTCCAATGAAACGGTACGAGAAGCCCTGAAAGACATCTTGTCTTTACAAAAAACTTTAATTTCAGTCGAAAACATTCAAAAATCTGTCGCCAACTTCTACAACATCAAAGTCGCCGACATGTATAGCAAACGAAGACCAGCAAACATTGCCACCCCCCGCCAGATCGCGATGTACCTCGCCAAAGAGTTGACCCAAAAAAGCTTCCCAGAAATTGGTGACTTATTCGGTGGCCGTGACCACACCACGGTGCTTCATGCCGTGAAGAAGATTTCTGACCTGCGCTTACGCAACGCTGAGCTTAATCATCAGCTGCACGTCCTTGAACAACAACTTCGTGGATAAGCTGTGAATAACGCCAGTACATCCGCCAACAACCCAATGTATTTAACGCACTCTCTATGCGTTGTTCACAATCCCTATGGCTTATTCAAAAGTTATCCCCAGGTTTGCAATAACCGGCCCGGCATCGCTCGTATTGGGCCAGCTTACTTATCCACAGAATCTTCACTCCTTATCTACTAAACCTAATTTTTTATCATGATTCTAATCAAAGCTCAGCGAGATGCCTTACTGAAACCACTGCAGACAGTCACCGGAATTGTCGAGCGACGACATACCTTACCCATCCTGTCAAATGTACTGATCAGCAAGAACCAGCAAACAATTTCTTTCTGCTCGACAGATATTGAAATGCAAATTCGCACCTCTTCCGAGATGGCAGCCGGGGATGAGCCATTGTCCACCACGGTTGCAGCAAGAAAGCTCCTGGACATCTTGCGAGCCTTGCCAGACCAGCCCGAGATTACAGTTTCGTACACCAATAAAAAACTATCGCTTGCCCAAGGTAAGGCAAAATTTAGTCTGCAGACTCTGCCGGCCGAAGATTTCCCAACTGTTGTATCGGCTGATCAATACCCGGCAAGCATTACGCTCCCGCAGCGAACTCTCAAGCAACTGTTGCACCTTGTCCATTTCGCAATGGCGCAACAAGACATTCGATATTATTTAAACGGATTGTTATTGGTGATTGATCAATCGAGTTTAAAAGCTGTTGCAACCGATGGGCATCGGCTGGCGTTCAGTGCTGTTACCCAGGGCTCTAAAGAGGTACAGATCAACATCGACGGTGAGCGTCAAGAGGTTATTATTCCGCGAAAAGCTATCATTGAATGCCAACGATTGCTGGACGATTCTGATAGTCCGGTAACCATTGATCTCGCTTCAAACCAGGCCCGGTTTCGGTTCGGTCAGGTAGAGCTTCTTTCTAAATTAATTGAAGGAAAATTTCCAGACTATCAACGCGTTATACCGGCCCAGCACCAAAAAATTGTATCAATTCAGCGCGAACAATTTTTGGGCGCCCTGCAAAGAGCAGCAATTTTAACGACGGATAAATTCAAAGGGGTACGACTTACCCTGTCGATCGGGTCGCTCAAAATATCTTCTACCAATGCCGAACAAGAGGAAGCCTCAGATGATATCGAGGTCGATTACAGCGGAGAGTCGGTGGATATCGGATTCAATGTTCAGTATTTAATTGATGTCTTATCAAACCTTAGAAGCAACACAGTACAAATCACTCTACAAGATTCAAATGCCAGCGCCTTGATCACCTCTGAAAGCGACCCGGATTTCAAATACGTTGTCATGCCAATGAGAATTTAGACACCAATCAACCAACATTATTTTGTCACTAGCACAAAGGTCACCGTAATGCAGGAACACGAAACGCTCGATCAGTCCCAAGGATATGGGGCCGACTCTATTAAAATGCTCAAAGGCCTAGAGGCGGTGCGTAAGCGGCCCGGCATGTATATTGGCGATACGCACGATGGAAGCGGCTTGCATCATATGGTGTTCGAAGTGGTTGACAACGCAATTGATGAAGCGTTAGCAGGACATTGCGATGACATTGTGGTGACGATTCATACCGATAACTCAATCTCAGTAATCGATAACGGCAGAGGAATACCAACGGCGATTCACAAAGACGACGAGCTTGGCCGATCGGCCGCAGAAATTGTCATGACCGAACTCCATGCGGGCGGAAAGTTTGATCAAAACAGCTATAAGGTATCTGGCGGCTTACACGGCGTAGGGGTGTCGGTGGTGAATGCATTATCCGACTGGTTACGTCTCACCATTCGTCGAGATGGACAAACGCATTTTATGGAGTTTCGAGCCGGTGAGCGCACTTCACCGCTTTCGGTTGTTGGGCCGACAGACCGACGGGGGACCGAGGTTCATTTTTTGGCAAGCTCAGAGATTTTTGGCCAGGTTAATTTTCATTTCGATATTCTGGCAAAGAGACTAAGAGAGCTGAGCTTTTTAAACAACGGCGTCAAAATAAAACTTGTTGATCAACGCGAGGCGAAAGAAGAAAATTTTGCGTTTTCAGGGGGAGTACAGGGCTTTGTTCAATACATTAATCGAGCCAAAACCACCCTACATTCCAACATATTTTATGCCTGCGCTGAAAAAGACCAAATTACCGTAGAGGCTGCATTGCAATGGAACGATAGCTATAACGAAAATGTTTTATGTTTCACGAACAACATTCCCCAGCGCGACGGCGGAACACACCTAACTGGCCTTCGGGCCGCCATGACACGCGTTTTAAACAAATACATTGGGGAGTCTGACCTCGCCAAAAAAGCCAAAGTTGAAACCAGTGGCGACGACATGCGAGAAGGGCTCACTTGTGTGCTATCAGTGAAGGTACCCGAACCGAAGTTTTCTTCTCAAACCAAAGACAAGCTGGTATCGAGCGAAGTGCGTCAGCCGGTGGAAGATGTGGTCGGCAAGGCCCTTGAAGAGTTTTTGCTGGAACACCCGAATGACGCAAGAACCATTTGTGGAAAAATAGTCGAAGCGGCACGGGCCCGCGAGGCTGCCCGAAAAGCCCGTGAAATGACACGAAGAAAAGGGGTTTTGGAGTCTTTTGGACTGTCAGGAAAGCTGGCTGATTGCCAGGAGCGGGATCCGGCCAAAGCAGAGCTTTATTTGGTTGAGGGCGACTCAGCCGGCGGAAGCGCCAAACAAGGCCGCGATCGGAAGTTTCAGGCCATCCTTCCACTAAAAGGAAAAATTCTCAACGTTGAAAAGGCCCGCTTCGACAAGCTGCTTGCTTCACAAGAGATCATCACACTAATTCAAACCCTGGGCACAGGAATCGGCAAAGACGATTACAACCCAGACCGCCTTCGTTACCACCGCATCATCATCATGACGGATGCGGATGTGGATGGTTCACACATTCGAACGCTGCTGCTGACTTTTTTCTATCGTCAGATGCCAGAATTAATTGAGCGTGGCTATGTTTACATCGCTCAACCACCCCTTTACAAAGTTAAGCACGGAAAAGAAGAGCGCTACATTAAAGACAACAGCCAACTTCAAGAATACCTTCTGTCGCTGGCCCTGCAAGACGCACAGCTAATTGCCCCTGGTGCTCAATCTCAGCAGCTGAAATTATCTGAGCTGGCCCCGCTCTACTTGTCCGCCCACGAAGTGATCTCCCGGCTTTCTAAAATCATTGATGAGCAAGCCCTTCTGGCAGTGTTAGACGGGATTACCCTCGATCTTTCGTCAAACGATCGGGCGGTCCAGTCGGCGGAGGCTCTGCAATCTTGGATGAATCAAAAACAGGCCGGTGTTAGCGCCCACCAAGATCAGCAAGTAAGGGTTTTTGCAGAATTTAATAGCCAGACTGAACGTTGGCGGCTTCGTGTCGAGCGGCCCTTTCACGGCAATCTTCGGCTATCGGCCCTGGACGCCGATTTTCTTAACACCGAAGACCACAAAACACTGACACAGGCAGCCACAGTCTTGAAAACCGCCGCGCCCCCCGGAACAACCGTTTCTCGCGGCCGCGGCGAGCAAGCCAGGTCAAGTCAGGCGCGAGATTTCGGCCAAGCCATGCAATGGCTGCTGGCAGAAGCAGAGCGGGGGCTCACCAAACAGCGTTACAAAGGCTTGGGCGAGATGAACCCAGAACAACTCTGGGAGACCACAATGAATATCGAAAGCCGAACGCTACTGCAAGTCAAAATCGAAGATGCCATCGCGGCCGACAGTATTTTCACAACCCTAATGGGCGAAGAGGTTGAGCCTCGACGGCAATTCATTGAGGACAATGCGCTGCGCGTCGCCAACCTTGATGTCTAAAGAAGACACATTCAATGCCAGCCGATCTTTCTGATCAGTTGGTGATTGCTCTGTCTTCGCGGGCGCTATTTGATTTTGAAGAGGAAAACCGGCTTTTTGAGCAAGCAGACGATCGGGCGTATATGCGGCTGCAAAGCGAGCGGCTGCAGATCCCAGCAAACCCCGGCGTTGCCTTTTCTCTTGTAAGGAAGCTGCTGGCGTTTAATCGGTCGGACCACCATCGCGTCGAGATTGTGATGCTCTCGCGCAACGATCCGGTGTCGGGTCTTCGAGTGTATAGGTCTGCCCAGCGCCATGGCTTACCGATTCAGCGCGGCGTATTTACGCGCGGCCGCTCGCCCTATCGGTATTTAAAGTCGCTGGGCGCCCACTTGTTTTTGTCGGCAAATGGTTCGGATGTCGAAGATGCGTTGCAGGCGGGCTATCCTGCCGCCCACGTTTATCCTCACTCCACCAGGGCCAAGGAAAACTTCCCCAATGAACTGCGAATCGCGTTTGATGGTGATGCGGTGTTGTTTAGCGACGAGGCAGAGCGGATTTACCAGGCCGAGGGCTTAGATGCCTTTGTAGCCCACGAGGCGCAGCGGGCTGAAACCCCGTTACCGCCCGGGCCGTTTAAGCCGCTCCTAGAAGCCCTGCATAGGCTGCAGCAAGAAACCCGCGATGCTCAGACGATGCGCATTCGTACTGCCTTGGTAACCGCGCGCTCAGCGCCCGCCCATGAGCGGGCGGTCCGCACCTTGATTGACTGGAACATCGAGATCGATGAGGCGATGTTTCTCGGCGGCCTGGATAAAGGTGATTTTCTTAAAGAGTTTGAGCCCGACTTTTTCTTTGATGATCAGACCCGGCATTGCGAATCCGGTGCTGCTGTGGGCCCAACCGGCCACGTGCGTTCAGGCGTAATTAATCAAAAATAAACTAAGCGGCCTTATTGCTTGCGCGGGACCGAGAAGGTTTGGGGGTTTTGGAGGCCGCCGCTTTTTTGCCTGCTGAAGCCTTGGACGATTTCGTTGGCCTTGCCTCAAATTCAAAGCCAATTTTCCCTTCGGGAGTCTTTACCAAAAACGCTTTAAATTTGCGTCGCGTGCGCGCAGAAACAAAGCCATCTAAAAGATCGGTTTTTCCGGATTCAAGCAGCTTTTTAACCTGATCCGCTGAGATGGCTTGCTGGAGAATCATCATGCCGGTTCTAAAGTCACAAGTGGGTGCTGGCCCAACGCTTTTTTCGCAGACGTATGAAGTGCCGTGGGCATACACCGATGCTTTGCATTTGGGGCAGGCCCCAAGAGACTCCGAGCCACTGAAATCAACGGGCTCTGCATCTGCTTCAGAGCCGCCATTGCCAAAATCAAATTCAAGCTTGTGTTCCGCGGTAATTTTTAGGCTGGCCATAAAAGGCCGGCCAAGTTTGCTGCGAAAACCATCGACCGGGCCAAACACCCTATCGGTCAGCAGTGATTCCACCTCAGGAATTTCGAATGCGCGGCCCCCCGGAATTTTGGAGATCGAAAAGTCGCAAGACGAGCATGCGAATCGGCGGTAGTTTTCTTTGACGACCGCCCCACACTTGGGGCAGGGCGTAGTTAGGGTGGCATAGTTGCCCGGAATGGTGTCGTTGGTGTAATTCTTCGCCTGGCTGACAATATGCTCTGTCATTTGTGCGATTTCTCGCATGAAATCTTGGCGAGACAAGGACCCATTTTCAATTTGGCGCAGCTTGTGCTCCCACTCCCCGGTCAGTTCGGGCAGCGATAGCTCTTTGACATCCAAGCCCCTGAGTAGTGTCATCAGCTGGAAGGCTTTTGCGGTTGGAATGAGTTCTCGGCCATCGCGCAACAAATATTTCTCGGCGAGCAGGCCTTCGATAATGGCCGCCCGTGTCGCCGGGGTTCCAAGGCCCTTGCCCGCCATCGCCTCCCGCAGTTCATCATCATCGACAAGCCGGCCCGCGCCCTCCATGGCGGACAAAAGCGTGGCCTCGCTATATCGGGCGGGCGGCCTCGTCTTCAGAGGCTTTGATTCAACGAGGCGCGCTTCGGGCTTCTCTGAAGCACCGACCGCAACGAGCACAGCGTCATCAGATGCTGCATCCTTGCCGTAGACCACCATCCAGCCCGGGCTGGTAAGGACTTTGCCTTCTGTTTTGAAGTGGTGGGTCCCGATGGCGCTTATCCGGGTTGTGACCTGAAATTCAGCCGCCGGATAAAACACTGCAAGAAATCGGCGGGTAACAAGATCAAAAATTTTCTGCTCCGGCTCGGATAAGGACTTCGGCAGCACGCCAGTTGGAATAATCGCGAAGTGGTCTGACACCTTACTGTTGTCGAATACGCGTTTGTTGGGCCGAATCCACTTGTTGTGCGCGATGTCTTTGGCAAACCCCGCAAATTCAGCTGCCGCACCGAGCGATTCGATGGTGGCCTGTACCGTACCGATGTAGTCTTCCGGGAGGGCCTTGGAGTCAGTCCTTGGGTAGGTCAGAACCTTGTGCCGCTCATAGAGCGCCTGGGCAAGCCCGAGCGTGTTCTTGGCGGAAAATCCAAAGCGGGCGTTGGCCTCTCGTTGCAGGCTGGTAAGGTCAAACAGCGCGGGCGCCGATTGCGACGAGGGCTTGCTTTCTTCGCGAACCGAGGCGTTCTTGGATTGGCATTCGGCAACAATGCGAGCCGCTACTGCCGCCTGCCATATACGCTCCGGCTTGAGCTCGGGATCGGCGTCATTTTTCTTGAAATCAGTCGCAACCCAACGGCCCTGGTATTGGCCGGCCTGACAGTCAAATGTTGCAATCACCTCAAAGTAGTCTCGCGCCACAAACCGCCGAATTGCCTCTTCCCGCTCGACCACCACCGCCAGTGTCGGGGTCTGGACACGGCCAACTGTGGTGAGAAAAAAGCCGCCTTCTTTGGAGTTAAAAGCGGTCATGGCCCTAGTGCCGTTGATGCCGACCAGCCAATCCGCTTCAGAACGGCAGCGGGCCGCATCGGCAAGGGGCAATAATTCTTGGTCGGAGCGCAGCTGGGCGAATGCATCTCGGATCGCGGCGGGCGTCATGGACTGAAGCCAGAGCCGGCTGATGGGCTGCTTTGCCTTGGTGTGCTGAACGATGTAGCGAAAAATCAGCTCACCCTCGCGGCCAGCGTCACAGGCATTAATCAGCCGCCCCACTTCTTTGTTCTTGATTAATTTAGACAGGGTCTTAAGCTTTGCTTCGCTTTTTGCAATGGGCTGGAGGTCAAAATTTGGGGGTATGACCGGCAGCTGCGCAAAAGACCATTTGCCGCGTTTTACGTCGTACTTCTCGGGGGCGACGATTTCAAGAAGATGGCCCACTGCGGAGGCGATCACCATGTCGTCGCGCTCGAACACGTCGTCGTGTTTTGTAAATCCGCCCAAAGCCTTGGCGATGTCTGAGGCGACGCTGGGCTTTTCTGCGATGACCAGAGCTTTGTCCATAGAGGCGCGGATCATAGGCGAGCAGTTTGTCCTGGAGCAAATATTTTTTGCTTCCTAGTTCAGCTAAAAACAATAAAGCGAGTGCCTACTTATTATAATAGGCCTAATTTAAGCCATTTTCCATCTGGTGTTCGGTAAGCCAACCCCATGAGTTCCAAAAGCAACAGATCGCCATAGAGGCTCGTGGCGGCCTGGCCGGCAAGGCGCCCAAGGTCGCCAACGTCCTGGGGGTGGGCATTCAGGAGGCCCAAAAGCCTTTGGTTGACAGGGTCGGCGCCAGCGTAGGGCTGGCCTCTTTTGGTTTGAGACATGGCCCGTATCAATCCAAGATCTTCCAGGAGCTGTTCCGGGGATTGAACCGGCTGGGCGCCCTGGCGAATGAGCTGATTGCAGCCAGCGCTTTGCGGCATGTGGATGGACCCGGGAACGGCATAGACATCGACCCCAAGATCAAGCGCGTGCCGGGCAGTAATGAGAGACCCGCTTTGCGGCAGCGCCTCGACTACCAGTACCGCCCGGGATAACCCGGCAATGATTCGGTTTCGATTTGGGAAGTTCTGGGGCCGGGCGGGAGAACCATCGGGATACTCGGTGATCAGGCAGCCTCCTTGCTGCTGGATCTCTTGTGCAAGGCCCACATGATGTCGGGGGTAAATTCGATCGAGACCGCTTCCCAGGACCGCTGCGGTCTTGCCAGGGCCAACCAATCCGCCCCGATGTGCGGCAGCGTCGATGCCTTGGGCGAGCCCGCTGACGATAGTCAGACCGGCCTGAGAGAGCTCCCTGGCAAACCATTCCGCATCGGCACACCCTTGGGCAGTGGCCTGCCGACTGCCGACGATGGCCACCCCAGGCTGGCGCAACAGTTCCCGCGCGAAGGCCTCACAGCCCGACCCAAACAATCTGGAAACTGGTGGATGCGCCTGCTGAAGGGCCGTGGGAAAATCACAATCTGAATTGAGAAGAGAAAAAAGCAAAGGCGCGGGTTGAATATTCATGGGGCTTAGGGCTCAGTTTTTGGCAGCACATTACCGAGTCAATAGCGCCGGTGGAATCGTCCGGCCGCACTAGAGAGGCAGATCGATGGCAATTCTTGAGCTGTTGCACTACCCAGATGAGCGACTGAGAACTGTGGCGCGACCTATTCATGAGGTCGACAATCGGATTCGCGGCATTGCAGAGGACATGGCCGAAACGATGTATGCGGCTCCCGGAATCGGCCTTGCCGCAACCCAAGTCAATATTCATGAGCGCATGATTCTCGTGGATGTCTCAGAGAACCGGTCCGATCTTCGGATCCTGATTAATCCAGAAATCATTGCGGCGAGCGCAGAGAAGAAATTTTTTCAAGAGGGCTGCCTGTCGGTCCCTGGAATTTATGATGACGTTGAGCGGCCAGACTGGATTCGTGTTCGCGCCCTGAATCAACACGGTCAGGCCATTGAGTTTGAGGCAGATGGCCTGCTGTCTGTTTGCATTCAACATGAGATTGACCATCTCGATGGCAAAGTCTTTGTGGATTATTTGTCTCGGCTAAAGCAGGGCCGAATTAAAACCAAAATGATCAAGGCAAAAGAAAGCGGTGCCTTTGAAATCGATCAGGAGTTTTCTCGTCGTCACGATCGAGTGGCTCAAAAGGCCTGACAGTCGGTAGCGTCAAATGCGGATCGTTTTTGCCGGCACACCGGAGTTTGCCCGCGTCTCGCTTCTCGCCCTCATCAAAGCAGGCCATGACTGTGTCGCGGTAATGACGCAGCCCGACCGGCCAAGCGGCCGCGGCCGGCAGATGCTGGAAAGCCCCGTGAAGCGGGAAGCAAGCCGGCTTGGCCTGCTGGTAATGCAGCCCACATCTTTGAAAGCGAACCATCCTGAATCAGGCCCGGCACTGGATCTGCTCCGTCAGCTCGCGCCTGATGTGATGGTTGTGGTGGCCTATGGCCTTTTGATTCCGGCAACGGCTCTTGCGATACCACGGCTTGGCTGCATCAACATCCACGCCTCATTGCTGCCGCGTTGGCGCGGAGCCGCCCCCATCCAGCGGGCCCTCGCCGCAGGTGACCATGAGACTGGGATCGCCCTCATGCAGATGGAAGAGGGCCTGGATACCGGACCGGTCTGGGCGGAATATCGATGCCCTATTGGCCCAAGCGATAATTTTCAAAGCCTGCACGATCGTCTGGCCGACATGGGCGCCCGTGGGATCGTTGATCTCTTTGCAGAATTTCCGCCTCTTGGCCGAAGGCCAAGGCCTCAGGCCGAGGACGGTGTGACCTACGCGCACAAAATTACTAAGGCTGATCTGGAAATTGATTGGTCAAAGCCGGCTTTAGCGGTCCGCGACCAGATTCGGGCCTATGATCCCGCACCCGGCGCGACTGCGCGCCTTACAGGCGCGCTGGTGAAGTGCTTTGAGCCGGGGCTTTGGCCCCAGGCCTTGAAAAATCCGGCGCCAGGACAAATTATTAAGATTGATCAGGAGTGCTTGGTCGTCGCCTGCGGTGACGGGGCGATCACGATCGGGGCCGCACAGCGGCCGGGCGGCCGTAGGCTAAAGATGCGGGAATTTTTAAACGGCTGGCCGGTCAAAGAAGGCCAGAGTTTCAACTTAACTGAGTGAGAGAAATGGCATGTTCAATTGGCTAAAAACAGCGGTTTTGATGGCAGCCATTGTTGCGCTATTCGGCGTCATTGGGGCGGCCCTGGGCGGCCAGAGCGGGATGCTTTTGGCCCTGGGGTTTGCGCTCTTGATGAACCTTGGGGCTTACTGGTTCTCCGACAAGCTGGTGCTGCGTATGTATAACGCCCAGCAGGTAGACGCTTCGACCGCGCCCGAGCTTTTTAATATGGTGAAAGAGCTCGCCGACAAAGCCAGCATTCCGATGCCAAGGGTCTACATCATCGATGATCAGGCGCCCAATGCGTTTGCAACGGGACGAAACCCCGCGAATGCCGCTGTGGCCGCGACCACTGGCATCATGCGGCTGCTTTCAGCCCGAGAAATGCGGGGCGTAATGGCCCATGAGCTCGCGCATGTGGCCCACCGCGATATCTTGATTTCAACAATATCGGCCACCATGGCCGGCGCCATCTCTGCACTGGCAAACTTCGCGATGCTGTTTGGTGGGCGGGACTCCGAGGGCCGGCCGAGTAACCCGATTGCGAGCATCGCGGTGATGCTGCTTGCCCCCATTGCCGCGAGCCTGATTCAAATGGCCATTTCTCGGGCCCGAGAGTTTGAGGCTGACCGCGGCGGCGCTGAGATCTCGGGCGATCCTTTGGCCCTGGCCAGCGCGCTTGAAAAGATCGACCATTTCGCCAGGGGGGTGCCATTTGAGGCCGCAGAGCGTCACCCCGAAACCGCGCAGATGATGATCATGAATCCGTTATCAGCCCGCGGCGTGGCGGGCTTGTTTTCAACCCACCCAGCGACAGAGGATCGAATTGCCCGACTGCGAGAGTTCGCTCGGGCCGTGAATGGCTAGGCCCGCCGCCAGCCCACCACTGTCGGCCAACTTTGCCGCTGCCGCCCAGGCGATTGCCCACCGCATGTCGGGTGGTCAGGGCTCTGTCGCGCCCCCTTCGCCATCCGTTATGGATCTGGTGTACCGGGGGTCCCGTTACTGGGGCCTGGCGCAGGTTCGCTGCGGCCGGCTTGCCAAGCAAACACCAGACCCGACGATTCTTGCTTTGCTGGCAGTGACTTGGGCCGCCCTTGATCAGAACTTCCGTGAGCCCCACGTTATTGTTGATGAGGCGGTGGCCGCAGCAAAAAGGCTTGCCCAGGCGGCCCGTCGCTCGACGGCCGCCCAAAAAATTTCAGGTTTTGTGAATGCGTTACTTCGTGCTTCTTTATCGGACCCGGCAGCCTCCGCGAAAGATCATCAGACGCCGACGGCCCGATGGAATGCCCCTGCCTGGTGGATTGATCGGATCGCTTCGGATTACGGAGAGGGCTCCATCACGATTCTCAACGCACTCGCTACCCGGGCGCCCTTGACCGTTCGGCTCTGCGAGCATCACCTCAGCCTGCAGGGGTTTATCGATCAACTTCGCGAGACAGGCCTTAGCGGCCATCAGGTTGGCCGGCGCGCAGTTGTGATTGAACCAGCGGTGCCGGTGAAAAAAATTCCTGGGTTTTCCGAGGGCTGGGTCAGTGTGCAAGACAGCGCAGCCCAGCACGTGATCGATTTGGCCCAGGACTTGAATCAGCGTATCGGGCGGCCGCTGAAAATTTTAGATGCGTGCGCCGCCCCAGGGGGAAAGACTTTTGCGCTGGCCCAGAGTCTTCAGGCGAAAATTTGGGCAACGGACGTTTCCGCTTCGCGAATTAAAAGAATGCAGGAAGATTGGGCGCGCGTCGCCCCTGCCGCCCAATCATCGGTGACCTTTCTGCTCATGGATGTGTTGGACGATCAAGCGTGGGAAGAGCACCCGACACTACCGGATGCCTTCGATTTGATTTTGCTCGACGCGCCCTGCACCGGGTCGGGCATTACACGTCGGCGGCCGGAAATCGCTTGGCGCCGCGACCAGGCCAGCCTCAAGGCTGTCGTTGATACCCAACGCAGGCTGCTCGATACCCTATGGAGAAGGCTGCCCCCGGGAGGAGAATTGATCTTTGTTACTTGCTCGGTGTTTTTGGCAGAGGGCGAGGCTCAGGAGTCGGCGTTTCTTGGCCGGACCCCAGATGCCAGACGGCGCTCCTCGCCTGGCAGGATCTTGCCGGCGACCGATGCAGAATGCGGGAATGATCAGGATGGATTTTTTTATGCCAGGTTCGAGAAACAAAAGCATGATGGCCCTGACGCAGGTGTTGCTCGTCATCGCCATGCTGATGTTGGCCCTGGCCGCGCGCGCTAACGAAACGGAATCGGTTCGATTGTCTCGGCCCGTTTTAAGCGCGGGTTCGGACAATGTTTGGACGATTGATGCCGATGTTCAAGTCACTCTTAATTCGGTGCTCATCGATGCGTTAAAGCGCGGCGTGCCGCTTGTCTTTTCGGCAGAGTTCGAGATTTTGCGAAAGCGTTGGTATTGGTTCAATGAAAAGCTGCTCAGTCAGTCGCGGCCATTGCGCTTAAGCTTTCATTCTGTGACTCAGCAGTACCGTGTCAGCCAAGGTGATCAATTGATGTTGATGACCAATCACCTCGATGAGGCGCTGGCAGCCGCACTCAACGTGCGCCAGTGGCCAATTGCACAGCATGCGGCGGAGGTGCAGTTGCAGGAGCTCATGCAGCAACTGGCCAAAACCCCAGAGGCCTTTGAGATTCGGTTTCGAACCCGGCTTGACAGCGGACAGCTGCCAAAGCCGCTTCAGCTCAATGCGCTGACCAATCGTGATTGGAATCTCTCTACTGAGTGGGTCAGGCCGCAGCTGAGCTTGTCCGGCCCGGGAAGCACCCCATGAGTCTTGCATTGAGGGTGGCGCTGCTGCTGGTGGTGATATTGGCAGTCGTGTTGATGCTGCTGCTTGCTTCGGCAAGTTCAAGCAGCTCCGCTCTGGATCAGTTTTATCCCTGGCTGGTAGGCGCTAGCGGTGCGATTGCCTTGGCGATGGCGGGCCTCACCATCGGTGTTGTGGTTCGGGTCTGGCGCCGGTTTAGCCGAGGCGAGTTCGGAACACGAATCATGGTTCGACTGGCCATCGCATTTGCATTAATTGGCGCCGTTCCAGTGGCATTGGTGTCGTTCGTGTCTGCCCAGTTTCTCGCTAAAACGATTGATAGCTGGTTTAGTTATGGGGTCAATGTGGCACTTGAGTCAGGCGTTTCTTTGGGCAGAACATCGCTGGAGGGGATGCAGGCAGACGCATTATCGAAAGCGAGGCGGCTGGCCATCATGCTGGAGGATGTGCCGGCAGCCCAGATGATCGGCGCCATCGAAAGGGTGGTCGACAGCCGTGAGGGCATCGATGTATTGGTGATGACCGGCTCGGGCGCGGTGCTCGCAAGCCGAAGCGCAAAGCTTGGCACCCTTGTTCCTGAGTTGCCGCCGATTGAGGCATTAAACCGTGCCAGAGTTGCGCGTCAAGCCGTATCGGTAGAGCCGACAACTTTCGGTACGGAGAGGGGCCTTCAGGTTCGGGCGGTTGCAATGACTAGCCGTGTATCGCCACAAGGAGACGAGACACGTTTTGTGCAATGGGTGGAGCAGGTCCCGGCGGCGCTCGCTCGCAATCTCGAGGCCCTCAATGATGGAGTGCGTGATTATCAAGAGCTGGCGCTGGGCAAAGAGGGCCTGCGAAAGTTGTATGGCGCCACATTGGTATTGACGCTTTTGTTGGCTTTTTTCGGCGCCTTGCTGACGGCCGTTTTGCTCAGCGGCTGGCTTGCGGGGCCGCTGCGACAGTTGGAGCGGGCCACCAAGGCGGTTGCCTCGGGAGATTATCGGCCGTTGCGGTATGACCCCCGCTCGACGGATGAACTGAATGTTTTGGTGGGATCGTTTAACGAAATGACGGCTCAGCTCAATGAGGCTCGCGAGCTTGCCCAGCGCAGTCGGCTGCGGCTTGAAGAATCAAATTTGTTTCTTCAACAGGTGCTGGGCCACCTTTCCGCCGGCGTGATGGTGATGGATGCCCAGTGGCGGTTAGCGGATTACAACGCCAGCGCTGAACGCATTTTGTCAGTCGACTTGGCGCAGGAGCGATTGCGCTCTCTGTCTTTGCTGCCTGTGGTGGGCTCTTGCAGTGATCAGCTCACGCGGGGCCTGAAAGATCGTGATGAAATTCAGTTTCAACACGAGACCGCCCAGCAGGGCGGCCGCACGCTTACTTTGCTGGTCAGCGGCTCTCGACTTCCTGGCAAGCCCGCCCAGTATGTTGTGATTTTCGATGACATTGGCGAGCTCTTGGCCGCACAGCGCTCTCGAGATTTTGCGGATATGGCCCGACGGCTCGCCCATGAGATCAAAAACCCGCTGACGCCCATTCAGCTTTCTGCCGAACGGCTGGAGCGCCGGCTATTGGAGCGCCTTGGTCCGGAGGATGCCGAGCTGCTTAGCCGATCAACCCAAACGATTGTGGATCAGGTCACGGCGTTAAAAGCCATGGTGGATGAGTTCCGCAATTATGCCCGCCTGCCTGCACCCAACCCCGAGCCTGTCGAGCTGAGCCGCCTATTAAAGGAAATCTATCCCCTCTACAGCAATGACCGCCGTATCCAGTGGCCCCAGCAGGCGGGGCAGTTCTGGGTCTCTGTCGATCGGGCCCAGCTGATTCAAGTGGTGCATAACTTGATTCAAAACGCCCAAGATGCAGTTGGCGATCAGGCGGAAGGCAGCATTCGATTGGCAATAGAGTGGGCAGGGCTGCCGAAAATCGTCGCCGGGAAGGGCGCTTCCGATGGCCAGTGGGCCCGACTATCAGTGACTGACAACGGCCCGGGAATAAGCGCCGACACACGCTCTCGGCTTTTCGAGCCGTATTTTACGAGCAAGGCAAAAGGCAGCGGCCTTGGGCTGGCCATTGTGAAAAAAATTGTTGAGGAAAATCACGGCCGAGTAAGCCTGATGAATCGATCTGAGCTATGGCCTTCTGACGGAGCCGGTGCGGTCGCATGTGTCGAATTTGCGAAACTTCAAAATGCGGCCGACAATTCCGACGTGATCTCGCGCGACCAACGCCACTATGGCTGACATTCTGATTGTTGACGACGAAATCGGCGTGCGCGAGCTGCTGAGCGAGGTCCTGCAAGATGAGGGCTACTCGGTCTCCCTCGCGGAAAACGCTGCGCAGGCCAGGGACTTGCATCTGAGCAAGCACCACGATCTCGTGCTGCTGGATATCTGGATGCCTGACATGGATGGCGTATCGCTGCTCAAGGAGTGGGCGGCGCAGCATAGATTGACGGCTCCGGTCATCATGATGTCGGGCCATGCCACCATTGAGACGGCGGTAGAGGCCACTCGCATAGGCGCCATCGACTTTCTTGAAAAGCCGATTGCGTTGACCAAGCTACTTCAGACCATTGAGTCCGCACTGACCCGGCGCACCAAGCCTCCCGCCCCACCTGTCGAGCCGGTCTCGGCCTATTCGTTGCAGCGCGAGCCTGAGATGGAGTACGACCCGGCGCCGCACCCGCCGCAGTCAGTGTCCAGCGTAACGCCCGCGGAGTTAGCACGACCGCCGCTGTCGGCCCGTGAAATGGCACAGCAGACCCTGGCGGCCATTGATGTTGATGCGCCGCTGCGTGAGGCCCGCGATAACTTTGAGCGGGCCTATCTGGTGTATCACCTTGAAAAAGAATCCGGCAGCATGACCCGTGTTGCAGAAAGCACGGGCCTTGAGCGGACGCATTTGTATCGAAAACTAAAGCAGCTCGGCATCGATAAGCGCTGATTCATTCAGGCCGCAATGAAGATTCTGATTTTGGGCGCTGGCAGGGTAGGCGCAAGCCTTGCAGAGCAGCTGGTGCTGGAACGCAATGACATCACCGTAGTCGACACCAGCCCCGAGAGTCTTGCCGCACTTCAAGAGCGTTTTGATTTGCGCACCATTTGTGGCAACGCGACTTCTTTGGCGGTGCTCGAGGATGCCGGTGCCCAGGATGCTGACATCTTGATTGCCGTCACCGCCGACGACGAGGCCAACCTTGTGTCCTGTGCTTTGGCCCATCGGCGATTTAATGTGCCCAAGCGTATCGCCCGATTTCGCTCATCACAGTGGATTCAGAATCCTGACCTCATGGCGCCAGAGGCTTTTGCGGTCGATTTGGCAATCAGCCCCGAGCAGACAGTCACCGATTATTTAATTCGACTCATCGAAATTCCTGAGGCCTTACAGGTCATTGATTTCGTGAAGGGTGCCGTGAGCCTCGTGGCCGTTAAAGCCGATGCGGTAAGTCCAATCGTTGGCCATCCCGTGCGTGACCTGCGTGACCATCTGCCCCATATTGAATCACGCATCGTCGCCATTTTTCGTGGTAATCGGGTCATCATGCCGGATGGCGACACCATGATTGAAGCGGGCGACGAAGTATTTTTTCTCGCCTCCCGTCAGCACATTCGACAGATCACCAAAGAGCTACGCAAAGAAGCCCACGCCGTAAAGCGGATGATGATTGCCGGTGGCGGCAACATCGGCATGCGGGTGGCCCGAGGTGTTTCGGGCTATATGACGCCGAAGATTGTTGAGGGCAGTCGATCCCGTTGCACCGACTTGGCCCAGCAGCTCAGTGGCCAGGCCCTGGTGCTGCATGGCGACTCTACTGATGAGGAGCTTTTGGCCCAAGAAAATATCAGCGGCATGGACCTCTTTTTGGCCCTGACCAATGATGATGAGAACAACATCATGTCAGCGCTATTGGCCAAGAAAATGGGCGCCCGGCGGGTGATTGCCCTGATCAATCGCAGGGCCTACGCTGAACTGATGGAAGGCGGCCAGCTTGATGTTGCGATTACCCCCTCACACGCTACGATCGGCGAGCTCTTGAAATATGTGCGGCGCGGTGATGTTGCGGCGGTTCATAGCCTGCGCCGGGGAGCGGCCGAGGCCCTGGAGATCGTGGCCCATGGCGGGAAAAGCACCTCCAAGGTGGTGGGCCGCCAGATCCAGGAAATCGATCTCCCCGCTGGCTGCAGCATCGTGGCCCTGGTCCGCAATGTTGATTCCCCCCAGCCACAGGTGCTGATGGCGCACCACAACACAGAGATCCAAGGCGATGATCACGTGATTCTTTTTGTGGCCGATAAGCGCATGATTCCCCGGGTCGAGAAACTGTTTCAAGTGAGCGCTGGGTTTTTTTAGCCATTTGCCGCAGAGGCCCGTCTGGCGTGGCTGTACGGGGTATTCCCTAGGAAAAACGGTACACAACGGACAGGCATAATCCGGCTTCGGTTTGTCGCCTCAGCAGGCGGCGTCCCTAGGTTCGGCATCAGGCGAAAAAGGCCACGATGATGCCGGTAAGAAAATTTCCTCAATATTCAGGAGATACGAATGGCTGATGCCAAAAAAGTAAAGGCTGTTGCTTCCAAACAGCCCACCCGTCGTAAGTTTCTTGCCGGCGCGGGTGCTGCTGGAGCGGGTGCGCTTGCATTCCCAATGATTGCGAAATCGCAAACCGTAACCAACTTCCGCTTCCAGTCCACCTGGCCCGCGAAAGATATCTTCCACGAGTACGCCAACGACTTCGCCAAGAAGGTCAACGACATGACCGGCGGTGAGCTGCGTATCGAAGTGCTGCCCGCAGGCTCAGTGGTTCCGGCCTTTGGCCTGCTTGATGCGGTTTCCAAAGGCACGCTGGATGGCGGCCACGGCGTGGTTGTTTACCACTACGGAAAGAACCCTTCACTTGCGCTCTGGGGCTCGGGCCCATCCTTTGGTATGGACGCCAACATGCTGCTGTCTTGGCACAAATACGGTGGCGGCGCCGCGCTTTTGGAAGAGGTCTACAAGACCGTTGGCGCTGACGTGAAATCCTATGTGTATGGCCCAATGCCCACCCAGCCGCTGGGATGGTTCAAAAAGCCGATCACCAAGATTGAAGACATGAAGGGCATGAAATTCCGTACCGTTGGAATTTCGATTGATATGTTTACGGCCATGGGCGTTTCAGTGAACGCGCTGCCCGGTGGTGAGATTGTTCCCGCGATGGACCGTGGCCTGCTGGATGGCGCCGAGTTCAATAACGCCTCCTCTGACCGCCTGCTGGGCTTTCCTGACGTGGCCAAGATCTGCATGCTGCAGAGCTATCACCAGAATGCAGAACAGTTCGAGATTCTCTTTAACGGACCGAAGTACCGTGCACTGCCCGCAAAGCTTCGCGCGATCCTGGACAACACCGTTGAAGCTGCTTCGGCCGATATGTCCTGGAAAGCGGTTGACCGTTACTCTAAGGACTATATGGAAATGCAGACCCAGCAGGGCGTCAAGTTCTTCAAGACCCCCGATGCTGTCCTGCGCTCACAGCTGCGCGTGTTTGACGAAGTCGTCAACAAAAAAGCAGCCGAGAACCCCCTGTTCAAGAAGATCGTCGAGTCGCAGCGTGCCTTTGCTGCACGTGCGGTGAAGTGGGATCTTGAGACCAACGTCCAGCGTCGGATGGCTTACGATCATTACTTCCGCCCGGCAGCCGCTCCTGCCAAGAAAGCAGAAGCCAAGAA
>CAYXRY010000002.1:0-76663 GCA_964467545.1 uncultured Bordetella sp. | reverse complement strand
GCTATGATTTCCCATGAGGGAGAGACCAAAAATGCGTAAAGAGCTTCTTTTTGGTTTCTCGATTATGGGCCTGGTGGTGCTGGCCACACTGGCCTTTATGCCCTGGGGCAATCTTGAGTCGGGCCACGTGGGGCTTTTAATGCTTGCCCTTGTTGTCGTGGCCATCATGCTCGGCTTTCCGACCGCTTTCACACTCATGGGCATGGGCGTGATTTTTACGTTTTTTGCCTATTATTTTCGCGACCCGAATCTTGCGCTTACCAATACGCTCACTCTGATGGTCCAGCGGACCTATGGCGTGATGACCAATGATGTGCTTATTGCGATCCCACTCTTCGTGTTCATGGGCTATTTGGTTGAGCGAGCCAACCTGATTGAAAAGCTATTCAGATCGCTGCATTTGGCACTGGTGCGGGTGCCGGGATCGCTGGCCGTTGCGACCATCTTTACTTGCGCAATATTTGCAACCGCCACTGGCATCGTGGGCGCCGTGGTAACGCTGATGGGCTTACTCGCCCTGCCCCAGATGCTGAAAAGCGGCTATGACATCCGCGTTTCAGCGGGTGCGATTACTGCAGGAGGAACGCTTGGTATCTTGATTCCACCTTCGGTCATGCTGATTGTGTACGGCGCAACTGCTGGCGTCTCCGTCGTGCAGCTGTATGCTGGTGCGTTTTTCCCCGGCATCATGCTGGCGGGGCTTTATGTGTTGTATGTCATTTTGGTAGCCAAGATTAAGCCCGCCTCGATGCCGCCGCTCGCTGAAGAGGAACGCAAAATCGATCTGCCGCAGGCCTATGAAAATCTGCGCCGGGCGTTCAGTGATCGGGTCCTGCCGTCTTTGGCCCGCGGCTTTGTTGGCGCAAGCAATGCTGGCGTATCAATGGGCCAGGTGATTAAAACCGCGATCGTGGCATTGTTGCCGGCCATCTTTTTTGCGCTCTTTATGGGGTTTTTATATTCGGTGGTGACAGCGCCCGCCAAGATCGATGAGGCTGCAGGCCTCATGGAAATGGGCATCGGCGTGGACGCCCCCGCCGAGGAGGTCGACGAAGAAGCCGAGGAAGAGTTAGTCGAGATGGGCGCGAATTCCTCTTCCCCCGCGCAGGCAAAAGAAGAGGCAACACCTGCTGCCGAGGCAGCAAAGCCAGATGCTCCGCCCGCAGAGCGGCAGCCTGCACCGAATTGGTATTGGTGGATGCTGGGGATCGGATCGGTGCTCGGTGTTGCGTTTTACGCCATATTTACCTGGGCAAGGCTTGAGATTTTCAAAATGCTGCTGGGCTCATTTTTCCCATTGGCGGTGCTAATTCTTGCGGTGCTGGGCTCGATCGTGTTTGGCTTGGCCACACCCACCGAGGCGGCCGCCGTCGGCGCGATAGGCGGGGCCTTGTTGGCCGCCGCCTATCGCAGGCTGAACTACCACGTCGTGAAAGAGTCGGTCTTTTTAACGGGCAAGACCAGCGCCATGGTCTGCTGGCTTTTTGTGGGCTCCTCGATCTTCTCCGCCGCCTTTGCCCTCTTGGGCGGCCAGGAGCTTGTCGAGAAGTGGGTATTGGGCCTTGGCTTAACGCCGATTCAGTTTTTAATTCTCTCCCAGGTCATTATCTTTTTGCTGGGCTGGCCTTTAGAGTGGACTGAAATCATTGTGATCTTTATGCCGATCTTTATCCCGCTTCTGGATAATTTCGGAATTGATCCTCTGTTCTTTGGGCTTTTGGTGGCGCTCAACCTGCAGACGGCGTTCTTATCTCCGCCGGTGGCAATGTCTGCGTTTTACCTAAAAGGTGTCGCTCCCCCGCATGTCACGCTTAACCAAATTTTCGCAGGCATGCTGCCCTTTATGGGCATACAGGTGATCGCCGTGGTGCTGCTTTATGTTTTCCCGGCCATTGGCATGTGGCTGCCGACAGTGTTGTATCGCTAGGCCCACATCCGAAAAAGAGAAGGTGTATCTTAGGGGGCTGGTTGACCAGCCCCCTTTTTATTGTGGAACCCACCCAGGACTCCCGAATCGAGTTAGATCGCCCCATTTTTTCGGTCCTAAGAATTTTGGGCATGGTAATCGGCTTGTTCTCGCTTACGCTGCTTTTGCCCTGGGGCTTTGCGGCTGCAAATGATGAGCCTTTGGCCTTGGTTTATGGAGAGGCCATGCTGATTTCAGCGGTTGTGGGGGCCTTGCTGACCGGATTGACATGGTGGCATCGCCGGGAGCTTTATCCACGAGAGGGTTTTTTGCTGGTGGCCCTGGTCTGGCTAACGCTGCCAGTCGTTGCAGCGATTCCTTTTCTGCGGCTATTTCCTGAGCTTAGTTTTAGTCAGGCCTATTTCGAGGCGACATCTGGACTGAGCACTACGGGCGCAACTGTATTGACTGGTCTTGATGGTCTTCCGGGGTCTATTCTGGTCTGGCGCTCTTTTTTGCAATGGCTTGGCGGCATGGGCATTCTGATTCTTGCGCTGGCCATTTTGCCGCTCTTGGGTGTTGGTGGAATGCAGATCTATCGGGCCGAAATGCCCGGCCCAATTAAGGACAGCAAGCTCACCCCACGAATTGCGGAGACTGCCAAGCTGTTATATGGCATTTATTTGTATTTATCGATTGCCTGTTTCTTTGCGTACTGGTGGGCCGGGATGAGCGCTTTTGATGCATTTATTCATACGGGGTCGACCATGTCCTTGGGGGGCCTTTCATCCCATGACGCCAGCATTGGATATTTTGATAGCCCGCTCATTGAATTGGTGGCAGTCGTATTCATGCTGCTGGCCGGCGTGAATTTTGTCTCTCACGCGGTGGCCATTCAGCGCCTATCGATTCAGCCTTATCTCCGCGATATTCAGGCCCACTGGTTCTGGATCACCTGCCTTGTGGGTAGCTGCATGGTGGGGGCTTTTCTATTTTTTCAGGGCAGCTATCCCACCTTGTTGGAGTCATTGCGCCATGCCCTATTCAATACCGTCTCGGTGGCGACTGGCACCGGATACTCCACCCAGGACTACGGGCTCTGGCCACCATTTACGGCCTGGTTCATGATTTTTTTGAGTGCTTTTGCTGCCTGCTCGGGTTCGACAGGATCAGGAATCAAAATGATTCGCTTAATTCTTTTGTTCAAGCAGGCCCAGCGTGAGTTGTTACAGATTATTCATCCGCGTTTGGTGCGGCCCGTGGAGCTTGGGGGGTCACCAGTGAGCAATCAGGTGATTTTTGCCATTCTTGCTTATATGCTGTTTTACGGTGCAACGGTAATGGTGATGTCTTTTCTGATGCTCATGACTGGTATGGACCCGATCAGCGCTGTGAGTGCGGTTTTGGCCAGCGTGAATAATCTTGGGCCCGGCCTTGGCGAGGTGGGGCCTGCAGGGAATTACGCTGGGCTCTCGAGCCCGCAACTTTGGATATGCTCAATCACGATGCTGCTGGGCCGGCTTGAATTGCTCACCCTGCTGGTGATGCTGATCCCAGCGTTTTGGCGGGACTGACTACATCTCGAGTTTTCCATTGGGCAATCGTGGTGAGTCCGAGCCATAAGGCGGTGGCCGCGAAGCCCCACTGAAAGGCATTTGCGTCATAGCGTCTGACGCCATTGACGAGTTGCCCGTCCCAGCGCCAGTCCAGAATAAATCCAAAAAGCGGCTGCAGCCCGAGCGATCCAAGAGTGACTGAGAGATTGACTAAGGCCGTGATGGTCGCGGTGCGGCGGCCGCCGACCAAGTCTTTTCCGTAGGCGAAAGCCACCACCATTGAGCCAGAACTGATTCCAATCATTGAGAGAAGTGCTGCGGTAGCCCACAAGGATGAAAGCGTAATGCCACTGGCAAGCAAAACGAAGCCCACAAAAACCCCAAGGGTTCCGACGATAAGAGGCTGTTTGCGTCGACCAATCCGATCAGACCAGGGCCCAAATACCAGACTGCCCGCCGCAAAGCCGACGGGAATAAGCGAAGTCAGTGTGACCGCCGTGCGGCTGCTGATCTCAAAAAGAGTCGTTAAAAAAGGCACGCCCCAGAGTCCGGCCAGCATGACAACGCTTCCCGTGACTGCTGTTTGCCCCAGACAGAGCAGTGCGAGATCTTTTCTGGGAAGGGTGCGGAGAGACTCCCTCAAAGAGATCTCTGCGAGCGCATCGTCGGTCTGAGGGGCTGGCGCCCAGCTGCGGTAGCCCCGATCAACAGGATCATCACGCAGTACAAAAATCATGACCATGAGTAGCACCGCTGCAAATACGGCACTTCCCGAGATTACATTTCGCCACCCGTACTCATCCGATAAAAGCCGTAAGGGAAACCCTGCTAAGACCGCCCCCACTGTGCCGACGGTCAGTGATAGTCCTGAAATCGAGGCGAATTTCTGCGGTGAAAACCAGTGTGCCGCAAGTTTTAGCATGCCAATCCATCCGACCGCAGCTGCAGCCCCGATAATGCCGCGGCCAACAGCAGCAGCAGTAAAAGTTTCAGCCCATGCGAATAAGAGTGTTCCGGCGACTGCGGCTGCTGTAGCAGCAATGAACAGCCGGCGCGGGCCAAATCGATCAGCAAGAAGGCCTGCAGGCAGCTGCATAACGGCATAGCAGTAAAAATAGGTTGCTGAAAGCCAGCCCAAAGCGGTAGCGGTGGGCGCAAGCTCCATAGCGAGCTCTTGGGCCAATGCGGCCGGCGTGACCCGTTGAAAAAATCCAAATAGATAAAAGGCTGCTGCCAGGCCCCACATCAGCAGGGCCAAGCCAAGCGGAGGAACTGCAGACCTTAGAGCATCTGGTTTCAAGAGTTAATAGCTGTAAAAACCTCGGCCAGACTTTCGGCCAAGGTAGCCTGCATCCACCATTTCCTTCAGCAGTGGCGCTGCACGATATTTTGGATCTTCGAAGTTGCTATACAGAACTTCCATTACCGCCAGCAGAACGTCAAGGCCAATGAGATCCGCCAGCGCAAGGGGGCCAATCGGATGGTTACAACCCAGTTTCATGCCCTCATCAATTTCAGCGGCCGAAGCCAAGCCCTCCGCGTAGACAAAAATAGCCTCATTGACCATCGGGCAAAGGATTCGGTTCACCACAAATCCTGCGCTATTTTTGACCCCGATGGGCGTTTTTCCAACCGCCTTGGCAAGCTCTGTTACCGCAGTTACAGTGGATTCCGAGGTCTGCAGGCCCCGAATGATTTCAACGAGGGCCATCATCGGTACGGGATTGAAAAAATGCATGCCAACAAATCGTTCGGGCCGTTGGGTCGCCGCCGCAAGACGAGTGATTGAGAGCGAGGAGGTATTCGTGGCGATGATTGTTTCAGGCCGCAGTACTTTTTCGACCGCCTGAAGAATCTTAATTTTTACGGATTCGTTCTCGGTAGCGGCCTCAATCAAAAGATCTGCGGAGGCCAGGTCGTCCACCTTGGTGGTCGTACAGATGTGGGCCAGGGCCATTTTTTTAGCGTCTTCGGTGAGCGCCCCTTTTTTGATCAGCCGATCCATTGACCCGGATATGGCTGCTAAGCCTTTTGCGAGCGCGGGCTCAGCAATGTCTTGCATGATGACATCGTAGTCTTTTGCGGCAAAGGCCTGGGCAATGCCATTGCCCATCGTGCCGGCGCCAATAACGCCGATAGTCTTGATGGCCATGCTGGGGTCCTCCTTGTTTAGGGCGATCTTTTTTGGAAGCGGTATACCGCCAGAGTGCTTCTTAGGTTTGGCATAAATCTGATTGGCTGATCATCGTCCAGAAAAGCACGATCCAAGATATCAAATCCAAGACGAGTGAGAAGTTCTTCAAAGTCTTGGGCGGTAGCAAAGTGAAAATTAGGCGTGTCGTACCAGGCATAAGGTAGTCTTTTGTTGACGGGCATATGGCCCGAGAGCAGCGAGGTGACATGTGACCAATGGCCAAAATTCGGGATGCTGACCAGGCATTCACGGCCAATCTCACCGATCTCTCGCAGCACGCGCTCTGTCTCTCGAGTGGCTTGCAGGGCCTGGGATAGCACGACGACATCGAACCGACCCCGAGCAAACATGGCAAGGCCTCGGTCAATATCGGCTTGAATCACGTTGACGCCTCGTTTGATACAGGCAAGCACATTTTCATCAGCGATCTCAACGCCCAGTGTTTCACATGAGTGTTGGACAGCTAGCCAATGCAAGAGCGTGCCATCGCCGCAGCCCAAGTCCAGCACTCGGGCATGAGGGGCCACCCATTTTGCAATCTGTGCGAGATCGCTCCGCAGGGATTTTCCGCCATGGTCAAGAATGCGCTTCATGCAGCACACTCCTTGCCGATGCGGTCAAAGTAGGCCGCCACCAGATGGTGATACCGGGGATCGTTCATCAAAAATGCATCGTGTCCATGAGGGGCATCAATCTCGGCATAAGTCACTGATTTGCGCTGTGCCAGCAACGCTTCAACAATTTCACGAGAGCGTTCGGGCGGAAATCGCCAGTCTGTAGTGAAAGAAATCAACAGATTATTGCAGTGGATGCCAGCAAAGGCCTCCGAGAGGCTGCCTGAGCATGCTTTGGCGGGATCAAAATAATCCAGTGCCCGCGTAATCAGCAAATAAGTATTGGCATCAAAATAAGTCGAAAACTTTTCGCCTTGGTAGCGAAGATAAGACTCGATTTCAAACTCTGCATCAAAGCCGAATCGATAGTCATCTGAGCCACGCAACTGCCGACCGAATTTCTCGGCCATGTCATCATCAGAGAGGTAGGTGATATGCCCGATCATTCGGGCCACGGATAGCCCAGTCTTCGGCACGGTATTTTTGGCGTAATAGTGACCACCATGAAATTCGGGGTCGTTCACAATGGCCCGGCGGGCCACCTCATTAAATGCAATGTTTTGCGCCGACAGTCTGGCAGTGGAGGCAATCACCACTGCATGCCGGAGACGATCGGGATAAGCGATGGACCACTGCATGGCCTGCATGCCACCAAGACTGCCGCCCATGACGGCGGCAAACTGCGTGATGCCCAGCCGATCGGCGAGCCGGGCCTGGGCCTGGACCCAGTCTTCCACAGTGATGACTGGAAAATCGGCGCCATAAGGTTCGCCAGTCGTGGGATTGAGAGAAGTTGGGCCCGTCGAGCCAAAGCATGATCCGAGATTATTCACGCCGATGACAAAAAAACGACGAGTATCCACCGGCTTTCCTGGTCCCACCATGTTGTCCCACCAGCCAATGGCCTGCGGATCATCGGGGCGGCAGCCCGCAACGTGATGGGAAGCATTCAGAGCGTGGCAGACCAACACAGCGTTACTTCGGTCTCGATTCAGTGTGCCATAGGTCTCATATACCAGCTGGTAGGGGCCAAAGGACTGGCCGCTTTTGAGCGTCAGAGGCTCTAAAAAGTCCGCGGTCTGCGGTGTGATGGGTCCGACCGAATCGAAAGGCGGAGGAGCGATGGCCATAACGGGTTTTGAGGTGAGCCTTAAAAGTTAGCTGCCTGGGCAGGGGGATGTCAATTTGTTGACACTTTGACACAAAGCCTAGTGGCCTCGCAGCCGGCAATGTCGCTGAGTTCGCATTTGTTGAACATTGCTGGGTCAGCCGACGGTGATACTGCCCCCGGATCAATTGACTTTTCTGAAGAAGGAGCCCGGCGTGACCAAGCGCTTAGTACTGCAGCAAGACCTGATGCCCCCGACCTCGTTGTTGATGAAGGAGGCCCCGATACAGCCATACCGCCAGCTCAAGCCCGATCAGCCGGCATCCACGTCGGCCATCACGCCACGCCAGCAAGAGGTGCTGTTTTGTCTTGTGGAAGGCAAGCCGACCAAGAAGATTTGCACTGAACTGGGAATCTCTGAGGGAACTGCAAAGGTGCATATCAGCGCTATTTTTCGAGCCCTGAGGGTAAGAAATCGCACTCAGGCGACCCTGGTGGCGCTGCGCGAGGGCTGGATTCATCCAGAAATGTGGTCGCGATCTTGATTCCATCTGGCCAAGGCAGCCGCCAGCTTCATCGGATCGCCTTGCCGCAGAATTTTTGAGGACTGTTTGCTGCAATCACTGGCCCGCGACCGAAGAATTTCTTGCTTGATGACCAATACTTGTGCTGGATGCATTGAAAATTCTCGCAGACCAAAACCGAGCAGCAGGCGCGTCAGCACTGGGTCACCCGCCATTTCGCCACAGACCGAGACCGGAGTGCCCCGTCGATTGCAGGCCTTGATAACATCTGCGATCAGGCGCAGCACCGCAGGATGCAGGGGATTGTATAAGTGGGCCACATCGCCGTCGGCACGATCAATGGCAAGCGTGTATTGAATCAAATCATTTGTACCCAAGGAAGCAAAATCCAACTCGGGTAAAAGCCCATCGATCGCCAGTGCGGCGGCCGGAACTTCGATCATGGCCCCGATGGGAATGCTGTCATCAAAAGGCTGCTGCCGTAACTTGAGCTGATCCATCGCAGCCGCAATCATTTTTCTCGCAGACATCATCTCTTGTGGCCCGCTGATCAGGGGGATCAATAACTTGATGGGGCCATGGGCAGACGCCCTGAGTATCGCGCGCAGCTGCGTCATGAATAGTTCGGGCTCTGCCAGACAGAGGCGAATTGCACGCAACGCAAGCGCAGGATTAGAAGGAGGATCACGATGGGCCGATACGCTAGGTACATCTTTGTCGGCACCAGAGTCAAGAGTGCGAATGGTTACAGGTCGGCCCTTCAGCGCCATCACCACGCTCCGATAGGCTTCGTATTGCTCCTCTTCTGATGGGGGATCGTTGCGGTTCATGTAGAGAAATTCGCTACGAAAAAGACCCACACCCTGGCAGCCGGCTTCCATCGCGTGGGCAGCATCGGAGGGCAGATCGAGATTGGCAAATAGGCCGACAGCCTGGCCGTCCAGCGTTTGTGCAGCGACATTCTTGAGTCGGGTCAGTCGGCTGCGGGCCACCGCCTGTTCGGCCTGCCGAACCTCATAGATGCTTCGGATGGGAGCATCAATGCTGCCCAACACCACGCCAGCTTCTGCATCGATGATGATGGGCTCACCCTGCTGAATAAGACCATACAGTGTCTGAAGGCCAACCACAGCCGGCAGGCCAAGGCTTCGGGCGAGAATGGCCGTGTGTGAAGTGGGGCTGCCGGTATCGGTTGCGAATCCAGCAAAAGAGTGTTGCTTGAGCAGCAGCATATCGGCGGGCGCAATGTCATGAGCAACAAGGATCCATGGCAGCTCTGCAGCAGGGCCCGACTCAGTGACTGTAGGCTGTGGAAGGCTAATCCGTACGCCGCCATCGGGATGTCGCATGGCCTTCAGGATACGTTCCACAATTTGCCGAACATCCGCACGGCGTTCGCGAAGATATGCGTCTTCAATTGCGTCGAATTGCTCTGCAACCTGCTCATATTGCTGCACAAGGGCCCACTCGGCATTGCACTGTTCGGACAGAATTCGATCTCGTGTGGTTTCAATCAGCATCGGGTCGTGCAGCACAATAGCCTGTAAGTCCAGAAAAGCGCGTAACTCAGCGACCACCTCATTGCCGAGGTCGTGCCGCATTTTTTCAAATTCCTCATCCACGGCGCGGACTGCGGCGTAGAGCCGCTCCACTTCCGCATGGCCCTGGCCTGCTTCAATGGAACGCCGTGGAACATCGAGTGAGGCGGGCGCGAGCACCCAGGCCCGGCCAATCGCGATGCCACGACCCACTGAAATTCCGGAAACTGAAAACGCCAAGCCTAGGACTCCTCTCCGAAGCGCGCAGCGAATAGACCAGCAAGCGCTTTTAAGGCTTCATCTTCTTGCTCGCCCGTGGTTTCAATTTCGACCTCAGTGCCTTTTCCGGCGGCCAGCATCGTGACGCCGAGAACGCTTTTTGCGTTCACCCGCTTGCCGTTGCGCGAAAGCCAGACCTCGCAGGGAAATCGTGTTGCCATCTGGCTAAGTTTCGAAGAGGCCCGCAGATGTAGACCAAGCGCATTGATGACAGGGACGATTTGCTTGGGCATGACGACCTTTAGACGACGGGAGCAAGGGGCGCGCAAGACGGCGATATCGTGTCGGCCAGTCTTTCGACCAACTCCTGCGGAGCGAGCTCGCGGTAAGTAAATGCTTTCAGCATCATCGGGACGCTAACACCGGTGAGGCCGCAGGCGTTGATTTCCGGGTGCAGGCTGAGCCATGCGCAGGCCGCATTGCAGGGTGTGGCGCCCAAGATGTCGCCGAGCATCACCACCTGCTGGGGCCGTCCTTCCTGTTTCCAGACGGCCTCAATGGCGGCCACTGCATCATCGAGCGATGAGTTAGCAGCGATGTCGGCGACCACGACCTCTGCGATGTAACGCCCAAAGGCGTGGCAGGCTACGGCGTGGAGAGCATGGCCCAAGGGCGCATGACAAATCAGAATCAAAGATGTCATTGGGCCAGCGCTGTTTCTATGAAGATTTGGGCGACATCGATCCCAGACTGCGCCTGAATTTCCTGAAAACCAGTCGGACTGGTGACATTTATTTCAGTTAAGTGCTCGCCAATCACATCCAAACCCAGCAGCAGCAGGCCCCGAGGCGCCAGAGCCTCGCCGACGGTGCATGCGATTTTTCGGTCGCGGGCCGACAGCGCTGTGACCACCCCTTTGCCACCCGCAGCAAGATTACCGCGAGACTGTCCGGCCGGAGGAATTCTTGCAAGCGCCGATTCAATGGGCTGGCCATTGATCACAATGATGCGTTTATCACCTTGAGCAATTGCTGGCAGATAGCGCTGAATCACGATTGGCTGGCTGCCGTGATGCGTCAGCAGCTCAAGTGCAGACGGAAGATTGGGATCCTCTGCGGCGAGCACAAAAACACCAATGCCCCCCATCGCATCCAGGGGCTTGACCACAATCTTTTGATGGTGAGTTGCAAATTCTCGCAGTGATTTGAGATCTGCAGAGATCAGCGTCTCTGGTGTCAACTCCGGAAATTCAAGGGCTGCCATCTTTTCGCCATGATTGCGCAAAGCCTGCGGGCAATTGACTACGCGTATCCCCTCGCGCTGAGCAATCTCGAGCTGCTGCGTGGCCACAAGATAGCGAGTATCAAAAGGCGGGTCTTTGCGCATCAAAATCAGATCAAACGCTTTTGCGGGCCGCCAGTGGGCCGAATCTTCCACCCACCAAATGGGTGTGTGAGGCTGATCGATACGAATCTGGTGGGCAAAGATTTCCAGCCGGCTACCATGATGATCTGCGCGGGAGCGCAGTTCGTGCAATTCTGCTGTGTGAATTTCGATTCCTCGCCGCTGACACTCCCGCATCATGGCAAAGGTGGTGTCTTTATAGGTCTTGAACCCGCCAAGCGGGTCACAGACAAACAGCACACTGCGGGTCATGGCCGAGCCTGCTCGAGTTCCAGGGATGCTGCCAATAGTGCCAGACGGGCGATGACTCCGTAAACGTAATACCGATTGGGGGCCGCATCAGGATGGATAGCCTGATCCGGCTGCATGCAGCTCTTATCAAATGGCAGCGGCAGAAACTTCATACCGGGGGCATTGAGGTTCTCATCCGGCCCACGCTCTGCGTGAATCCGATAGAACCCACCCACGACAGTGCGGTCCACCATGTAGACCACGGGCTCTGCCACCGCTCCATCCACCGCCTCTACCGTGGGCACACCCTCTTGGATCAGTACATCGGAGACCGAGAGGCCCTCTTTCACAACAGCCATCTTATTGCGCTGCTTGCGATTCAGATTGATGATCTCCTGGGCATCTTTGACCATCATGATGCCCATACCATAGGTGCCAGCATCTGCTTTGACGACCACATAGGGGGTCTGCTGGACCCCAAGCTCTCGGTATTTGATGCGGATTTTATCCAGCATCATTGAGATGTTGTCGGCCAAGCATGACTCACCTTCGCGGGCGTGAAAGTCGACTTCTGAGCAGGTGGCGTAAAACGGATCCAGGACCCAAGGGTCGATTTGTAGGCGTTCGGCAAACTGTTTCACAACAGTTGAGTAGGCCGAAAAGTGTTGGCTTTTGCGTCGTACCGACCAGCCCGCATGCAGCGGTGGAATCATGTGCTGGCCTTTGATGCCTTGAAGGCTTGCAGGAATTCCTGCGGAGAGATCGTTATTCAGCAAAATGGCGCAGGGATCAAATCCCTTCACGCCCAGCCGGTCCCCTTGTCTTTCCAGGGGTTCCAGCAGCAGGTGAGAGCCGTCCGCAAGGGCGATCGGGGTGGGCTCAGTGATTTCGGGGATCAGGGTTCCGATTCGGACCTCAAGGCCGGATTGCCGCAGCAGGGCCGCAAGCCGGGCCACATTGGCAAGGTAGTAGCTATTACGAGTGTGGCTTTCTGGAATCAGAAGAAACCGGCGAACATCGGGGCATCGTCTCTCGACCGCTGCGCTCATGGCCTGCACGGCGAGCGGCAGGGCATTGTCGGCGAGGTTGTTAAATCCCCCAGGAAAGAGGTTGGTGTCGACCACGGAGAGCTTGAAGCCTGCATTTCGGATGTCGACCGAGGCATAAAACGGGGGCGTGTGAGAGAGCCATTGCGAGCGAAACCAGTGTTCGATCTCGACGTTGGCCTCTAGGATCTGCCGTTCTAGGGCGGCAAGGGGGCCGCCCCCGTCCGGGCGATGAAGGGTGTAAGGCACCATGGTTGGGCATTTTAGCTAACCCACCGTGAATCTCTTATTTCCAAAAAAAAGCCCGCCAAAAGGCGGGCTTGAAGAGCTACGAGGAGAACGTTGAAAAAGGATTACAGGTAATACGCTTTCTCGCCATGAGAGGTCGTGTCCAGGCCTTCCCGCTCTGACTCTTCGGGAACCCGAAGGCCCACGATCATCTTGACGATCAGCAGGGCCACGACCGAGACCACCGCCGAGAGCACGATGGTGGTGATCACGGCCTCGGCCTGGATCAGCAGCTGGCCACCGATTGAATATTCCTCACCCACTTTGTTGGCCACATAATCGAAGATTCCAGTTCCGCCGAGCGAGGGCGCGGTAAACACACCAGTGAGAAGGGCGCCGATGATGCCGCCCACACCATGAACGCCAAATACATCGAGCGAATCATCTGCTTTGAGCATTCGTTTCAAGCCCGTTACGCCCCAGAGGCAGACGAAGCCAGCGGTTAGGCCGATGACGAGTGCGCCGATGATGCCGACAAAGCCCGCAGCCGGCGTGATCGCGACGAGGCCGGCCACGGCACCTGAGGCAGCACCCAGCATTGAGGGCTTGTCGCGGAAGATGGCCTCACCAAGTGTCCAGGCAACGATCGCAGCAGCTGTTGCGAACAGTGTGTTGGTCACGGCCAGTGCCGCAGTTCCGGTCGCCTCGAGATTTGAACCGGCGTTAAAGCCGAACCAGCCCACCCACAGCATGGCAGCGCCCACCATCGTCAAGGTCAGATTGTGCGGCGGCATGGGCTCTTTGCCATAGCCGGTCCGCTTGCCCACCATGTACGCCGCCACCAGTCCGGCAACACCCGCGTTGATGTGCACCACTGTGCCTCCAGCAAAATCGAGTGCGCCTTTGGCCCAGAGTGCGCCTGCTGCAGCGATCACCGCCTCAAGGGTTTTGGCATCGGTGATCGCGTCCGGGCCATCCCAATACCAGACCATGTGGGCGGTGGGAATGTAGGCGAAGGTGAACCACAGCACAAGAAACAAAAGCACGGCCGAGAACTTCATCCGTTCAGCGAACGCACCGACAATCAGCGCGCAGGTGATGGCAGCGAAGGTGCCTTGGAAGGCAACGAACATCAGCTCAGGAATCACAACGCCTTTGCTAAAGGTCGCCGCCACCGAATCCCCGGTAATACCGGCTAAAAACGCTTTGTCAAAGCCGCCAACAAACGGGCTGCCGCCCGTGAAAGCCAATGAGTAGCCATAGATGGCCCAGAGCACAAAAATCAGCGCTGCGCCCACCATCACTTGCATGAGCACAGACAGCATGTTTTTCGACCGTACGAGTCCGCCGTAGAAAAGTGCGAGCCCTGGAACAATCATCGACAGCACCAGCACAGTTGACAGCATCATGAAGGCCGTGTCCCCTTTGTTGGGAACCGGCGGGGCTGCGGGCGCATCTGCAGCGAAAGCAAGAGATGCCAGGCCAGCGGTGCCGAGAATTGTCAGCAGCGGCTTGGCCAAGCGCGCAATAAGAGTGTGGAAGGATTTCATTTTCGCCTCACGTAGAAATAATGGTGTGAATCAGAGCGCCTCTTTGCCGGTCTCGCCGGTTCGGATGCGGATCACCTGTTGAAGGTCGTAGACGAAGATTTTTCCATCGCCAATCTTGCCAGTGCGGGCAGCGCCTTCGATGGCCTCAATGGCACGCTCAAGTAAATCCTCGGAGACCGCCGCTTCCACTTTTACCTTCGGCAAAAAGTCGACCACATATTCCGCACCCCGATAGAGCTCGGTGTGACCCTTTTGCCGACCAAAGCCCTTGACTTCCGTGACGGTAATGCCTTGCACGCCGATGGCGGATAGGGCCTCACGCACCTCGTCGAGCTTAAACGGCTTGATGATTGCAGAGATGAGTTTCATGCTGTCCTCTCAATAAAAGATGGGGCTGCGATGCGCTGCAAGGCCCCGGGGCTACTGAACCAGTCGTTAAAAGGCTTTTGTAATCGAGAGCACTGTGCCGTTGCCGTAAAGAGACTTCCCGGCGGAGTTGGTAAACCAGGCCGCACCAGCCCGCTCTGATTTGAAGTTCACACGAGTAAATGCCAGGCCTGCAGATAAGCCATCGCCAAGGTCGTAGGTCAGCCCTACTCGATAGTCGAGATAGTCCTCGTTACGATTGCGAATGGTCTGACGGCCGATATGGCCCACCAGCGCGACCTTGTCGGCGAGTCCGTAAGAAAGCGTCAAGTCGTGATAAAGCGAGCCCTTCGAGTTGGCCAGCCCAAACCAGTTGCCCGAGGTCTGGTAGGCCTTGTAAGAGACCGGGCCCTTGGCCAAGCCAACGTAAAACTCTCGAGTGTTGTTCTTGGGGCTGGCGGAGTTTCCGGGGTACTGGTAAGCGATGTAGCCCACATCGAGGCCGATATCCATCGGCAGGGAGGCCTTGTAGCCCCCATAGAGATCCACCTCCTGGCTTGCGCCGGTTGCAGTCCATTGCGATACGTTGGATGTCCAGATGCCGGCGTAGGCCCCTGACTTTGTGGCGATGTCGAAACCGCCTTGGGTCGCTGGCTTTTTGTCGGTCTGAGAAATTCCCCTAAAGCGGTAGTCCGAGACCAGAGCGAAATTTCCAGTTAACGTGATCTCTGGCTCCGGCTTTTTGCCTTGGGCCAGGGCAGAGACAGAGAGGGCACTGACAGAGAGGGCGAGGATAGTTTTCTTCATTCTTGAGCTCCAAAAAAGAATTCGATCGGGAAAGACCGCCTTCTGGATTAGCGAAACCCGTGCCAAGCCAAGTCATAAGGGTTTTCCATGAAAAATAAGAATTTTTTGCACTTTCTCTAGGCCAACGCCGCTTTTTTGCACCAGAAGTATGCATAGTTGTGTCCATAAAAGTGCACTTTTGGGTCTGTGCCCTGAGTGGAGGCCGCTACCCTGCGTGATAAATTGGGGCCATGGCAACACCACCGTTTCCGCCCCTTTCAAAAGCCTTCGCCGACCTTCAGGCCAAGGTGGGCGACTTAATGCGGGCCTCGCCTACGGCGGAGCTAGAGGGCCACATGAAGGCTGCCCTCTCCGCGGCGATGGCCAAAATGGATCTGCTGACCCGTGAGGATTTTGAATTGCAGCAGCAGATGCTGAGCAAGGCCTTGGAGAAGATGGCGGCCCTCGAGCGTCGGGTGGCCGAGCTGGAGGCCGAGAAGCTTCGGCTAGAGAAAAAGACCTAATTCATCTCGCTGATTTTTTTCAGTCCGCCGGCCCGGAACAATGGGCCGAATGTCGTTTTCGGTTGTTCAGTCGCGAGCCATCGCCGCCCTCACCCCGCGCCCGGTATCGGTTGAGACCGACCTCTCCAATGGCTTGCCGCAATTCTCGATTGTCGGCCTACCCGATACCGCAGTGCGTGAGGCCAAAGAGCGGGTCCGATCTGCCATTTTAAATTCGGGGTTCACGTTCCCATCTCGAAGGATTACCGTCAACCTTGCGCCCGCAGATCTGCCGAAAGACTCTGGCCGATTTGACCTCGCCATTGCAATCGGAATCTTAATTGCGAGCGATCAGATTCAGTCGTCGGGCCTGTTGCAGCGTTTATCACAGCTCATCGTGATTGGCGAGTTATCGTTAACTGGCAGCCTGCTTCCAATACGGGGCGCTTTTGCAATGGCCGCGGGATTTCTTCAGGAGCAGCCTCACGAGCATCTGTTGATGCTTCCGATGGCCAATCAAAAAGAAATCTCGACGATCGGCTCGAATCGACTGCGATTTGCGTCAAGCCTTCGTGAGGCAGTTGCTCACATCGCTAGCGGCGCTGTGCTTGCGGCTGCCGCTCAAGCCTCATCACATCCGATTCCGATGGCCTCAACGCTCGATTGGTCAGCGGTTCGAGGCCAGTCCGCTGCTAAGCGGGCTGCGGTCATCGCCGCTGCTGGCCAGCACAACCTGTTGATGCTGGGCCCGCCCGGGGTCGGGAAGTCGATGATGGCAGCCCGGATCGCGGCTCTGCTGCCAAGCCTCGATCACGCCCAAGCTTGCGAGGTTGCTGCGATCCAAAGTCTGATCGGTGACATCGACCTCAGTCGCTGGTGGCGACCGCCTTATCGATCGCCGCATCACAGTGTCTCATCCCGCGCCCTCATTGGTGGCGGTCAGCCCGTCAGGCCAGGTGAAATTTCGCTGGCCCACCACGGCGTGCTGTTTCTTGACGAGTTGGCGGAGTTCCCGCGCGATGCACTGGAGTCTCTACGTGAACCGCTGGAGCGCCACGAAGTAGAGATCGCACGGGTTCGCGACCGGGTCCGCTTTCCCGCGAACTTTATGCTGGTTGCCGCGATGAATCCTTGCCCCTGCGGATACTTTGGTGTCCGCAGTGCTAAAAAATGGTGCCGCTGCAGCCCAGACCGCATCCTTCGCTATCGATCGCGTTTATCCGGACCCCTGATGGATCGTTTTGATATGGCCGTTGCAATGGAATCACCCACCTCTGAGCAGCTGGTGGAGCCCGGTTCGGCGCGCGCGTCTGATCCAACGGGCGCTATGCTGATCGATCAGGTGGCGCAGGCCCGCAGCCGACAGCTAATTCGACAGGCTTGTCTTAATGCTCGACTTGGCGTTGAAGCGCTTGATCAGCATGCCAACTGTGATCCCCCGGCAAAGCAGCTGCTCATGCAGGCCGCCGCCCGCTGGGGGTGGAGTGCAAGGTCATGGCATCGCCTCATTCGAGTCGCCCGAACGATCGCAGACTTCGAGAATGAGGATCAGATCAAAGTCGCACAGATTGCTGAAGCAATCGAGTTACGGCGCGCTATGGACGTGATGGCGCATGCCCAGGATTTCGAACAAGCCAGACCAGTGCAACGGCCTGCAGGACCACCCAGCCAATAAAAGCGGTGGTTAACGCCTCCGCCTCGCTCTGGCCAGCAGACAGCGCGACATCAGTGATGAGACCCAGGCCCCACTGCATTCCAAATGCACCAGCGAAGACGACAAAATTAATCCCGGTATTGGCACGCCCTCCCATTCCTACTGGAAACGCTAAGCTGGTTTTTGCATAGATCAAGCCGCTGACCGAAGTGGTGATAAAGACGAGTGACCAGGCAAGCAGCGGACGACCCCAGACGTTGGTGATCGCTGCAGCCGAAAACAACAACATCAGCAGGCATCCTGAAATCAGGACCCGATCAATCGATAGGCGCCACGTGTTCAGCCGCAGTCCAAGCCAGCTCATTGCGAGGTGCGACAGCATCACGACAAAACCGAGCACCAGCAGGCTGCTTGCTGCATCGGTGGCAGTCTGGCCCTCTACGGTTCGAAGCCACGGACCCATCCAGAGACTCTGCACCGCCAGAAATCCCCCGTGGGTAAAGATGCAGACCGGAATCAATCGCTGCACCTGTGGGTGAGCGAAAACGATTCTGGCGCCTGCGATCGTGTAACGCCAATAGGGTTCGCGCGAGGCTCCTGCCGATGGAATCGTGGGCAGTAGCCAGATCAGGCCCGCGACGGAGAGCAGAAACAACAGCGCTGTCAGAAGAAAAATGCCGCGCCAGCCCAGCATCGGCAGCAGCAGCTCCACTGGTAATGTTGCAGCAAGCCCACCAAACGATCCGACCATCAGCATGAGCGAGGCGAGACTGGCCTGCCGATCGGCCGCAAAGCACAGTCGATAGCTGGTGTACGAGGCCATCAGGCAGGCCGAGACGCCGATACCGATCATGGCCCGACCGAGCCACAGCGCCAAAAAGCCTTCAGCGATGCTGCTCAAGACGCAGCCGCCGATCGCAAACATCAGCAGCACGATCTCCACCCGTCGGGGGCTGTGTCGATCCAGAAGCGCGCCGAGCGGGATCTGCATGATTGCAAATGTCAAAAAATAGCTGCTTGACAACAGCCCGAGCTGGGAAGCAGTCAGCGCGAATTCTGCTGTCAGCGGCTCAGAGAGCACGGCATTGACCGAGCGCATGACATAGGAGAGAAAATAAGCGGCCGCAAACGGCAGAAATACGGCAGCAAGGTGCGGGGGTGGGAGGCCTGCGGTGGACATGTGGGGCGAGCGCGATGAACGAACGCTTAACGCGAAAGCTTCAGCGATTCGATAAACAGCCGTGCGTCTTCCTCTCTGAGTTCTTGGGCCGGACCTGCGGCGATGATCTCAATGATCCGCACGAGGCCACCCTGTTCGGGCTGCGCCGGGAGGATCGAGAGGCTGCGCATCCACAGCCGAGCGGGCACCGGGTCTGAATCAGGCCGTAGACGCATCTCGCCGCTGGCGATGACTTCATGAATCACCTGGTCGCTGTGTTGCAACGTTTGCTGGGAGCGTTGGGCCGACTGAGCGTTGATATTGGCAAGCATTGCAGCCTCAAGCTTTTCGCGCGTATCGGGCTGGCCATTGAGTGCCCAGCCCACCGCAAACACCGTGTTGTCGATCCGGGCAGAGCGGAGTGTCAAGGTAACCGCATCGGACTGGCCGCTGATTTGCAACGACCGGCTGACCTCCACAGGCTTGCCGGGAAAAAGCGCAGACCCGCCAATAGGGTCGAGGCGGACTTCGCGCCAATCCATTCGGGGGCTGCAGGCCTGAATGAGTCCGATGAGGCCCGCAAGGCTTACACCAACGATCCAGCGACGCACTAAAATGAAGAGTCTCATTGCCGGAGGCAGTTTAGCGTGATCATTGAATTTCGAAGTAAGGCCGCAGGCGGATTTTTTATGACCGAGTCGGTGATGAGGATGGTTTTCGTTGCCATCGGTCAGGAGTTTTCGAGCAAAGGAATCTTTACTGAGGCCCAGATTCCGGAGATCCGAGGTCGTTTGGTTGCCGCTATTGATCAGTCCCGTAAGCAAGATCAATCGCGACTCAATCAGCATGATGAATCGGTGCGTGAGGGCCTAACGGCCTTGCAAGAACTGCCGATTGGGCTGTCGCAGCGGGCCTTCCCCTTATTGGAGATGCTGACAGCCGCAGAGAAAAAGAAAGTCCCGGTGGTCTGGGGGGTCTAAGGGCGTTGGCGATGTCGGCCGTCTAAAAACCGAGTGCCGGGGCGAGTCGCACGCGGGCGACGTCTTCTTTCACCTCTGCCCGCTGCGCGTAATCTTTGAGCTGATCTTCGCCGATGGCGCCGAGATTGAAGTACTGTGATTGCGGATGCCAAAAATAAAAACCAGATACAGCTGAGGCCGGCATCATGGCAAGATTCTCGGTGAGCGTCATGCCGATTTCATGGGCCCCCAGCGCCTGAAAGAGCGCGGCCTTTACGGTGTGATCGGGGCAGGAGGGATAGCCCGGGGCCGGACGGATTCCTTGATATTTTTCTGCGATCAAGTCTTCATTGCTCAGCTGTTCATTCGAGGCATAGCCCCAGAATTCGGTACGGATTCGCTGGTGCAGGCGCTCTGCGAACGACTCGGCGAGCCGGTCCGCAATTGCTTTAACGAGAATCGCATTGTAATCGTCACCCCGAGATTCATAATCTTTGGCCAGCTGATCGGCGCCTTGGATGCAGACCGCAAAGCAGCCGAGATAGTCTGCGCTTGCGCTTGATGCATCGGCGACATAATCCGCCAGACTTTTATTGAACTCACCGCTGGGTTTTTGGGTCTGCTGGCGAAGCCCAATCCAGGTCAGGATTGGGTGCTGCCGCTTTTCATCCGAATACAGGGTAATGTCTTCGGGCCCAGTACGCTGTGCCGCAAAGAGCCCGAACACCCCATTTGCGCTGAGCTTTCTTTGCGACAGCAACTTAGTCAGCATTGCTTTGCCGTCAGCATAGACCTGGCGGGCCTGGGCCCCGACTACCGCATCGTCAAGAATGGCTGGAAAGGGCCCCGCAAGATCCCAGGTCTGAAAAAATGGCGTCCAGTCGATGGTGTCGATCAATTCGTTTAGATCGTAGGCCTTCAAGATGCGTCGACCGAGCGCTTTTGGCGCAGGCGGTGGATTCGCTGCGAAATCGATACGGGGCGAATTGGCCCGCGCTTGCTCCAAGGTGAGCAGTGGCGTAGCAGTTTTAGCAGCATGCCGCTCACGCAGTTTTTGATAGTCCCGCATCAGCTCGCCGAGATAGGCGCCCTTTTGGGCGGCATCGCTGGTCAGCGACTGGGCGACCGGCACCGAACGGCTTGCGTCAGGCACCCAGATGACCGGCCCCGAATAATTCGGCGCGATTTTGACTGCGGTATGGATACGGGATGTGGTCGCACCACCAATGAGCAACGGAATCTGTTTGCAGCGGCACCAGTCATCACGCTCCATTTCTTTTGCGACGTATGACATTTCTTCTAGGGAAGGCGTAATCAGGCCCGATAAGCCAATGATGTCGGCATCGTGATCTCGCGCGGCCTGCAGGATCTGCTGGGCGGGCACCATGACGCCAAGGTTTACGACCTCAAAGTTATTGCACTGAAGCACCACGGAAACAATGTTCTTGCCGATATCGTGCACATCCCCCTTCACGGTAGCGATGATGATTTTTCCTTTGGCCTGAGTGGTGCCCGAGGCCCGCTGCTCCTCTTCGATAAAGGGCACCAGATGGGCGACCGCTGCCTTCATCACCCGGGCCGACTTGACCACCTGCGGCAGAAACATTTTTCCCTGAGCGAAAAGATCGCCCACCACATTCATGCCCGCCATCAGGGGGCCCTCGATGACTTCGATGGGCCGGCCATGGCGGTCAGCGACTTGTTGCCGGACTTCCTCAGTATCTTCGACAATGAATTCGGTAAGCCCGTGAACCAAGGCATGCTCAAGTCGCTTCTCGGCCGTCAAGCTTCGCCATTGCAGCTGCGCCTCTTCTTTCTTGCCTTCGCCTTTTAAGGTAGCAGCAAAGTCAATCATCCGCTCAGTGGCATCCGGCCGGCGATTGAGCACAATGTCTTCGACGCGCTCGCGCAATTCCGGTGCGAGGTCTTCATAGACACCGAGCTGCCCCGCATTGACGATGCCCATGGTCATGCCGGCCTTCACCGCATGGTAGAGAAAGACGGTATGGATAGCCTCTCGGGCAGGATCGTTACCACGAAATGAAAAGCTGACATTGGAAACGCCGCCCGAGATCTTAGCGTACGGAAGATTCTGACGAATCCAGCGGGTGGCTTCGATAAAGTCGATCGCGTAGGCATTGTGTTCTTCAATACCTGTCGCAATCGCAAAAATATTAGGATCGAAGATAATGTCTTGCGGAGGGAACTCAACTTCTTCGGTCAAAAGACGATAGGCCCGGGTACAAATATCTTTTCGTCGCTGCAGGGTATCGGCCTGGCCCTGCTCATCGAAGGCCATTACGATGACTGCTGCGCCATAGTGTCGGCAGAGCCGCGCCTGCCGCAGAAACTCTGCCTCACCCTCTTTCATTGAAATTGAATTGACAATCGCCTTACCCTGAACACAGCGCAGGCCGGCTTCAATGACGCTCCACTTCGAGGAGTCGATCATGATCGGCACTCGTGCGATATCTGGCTCCGAGGCAATCAGATTGAGAAAACGCACCATGGCCGCTTCGGAATCCAGCATGGCCTCATCCATATTGATATCGATGACCTGGGCGCCGTTTTCAACCTGCTGACGGGCCACCGCGATGGCCTGCTCGTACTCCCCAGCCAAAATGAGGCGAGCGAACTGCTTGGAGCCGGTGACATTGGTCCGCTCACCCACATTGACGAAAAAAGACTGCTCATCGATATTGCAAGCCTCCAGGCCAGCAAGCCGAAGCTTGGGCACGATGGAAGGAATCTTTCTTGGCGTAAAGGACCCCACCGCCTCGGCAATAGCTTGAATATGTTCGGGCGTTGTGCCGCAGCAGCCGCCGACGATATTCACCCAGCCGAGATCGGCGAATTCCTTTAAAAAGCCCGAGGTGATCGGCGGTGTCTCATCAAAGCCGGTCGGCGCCATGGGATTGGGCAGGCCTGCGTTCGGATAGATGCAAATCGCAGTATCCGCAAGCTTTGAAATCTCCTCGACATAGGGCCGCATCAGCGCCGCGCCGAGGGCGCAGTTCAGGCCGACTGTGATCGGCCGGGCATGCGAGACGCTGTTCCAGAATGCTTCGACGGTCTGGCCCGAGAGAATTCGGCCAGAAGCGTCGGTGATGGTGCCGGAAATCATGACGGGCCACCGTTGGTGGCGGGCCTCGAAAACAGACTCCATGGCAAACAGCGCCGCCTTGGCGTTTAAGGTATCGAAGATGGTTTCAAGCAACAGCAGATCCGCGCCGCCATCCAGCAAAGCTTCAATTTGCTCTTGATAGGCCTGGCGCAGCTGCTCAAAATTGATGTTGCGTGCTCCTGGATCGTTTACGTCCGGAGAAATCGAAGCCGTCCGCGGCGTGGGCCCGATAGCGCCCGCAACAAATCGAGGCCGATCCGGGGTCGAGAACTGATCGCAGGCCAGGCGGGCTAAGCGGGCCGACTCGAGATTCATCAGGCGGGCCAACTCAGGCAGCCGATAATCTTCCTGCGCGATTGTTGTTGCCCCAAAGGTATTGGTTTCAACAATATCGGCACCGGCTGCAAGGTATTGATGGTGAATTTCGGAAATTACCCCTGGCCGCGTTAAAGACAACAGCTCATTGTTGCCTTTCAGGTCAATGCCTTTTGCAATCGCCGATTGGATCGACTGCCGGACATCGGCGCAGAGCTCGGCATGATCAGCGCCCCGGTATTGCGCCTCGGTCAGTTTGTATTGCTGAATCATGGTGCCAGTCGCTCCATCCAAAATCATGATGCGACTGGCCAGCTGCTGGCGCAGTAAGGCAAACGCAGGGGATTCGGGAATGAGGCTTGGCATAAAAATAAAAGCGGGGATCTGTGATCCCCGCGGTCCGGTTTCGGTGGAATTGACCGCTATTTTAGACTGTCTAGCCAGCAGACCAAGCCATCACTGTTGAGCTTTAAGTCCAGCGCAAGGACTTCTCGGCAGGCCGCATCCGATAGGGTCACGCCGTGATCTCGGAGCTCGCTGACGATCAGCCGGGCCAGGTCTTTTTGAATCAGATCGGCCCGGGCCAGTCCTGCCCCCTGGTGCGCAAGAGCAATCTCGCAGAAGTCATCGATTTGCTTGATCAAGTGCTGGGCATGCCGGCCGACGTCTCGGACCTGGGCATAGTGGGTCAGATAGACAGCAGGCGGGGCTGCATCGGAGATCCGGCGAACCGAGGCCTTCAATTCCTCGGGGTTAAATTGCGATGGCGAGGAGGTTACAAAAACATAGGCCCCCTGGGCAGTATCAAAATCCCGATAGGAAATCCCGAAGGTGTCACCCGTAAAAAAAGAGTTGGTGTGGCAATCTCTAATGAACACATGATGCCGGGCGTGGCCGGGTGCATCCCAGAATTCGATCTTGCGGCCCGCGAGCTCAACCACTGCGCCTTCTGGCGTTTCGATGAGCCGATCAGTCGGAATCGGGTCCATGCCACCGTACTCCCGTATCGCCATTTCGGCTCCATAGACATCGCAGACCGCCGCCCAGAGCTTGGAGGGGTCAGCGAGATGCTTCAAGCCTCGGGGGTGGACGGTGACCCGGGCATTCGGGCAGCGCTCAAGCAGGGCACCCGCGCCGCCCGCATGATCCAAATGAATGTGGGTGAGCAAAATCCAGTCAACGGACTCGGGGCCAAGGCCGAGGCCACGGAGGGCCTCAAGAATTCGTGGAACTGCATACTGGGTCGCAGTGTCGATCACCGCAACGCGGCCTTGCTCAACGATCAAATGAACTGCATCGAATTCATCTCGCACGTAGCCAGAGTCCAACGCAAAAATTCCATCGCCAAAATTCCGCATCTGGGCGGTGGGCTGGCCAGCAGCGGCATGCTGATGAAAAGAATGAGCAGCGGGCATGAGAAGAGTGTTGTTTAGATTTTTGATCGGATCAGATCCGTCACCTGCTGCGGGTTGGCTTTGCCCTGAGATTTTTTCATGACTTGACCGACCAAGGCATTCAAGGCTTTGTCTTTGCCGCCTTTCAATTCCTCCACCATTTTGGGGTTGGCAGTCAAGACTTCATCCACCAGCTGAGCAATCAGGCCCGTATCTTGAATCTGCTGCAGTCCCTTTGCGGAAATCGCCGCATCTGCTGAGTCGAACTCTCCAGCCCAGAGGCTTGCAAAAATCTCACGCCCAATCTTGTTGGAGACTGTTCCATCGGCAATGCGTGCAATCAGTCCAGCAAGCTGCACTGCCGAGACTCGGCATTGTTCGATTGCCAGGCCATCTCGGTTAAGACTTGAGGCGACATCACCCATGATCCAGTTGGCAATCACTTTCGGATCGACCCCAAGTGATCGGCCCGCATCCAGGGCCTGAAAAAAATAATCGGCAGTGGCACGCGTGGCGGAGACCATTAAAGCATCGTAGTCAGAAAGACCAAATTGCTCGGTCAGCCGCATCCGCATGGCACCTGGCAGCTCCGGCATCTGAGATTGAATTTCTTGAATCCATGCAGGCTCAAGAATCAGCGGCGGCAGATCGGGATCCGGGAAATAGCGGTAGTCATGGGCATCTTCTTTGGACCGCATGGCACGGGTTTGTTCGGCATCAGGATCGTAGAGACGGGTCTCTTGAATCACCCGGCCGCCGTCTTCAATCAGCTCGATCTGCCGCTGGGCCTCGATCTCAATGGCACGCTCAAGAAAGCGAAAAGAGTTGAGATTCTTGATTTCACAGCGCGTACCGAACTCTTGCTGACCGGCTAGCCGCACTGACACATTGGCATCCACGCGAAATGAGCCCTCTTGCAGATTGCCATCGCAAATTCCGATCCAGGTCACCAGGCTGTGCAGTGCGCGCGCATAGGCAGCCGCCTCTTTTGCGGATCGCATCACCGGTTCGCTGACAATTTCCAAAAGCGGCGTGCCTGCCCGGTTTAGATCGATTCCCGAGCAGCCCACAGGTATCGCAGCGATGCCTTCGTGGATTGATTTTCCGGCATCTTCTTCGAGATGGGCCCGGGTGAGTTCGATATGGCGCTGCCGGCCATCGACACTGATCATGACTTGGCCGCCGGAGACCACCGGGGTTTCATACTGGCTGATCTGATAGCCCTTGGGCAGATCAGGATAAAAATAATTCTTTCTTGCAAAGATGGATCGGGGCGCGATTTGTCCACCCACCGCAAGCCCAAACCGTATCGCGCAGGCGGCCGCCTCGCGATTCATGACCGGCAAAACGCCGGGCAGCGCCAAGTCGATCATATGGGCCTGCGTATTCGGAGCGGCGCCGAACTGGGTAGATGCGGGTGAGAATATCTTTGATGCGGTCTTTAGCTGCACATGACATTCCAGGCCAATCACAATCTCCCAGCTCATCGTGCCGCTCCAGGGTGCTCGGGCGTTTTTTGATGCCAGTCAGTGGCCGATTGAAAATGGTGGGCGGCCCGCAAAAGCAGTGATTCGTTAAGCCTTGGCGCAATCAGCTGCATCCCGATTGGCCGCGGCCTGCCGGCCCCAGATCCAAAGCCAACGGGCATCGACAGGGCGGGCAGGCCTGCGAGATTGACGCCGAGGGTGTAGATATCAGCGAGATATTCCCGCAGGGGGTCGCTCGCTGCTTGGTCGATATCCCAGGCAACCGTGGGCGCAACGGGCCCGGCAATCAAGTCGCAACCCTGGAATGCGGTATCGAAGTCTTGCGCAACAAGCCGTCTGACACGCTGAGCCTGGATGTAATAGGCATCGTAGTAGCCGTGTGAAAGCACAAAGGTGCCAATCAGAATTCGACGTTTCACTTCGGCCCCGAAGCCCTCCGCCCGAGACCGGCAGTACAAGTCAAGAAGGTCGCTTGGCGCTGTCGCCCGATGGCCATAGCGCACGCCATCAAATCGACTGAGATTGCTCGAAGCCTCGGCAGGGGCAATCACATAGTAGGCGGGAATACTCAGCGCAGTCCTGGGAAGACTCACCTCACATAGGGTGGCACCGAGACGCTTGAATTCTGTCAAGGCCTGTTCGACAGCGGATCGAACCTCAGCGCTGAGACCGTCGGCAAAAAATTCTTTGGGCATGCCTACCCGAAGACCTGATAGCGGCGCATTTGTAGGCGCGCCCTTAAATGGCTGATTGATCGCTGCTGCGAAATTCTCGTCATCGAGCTGCAGGCTAGTGGAATCTTTGGGATCAAAGCCGCACATCACCGCAAGCAGTACCGCACAGTCCAACGCAGTTCTTGCAATCGGGCCGGCTTGATCGAGGCTGGAGGCGTAAGCAATCATCCCCCACCGCGAGGCCCGGCCGTAGGTGGGTTTGATGCCAGTAAGCCCGCACATGGCCGAGGGCTGACGAATCGACCCCCCCGTGTCGGTTCCGGTGGCGGCGGGAATGTGGCCCGCCGCAACTGCCGCCGCAGAGCCGCCTGATGATCCGCCGGGCACTGCGAGCGGATCCCAAGGGTTTTTCACCGGCCCAAAAGCGGAGTGGGTGTTGCCCGAGCCCATCGCGAATTCATCGCAGTTCAGTTTGCCGGCGCAGACCATGCCAGCTGCCGCCAACCGCTGGACAACAGTCGCATCGAAGGGGCTGACGTAGCCTTGGAGAATTTTTGAGGCGGCTGTCGTTGGCCAGTCGCGGGTGACGAAAATGTCTTTGTGTGCGATCGGCAGTCCCAGCAGTGAAAACCCGGGCCTCTCGCGCTGCGCTGCTTCGGGCCGCGTGGCATCGAGCCGCTGCTGGGCCGCTTTGGCTTGCCGCAGTGTGGCCTCTGGCCGCAGAGCGAGCACCGAATTGGTCTGATCAGCCGCCAGCCGGTCGAGCGTCCACTGGGCAAGCTCCACGGCGCTAAAGTCCCGCCGGGAAAGGCCGGTGGCCAGGCCCAAGAGGTCAGAAAATGGTGAAAGTGTGGCGCTCATTCTACGACCCGAGGAACGATAAACAGGCCCCCGGCGGTCTGAGGGGCACTGGCCATCAGGTCATCTCGGGGCGGAAGCGGCTCGGCCACGTCGGCCCGCAGCCTGAGGCCCACATCATGGGGATGGGCCATTGGCTCAACGCCGGCGGTTGGGGCCCGGGACAGTTCGCCAACCCAGTTCAGCACCGACTGCAGCGCGGGCAGCGTTTCATCATGCTCCCGATCGGAGAGGGCCAGCCGGGCAAGCCGGGCAAGTTTTTCGAGGTCTTGGGCGTCTAGGTTCACAATGAAAAAATCAAGCGGGATGTTTGCTTTATTATCCTTTTCTTTTGCAGCAGGGTTCTCATGCTTGGATTTCTTCGTAATTATTTCTCCCAGGACATCGCTATTGACTTGGGCACCGCCAACACCCTTATCTATGTGAAGGGTAAGGGCATCGTATTGGATGAGCCCTCCGTGGTTGCCATCCGATACGAGGGCGGCAACGGCGGCAAAAAAGTGATCGAAGCCGTTGGCCACAAGGCCAAACAAATGCTGGGCAAGGTGCCGGGCAATATCGAGGCCATCCGCCCCATGAAAGACGGGGTCATTGCCGACTTCACTGTGACGGAGCAGATGCTCAAGCAGTTCATCCGCATGGTGCACGAGAAAAAATTTCTTTCCCCGAGCCCCCGTGTCATCATCTGCGTGCCCTGTGGATCCACCCAAGTCGAGCGTCGAGCGATTCGTGAGTCAGCATTGTCAGCAGGCTCGAGCCAGGTCTACCTGATTGAAGAGCCGATGGCTGCAGCCATCGGTGCAGGCCTGGCGATTTCAGAGCCGCATGGTGCGATGGTGGTGGATATCGGAGGCGGCACGACCGAAGTCGGCGTGATCTCGCTGGGCGGCCTGGTGTATGCGGGCAGTGTGCGGGTCGGCGGAGACAAATTCGACGAGGCGATTACCAACTACATACGACGCAATTTCGGAATGTTGATTGGTGAACAGACTGCTGAGGCGATCAAAAAACAAATTGGTTCGGCATTTCCGGGAAGTGAGATTCGAGAGATGGAAGTCCGCGGGCGAAATCTCAGCGAGGGAATTCCGCGGACCTTTACAGTATCCAGTAATGAAATTCTGGAAGCCCTCACCGAGCCTTTGAATCAGATTGTGGTGGCCATCAAAAACGCGCTCGAGCAGACGCCCCCAGAGCTCGCCGCAGATATTGCAGAGCGCGGCCTGATTCTGACGGGTGGCGGCGCATTACTGCGGGATCTCAATCGTTTGCTGTCAGAGGAGACCGGCCTACCCGTCTACGTTGCCGAAGATCCGCTGTCTTGCGTGGTGCGGGGTTGTGGCGCTGCGTTGGACCGGATTGATGAGTTCAAGGATGTCTTTGCCCACGAATAAGGGGAGTGCCATCACCTAGATATGGCACTTTCGCAGAGTCCTCCACCGCTTTTCAAACAAGGCCTTCCCTCTCGGCTTCGGATGCTGATCGCTGTCATTGCAGCGATCGGAATGCTTTACTCCGATTTGCATTTTGGCATGCTCAAGCCGTTGCGACAGGGGCTGACCATGGTGCTCTACCCCATTGAGCAGCTTTTGATTTTGCCGCGTGATGCGGTGATTTGGTTTGTCCGTTATGCATCTACTGCATCTGACATTGTTGGGCAGCGGGTCACCCTGGAGCGCAAAGAGATCGAAAACTCCGACAGCCTGCTTCAGGTCGAGCAGCTGCGAATCGAGAATGAAAGTCTTCGATCGTTATTTGATCTTCGCAAATCCATCAAACACAAAACGGTAGCTGCTCAGATTAGTCATGAGACTCGGGACGCTTTTTCCAATCGCATCGTGATCGATCGTGGCAGCCAACATGGTCTCGCGCCTGGACATCCGGTGATCAATGCCCAGGGTGTAGTGGGCCAGGTGGCCCGGGTCTCCCCGATCACCGCAGAGGTGTCACTGGTGACCGATCCATCATTGATGATCCCCGTGGCACTGCCGCGCTCGGGCCTTCGCAGCCTGGCCTCGGGCACAGGCGATGGCCAGCAGGTTGAGCTGAAATATCTCAATATCAACGCTGAGGTAGAAGTGGGTGATGTATTGGTCACGTCGGGCCTGGATGGCCTTTATCCCAGTGGTCTGCCGGTCGCTAAAATCAATCGGGTCGAGCGGGCGGGCAGCGGCCAGTTTCCGCGTATCACGTCAACGCCGGTGGCACCGATCGGTACGCTACAGCATGTTCTGGTGATTCTGATTGATCAAGAATTGATTCCGCCGGCCCCTCGCGAGCTGGATCGACCGATTCCCAAAGCCAGAAGTGAGATGAACAAGTGAGGCTCCGGAAATGAAACGGACCATGCTCGGCCGTGCGCCCACGACCTCGATGATCACGGGCTCCATCGCGGTGGCGTTTGTGCTTGAAATGTTGCCCTGGGGGGGCTTTCCTGCCCCGGATTTCCTCGCCCTGATTTTGGTGTTTTGGAATATTTTTCAGCCACGACGGGTTGGTATTGCTTTGGCATGGCTGTTGGGCCTGCTGATGGACGTCCATGCCGGCTCACTGCTCGGCCAGCATGCGCTGGCCTATTCCATTCTGTCGTACGGGGCGATTGCCTTGCACCGACGGCTGCTGTGGTACTCGTTGGCCGGCCAGGCCCTGCAGCTGCTGCCATTGTTTTTCCTCGCCAAGGTGATTGTGGTGTTGGTCCATTTGTTCTTCTCCGGGGTTGGTCCGACCTGGACATTTTTTGTCTCACCGCTGCTGACCGCTGCCTTGTGGCTGCCGATGACGATTGGTATTTTGAATCGCCTGAATCGACCACAAAGCTCAACGGCAGCGATTGGCCGTTAGGGATTCGGGACCGCAGCAGGTGATGACCGAATTTCGCGCCAATGATTCCAAAGATTTTCGGCTGCGCGCCTCCTTTGTCGCGGCATTGGTGCTTATCGCCTTTTCTCTTTTGCTGCTGCGCTTTGCATACCTGCAGATATGGCGCTATTACGATTTTCATGCGCTGTCAGAAGAAAATCGTGTCGCCTTGCTGCCCGTTCAAGCGCCGCGCGGCGAGATCTTTGATCGACACGGCAACATCATTGCCCGCAACGGATCCGCATTTGCGCTGGAGATTGAGCCCCATAAGGTGCCTCAACTCGAGGAGACGCTGCAGTTTTTGGCCACGTTGATCAAAATTGATGAGCTTGATCTTCGCCGTTTTCGGCGCCTGAAAAGTGAGCTGCGACGGTTCGACACCATACCGCTTCGTCCGACGCTCAATGACGCAGAGGTGGCCCGCATTGTTGTGCATCTTCATCGGCTTCCGGGCGTGTCGGTCAACGTTCGCAGCATGCGTTACTACCCTTATGGCGATTCGTCATCGCACTTGTTGGGCCATATTGGGCGGATTTCCAAGCGTGATCGCGAAAGAATTGAGCAGTCTGATCTGGCCTCAAGTTATTTCGGCACCTCGCACATCGGCAAGCTGGGGCTCGAACAGGCTTATGAGGAGCAACTGCGCGGCCGAACGGGTTTTGACCGTATGGAAATTACTGCAGGCGGCAGGATGGTGAGAAGTCTTGCACGTCGACTGCCGGTGCCGGGGCAGAATCTGAGGCTATCGATCGATGGCGAACTCCAGCGAACGATCGAACAGGCGTATGGCAAGCGCCGTGGCGCCTTGGTCGCGCTGGTGCCCGCAACTGGCGAAATCCTTGCTTTTGTGTCGATGCCGAATTTTAATCCTGCACTTTTCATTGACGGGATTGATTCAACGACCTGGGATGCGCTGAACAATTCTCCTGACAAGCCACTGCTGAACCGGCCGCTGCGGGGCACCTATCCGCCTGGATCGACTTATAAGCCTTTTATGGCGCTGGCAGCGTTGGAGTCGGGCACCCGAAAGCCAGAGGACACGATCAGCGACCCCGGATTTTTTATGTTTGGTAATCATAAGTTCAGAGACAGCAAGCCTGAGGGCAACGGCATCGTTGATCTGCGCAAGTCAATTGTGGTCTCGAGTGATACGTACTACTACATCGTGGCCCGCGATATGGGCGTCGACATGATCCATCAATACGTCGAGCCCTGGGGATTTGGTCAACGAACAGGGGTGGATTTGATTGGCGAGGTCAATGGAATTTTGCCTTCGTCAAAGTGGAAGATGGAACGCTTTAAGCAGCCCTGGCATCCGGGCGAGAACATGTCGATTGGAATTGGGCAGGGCTATAACTCTTTCTCGATGCTGCAGATGGCGGTCGCGACCGCAGGATTGGCCAATCGTGGCGTGATCATGAAGCCAAAGCTCGTAAAAGCCATTGAGGATCCCAACACTGGAGACATCATCAAAACCGAGCCTGAGTTAATGCGGAAGGTCGAGGTCAGTGACAAGCACCTTGATCTGGTGATCGATGCCATGGTGGAGGTCAATAAGTCCGGCACCGGGGCCCGGGTCTTTGCCGGAGCGCCTTATCGAGTGGCGGGCAAGACTGGCACCGCACAAGTGATCAGCATTGGCCAGAATGAAAAATACAACGCCGCCCGAGTGGCAGAGCGGCATCGGGACCATTCGTTGTACATGGCCTTCGCGCCGGCTGAGCAGCCCGAAGTGGCGGTGGCCCTGATTGTGGAAAACGGTGGATTCGGAGCGGCCGCCGCCGCTCCGATTGCTCGGCTTGTGTTTGATCATGTCCTGCTGAAAAAAGGCGCAGCCCGTGGCCAGTGAGATCATTCCGCGGGGCTGGCGGGGCATCTGGCTGAGGATCCAGCCCTGGGTGGCGGTTTTCGATGGCCCGTTTATGTTGTTTTTCTTGGGCATTGCTTTTCTCTCGACCATCACGCTGTACAGCGCCGGCAATGATTTTGATGGCCGGTTTGCAGGCCACATTCGTAACCTCAGCATTGCGGTTCTCATTATGTGGCTTGTGGCTCACATTCCGCCCGTGATGATTCATCGAGTCGCAGTGCCGTTGTTTGTTGTTGGTTTACTGCTGCTTTTGGCAGTCGCTTTGTTTGGTGACGTCTCCAAAGGCGCCCGCCGCTGGCTGAATATCGGTATCACTCGGATTCAGCCTTCTGAGTTGATGAAAATCGCCATGCCCATGATGCTGGCTTGGCTGGTGCATCGAGTTGAGGGGCTGCGGTCGATTCAGCACTGGTTTATGGCGGTGCTGCTGCTGATGGTGCCCACCGCCTTTATTCTCGCCCAGCCAGATCTGGGCACAGCGATATTGGTGTTTTCGGCAGGCCTGTTCGTTTTGTTTTTTGCGGGCCTTCCATGGCGTCTGGTTCTGGTGGCCCTCGGCATCGCAGTTATCGGGGTGTTGCTGCTGATCGTTTTCGGCGATGTGGCCTGCGCCGATGGTGTGAATTGGCCAGGATTGCGGGAGTATCAGCGCCAGCGCGTCTGCACACTGCTGGATCCTATGCGGGATCCGTTGGGCAAGGGCTTTCACATTATTCAGTCGATCATCGCCGTCGGCTCCGGGGGGATTTTTGGCAAGGGCTGGATGCAGGGCACGCAGACCCACCTGGAATTTATCCCAGAGCGCACCACCGACTTTCTTTTTGCAGCCTACTCCGAGGAGTTTGGCCTGCTGGGCAATCTGCTGTTGTTGAGTCTTTACGCCGGCTTAATTCTGCGCGGCCTCTGGATTGCGATTGGCGCACCAACATTATTTTCCCGGCTTTTGGCTGGAGCGATTTCGCTCACCATTTTCAATTACGCCTTTGTCAACATGGGCATGGTGACAGGGGTGCTCCCGGTTGTCGGCGTGCCTCTGCCTTGGATGTCGTACGGGGGCACTGCTATGGTGACCCTCGGTTTTGGTGCGGGCATTCTGATGAGCATTGCCCGGACCCGCTCGCAGACCGTACAGGGATTCGTGCTGCAGAGGTCCTCGTAGGCGGCGTCGCATGCAGGCTGATATCGTGATCATCGGAGCAGGCAGCGCGGGATGCCTGCTGGCCAATCGACTTTCTGCAGATCCTAGTCGTCAGGTTGTATTGATCGAGGCAGGTGGCGAGGATGACTGGATCTGGATCAAGATTCCGGTCGGCTATCTGTTTGCGATTGCCAATCCACGAACCGATTGGTGTTTTAAAACCGAGCCAGATCCCGGCCTAAATGGGAGGTCCATTCACTACGCCCGCGGCCGCGTGATTGGGGGCTCATCATCGATTAACGCAATGATCTATATGCGCGGCCAGGCGTCGGACTATGACCGATGGGTGCAAGCAACGGGCGATGACCGCTGGGGGTGGCCCGAGGCGTTGGCCACCTATCGCGCGATGGAGGATTACTTTGGCGGACCCAGTGCTTGGCATGGCGTTGGCGGTGAAATGCGCGTGGAGTCTCCGCGGGTCCGTTGGGAGATTCTGGATGCCTGGCGGCGGGCTGCTGCCGAGCAGGGCATTGCTTCCATTGAAGAATTTAATCGCGGCGATAACTCCGGCTGCGCTTATTTTCACGTGACGCAGCGTCGGGGGATTCGCTGGTCAATGGCAGATGCGTTTTTGCATCCTGTGCGCCATCGCCCTAATTTAAAAGTGATGTCAAAGGCGCAGGTCTTGCGGCTGATCACCGGGCCGATATCAGCCGAGACCGCCCACCAGCGCCAGTATGTCGAGTCCGCCTGGGCCAATGCCGCCCATGAGGTGACGGGCGTCGAAATACTCCATGAGGGCAGCAAGCAGCGCATATCGGCGCGCGATCAGGTGATCTTGTCGGCCGGCGCAGTCAGTTCGCCGCACCTGCTGCAGGCCTCTGGAATCGGCCCGGCTGCAGTGCTCTCTTCGGCCGGTGTGCCGATCGTTCATGATCTTGCTGGGGTCGGCGAGAATCTCCAAGATCACTTGCAAATCCGCACGGTCTATCAGGTGGCCAACTGCGCCACGGTGAATACCTTGTATCGAAATCCTCTGACCCGAATTGGGATGGCTTTGCAGTACGCTTTTTTGCGCTCCGGCCCAATGACCATGCCACCCTCGACGCTTGGCGCATTTGCCAAAAGCCGTCCCGAGTGCGCAACGCCGGATCTTGAGTGGCATGTGCAGCCCTTATCGCTGCCGAAATTCGGAGAGCCGCTTCATCGCTTTAATGCGATCACTCCGAGTGTCTGCAATTTACGCCCGAGCTCGCGCGGCACCATCCGCTTGGCCCACCCGGACCCGATGGCATCACCAAAAATCATGTGCAACTACTTATCGACTGAGGAGGATCGGCAGGCCGCCGTGGCAGGCCTACGATGGACCCGCCGAATCATGCAGAGCCAGGCGCTGAAACGCTATCGGCCCACCGAGATGTTGCCGGGCCCCGCCTTGCAGACCGAGGCCGAACTTGTGCATGCTGCCCGCGATCTGGGCACCACGATTTTCCATCCGGTTGCGACCTGCGCCATGGGCCGAGTGGATAGCCGGGGCCGGGCAGCAGATCCGATGTCCGTGCTGGACACCGACTGCCGGCTGAGGGGTGTCGCACGGCTTCGCGTGGTCGATGCCTCGGCGATGCCCACCATTACCTCGGGGAATACCAATGCCCCGGTGATGCTGATTGCTGAACAGATTGCGCGGCGGATGCTGGCCGAGAAAGCTTAGCCGAAGCGCGATCTAGCTGCCGTAGTCGATGACAAGCGGCGCGTGATCTGAAAATCGATCTGCAGTGTGAATAAAGCATGAGCGGGCAATATGGGCCAGCCCTGGTGTAGCGATTTGATAATCGATTCGCCAGCCGACATTTTTCTCTCGAGCCTGTCCGCGTTGGCTCCACCAGGTGTACTGTTCGGGCCGTGGATCGAGCTTGCGAAATACATCAACCCATCCCAGCCCATCCAAGACGCGGGTGAGCCAGTCCCGCTCTTCCGGCAGAAAACCTGAATTCTTCAGGTTGCCTTTCCAGTTTTTCAAATCAATTTCTTGATGCGCAATATTCCAATCGCCGCAAATCAGAAACTCTCGTCCTGTTTTTCGATGCTCGTCAAACCACGACTGAAGTACTGGAAAAAAGGCATCCAAAAATCGGAACTTAGAGGCCTGGCGCTCCTCAGAGGCTGACCCAGAGGGCAGGTAGACGCTGATCACGGATACGGGTGTTTTGGCCTGATCAAAATCCATCCGCAAGACACGGCCCTCATCGTCAAATTCTTGAACTCCGATGCCACGCAGAATGCGCGAGGGCACCAGTGCGCTATAGATACCAACACCGCTGTAGCCCTTTTTCTGGGCGCAAAAAAACACTCCCCGCAGCGTCTGGCTGTTATGCAGGATGCGGCAGTGTTCGTCGGTCAGATCTTGCTCCTGGGCCTTCAGTTCTTGTACGCAAACCACATCGGCCTGCAGATGGCCGAGCCATGCCAGGGCCCCTTTTGACGCCGCCGAGCGAATGCCATTGAGATTCAGTGAGACGATGCGCATGGATGATATTCTCTCGCATCATGGCCCATCCCTATGATTCACGACCCGCCGATCAGGAATTTATTCGGTTTGCCATTGATGCCGGCGTATTGAAGTTCGGCAGCTTCATCACCAAAGCGGGCCGCGAGTCCCCGTATTTTTTTAATGCCGGACTTTTTGATCATGGCGGCACGCTGGGCGCGCTGGCGGGCTTTTATGCCAAGACATTTCTGGCCGCGGAATTTGATGGCCGACTGCAGGCCGATGGCCTATTTGGGCCGGCCTATAAAGGCATCCCCTTGGTGAGCGCCACGGCCGTGGCCTTATCGCATGCGGGCCGAGATATTGGTTTTTCGTATAACCGCAAGGAAGCCAAGGATCATGGTGAGGGCGGAGTCGTGGTGGGCCGGGCCCTGGCCGGCCGCATTTTGATTGTGGATGATGTGATTTCGGCGGGCACTTCAGTTCGGGAATCGGTCGACATTATTCGTGCCCACGGCGCAACACCAGCGGGCGTGCTGATCGCATTGGATCGGATGGAGCGTGGTGGCACTGCCAGCGCGCCGACCGAGCGCTCTGCCGTCCAGGAGGTCCAGGACCTCTTCGGAATTCCGGTGATTGCGATCGCCAATCTCGCGGACCTTTTGGAGTTTTTAGATCGCTGCGATAACCGGGAGCTCTCCCGTTATCGGGATGCGGTTGCCGACTATCGTCAGCGATGGGGCGTTGCTTAGAGGCTTGGATCGGGCGGTAGTTGGTCTATCGATACGCCAATGGCCTGCGCAAAAAGCGGCAACACAAGATCAAGATGCCGTTCGATTTCTACGATGCGATTGTTGCCCGAGGGATGGGTCGATAGCCATTGCGGCGGCGTATTTTTGGATTGGGCAGACATTTTTCGCCACAGCGTAATGCCAGCACGTGGATCAAAGCCTGCCCGCGCAGCAATATCCAGACCGATTAAGTCTGCCTCGCCTTCATCATCGCGAGAAAATTTCAGCATGGTCAGCTGTGCACCGTAATCCATCACCGTGCGGCCAGCCTCTCCCAGCCCAAGCACGGATGACAGCACCGTGGCCCCAATGCCCGTGAGCTGGTGTTTGGCAAGCCGCTCCCGCGAGTGTTCGCGTAAGGCATGGGCCATCTCGTGGCCCATGATCATGGCCACCTCATCATCGGTGAGTTTGAGCCGATCAAGGATGCCGGTATAAAAACCAATCTTTCCGCCGGGCATGCAAAACGCATTAATGGCGTTGGATCCAAATAGCTGTACTTCCCAGGGCCAGTTGACGGCCTTGGAATTCCATCGGCCGATGTGGGGCATGAGTCGCTTTGCGATCGCTCGCAGCCGAATCAGCTGCGGATGATCATCTGCCGCTAGCGCATTTTTTTCCGATGCTTGACGTTTCATCTGCGCAAATTGCTGTCCCGCGGCCCGCTCAAGCTGTTCCGCAGGGATTAGATTTTTGAGCCGTGATGGCCGTTCAAGCGTGATGCCTTCAGCAGCAGGCTGCGCAAACGCAGGCATTTCTGTTGCCAGAAAGGCCAGTCCAATTGCGGCCCCCGTGCGGACCGCCCAGTGAGCAGCAAAAAAGCGCATATCGGATGACAATACTGCCTCATGAATCTAAATCGCAATGGCCAGCAGCCGGCCATCATGGCCCCGCCGCCCCGATCCCTGCTGACCATGACCCTGCTGCTGGGTTTTGCGAGCGGCCTGCCGCTGGCACTCTCGGCCGGCACCCTGCAGGCCTGGCTGACCGTAGAAGGCGTCAATCTCAAGACTCTGGGCTGGCTGACCCTGCTAGGACTTCCGTACACCTATAAGTTCCTTTGGGCACCGCTTCTGGACCGCTATCGACTGCCAGCCGCGGGAAATTGGGCCGGCCGCCGTCGCGGCTGGCTGGTCGCCCTGTTATTGGCAATGGCGGCTGTGCTTGCGGCAATGTCATTTCAGGCGCCCTCTTCGGATCCCGATAGCCTGATCTGGCTTGCCACCCTGGCCTTTGGCCTGGTGATTCTCTCGGCAAGTTTTGACATCGTGTTCGATGCCTGGCGGGCGGAGTCATTAACGCCCGCACAACGTGGGCTGGGCGCCGCATGGTCAGTGATCGGCTATCGGCTTGCGATGCTGACCTCAGGGGGGCTTGCCTTAATGTTGGCTGATCTCTGGCTGGGATTTCAGGGGGTCTATCTGCTGATGGCGGGCTTTGCTGTGGTTTTTGCAGTGATTGCGGCGATCGCGCCGGAGCCTACCCAGGCCCCTGCGCCGCGCTCCCTAGTGTTGGCGGTCGTCGAGCCCTTTCAGGAATTTTTCGGCCGGCCCGGCGCCCTGCTTTTTCTTTTGATGATCGTGCTTTACAAATTTGGAGATGCCTTTGCTGGCAGCCTATCGACCGCATTTCTCATCCGTGGCGCTGGGTTTACGCCCGCTGAAGTGGGCGCGGTCAACAAGGGGATGGGCCTTCTCGCGACGCTCGTGGGCGGACTGGCGGGCGGATTGTTGCTGTCGCGAATTTCGCTTTGGCAGGCCCTGCTGGTTTTCGGTGCGCTTCAGGGCGTCACCAATCTTGGATTCTGGTGGCTGGCCTCGACGACCCCCACGCTTGCTGGGATGACGGCGGTCGTTCTTTTGGAAAATCTTGCAGGAGGAATGGGCACCGCTGCCTTTGTTGCCCTGCTCATGGGCCTGTGCGATGTGCGATTTACCGCGACGCAGTTCGCACTGCTCTCGGCCCTGGCCTCGATTGGCCGGGTTGTGATCGGCCCGGTTGCGGGCGTGGTGGCCTCGGACTGGGGATGGCCCGAGTTTTTTTTGCTGTCGACTGCGCTGGCGGTGCCCGGTGTTGTCGTGCTGGCGCTCATGCGCCAGCGTTTTGATCGGTTTACTTCACCACCAATACCGGCACAGGACTGATACTGATCAGCTTGGTGGTCACTGACCCCAGTATCAAATCACTTAAGCTGCTGCGGCCCTTGCCGCCCATGATCATCAGATCGATCTTTTCTTTTTTGATGATGTCAATCATTGTGGGGGCGATTTCGCCATGGCCTTTGATGACTTGGGCAGAAAGCCCAGAGTCCGCGACTGCCTGACGGGCAGGCTTAAGTTCCTCTTCGGCGATCTGGTCCATGTACTGCTCGATCTGATGGCGATCAATCCCCTTTGCAACCGGGGAGATCAGGGCCGACAAATGAACATTAATGAGGCTAAGCGAGGGGGCCTGCTTGAGTTGCTCGGCAAGGCCAATCGCATGCTTGACCGCCCGCAGGGAATTTTCTGAGCCATCAACGGCAATACCAATATGCATCGTGACCTCCTGATAAAGGCCTCTCAGTTTATTCGACAGTGACGCTCTTGGCGAGATTGCGCGGCTTATCCACATCATGGCCACGTGCACATGCCACGTGGTAGGCAAGAAACTGCAGGGGAATCACATGCAGGATGGGGGAGAGAGGCCCCGCATGATCCCCAAGTGTGATCACATGAACACCGTCTGAGGCTTCAATTCCAGAGCCCTTGTCGGCAATGATGTAAAGCTCGCCCCCGCGGGCGCGGACCTCTTGCAGATTGCTTTTCAGCTTCTCACTGAGTTGATCGTTTGGCGCAACTGCAATCACGGGCATTGATGCATCCACCAAGGCAAGCGGTCCATGCTTGAGCTCACCAGCGGCATAGGCTTCAGCATGAATGTAGCTGATCTCTTTGAGCTTTAGGGCACCTTCCATCGCAATGGGATAGTGAATGCCTCGGCCAAGAAATAGCGCATTCTGTTTGTCAATGAAGTGATTGGCCCAGGATTTAAATTGCGCCTCGGCTGACAGAATCTGAATCATTGCAGCCGGAAGATGTCGCAGTGAGACCAGGGCCTCCTGCTCTTGCTCGCGGCTTAAGTGGCCGCGGGCCTTGGCCAAAAGCAGGGTAAGAAGAAAAAGGCTTGCCAATTGCGTGGTGAACGCCTTGGTGGAGGCCACGCCAATTTCGGGGCCGGCACGGGTCAGCAGACGCAGCGTGCAAGAACGCATCAGCGATGATTCGGGCACATTGCAGATCGCAAGGCTGGCTGCGGCACCATGACGTGTTGCAAACTGAAGTGCAGCCAAAGTGTCAGCAGTCTCGCCGGATTGGGAGATGGCGATCACCAAAGTATCGGGCAGCATGACCGAATCCCGGTAGCGATATTCGCTGGCGATCTCGAGTGAAACTGGGATTCGCGCAATGGATTCAATCCAATAGCGCGCAACCATTCCCGCGTGAAAGCTGGTGCCGCAGGCCAGAATCAGCACCTGCCGAATGCGGCTGATGGCCCTCTCGCCATCGGGGCCCAACAAGCCAGGCGATAAAGTATGGGCGCCCATTGCGTCTTCAAGGGTGGCCGCTACTGCGCCAGGCTGCTCGAGAATTTCCTTGTGCATGTAATGGGCATGCGGGCCCAATTCAACATCATCGGCCGAGAGGCTACTGATGACTGCCTCGCGATGAATCGTCTTGCCCTGAGCATCCTGGAGTTCTGCTGAATTGTCGGTGAGCCTCACGAGATCACCGTCTTCCAGATAAACAATATTTCTCGTAACTTGCAGTAAAGCTGAAGTGTCTGAGGCTAAAAACATTCCTTGCTGATTTTCGGTAAGCCCAAGCAAAAGCGGCGCACCCTGCCGCGTGCCGACGAGCTCCTGCGGATCCTGGCTACTCATGACTGCGATGGCATAGGCACCTTTGAGCTGCTGACGGGCCTCGTGTACAGCCTGCCGAAGGCTTTTGCAGCCTTGGCGATAACGATGAATCAGATGTGCAATGACCTCAGTATCGGTCTCGGACTGAAAGACATAGCCCTGGCCTGAGAGCGACTCGCGCAGCACATCATGATTTTCAATGATGCCGTTATGAACGACGCAAATTGCCAGGCCATCACGCTCTGAGAGGTGGGGGTGGGCATTGCTGGCGGTCACACCCCCGTGGGTTGCCCAGCGGGTATGGGCAATGCCCGTCGTTGCGATGTGGTCTGAAGACTTTTGCTCCAGTTCGGCAACCCGGCCCACCGCCCGAATACGACGAATGTCTTGTGCTACCGCGATCGCCAGTCCGGCGGAGTCGTATCCACGGTACTCGAGCTTTTTTAAACCCTCAATCAGAATCGGAACAACATTGATTCCTGAGTTCGGAGCGACGACCGCTCCGACGATACCGCACATATCAATGTTCCTTTTTTTGGGGCCGCCGGTATTTTTTGATGGTGACCTGCTGGGCCCTTGACAGGGTAAGCGCATCTTCAGGCGCGTCTTGGGTCAGCGTTGTGCCTGCACCGAGAGTAGCGCCCCTGCCGACAGTCACCGGCGCTACCAGTTGAGTGTCTGAACCAATAAAGACATCATCCTCGATGACGGTACGATGCTTTTCTGCGCCATCGTAGTTGCAGGTGATGGTACCCGCCCCGACATTGACCCGGCTGCCAATGCTCGCATCGCCAAGATAGGAAAGATGATTGGCCTTTGACCTTGGACCCAGAACACTATTTTTCACTTCAACAAAATTTCCGATATGTACGCCCTCGGCAAGTTCGGTGCCGGGCCGCAGCCGGGCATAGGGCCCGATCACCGATTGGGGGCCAATCGACGCCCCATCGATATGACTAAAGGCTTCAATGACAGCCTTCTGGCCAATACGTGAATTACGAATCACGCAGTGTGGGCCAATGACAGCACCCGCCTCAATGTGGACTTGGCCTTCAAAAACACAGCCAACGCTGATGCTGACATCTGAGGCGCATTCAAGCTTGCCCAGCACATCAATTCTCTCTGGATCCTGAAGCCGAACGCCTGCGGACATGAGCTGCTGGGCAATGCCGCGTTGATAAGCCCGTTCGATCCGGGCCCGATCCTCCTGGCCATTGACGCCGAGAATGTCTTCGACACGATCACACTGCAGGGCATGAACTGCTTTGCCCTCGGCCACTGATTTCGCAATGATGTCGGTGAGATAAAACTCGTTTTGAGCGTTGTGGTTATCAAGCGCAGACACCCACCTGGCAAGATCTGCTGCCGGCGCTGCCATAAATCCGGTATTGATCTCGCGGATGGAGCGGATGGAGGCATCGGCATCTTTTTCTTCAACGATTCTTTGGATGTGTTGACGCGAATCACGAACGACCCGGCCATAGCCAAACGGGGAATCCAGAGTGGCGGTCAATACCGTCAGGCAGCGAGTCTTCTCCGCAGTCTCGAGTAACCGACGTAGGGTCTCACTGCCAATGAGCGGAACGTCGCCATAGAGAATCAGCGCAGCGGACTGAGGGGTGAGCTTGGGCAGTGCCTGGGCCACTGCATGGCCGGTGCCCTGGGGCGGATCCTGGATGACCCAGTCAATGGGGATGCTCTCGGTGAAGTCAGGCAGCTCCTGCATCGCCGATCTGACCTGATCCGCACCGTGTCCGACCACCACGATTATTTTCTCTGGCCCGAGGGATTGAGCTGTTTCCAATACGCGGGCCAGCATCGGCATGCCCCCGATGGGATGCAGCACTTTCGGGAGCCCAGAGCGCATCCGGGTTCCCCTGCCCGCTGCCAGAATGACGACATTCATACGTGCCGAGCTTCTCCGCCGTGGCCATGCGCACGATTGGGCGAGATGGCTGATCCGATGATCATTCCCAGCATGCTGGCCAGAAGGCCGATGAGCTGCGGCTCGACAGGCTCCTCGATGCCCAGCATCTCGAGCATCAGCCAGATGCTGAGGCCCGCGGTAATGGCAAGCCCCGCCCCGAGATTGCTGGCTTTTTTCCAGAATAGGCCTGCTGCCAGGGGCACAAAGGCGCCGGCGAGCGTGATGCGATAGGCATTTTCAACCATGCCATGAATGCTCTCATCGGTCAGCATGGAGTAAAACGTGACCACGATGGTAAAGATCAGCACAGTCAATCGCAGAGACCAGAGAAATTGCTGATCATTCATCCGGGGCGCAAAGCCTTTGAGTACGTTTTCCGCAAACGTGACAGAGGGCGCCAGCAGCGTTCCCGAGGCCGTGCTCATGATCACGGAGATCAGCGCCCCAAAGAAAATGACCTGCAGCCAGAACGGCATGTGGCCCATGATCAGCGAGGGCAGAATCAGTTGCGAGTCTTCTTCGAGAAATTTCTTCACCATCTCTGGGTCGATGATGGTGGCGGTGTAGGCAAGAAAAAGTGGCACCGCCGCAAAAAAGAAGTAACTTAAGCCACCGAGCGTGGTTCCCCAGACTGCAACGGTCTCATTTTTGGATGAGTTCACACGCTGAAAAACATCCTGCTGGGGGATTGACCCCAGGGCCATGGTCATCAGTGCGGCTGCCCAACCCAGAATATCCAGCGCATCCATGCTGGGAAGCCATTCAAACTTCCCTTCCGCCGCCGCCTTGGCAAAGACTTGGGCGATGCCGCCGGCCTGATCGGCAGCATTCTGGGTCACCAGAAGCAGTCCAATCACGATCACAATCATCTGCACGAATGTGGTGAGTGCCACTGACCACATTCCGCCAAAGATGGTGTAAATCAAGACCACAGCGGCGCCGATCAGCATGCCTTGGGTCTGCGAGATCGCATCTTCCGACAGCACGTTGAAGACCAGCCCCAGGGCGGTGATTTGTGCGGATACCCATCCCAAGTAGGAAATCACGATGCAGATTGAGAGAATCAGTTCGGTCTGGCGGTTATAACGAATGCGGAAATAATCACCCAGCGTCAGCAGATTCATTTTGTACAGGGGCCGGGCAAAGACCAGGCCGAACAGCACCAGGCAAAGAGATGCGCCCAGCGGATCTGAAATCAGGCCGCGCGCGCCCTCTTCGAGAAACGTGGCGGAAATTCCCAGCACCGTCTCTGCACCAAACCAGGTCGCGAACACCATGGCCAGAACAACAGCCATTGGCAGATTGCGGCCAGCCGTGACGTAGTCGCGGGCATTGTGAACTTTGGTGGCGCCGTATAAACCGATCGCAATCGATACCAGCAGATAAGCGATAACCAGACCGAGCAGCATGGAGACCTCCTTTCGGCAGCAAGCGGGAACGCGGGCAAGCCCCGATTATAGGAGGGGGTGTCGGGTTTTTTGGTTCAGAACTACAGCGGGGTTCCACCAAGGCCGAGCCCCAATACAGCAAGCACGGCCAGCAGTAATCCGGCCAAGATCCAAATGGCCCGACGCAGCCGCTGCTGTTCGGCGGCAAGCTCACGGAGTCGGATCTGAACATCGCTCTGGCCACCCTGCGCTGCTTGAGCAAGGGCCTGATGGACAAGCCGTGGCAGCTGCGGCAGGGTCTGGGCCCAGCGCTCCGATTCTTTTTGCAGATTTTTTCTCAGCGCCCGAAAGCCAATTTGCTCCTGCATCCAGCGCTCCAGAAATGGCATCGCGGTCTTCCAGAGATCGAGATCGGGATCCAGCTGCCGGCCCAGGCCTTCCACATTGAGCAGCGTTTTCTGCAGCAGGGTCAGCTGCGGCTGAATCACCACATGAAAGCGGCGTGAGACCTGAAAAAGCCGAACCAGCACCTGGCCCAAGGAGATTTCCTTTAATGGCCGGTCAAAGAAAGGCTCACAGACGCCACGGATTGCAATTTCAAGTGCATCCACCCGGCTTTCGGCAGGCACCCAGCCGGATTCGACATGCAGCTCTGCGACGCGCCGGTAATCACGGCGAAAAAAGGCAAGAAAGTTTTGCGCCAGGTAGTTTTTATCGACTTCGGACAGCGTGCCCACGATGCCAAAATCCAGCGCGATATAGCGGCCGAAGTGCGGCCCCCGATCGGCCACCAGAATATTTCCCGGATGCATATCAGCATGAAAGTAGCCATCACGAAACACCTGGGTGAAAAAAATCTCGACACCGTGTCGCGAGAGCTGCTTTAAATCAATGCCTTTGGCTTTGAGTTCTTCAAAGCGGTTAATCGGTATGCCATAGATACGCTCCATGACAATCACATCAGGCCGGCAGAGATCCCAGACCATCTCTGGAATTTTTAAAAGCCCCGAGTCGGCAAAATTACGGCGCAGCTGACTTGCATTGGCAGCCTCACGCACAAGATCAAGCTCATCATGCAGATAACCATCGAATTCCTGGACGTTTTCAACTGGCTTCAGCCGCCGGCCATCGCTTGAAAAGCGCGCAACAAATCGCGCAATGAGTTTGAGCCAGGCCAGGTCCTGTTCGATGATGTTGAGCATGCCCGGCCGCAATACCTTAACGGCGACTTCGCGACCATCGATGAGACGGCCGAGGTGGACCTGGGCAATCGAGGCGCTGGCGACGGGGTTTCGATCAAACTCAGAAAATAGCGCGGAGATCGATTTGCCGAAAGCACGCTCAATCGTGGCGACTGCAAGTTGTGAGTCAAAGGGAGGCACCTGGTCTTGAAGCTTGGCCAGTTCATCTGCGATATCCTCCGGCAAGACATCGCGCCGGGTGGAGAGCACCTGGCCAAATTTCACAAAGATCGGCCCAAGCTCCTCCAGCGCTAGCCGCAGTCGAACACCGCGTGGTGTGGTGACGGTTCGGCCGATGCGCGAGAACGTTAAGACCGTCGTGAGCAGTCGGGAGTCAAAGGTTCGGGCAGCCCCATCAAGCGCAAGTTGATCGAGGCCATGGCGCAGGAAAACTCGAACAATAGCAAGAAGTCGAAACAAAGAGCGCATGGACCTGGCTTAGCAGTTCGGGTCAAAAGCCCGATCACCCTGGGGATTCGCAATACCGTCTGGACGAATATTTTTGAAATCATGATGGCGGGGGTCCAGCAGATGCGAGGGCGCCACATTGCCCAAGGCCTGAAACATCGTAGCGGCACGGCCAGGATACTGACGGTCCCATTCTTGCAGCATACGCTTGATGTGTTGACGCTGAAGGTTTTCCTGCGAACCACACAAATCACAGGGGATGATCGGGAACTCCTGCAATTCGGCCCAGCGCTGCAGATCGGATTCTTCGCAATAGGCCAGCGGCCGAATCACCACATGCCGACCATCGTCAGAAACCAGCTTCGGCGGCATCGACTTCAGGCTGCCGCCAAAAAAAAGATTCAGAAAAAAGGTTTGCAAAATATCATCGCGGTGGTGCCCCAAGGCAATCTTGGTGGCACCGAGTTCCGAGGCCAGGCGGTAGATGATTCCCCGCCGCAGGCGTGAGCACAGTGAGCACATGGTTTTGCCCTCTGGGATCACGCGTTTCACAATCGAGTAGGTATCCTGAGCCTCGATGTGAAATTTCACACCACGCAGGCGTAGGTAGTTGGGCAGTGTGTCTTTGGGAAAGCCGGGATGGCCCTGATCCAGATTGACCGCAATCAATTCAAAAGTGATCGGTGCACGGGACTGCAGGCTTAAAAGAATATCCAACAGGCCATAGCTGTCTTTGCCGCCCGACATGCACACCATGACCCGATCGCCTGACTCAATCATGTTGAAATCGATGATGGCCTGGCCGGTGAGGCGATGCAGGCGTTTTGAGAGTTTGTTGGCCTCAAGGGCTGCTTTGTCGTGGTGTCCCATCCGGCTAGCCCCAACGCATCACTTCAATGCCTACCGTTTTGCAGTCTGGATACACATCGGGCTTTTGGCTCTCGGCCCGCACAGCACGCACGCCTGGCGTCTTCAGACAGAGTTCACAGATCTGATCGAGCAGGGTCTCTTGAAGATTAAAGTGCCGTGATTGTGCGAGGCCCTGAATGGCCTGCCGAACAAAGTCGTAATCGATGACATCTTCAACGTCATCGTGGGCCGAGGTGCTGACACTCATGGGAACAAACAAATCGATACTGATCAGCACTCGCTGGGGGGCCTTTTTTTCAAAGTCATGAAAGCCAATAGACGCATCGATCGCAAGATCTTGCAGAAAAATTCGCCGGCAGTCCGAGAGGCGGGGGTCAAGCAGCATCATGATCGAATCATCATCATGACATCCCGAGGAAGTGGGCTCAGATGCTGGCCTCCATCGACCAAGAGCATCGTGCCGGTCACTGCCCGAGCGCGGGCCAGCCAGACCACTGCATCGGCAATTTCATGGGGCCGGCTGGAGGCCCCCAGCGGTGTCATGGCATGGGCTTTTTCAAATTCGGCCTCGGTCTGGTCGGCAGAAGGAAGGGTAATTCCGGGCGCGACTGCTACGACACGCAGCACGGGCGCCAGTGCTGCTGCGCAGAGCCGTGTGGCTTCCAGCAGCGCAGCCTTCGAGAGGGTGTAGGAAAAAAAATCGGGATTTGGATTCACAAGTTTCTGATCCAGAAGATGGATGACTACGCCAGCAGGATTGTCGTTTTTGGTGTGGCCAGCAGCAAGAAACTGATGCAGCTGTTGGGTCAACAGCACCGGTGCAATGAGGTTGGTCTGGATATGAGACTCAAGAAGTGTTGCGCTGACGCTCTCAGGCCGATCAAACTGAAACTGTGAGGCGTTGTTGACGATGCAGGACAGCCGCGGGAAGCGCCCGATAACGCGATCAAAGAGCTGCCCGATGGCCTGCGCTGACCCGAGATCCGACTGGAAGCAAGCGGCTTCACGGCCATTGCCTGTTAGGGCGGCGGCCAGGGACTCTGCAGCCGATTGAGATTTTCGATAATGAATGGCCACGTCCCATCCGGCTGCCGACATCGCCTCCGCAATGACGCTTCCTACCCGAGCGGCAGCACCGGTAATCAGGCAGGCAGGCCGTGCGGCCGAAGTGGATGTGGGGGAATCGCCAGGGTCAGGTGCTTGCATGGCCTGAAGTTTAGCTTTGATACCCTGGGGGGCATGGATGAGCTCTCATTGCGGATTCGCGCCCGGATCGATCAGTCGGGCGGCTGGATTGGGTTTGATGAATTCATGCACCTGGCCCTGTATTGCCCTCAGCTGGGCTATTACTGTGGTGGGGGCAGGCCGTTTCCCTCGCATCCATCAGTGGCCGACGGAGATTTTGTGACAGCACCCATGCTGGGCCCCTGGCTGGCCGAGACCATCTGGTCATGGGCCCAGCCGCTTCGGCATCTCCTGGGTGAACCCAGCGCTCATCGTGAGCCCTTGCGCATCAGGGAGTTTGGCGGCGGCCGGGGTGATTTGGCAGCAGGCCTGCGCGCCGCCGCGAATGATGGCGCGATCGAGATTGAAATGGTGGAGCCCAGCGCCGACCTGCAACAGCTCCAGCAACAACTCATGGCCAAGGACGATCCCATTCAGTGGCTCAAAAGCCCTCAAGCAGGATTTTCAGGCCTCGTGGTGGCCAACGAAGTCTTGGACGCCATGCCGGTGAAGTGTTTTGAGTGGACTGGCGAGGATCAGGTATTGGAGTGGGGCATCAGTCTTGATTCGCGGCCCGCAGCCGATAGTCCACAACGATCAGGCTTTGTTTGGGCGAGACGCGATGCAGGGCCAGCACTTCGGCGCGCGGTGATGGATCGGCAGGCTGCAGCGAACCAGCGTGGTCTGCCCTGGGATCGTGGCCACTGTGGTGAGTGGGCGCCTTGGGTTGGCCCGTGGCTGCGTTCTTTGTTTGATTCGATGGATTGCGGTGCGGTTTTGCTGCTTGATTATGGATTTAGCCGCGCCGAGTTAGATCAGCCGGGCCGATCGGCAGGTACGCTTTGTGCCCACTTGCATCATCGTCGGATTGACCATCGCGATGAGCTTCTGACGCGTATCGGACAGCAGGATCTCACCGCCCATGTTGACTTTACTCAAGTGGCGGCCGAGGCACGGGAAGCGGGCTTTCAAGTCTCTGGATTTGTCACCCAAGGCCGTTTTTTGTTGAACTCTGGAATTCTGCAGCGCCTAGAGCCCACGCTGCAGAGTCTGAGGGAGCCAATCGAACAAGCGCGGCTTATGCAACAACTTCAGATGCTGGTGTCGGAGGCCGAGATGGGCGAGGTGTTTAAAGTCCTGCTGCTGATCAAGGGCCTTGAAGACAAAATCCTGTCTGGCCTTATTGAGCCTTCTTTTGTCGAGGGCGATCGGCTGGCTGGCCTTTTTTCTAGCTGAGCAGGAAGCGCTAACTGAGACCGCGCAAGTCAGGATGAGATCGCAGCACTTTTAGTCTCGCCTGCCGCGCAGCATCGGCAACGGACCCGCCAGCCTGTTGCGCCTGCTCAACGGCATGAGCAATGTGCTGATGGGCCGCCGTTTCGTTAAGGCAGTCCGCATACGACCTCAGCCGCTCAACCTGCTGGTGTGAGAGATGGCCCACGATGCGCATGCAATCCAGAAGCAGTCCGAATCGTTCTGGCCGGCGTTGGGCATCAGTCTGCCCGAGCCACTGCAGTAGCGCATCAAGTGCATCTGCAGAGCGAGGAGCAATCAGTGACGCGAGATGATCCGGCGTCGATGCGTACCGAAGCAAAAGCTCAGCAAGCTCTAGGCAGGCCCGCGGCGCTTTGAATAAGTGCAAAGGCAGGGGCCTTCCCCCAGCATTGAGGATGAGCAGCCCAAAGCGGCTCTCAAGGGGCGCAGAGTCGGCGGCGGCCTGATCGAGCTGCTGCTGTGCTGATGCAGATGGAGCGGGCATGCCGTTAGCCAAGACAGACCAGGCGCCGGTATGCACCAAGACTTCTAGCATTCGCGAAGGCCGTGACTCCATCAGGCCCCTGGCAATCTCCTGCCAGACTCGCTCAGCAACAAGTGCCCGGGCTTCTTGAAGCGACACAATCTTTTGGCAAAGCGACAGCGTGGCTTGTGCAATTGAGAAGTTGGGCCAACGCGCAGCAAATCGCGCCAGGCGCAAGAGCCGGACGGGATCTTCGGAAAACGCTGGTCCCACATGACGCAGACAGCCCGACACGATATCTTGCTGGCCTCCAGAAGGATCAATGACTTCGCCGGTGCGACTCACGGCAATGGCATTCATGGTGAGATCACGACGCATCAAATCCTGTGTCAATGTCACCGAGGGGTCTGCCTGAAAACTGAATCCTTTGTAGCCACTGGCGGTCTTGCGCTCAGTGCGGGCCAGCGCGAACTCCTCGTGCGTCACCGGATGAAGAAAAACAGGAAAGTCTTTGCCCACAGGTGTAAAGCCTGCATTGAGCATGGCCTCTACAGTGCCACCGACCACAACATAATCACGGTCACTGTCAGGTAAGCCAAGCAGCGCATCACGCACCGCACCGCCCACACAAAAAATCTCAACCGAGGCAGGCAGCTTTGCCTGAATCGGATCGGCCTGATTGAGGCGATCAATCAGGGCCTGCAGGCGGGTTGGGGCATCCTGGCGCAGGCGAGAACCCTCAGGTTTTTGCCCGTCGATTCGCCAGCCGGGCGCGAGGTGTCTCACTGCCCAAGTAGGTGGGCACGACCGAATGAATCGACTGCGGATTGGGAATGCCGAGTTCAGCCGCCATTGGGCCGCTGCCGACATTTGGTACGCTGGCGGAGGCGAGGTTATCCCGTGACATCAAAGGCTTTCCAGGCAGGTTCTCCATGATCCAGGCCTGCACCCAAGCGGCACCATCAGGAAGTGGAATGATCGGCCGTGGACATCCTGCGTAAACGCCGGCCCAGTGCACAAGCTCATACAGCGTGAGTACCTCGGGACCGACGCATTCATACAACTTGCCCGCGGTCTCGGGCTGGTCGAGGCAGTTGGCGATCGCCGAAGCAAGATCCTCGACTGCGATCGGTTGAAACCGTGCATGGGGCGTGGCCAGCGGAATCACCGGCAGGATCTTTTGCATACGGCCGAACAGATTCATGAATTGATCCTCGGGGCCAAAGACGACAGAGGGCCGCAAAATCGTCAGCTGCAGGGATTGGTTGGCCCGGAGGGCCGCCTCACCGGCAGCCTTTGAGCGCAGATACATCGACGGCGCCTGATCAGCGGCACCGATTGCACTGACGTGAAGCAGTCGAGAAATTTTTCGTCGATTCATGCATCGTGCGATCCGTGCGGGCAGCTTGACATGGGCGGAATCAAAATCGGGCCCCCAGGGCCGGCCTGTTTTGCTGTGAAGCACGCCCACCAGATTGATGACTGCATCGGCGTTTTCCAGGGCTTCGTAAAGCGAGGCCTCCTCGTTGGGATTGGCCTCCACAATTTCGATTCTGGGCAGCGGCCAAAGGGCCCGTGCACGCTCACGGTGACGGGTGATGATCCGCACGGATTTGTTGCGCGAGATGAGCGTTGCGGCGAGGGCCCGGCCAATGAAGCCGGCGCCACCCACAATCACAACATCTGCGTGCAAAAGCGACATCGAAAGATCCTCAGTAAAGGTGGAGGCAATGGCACCGGCTACGACGACTCTGCTGGCGCCACATCTCCGAGGAGGCGCCGAAGCGAGGGAACAGCCCCACCATTATGAACCGCGTGATACAGCACCGCATTGGCCAGCACTCGCTTAACGTAATCCCGGGTCTCGGGGAAGGGTATGGATTCCGCAAATGCCGCCCCGTCGATGCGGCGCGGCAGGGCGGCGCGCCAATTGACGGCCCGTGAGGGGCCGGCGTTATAGGCTGCTGAGGCCAGTAGCGCCGAGCCCCCGAAGCGATCTTGCAGCTGGCGCATGTAGGTAGTTCCCAGTTTTACGTTGAGCTCGACATCGGTTAATGCCAGCGGCCGCGTACTACCGAGCCCAACTTCTTTGGCCAGCATTTTTCCAGTCGCCGGCATGATTTGCATCAGACCTGTCGCCCCCACGGATGACTTGATATCGGGGATGAATCGAGATTCTTGTCGGATAAGGCCGAGCACCCACCACGGATCAAGCGATTTTTGTTGGGCGGCCGACAGCACCTTTTCTTTAAACAGTGCCGGATAACGCAGTGAAAAATCATGTTCCTGTTGGGTCCGATCCGCCGCAGCAATCATGCGGTCATAAAAGCCTGCTCGGCGCGCATGCTCTGCTGCACGAATCAGTTCGGCATCACTTCTTTGACGCATGGCTGCGCCCCACTCGAGCACAGCCTCGGCCCGCATTCCGGCGCGAACCAGAGCATAACTGCGTTGAATGGCCGGATCGCGATCTAATTTTTTTTGGTCTTCTGCGGTAAGCGAGACCTCGAGTCGCGCGGGAAGCCGTACTGCGGTGCCCAGCAGCTCTTGGGCGAGCAGCCCGTAAAAGCCAAATTCGTCGCGTAGATCACGCAATATTTCTTCGGCCTGCTCACGCTGCTGGGCCTGCATCAGGGCCATGGCGCGCCAGTATTGCCAAGTGGCCTCGTTGCGCATCGGTGATCGCATCGCGGCGATGATTTCCAAAAGCTTGGGCCAGGCCGAGCGCCGAATGGCTTCACGGGCAGCAGTGGCTAGCGCATCATCAGGCTGATCGCGCAGGCTCGCCCAGCCCTCCAGCATCATTGGCCACGCGTTGGCGTGACTTCGACGCCAGATCGCAGCCCCAACCGCGAAGGCGCCGTAGTCGGCCTGCTCATGGCTGAGCTCTTTTTTGTGTTTCTGATAAAGCGGCAGAGATCCGAGACTATCGACCCGCGAGACCCGCAGCACGTGGCCGAGAGCGGCCTCGGTTGCGATTGGGTCTGGCCCCCGCACGCTGGTCTCATGCGATTTGGCGTGGGAGCGCAAGACCTCCATCATGCGATGGTGGCTTGCATCGCTGCCACTTTGCGCTGCCCATCGGGCGCGCTGCCGCAGGTAGCCGATGGCGACCCGTTCATTTTTCGCTAGATCAGCAATCAGGGCGAGGCATCCATCCAACACCTCCTGGCCGACGGCAAGCGGTGCGGCCTCGGTTTTTGGCACGGAGGATTCTGCCGCCGGTAGGCTGAGCTTGGCCCGAGCGCACTGAATGTTTGGGCTGGTGACCTGTGGCGGCAGCGTTTCCAAAGCAGAAGCCACCTCGGCCCATAGATTTTTGGTCACCAATGCGGCAATCCAATCCCGTTGCGCATGCTCGCGCAGCGGATGCTGGGGGTGGCGTGCGATAAAGGCCTGGACATTCGCACGCATTGTTTTTGCATCCGCACTTGGAATGCCAATCAACAGCTTCAGTCGCCAATAATCTGGCCACGCAGCAAGGAGGTGGCCTTGGCTTTTTGCCATCAGTCGATCGAGTTCGGAGAGTTTTCCTTTGGCAAATGCTTCTTTGGCCGCAACAATGACCGCGGCAGGGGATTCAGCGGGCACTGAGGGCTTTGCCGACAACGCCGATGGACTAGCAAGCGTGACAAGCATCATCGCTGCGCAGCAAAACAAAGGGCTTCCCCTAGGCATTCGGATGGGTTTGGCGTAATTCACAGAGAGTAAATTTAACCCTGAAATGTCGAGAATCCTATCCATGCAGAAAGACCCGCTTCGCCGTCGGCTTTTGGATCAGCGAGCGGCGCTTGCTCAAGAGGATCGGCGCGTTGCCGAAAAGGCAATCGCAGACGCCTTATCAGCCAAGGCGGTCACGCAGGGCTGGTCGCGCATTGCGGTGTTTTTGCCCTGGCGTGGAGAGCCAGATCTGATGTCGATGTGGAAGGCCTGGCATGCCCGCGGCATGCAGCTCGCCTTGCCGGTTGTGGTGAGCCGAGACGCGCCTTTGATCATGCAGCTTTGGCAGCCTGGCGCCTCCATGGTCAGAGATGTCATGGGCCTGCAGGTGCCGCAAGGCACTCAGAGTCTGGAGTGTGACACTTGGTTGGTGCCGTGTGTGGGGATTGATCGCATGGGTGGCAGACTGGGGGCGGGCGCCGGACTTTACGATCGCACGATCGCGGCGACGCCCACGCCATGGCCACGTTTGGTGGGCATTTGCTTTGATCACGCCCTGCATGACGAGGTGTTTACCGAGCCCCACGATCTGCGGCTCGATGCCTGCGTGACCGAGTCGGGCTGGCGCGATTTTAAGAGCCGATCAGCTTAAGGTTGCGAAGAATCGCAAGCGTCGGTTCGGCCCGGTTCATGGTGTAAAAGTGAAGGCCGGGCACTCCGGCGGTCAGCAGCTGATCGCAGAGATCGGTGATCACGGCCTCGCCGAATGCCGTGATGGACGCCGCGTCATCGCCAAACCCGGCCAGCCGTTGACGAATCCAACGCGGGATCTCTGCCCCACAGGCATCCGAGAATCTCGCAAGCTGAGAGAAGTTGGTGATCGGCATGATCCCGGGAATGATGGGCACATCGACGCCGAGCGCATACACATCATCAACAAATCGGAAATACGCATCCGAATTGAAAAAATATTGCGTGATGGCACCATCGGCGCCTGCCCGGATCTTTTCGACAAAAAATCGTAAGTCGTCTTCTGCGCTTTTCGCCTGTGGGTGAATCTCGGGATAGGCCGCGACTTCAACATGAAATGACGACTGGGCCTGTGACCGAATAAATCGGACCAGATCGCTCGCGTGCTGGAATTCGCCGCCCTGGCCGTAGCCGGAAGGCAGGTCCCCGCGCAGGGCCACGAGGCGCGAAATCTTCAGCTCAGCGTACAGATCCAGCAGTTCCCGCATCTGTGCCGCGGTGGCACCGATGCAAGAAATGTGGGGCGCGACCGAGGGGAAGAGTCCTCGCATCTGGCGAACGGTTTCGAGTGAGCCCTCCCGTGTGGATCCCCCCGCGCCATAGGTCACCGATACATAGTCGGGACGCACGGCGCGAAGGTCTTCCGCGGTCGATGCGAGCCGCTGCCGAGCCTCGAGCGTTTTCGGTGGAAAAAACTCAAGGCTCAGGCCTGGCTTTTCTGCCATTGCCTGAGCTCCGACTAGTAGCGGTAGGTTTCGGGCTTAAACGGCCCCTCGATGGGCACACCGATGTAGCGGGCCTGGTCATCGGAGAGCGTTGTCAGCTGTGCGCCGAGTTTCCTCAGCTGAAGTCGCGCCACTTTCTCATCGAGATGTTTGGGTAGCACATAGACTTTGCCGTTTTCGTAGTAGTCCTTGTGGGTGAAAAGCTCTATCTGCGCGATGACCTGATTGGCAAATGAAGAGCTCATGACATAGCTGGGGTGGCCTGTGCCGCAGCCCAGATTGACCAGACGGCCTTTCGCAAGAAGGATCAAACGCTTTCCATCGGGAAAGATCACGTGATCGACTTGGGGTTTGATTTCTTCCCAGTCGCAGCGAGAGAGCGCGGCGACATCAATCTCATTATCAAAATGGCCGATGTTGCAGACAATCGATTGGTCTTTCATTTTCGCCATGTGATCGTAGGCAATCACATTTTTATTGCCGGTGGCCGTCACAAAAATGTCAGCCTTGTCGGCGGCATACTCCATGGTGACAACGCGGTAGCCTTCCATCGCGGCCTGCAGCGCGCAGATGGGATCGACCTCAGTGATCCAGACCTGCGCTGAAAGCGCCCGCAGGGCCTGAGCAGAGCCCTTGCCCACATCACCATAGCCACAGACCACGGCGACCTTGCCGGCAATCATGACATCGGTGGCCCGCTTAATGGCGTCGACGAGTGACTCACGGCAGCCGTAAAGATTATCGAATTTGCTCTTGGTAACGGAGTCATTGACGTTAATCGCCCGAAATGCCAAGGTGCCCTTTGCTGACATTTCTTTTAGGCGGTGTACGCCAGTGGTGGTCTCTTCCGTGACGCCGATGACCGCGCGCAAGTTGCGCTCATAGAACTTTGGATCGATCGCGAGCTGCCGTTTGATTGAGTTGAAGAGGCAAACCTCTTCTTCACTCTTTGGATGGTTCAGCAGCGAAGGATCCTTGGCGGCATCGGTGCCGAGATGCAGCAGCAGCGTTGCGTCGCCTCCATCATCCAGAATCATGTTGGTGGATTGGCCATCGGCCCACTGAAAAATTTGGTGGGTGTAGTCCCAGTACTCGTCCAGCGATTCGCCTTTGTAGGCATAGACGGGCACGCCCGCAGCAGCGATCGCCGCGGCAGCGTGGTCCTGAGTTGAATAGATGTTGCACGAGGCCCAGCGAACCTCTGCGCCAAGATCCACCAGGGTCTCGATCAGCACTGCGGTCTGGATCGTCATATGCAACGAACCTGAAATTCGGGCGCCCTTCAGGGGCTTTTTGGCAGCGTATTCATCACGAATGGCCATTAGGCCCGGCATTTCGGTTTCGGCGATCTTGATTTCTTTGCGGCCCCAGTCGGCCAATGAGAGATCGGCCACCTTGTAGTCGGGCTGGCCGCTGGAAGTAACAGGTTTTAATACAGCGCTCATCTCGCGCTCCTTTCATGGGTGTGAAGGGGTTCGCGAGCGCCGTTGAACAGAATCCAGCCCAAGCCTGGGAGGGCCGAAAAGGGCCCCCTCGCAACGCTCCTTGAGCAGGGAGCCGAAGTTTAAATCAAAGCTTCGGCTCCGTCACCCCTTCAGAGACCGCAGGCAGCCTTTAATGCAGCGGCCTTGTCAGTGCGCTCCCAGCTGAACTCAGCCTGTTCGCGGCCAAAGTGGCCGTAGGCAGCCGACTTTTCATAAATGGGACGTAACAGATCGAGCATTTGGACGATTCCCTTGGGCCGCAGGTCAAAGACCTGCTCAACAGCCTGGGCGATTTTTTCATCCGAGACCACGCCGGTGCCTTCTGTTGTGACCATGACCGAGGTCGGCCGGGCAACGCCGATTGCATAGCTGACTTGAATCAGGGCTTTTTTCGCCAGCCCAGCGGCAACGATGTTTTTGGCAACGTAACGGCCAGCGTAGGCAGCCGAGCGATCCACTTTGGAGGGATCCTTGCCGGAGAAAGCACCGCCGCCGTGGGGGGCTGCGCCGCCATAGGTGTCGACAATAATTTTCCTGCCGGTCAGACCGCAATCGCCCTGGGGGCCGCCAATCACAAAACGGCCAGTCGGGTTCACCAGGTACTTCATTTCGCCTTTGATCAATTCTTTGGGCAGCACCGGCTTAATGATTTCTTCGATGACCGCTTCGCGCAGTTTTTCCAGGCCGATCTCAGGCGCATGCTGGGTCGACAGCACGACGGTATCGATGCTCTCGGGCTTGCCATCGACATAGCGCAGCGTGATCTGGCTTTTTGCATCAGGGCGCAGCCAAGGCAGGCGGCCGTCTCGTCGCAGCATCGACTGGCGCTCAACGAGTCGGTGGGCATAATAAATCGGGGCCGGCATCAGCACCGGTGTCTCGTCGCAGGCATAGCCAAACATGAGGCCTTGGTCGCCTGCGCCTTGATCGAGATTGTTATCGTGGGCCTTATCAACGCCTTGTGCGATGTCGGGGCTCTGCTTATCGTAGGCCACCAACACCGCACAGCCTTTGTAGTCAATGCCGAAGTCGGTGTTGTCGTAGCCAATGCGCTTTAAGGTGTTGCGCGCCACCTGGATGTAATCGACATTGGCCTGGGTGGTGATTTCGCCAGCCAGCACCACCAGACCCGTATTGCAGAGGGTCTCAGCGGCCACGCGGGATCGTGGGTCCTGGGCCAAAATGGCATCCAAGATGGCATCAGAAATCTGGTCGGCGACTTTGTCGGGATGGCCCTCGGAGACAGATTCCGAGGTGAAATAAAAACTCTTAGACACACTACCTCCTGGGTAAAGACTCTCCAATTGCGGCGCTTCAGCGTTTTGAACCCGGCTGCAAAGAGAATCACGGGAGGCAGACGCTTTAGCGGAATTTGTCCGACAACACGTACACTCCGTGTTGCCCCTCGCCCCGCAAGTTGTGAATTAAATCGGCGATAAGGCAACTATAAATCAGATGATCTTGCTGTTCAAAATATTGGCGCACCTGCCGCTTTCGGTTCTGCGCCGAGTGGGTGCCGCGGGAGGCTGGCTGATCTGGGCATCATCGGTCCGATATCGAGCGATGATGAATCAGGCTTGGCATCTGGCCTGCGCCAGTGGGCGGCTCTCGGTGGCCCCGGGCGAACTCGCTCGCCTCAAGCGGCGGTCGATCGGTCAGGCCGGGCTGCTCGTGGCTGAGCTGCCAAAACTCTGGTGCGATCCGCAGAGCGCGCCACAGGCCGAGACCCGAGGACTCGATGAGGTGCTGCTGGCCGCCCAGGCCGGACGTGGGGTCATTTTGCTGACACCACACCTTGGCGCATTTGAATTGGCCGCACGGGTCTTCGCCTTGCATCACCCGATTACCGTGTTGTATCGGCCAGCCAAACAACGTGGCCTGCGTCGGCTGATGGAAACGCTTCGGCCCGCCCCCAATCTTGCAACGGCCCCTGCGAATGCTGCCGGAGTGCGGCGCCTGCTGCGCGCCTTGCATCAGGGCCAGGCGATCGGCATGTTGCCGGACCAAGTGCCCGCGAACGGTGATGGGGTGTGGGCCCCCTTTTTTGGCCGGCTCGCCTACACCATGGTTCTACCCATCCGGCTCGCTCGGACAACAAAGGCACCGATTTTTTGGGTCCGCGCGATTCGCACTGCCCCGGGATGGAGAGTGGAGTTTGAGTCTTGGACGCCCGAGCCCGAGATCGAGATGGGCACAATCGAGCAAGCAGTGTTGGCCATGAATCATGCACTCGAGGCACAGATTCTGCAGGCTCCCGAGCAGTATCTATGGCCCTACAACCGGTACAAGACTCCGCGCGGCGTGCTGACCCCAGAGGGGGCCCGGCGGCCATGATGCATCTGCTGACGGAGATGGGCCTGTGGTGCGTTCGGGTGTTGGCCTTTTCTCCGGCAGTGATTCGCCGGCCGGTGGCGAGTCTGCTGGGCCGCGCGGCCCATCGATTTGCGCGACGCCGGCGGGCGGTGGCAGCGACGAATCTGCGCCTGTGCTTTCCGCAGTGGACTGATCAACAGCGGGCTGCCGTCATACGGCAGCATTTTGTTTGCTACGCGCGCGCCTTTATCGAACGATTCATTGTGTGGTTTGGCAATAAGGATGCGGTCCGATCTCTGGTCAAGCTCGAGGGGCTGGAGCACTTCCAGGCCGTGCAAGGCCGGCCTGTGATTGTGCTGGCTCCCCATTTTCTCGGCCTAGATGCGGGCGGCCTGCGCTTTCAGCTGGAGCAACGATTCGTATCAATGTATTCGAATCAGTCCAATCCCGTGCTCAATGCCTGGACACTTCAGGGCCGTCGTCGGTTCAATGATCCCATCATGATTTCCCGACAGCAAGGAATCGCGAGTCTGGCGAGATGGGTCAGGCGAGGCCTGCCGGCTTACTTCTTGCCAGATATGGATTTCGGGCCACGCGATGCACTGTTTATTCCATTTTTTGGTGTTCCGGCCGCGACAGTGACCAGCGTGGTGCGCCTGTCGCGCTCGCTTCACGCAGTGGTCTTGCCTCTGGTGACGACCATGACAGAGCGTGGTTATGTTGCCCGCTTCTATCCAGGATGGCAGCATCCCGACGATGATCAGCAAGAAACCATCGCGCAGGGCATCGCGCGCATGAATCAATTCATTGAGGCCCGTGTTCGCGAAACGCCGGAGCAATATCTCTGGACGCATCGTCGGTTCAAGAGCCGGCCAGAGGGCCAGCCCCCCGTCTATGGATAATCCATGGCCATGAAACTGAACTTCACCAAGATGCAAGGCGCCGGTAATGACTTTGTCGTGATTGATGCGACGCGAGCAGCCATCGAGATGCCGGCCTCAGCATGGAGAAAAATCGCTGACCGTCGATTTGGTGTGGGCGCCGATCAAATCCTTCTGGTGCAGGCCGCTGATGGGCCCGATGTTGATTTTGTCTACCGAATCTTCAATGCGGATGGCCAAGAGGTGGAGCAGTGCGGCAATGGTGCCCGATGTTTTGCCCGCTTTGTCCGCGATAAGGGCCTGACTTCAAAGCCGACCATTCGTGTTCGCACCAAGTCGGGTGTGATTCTTCCCACCATTCATGCGGATGGATCCGTCACGGTGGCGATGGGCGCCCCGAGCTTTGATTTGCAGGAGATCGGTTTTGATGCGGCAGGCCTGGCCCATCGACGTGAGGGCCAGATCGATCTCTTTCAGCTGCAGCCACCCAATGCTGAGGCATTCTGGATTTCGCTGGTTTCGATGGGCAATCCCCATGCCGTTCAGTGGGTCGAGCATCTTGATGCCCACCCGGTTGGCCTCATTGGCGCATGGTGTGAATCGCATCCGCGGTTTCGTCATCGGGTCAATGCCGGTTTTGTGGAGCAGCGCAACGCAAATGCGATTTCGATTCGTGTTTTTGAGCGGGGTGCTGGCGAGACCCTTGCTTGCGGCACGGGCGCCTGTGCGGCCGTGGTGGCGGGAATTGCCCGTGGAGTGCTTGCACCTTCGGCTCCGATTGACGTTCAGGCCCGAGGTGGTCGACTTAAAATCCAGTGGTCGGGCCTGCCGAAAGACCCGGTCATGATGACCGGGCCGGCGGAGCCTGTTTTCGATGGAGTGATGCAACTGTGAATCCGAAAGAACCTACGCTGGGTGATCCCGCAGCATTGACTGAAGAACAGGTCATCGGTTACCTGAAGGCCCACCCCGATTTTTTTGAGCAAGCGCCCCACCTTCTGTCTGAGATCAACGTGCCGCACCCGCAGTCAGGCCAGGCCATTTCCTTGATTGAACGTCAGGCCACTGTGCTGCGTGATCGCATTAAATCGATGGAACTCAAGCTTGCTGATTTGCTGCGCCATGGCCAAGAAAATGACGCGATCTCGGCCTGCATGCAGCGTTGGGTACGCGGACTTTTTCTGCATGCCGATCCCGCAAGCCTGCCGCGTGTCGTGGTGGATTCAATCGGAAAAATATTCGCCGTGCCGTTGGTGGGCATCGGCGTATGGCGGCCTGCTGCGTTGCTTGCGGGCCAGGATTGGGTGGTGAGCGCAACTGCAGATTACGTTGATCAGATTGACGGGCTGCGCCTGCCGATCTGCGGACCCGCGAGCCTGTCGGGCGCGGCAAGGCTGCTGCCCGAGGCGGGCCGAGACGCGCAATCCATTGCAGTGCTTCCCCTGCGGGTAGGCGCAGCGCCGGAGGCCTTTGGGGTGGTGGTACTGGGATCCTCTGACCCAAGGCGATTCGCGCCGGATCTGGGCGTTGCTTTCCTTGAGCGCATCAGTGAGATCGCCAGTGCCGCACTCTCCAAGTGTGTTGAGCACCATGGCCAAAGCCAGTGAACTGATCGACACTTTTTTGCAGTCGTTGGCGCACGGCCGTCGCTATTCGGCTTTGACTGTGCAGGGCTATCGACGTGACCTCGATAAGCTCTCCCATGCGTTTTCAGATCGTCTGCTGACCGAGGCCAGGCCCGCTGAAATTCGTGCCGAGGTGGCCCGCTGGAGGGCGGCGGGCCTTTCCGCAAAAAGCATCGCTCGGCGGCTGTCGGCTTGGAGAACTTTTTTTGATTGGCTCGCCCAGCATTACGCCATGCCCATGAATCCCGCCAAGTCCGTTCGGCCTCCTCGGGCGGCAAGGCGTCTGCCTGAGGCGCTCTCGGTGGACTGGGCAGTTCAGTTTGTGGAGGGAAAGTCGGCCTCTGCCGATGCGAACTCTGCCGCCCTGGGCGCGCCCCCCTCGGCGGGAGACCCCTTCACGCAGTTGCGCGACCGTGCACTGACGGAGCTGCTGTATTCGAGCGGCCTGCGCCTGTCAGAGCTGGTCGGACTGAACTGCCATCCAGACCCATCGGTGGCCGCCGGACGCAACGGCTGGATTGACCTGGAGACAGCTGAGGCCTTCGTGGTGGGCAAAGGAGGCCGATCCCGTCGCGTGCCGATCGGGGCCCCAGCGATGCAGGCCCTTCGGGACTGGCTCGCTTTTCGGCAGTCGCAAGGCGAGGACCTCAGCAGCACCGCCCTTTTTATCAACCGGTTCGGCGGCCGACTGTCTGGCCGAACGGTACAGCGGCGATTTGGCCAGCGGGCAAGGGCCCTTGGCATGCCCACCACGGTCCACCCGCACATGCTGCGCCATTCCTTCGCCAGTCATCTGCTGCAGTCCAGTGGCGATTTGCGGGCCGTGCAAGAGCTTTTGGGCCATGCCCAGATCGCGACGACTCAGGTCTACACTCACCTGGATTTTCAGCGGCTGGCGCAGGTTTATGATGCCGCCCATCCTCGGGCCCGACGAAAATCGGCGCCCTCCTCGAAGACTTAAATTTTTTCGGATCCCGTATGACAGCACCTGTTGCCTCACAGACCCCGGCGGCGATGATCCCGGTCACGATTCTCACCGGGTTTCTCGGTGCGGGAAAGACCACGCTCTTAAAGCGCATCTTGAACGAGTCTCACGGCCAGCGGATTGCGGTGATTGAAAATGAATTCGGCCAGGAGAGCATCGATAACGAGCTCCTCTTTGGCGACACGAATGAGCGCATTGTAGAGATGAACAACGGCTGCATCTGCTGTACGGTGCGAGGCGATTTGATTGAAATGCTGGGCCGACTCGCTCAACGTCGGGCCGCAGGAGAAATTCAATTTGATCGTGTGGTGATTGAGACCACTGGCTTGGCGGAGCCCGGCCCAGTGGCACAAACATTTTTCGTTGACGACGCCATCGCGGAGCGGTACCTGCTGGATGCGGTGGTGACTCTGGTCGACGCGGTACACGGGCCCCATCAGCTCAGCGAGCATGCGGAGGCGCAGGCCCAAGTGGGCTTTGCAGATCGGATTTTGATTTCAAAGGCCGATCTTGTAGACGCATCGGCTGCTGAAAGTCTGCGTCAGCGGCTCACGAAGATGAATCCGCGTGCCAGCATTCGGCAGGCCCACTTTGGTGAGGTACCCGTTGCAGAGATTTTTGACATCCGCGGATTCAATCTCAATGCGGTACTCGAGATTGATCCCGAATTTCTCGATACGGACGCAGGCCACAGCCATATCGACGATGTCCACTCCTTTGTGTTCAAGTCGGATCGGCCGTTCGATTCGGGCCGCTTTGAGGGTTTTATGGGCGCCGTCTCGCAGGCTTACGGCCCCCAGCTGCTTCGCTACAAAGGCGTGCTCTACATCAAGGGCAGCGAGCACCAGATGGTCTTTCAAGGCGTGCACATGCTGATGGGTGGCGATGTGGGGCGTCCCTGGCAGGCGGGGGAGAAGCGCCAGTCCAAGATGGTGTTCATTGGACGGAAACTGCCGCGGGATACAATCGTTAAGGGCTTGGAGCAGTGTCTGGTTTAAGCCGATGGGCGTCTTGGTGAAGTGCAAGACAGGTGTGGTGTCTGGAGAGGGAAGTTGGAGAGTATGGCCACGGTAACAAGCAAAGGAATCGCGTCTGAAAAAGAGCTGCTCGCGCAGCCTGCGGATGACTACATGAGCGCCGCTCAGCTTGATTTTTTTCGACGCAAACTCAAAGCGCTGGAGTCTGAATTGCGGGCCAATGCAGGCGAGACCACCGAGCATTTGAGGGAGACCGTTTTGGTGCCTGATCCCGCAGACCGCGCGACCATCGAAGAGGAACATGCCCTGGAGCTGCGCACTCGCGATCGGGAGCGCAAGCTGATCAAGAAAGTGCAGCAGGCCCTGATGCGAATTGAATCTGGCGAATATGGCTACTGTGAGGAGACGGGTGAGCCCATCGGTTTAAAACGCCTGCTGGCCAGGCCCACCGCGACCCTCTCCATTGAGGCCCAGCAGCGTCGCGAACTTCGCCAGCGTCAGTTTGGCGACTGAACCGAGTTTAGGAATCTTCTGAATCTTCTTCGGTGAATTCGGCCAGCGCAGCCGCACTCATCAGCAGTACTACCACAACGCAGTAGACCGTCTCGGCCAGGGCCCAACGCACCGCCAAGGGCGCTGTCCAGCCGATGCCTCTGAGCAGCCGGCTGATCAACAAAACCGCCAAGGCGGCCATCCACAAGCCCCAGGCGGGATCGGGCAGCAGCCCAAAAAACAGCATCGGTGCCGTACCGATCAGCAGACAGGCAGCGCGGGATCCGTTCGAAGCGGGCCCCAGGCCGCTGATAGGATCCGCACGGGCGGCCACTACTGCGCAGCGGGCCCAGGTGGTGCTGCAAATCAAAATGATGGCGCTCCAGGCATGGTCAATCTCTGAGACCGTTTCAAGTTTGATCAGCAGCATGAGGGCCATGGCCAGGCCCGAGGGGCCGGTCAGCGCGGGCTGCTGCAGCCCTGAAGGGGCCCGAGGCAGCGAGGCGGCCAGGCCCACACACAGACTGATCAGCAATGCGATTCGCGAGGGCAGCAGCATGCTGGCAAGCAGATACAAAACTGCTGTCATCAGGCCGACCAGCAGGCCAGCAACGCCAAGCGCAACCTGCGTCGTCGACGGATCGGGCAGTGCAGAGGATGCGGGCGCGCGTAGAGGCCATGGCCCAAGGCGCATGATTGCAGTAAATAGTTTTTTCAAGAGTCTGCAGCCTGCTTACAATGCGTTGAAGTGTAGATCATTCTCTCGACCGAACCGATATGACCAAAACTGCTGCTTCGATATCTGGCACACCGGATGCAGATGTGAAGGCCGCCGTACTGGCGGAGGCCCTGCCTTACATTCGTCGTTTTCATGGCAAGACCGTGGTCATCAAGTATGGCGGCAACGCCATGACCGAGGATAACCTGAAGCAATCATTTGCCCGCGACATCATTTTGTTGCGCTTGGTCGGCATCCTGCCGGTGGTCGTGCACGGGGGCGGACCTCAGATCGAATCGTTGCTCTCGAAGGTGGGAAAAAAAGGCGAGTTCATCCAGGGCATGCGAGTGACTGATACCGAGACCATGGACATTGTTGAGATGGTCTTGGCGGGCCAGGTCAACAAAGAAATCGTCGAGCTGATCAATCATGCAGGCGGCAAGGCCGTGGGCCTGACGGGCCAAGATGGCGGCCTGATTCGGGCCCGAAAAATGATGGTCAAGGCCGATTCAGGTTCTCAGGAGGTGCTTGACCTCGGCCATGTCGGTGAGATCGAGTCGGTCGATCCCGAAATTATTCATTCACTGCTGGCCAGTGGATTCGTGCCGGTCATTGCACCCATCGGCTCAGGACGTGAGGGCGAGACTTACAACATCAATGCTGATTTGGTGGCTGGAAAAATCGCTGAGATTTTAAAGGCTGAGAAATTGATTCTCATGACCAATACGCCGGGGGTCCTGGATAAGGACGGCCATCTGTTGACTGGGCTGAGCGCCCGCGAGATTGACGCATTGTTTGCGGACGGCACGATCTCTGGAGGCATGCTGCCCAAGATTTCATCGGCCCTCGAGGCGGCCCGAAGTGGTGTGCATTCGGTCCACATCGTGGACGGCCGCGTGCCGCATTGTCTGCTGTTGGAAATCCTGACCAACGAAGGCGTCGGCACCATGATTCGTTCTCACTGAGGTGCCCGTGGCACGGCCGTTATGGCTGATCGATCTGGACAATACCCTGTATGACGCCTCTTGGCGTGTCATGGGAGAGATCAATCGCAGAATGACCGCCTTCATGGCCGAGCGGCTCAGCCTCTCGGAGCAGCAGGCCAGCCATCTGCGCGAGCGTTATTGGCACCGCTATGGGGCAACACTGCTTGGGCTGGTTCGGCACCACGAAATCGATCCCTACGAATTTCTCGCTCAGACCCATCCTCATCAGGAGTTGCATCATCTGGTGCCGAAGTCGCGTGGGGGCCGCTATCGGGTCAGTCGGCTGGCCGGCGAGCGATGGCTGCTCACGAATGCTTCGCGTCGATATGCCCATCGACTCCTGCAGCTACTGGGCCTGAAGCGCTGCTTTGATCGTGTGATTGCGATGGAGGACATGAAGCTGATCGGCCGACTCAGGCCCAAGCCATCGATGCTGCTGATGCGCGCATTGCTCAGACAGTCAGGCCGGCCTGCAGAACGTGTTCGGTTGATTGATGATCACGACGAAAATCTTCAGGCGGCGCACCGACTGGGCATGCGAACTGCACGCGTGCTGACCTCAAAAACTGTCCGCAGACGGGCACGAGATTCGGGCCGACCCTTAGCCGCCCGACGACCAAGTTATGTCCGGCTTCAAGTACACTGTCTCGGATCGTTGATCAGAGCCCAGCACTTTCGTTAATACAACGCCAAGCTTATGCAGCCGGCAGCCCAGCATTCCCCAGCACAAACAGGACCGGTGCGGAAACGTCCGAAGCCCGGCGAACGTCGTCTTCAGATTCTGCAGACCATTGCGTCAATGCTGCAAGAAGGCGCCGCAGAAAAAGTCACAACCGCTGCGCTCGCTGCAAAGCTTTCTCTCTCCGAGGCGGCCCTCTATCGGCACTTCGCCAGCAAGGCCCAAATGTTCGAAGGCCTCTTGGATTTCATTGAAGAAACCATCTTCTCTCTGATCAATCAGATCGAAGCCCGGCCCGGAGCCCCGGCAGCCAGGGCCAGAGAAATTGTGCTGATGCTGTTGGGCTTTGCCGAAAAAAATCCGGGCATGACCCGAGTGCTCATCGGAGATGCCATTGTCAATGAGGACAGCCGCCTGCAGGCCCGCGTGAATCAGCTGCTGGAGCGGGTCGAGGCCTCAATCCGGCAATGTCTGCGGCTGCAGCGGGCTGAGGCCGAGGCCTCCCAGGCCTCGCCGGAGTTAAGCCTGCAGTCCGCCATGGCCATGGCCTTTGTTCAGGGCCGCTGGCTGCAATTCGCTAAAACAGGATTTCGCAAGCGGCCCTCGGATTCTGCCGAGGCCGTCGTGAAGTTTATTTTTCCCTAATTCTTCGGCTGCGCGATGTTCGCCCGTTGTGATGCGCAGACCGGGCACTGAGGATTGCGCGCAACACTCACCTGCTGCCAGCGGCCAGTTTTCAACTCCACGAGCGTGAGGCTCTGGCCTGCGGATGGCAGAGACGAGCCCGGATGTCGGCCGCGCACAATCAGCTTAATGGCTTCGGCAGCCTGAAGACATCCCATGACGCCCACCAGCGGCGAGAGCACACCGTAGGCGCCGCAGGCATGTGCGACGGGCTCTGTCTGCGGATCAAACAAGCAGGCGTAGCAGGCCTGCTCAGACTGCCTGGGATCGACACTCAAAAGCTGGCCAGACCACTCGATTGCGGCCGCACTGACGAGCGGCTTTCGGTGGGCGACGCAGCGGGCATTAATGAGCTGTCGAATCGACCACTGATCGGTGCAATCCAGCACCACATCCGCCAGTGGAATCGCCGCATCAAGAAGCGATGCGTCCACGAATCGGGGCTCGGCAATCACTTCAGTGCTGGGACTGGTTCGCCGAAGTGCTCTGGCACCCGCGATAACTTTCAATTGTCCGATGTCGTCGGGTCCAAACAGGGTCTGCCGCGCCAAATTGGTGGCATCGACCTGATCGCCATCAAACCAGTGCAGCTGGCCGATGCCGCTTGCAGACAGATACAAGGCAGCGGGGCAGCCCAGGCCGCCCGCGCCGATGATCAGAACGCGTGCGGCCTGAAGCGCGGCAACACCCTCGTCATCAATACCATCCAGCAGCGCATGACGGCTGTGACGAAGGGCCTCTTGATCAGCCACTCTCCGGACGGGCCGATGTCGCTACGGGTCTGCCCTTTAGGTGATTCAGCGCCTGCTGCAATTGGTAATCATCCGCGCTGCCGAATTCAATCGGCTTGGCATCGCGCGCTGCCTGATCGGCACTATTGCGCTGCTCCGGCTTTTGCGCGGCGGGCTTTTGCTTCTCGTTATCACCGCCTTTACTCGGCGCCTCACGGCCAGAAAGATGGCGATTGAGATCTGCTTCGCGGATTCGCAGCCGGTCCACAACTGCACCGTCGGCAGTTTCCTCCACCCAAAAGTCGGGGCTGATGCCCTTGGCCTGAATGGATTGGCCCTTGGGAGTGAAATAGCGGGCTGTCGTCAGTTTGATCGCAGTGTTACTGGTCAGCGGCAGGATGGTCTGAACCGAGCCTTTGCCAAAGGTCTGCGTGCCTAAAATTTTGGCGCGCTGATGATCCTGAAGCGCACCCGCCACAATCTCAGAGGCCGAAGCCGAACCGCTATTGACCAGCACCACCATAGGCACCGTTTTCGACTGTGACGAGAGTTTTGCCAGCGGATCCTCTCGCCCTGAGCGGTGGTAGTCGCTGGCAGCAGCAAAGTATTTGCGCTTGGAATCGTCCTGCCGGCCGTCGGTTGAGACCACCAAGGCTTTGTCTGGCAGAAACGCCGCAGACACGCCAATGGCACCATTGAGCAGGCCGCCCGGATCATTGCGAAGGTCGAGCACCAAGGCCTTCATGGGACCCTGCTGGGCCAATTGATTAAAGTGCTTCACCAGATTTTCAACAGTGTGTTCTTGAAATTGAGTGATGCGAATGTAGCCAAAACCAGGCTCGAGCATCTTGGAGCGCACACTCTGAATCTGAATGACATCACGCACGATCGTAAAAACCAGGGGCCGATTCTCGCCTTTGCGATTGATCGTCAGCGTGACGGGGGTCTTGGGTTTACCCCGCATCAGCTTGACCGCATCGTTGAGCGGCAGTCCCTTGGTGGCCTTTTCATCAATGCGAATGATCAAATCGCCGGCCTTGACACCGGCCCGCTCTGCTGGAGTACCTTCAATGGGGGAGATGACTCGCACAAAACCATCCTCCGTGCCAACTTCTAGCCCGAGCCCGCCGAATTCACCCTGGGTGCCTACCTGCAGTTCCTTGAATGCATCGGCATCAAGGTAAGCGGAGTGCGGATCCAGACCCGTCAACATGCCGCTGATGGCCTGCGTGATCAGCTTCTTGTCTTCAACTGATTCCACATAGTTGGCCTTAATCGCGCCATAAACATCGGCAAACTGTCGAAGTTCGTCAATCGGCAGAGATGCCCGCGTCTCGCGCTGCGCGACCGCTTGAAACCCCATGCTGAACAGCACGCCACTGATCAGACCTGCAGAGACCCATCCCACAACTTGAAGCTTTCTGGACATAACGGCTTTCTGGCCCGTGTCGGGCAAAAAATATCGGCAGCGTTAGGCTACCGCAACGCTGAAAAGTTTAGGCGGTTTTTGCCTTGCCCTGATGGGCCACTGCCATCATGGCCGCCTCGATCACAGCTGGATCCGCCAGATAGCGTCGGCCGACAAATTGCAGCCGCTCATCAAGCTCGATGACCAGGGGCTGGGCCGTCGGGATATTCAGCGCCAAGATATCGACTTCGGACATCCGCTCCAGGTATTTGATGAGCGCCCGAATCGAGTTTCCGTGGGCGGCGACCAGGATGCGCTCGCCGGCCTTCACCCGCGGCGCGATGGACTGCTCCCAGACGGGAATGACCCGATCGATGGTGTCCTTCAGGCACTCTGTGGCGGGCAGCAGGGTCGGATCAATCCTTGCATAGCGCGGATCATGGCCTGGCCAGAATTCATGGCTCGGCTCAAGCGGGTCCGGCCGCACATCGTAGGCCCGGCGCCATTTCAGCACCTGCGCCTCTCCATATCGGGCGGCGGTCTCGGCTTTGTTCAAGCCAGTGAGTGCGCCGTAGTGGCGTTCATTGAGACGCCATTTTTTATGGACCGGAACCCAAATCTGATCCAGCGCATCCAGCGTGATCCAGAGGGTCCGGATGGCCCGTTTGAGCACCGAGGTGTAGGCGCGATCAAATTCAAACCCTTTGGACCTCAGCAGCTCTCCCGCCTGGCGGGCCTCGTTTCGGCCCTGCTCTGTCAGATCCACGTCGACCCAGCCAGTAAAGCGGTTCTCGAGGTTCCATTGGCTCTGACCGTGCCGAAGCAACACGATGGAAAAACGCTTACCCATGGGCCGCATTCTATAATTTCCGCCCATCGCGTCCGAATCCCGGACAAGGAGCAGCCGTGCAGTTTTTTATCGACAACATTATTCTGATCATCGCGGCCTTTATCAGCGGCGCGCTGCTGGTCTGGCCAATGGCCACCCGCGGCTCAGGTGCACGAATCGTGAACACTCTGGGCGCGACTCAGATGCTCAATTCACAGAACGCCTTGTTGATCGATATCCGTGAGGCTGCAGAGACGGCCAAGGGCACGGCACCGCAGGCCCTGCACATCCCCTTAAGTGCCCTAGCAGCACAGATGGACGACATTAAAAAACGCATTCAACAGGGCAAGGACCAGGCGCCAGTGATTCTGATGTGCCAAAGCGGCTGGCGTGGATCCAAGGCGGGCCGTCAGCTCAGGAAGGCAGGGGTCGAGGCGGTCTTCAATCTGGAAGGCGGCTTTGATGCTTGGCAGCAGGCGGGCCTGCCGGTGACCAAACGGAGTTAGCGAAGATGGCAAAAGTGGTGATGTACAGCACGGCCGTCTGCCCCTACTGCCAGCGGGCAGAGATGCTGCTCAAGCAGCGGGGAGTCACGGCAATCGAGAAGATTCGAATCGATCTGGATCCTGTTCAGCGCGATCAGATGATGGCAAAGACTGGCCGCAAGACCGTGCCACAGATTTTTATTGGAGACCGGCATGTTGGCGGTTTTGATGACCTCGCGGCACTTGACCGCGAGGGTGGGCTCGCGCCCCTGTTAGCGGACTAATCCGCAGAAAGAGATGTTGATGACCCAGCCCAACAGCGCGGCCGCACCGGCCGCAGCCGGCCCCCAGTTCAATCTACAGCGCGTCTACCTCAAGGATGTCTCACTTGAAATCCCTGATGCGCCAGCGGTCTTCATCGACCAGGCGGAGCCCCGGCTTGAATTTCAGATCGACACCCAAGACAAGACGCTGCAGGCCGGGCTATTTGAGATTGCGGTGCGCTGCACTGTGACCTGTCGACTCGGTGACAAGGTCGGATTCTTGGTCGAGGCGACCCAGTCAGGCATTTTTGAAATCCTGGGCGTTGCAGACGATCAGCTGGCGCTGTTAAAGGGCATCTCCTGCCCCAGCATTCTTTACCCTTACTTGAGATCCAATATTGCAGACGTGATTCAACGTGCGAGCTTTCCTCCGGTTCATCTGGCGGAACTGAACTGGGAAGCGTTCTATCAGCAGCGGCTTGCTCAAGCGACCGCCCAATCACAAGCCTCTGACAGCGGCCTGATTCTCCCGAAGCAGTAACCATGTCCTCGCCCGAGCTCACGTTGCCGACGCTGGTGATCGGCGCGGGCGCCTGGGGCACCGCGGTCGCCGTTCAATTTGCAGGGCGGGCCCAAACGGGCTACGTGAGCCTATGGGTGCGGGATCCGCAGCAGTTCGAGTTGCTCAAAAAACACCGGGAGAATCGGCGCTACCTGCCCGGTGTTCGGCTGCCAGAGCAGCTCGTGCTCTGCAGAGAATTCGCTAGCGCATGCGCGAGTTGGCGTGAGCAGGCTCGTGCCCATCGTCAGAGCAATGTCGTTCAGTCGCTTCACGGGCTGATCATTCTTGCAACGCCGATGGCGGGATTGGAAGAGGCAGCCGCAGGCCTTATGCAGCAGCTTGGTCCGCCAGAGCCGGGAGAGGCGATTGCCTGGCTCGCCAAGGGACTGGCGTTGCAGCAGCAAAAAGAGCCGTCTGAGCCCGCCTCCGCACTGAAGTGGCCCCATGAAATCGTTCAGCATCACTGTCAAGGCTGGCCGAATGCATCACTTTCCGGGCCAAGCTTTGCCTTGGAAGTGGCCCGAGGCCTTCCGGCTGCGCTGTCGGTGGCCAGCGAGGATCTTCGTTTGGCGCGCGCGATCGCCCAGTCCTGCCATGGTGGCGGCCTGAGGCTTTACCCCACCGATGACCTAATCGGCGTCGAGCTTGGTGGCGCGATGAAAAACGTTCTGGCGATCGCGGCGGGTGTCTGCGATGGCCTAGCCCTGGGGGCCAATGCCCGCGCCGCGCTGATCACACGTGGGCTCGCGGAAATGTCCCGGCTTGGCCTTCAGCTGGGGGCGCAGCCCCAAACGTTTATGGGCCTGGCCTGCCTGGGCGATCTTTTGTTGACCGCGACCGGTGATTTGTCGCGCAATCGTCGCGTGGGTCTTGCGCTTGCGCGTGGCGAATCACTCACACAGATCGTGCAGCATCTGGGCCATGTTGCAGAGGGAGTCGGCTCGGCACCTGCACTGTTGGCGTTGGCGGAGCGGTCCGGCGTTGACGTACCCATTACGGCAAGCGTCTGCAAACTGATTGCAGGCCAGTGGACCGCCAAACAAGCGATCACCGCCCTAATGGATCGGAGTATGCGTGATGAATTCGAGGGTTAAGTCCGTCACAGTATTCTGCGGGGCCCGAAGCGGCGTGGACGCCCGCTGGGAGCAGCTTGCCCGCCAGGTGGGGGCGGGCCTTGCGCAGGGGGGAATGGGTTTGGTGTTTGGTGGCGGCCGAAATGGTTTGATGGGCGCAGTTGCTCAGGCGGCCATCGATGGGGGCGCAAAGACAACGGGTGTGATTCCCGAGAGCCTTCTGTCCATTGAGCCTGCCAAAGATGGCCTGACTGAACTGTTTGTGGTGGATTCCATGCATACACGCAAGTTCATGATGTCAGAGCGTGCGGACGCATTTCTGGTGTTGCCGGGCGGCATTGGCACGCTTGAGGAGTTTTTCGAGATCTGGACTTGGCGCCAACTCGGGCTGCATGAAAAGCCTATCGTGCTGCTCAATGCGTTTGGCTATTACACCGCCATGCTGGAGTTTTTGGAGTCTGGTGCTCGCGCCGGATTTATCCGCACCGAGCATCGTGATTACATTCGTGTGGCAGCCTCGGTGGACGAGGCGCTGAGGCTGCTGAGAAGCGCCAGTTAAAGCGCCCCCTCAAAGCCGAGCTGCCGCCAGGCCTCATAGACCCCGATCGCGACTGCATTGGAGAGGTTCAGGCTTCGATTATCTGGCCGCATCGGAATTCTCAGCCGCTGCCCTGGCGGAAATGCGTGGAGCAGCCCACCAAGGCCTTTGGTTTCAGATCCAAAGACAAGCCAGTCGCTTTTAAAAAATCGATGATCGAAAAGTGATTGCTGGCCTTTGGTGGTAATTGCAAACACTCGATCCAGCGCCGGCGATGTTGTTTTGATCAAGGCCTCCCAGGAAGGGTGGACATGAAATGAGGTTCGCTCGCGGTAATCTAGGCCCGCCCGCCGCATTTTGCTGTCATCAATTGGGAATCCCAGCGGTTCGACCAGGTGAAGCTGAGCACCCGTATTGGCACAGAGTCGGATAACGTTCCCTGTGTTCGGCGGTATCTCAGGCTCCACCAGTACGATATTCAGCATCGTCGGCCTTGAGGGGCCCTGCCCGGGGATGGCGCGTTCACCCGCGCGATGACGGCCGCCCCGATGACTTCGCCGCCGCAGTGACGGATCGCTCGAATGGCTTCACGGAGGGTGCTGCCGCTGGTCATGATGTCATCCAGCAGTATCACACGTTGATGGGCGACTGTTTGCCGGGCCCGAAAGCTGTCTGACAGGTTTTCGCGACGACTGGCGCGTCCAAGCGCTGCTTGGCGCGGCGTATTTCGGATTTTTTCTAGCCACCGCTCCCGCATCGGAACTCCCCAGTGCTGAGCGGCCACGCGGGCGATCAGGGATGATTGGTTATAGCCTCGGCGGGCGAGCCTCCGACCAGACAGTGGGATCGGAATGATCACCGGCGGCGGCCCCATCCAAGGCCTGGGCAGCGAACCCAGCTGCTGCCCGAGTAGCAAAGCAATCGGCCAGACACCGTGGTATTTCGACTGATAGATCAATTCGGTCAGTGGCCCACCGTAAAGTTCACGCCACAGAATCGGAATGCGGCTGCCCTCAACACTCAAGGTACTCACGCCCCAGGGGGTCACGGTGATGCGATGGGCGCAGCTTGTGCAGAGCTCGGCGCCTTGGCCATAGTTTCCGCAGAGCCGACAGGGTGCCTGCAGTGCGCGACGCAACAGCTGCCGCAGGCCTGAAAAACAAGGGATTCCAAACACTGCTTGACTATACTCAGCCGGTGCAAAAAGATCCCCTCATCCGGCCGGTCGACCCCCGCAGTGTGTTGGCGCAGCTGAGGCGAAGATCATCAGCTGCGGTAGTTCAACATCCCTTCTGGCAGCAGGCCGAGGCCCGCCTTTTAGATCGTTTTTCTTATATCCGACAGCCGGAGGGCGCGCGGTTTGATCACAACCTGTCAATGCTTGGGCAGCCGATACATCTGGATGCAGGCACGCTGCAGCTGATTTGGTCCGTGGGGCTGCTCGCCTACTTGTCCGACCTTAGGGCCACGCTCGGCTTTTGGTCCAGCCGGCTCGCGCCATCTGGCCTGCTGATGTTCGTGACCTTTGGTCCGGACACGCTGCGCAGCTTAGCGATGGCGCTCGGGGATAAGGACCAGTCCCGGCATGTGCCCGGGTTTCCCGACATGCATGACATTGGAGATGCTTTGGTGGGCCTGGGCATGAGCGATCCGGTCATGGATGCGGAGTGGCTTGAGTTCACCTATTCAACAGCCGAGTCCGCCCTGGCCGATGTCCGCGCTCTTGGCGGAAACTCGCTGATGGGCCGGCCCAGGGGCCTTTCTGGCCGGTCCTGGCGGAGACGGGTGCTGCAGGCCCTTGAGGCGTTAAGAAGCGGAGGGCTGATTCGATTAAGGATCGAGTGTGTTTTTGGCCATGCCTGGGCCAGAGATTCGCGATCCCCAACAAAGGCCGAGGATCCAGCCCAGCCCAGACCGATTGTCTGGGCGCCCAAAAATCACAGAGATCCATAGCCCGTCTATAATTGGATCGACTCAGTCATCAGGCTTAAGCAGTTGGGGGAGAGGCATGGAGGCTTTGTCGAAGTCTTGGGTGTTGCGGCGCAATTGCGCCCTGTCACCGCGCCAGCTCGCCTTGGCGTTTTGCGTAATCGGCACGACGTCGATGTTGATTGCGATCGCCTGGGCAGCGACCGGCGCCTGGATTGTCCTCCCCTTTGCAGCCATTGAGCTGCTGGTGCTCGCAGTTGCATTTCTGGCGTACGCCCGGCATGCACGAGACCAGGAGCGCATCACGCTTGCACGTGATTACGTGCAAGTTGAGGTGCTGCTTGGGGAGTCGCTTCGGCGAATGGAATTCCCCCGAGCATGGCTACGCTGCAGGATGGATGATTCCGCGAAAGGCATGGTCTGTCTGGACAGCCCGGGCGGAGGAGTCGAGGTGGGGCGGTTTGTCAGCCCGGCCGACAGGAAACGGTTTTTTGAAGAATTTCGATTGGCGCTAGCGGTTTGAAGCGATCGCAGTGCACGGTAATAAAAATAGTTGAGACGGGGAGAAGCGGCACATGGATGGACGTTACAACCTACAGACACCGGTCACCGGAATTGCATCGGACCTCTACACGATGCACACCGTTCTGCTCTGGATCTGTCTTGTGATTTTTGTGGCGGTGTTTGCCGTCATGTTTTATTCAATCTATGCCCACCGCAAATCCAAAGGCCACAAGGCCGCTGATTTTCATGAGAGCACGGCCGTTGAAATTGCCTGGACAATTGTCCCGTTCTTGATCGTGGTGGTGATTGGCATCTATGCCACGCCTGTGGTGATTGCCCAGAAAAACACAGCCGATGCAGACATCACGATCAAAGCCACAGGCATGCAGTGGAAATGGGGCTACGACTATCTCAAAGGCGAGGGCCAGGGCATCTCTTTTGTCTCTGGTTTGTCAACGCCCCGCGATCAGATTCTGGGCCTGGCTCCGAAGGGCGAGCACTATTTGTCAGAGGTCGATAATCCCATGGTGGTTCCCGTGGGCAAAAAGATCCGCATGGTGATTACTGCCAATGATGTGATTCATGCCTGGATGGTGCCGGCCTTTGGCGTGAAGCAGGATGCGATCCCGGGCTTTGTTCGTGACACCTGGTTTAAGGCGGAAAAAGAAGGCACCTATCGCGGCCATTGCGCTGAACTCTGCGGCAAGGACCACGCCTTTATGCCGATTGTGGTGAAGGTCGTATCGGCTGAGGAATACGCCAAGTGGATCGCCGCACAGCCCAAGGCCGCCCCCTTAAAGACCGCTGCCGTGGCAGCGGCCGTTCAGAAATAAATCGCAGTCCGCCCGATCAAGGAGAACTCAATGAGCGCAGTACTTGGACCTCAGCATGGAATGGCCGGTCATGACGATCATGCCCATGATCATCCGCACGGCTGGCGGCGCTGGCTGTTTGCAACGAACCACAAGGACATCGGTACGATGTACCTCTGGTTCAGTTTCGCAATGCTGTTTGTCGGCGGCTTTCTGGCCCTCGGCATTCGCGCCGAGCTCTTTAAGCCAGGCCTGCAGATTCTGAATCCAGAACTCTTTAACCAGTTCACCACGATGCATGGCCTGATCATGGTGTTCGGCGCCATCATGCCGGCCTTTGTTGGCTTTGCGAACTGGATGATTCCGCTACAGATTGGCGCCAGTGATATGGCCTTTGCGCGGATGAATAACCTCAGCTTCTGGCTTCTGATTCCGGCTGCCTTGTTGCTCGTGGGTTCATTTTTTGTGCCGGGTGGTGCAACCGCTGCGGGCTGGACGCTCTACGCGCCGCTGTCCACCCAGATGGGTGTGGGGATGGATATGGCGATTTTCGCCATCCATATTCTGGGCGCAAGCTCCATCATGGGCTCGATCAACATCATCACGACGATCCTGAACATGCGCGCACCTGGCATGACCCTCATGAAGATGCCAATGTTTGTGTGGACCTGGCTGATCACGGCCTATTTGTTGATTGCAGTGATGCCAGTGCTGGCAGGCGCCATCACCATGATGCTGACTGATCGCCACTTTGGCACCAGCTTCTTTAATGCGGCAGGCGGCGGTGACCCCGTGATGTACCAGCACATCTTCTGGTTCTTTGGCCACCCCGAGGTCTACATCATGATTCTTCCGGCATTCGGCATCGTGTCGGAAATCATCCCGACATTCTCTCGCAAGCGCCTGTTTGGCTATAGCTCCATGGTCTACGCGACTGCATCGATTGCGATTCTGTCCTTTGTGGTCTGGGCCCACCATATGTTCACTACTGGCATGCCGGTGGCGGGCCAGCTCTTCTTCATGTATGCCACGATGCTGATTGCAGTGCCAACGGGCGTGAAGATTTTCAATTGGTTGGCGACCATGTGGCGTGGGTCGATGACCTTTGAGACTCCAATGCTCTTTGCGATTGGCTTTATCTTCGTGTTCACCATGGGCGGCCTCACAGGCATCATCCTTTCTGTGGCGCCGCTTGATATTCAACTGCACGACACCTATTACGTGGTGGCCCACTTCCACTACGTGCTGGTGGCCGGCTCGCTCTACGCGCTGTTTGCCGGCTTCTACTACTGGGTCCCGAAGTGGACCGGTGTCATGTACAACGAGACCCGCG
>CAYXRY010000001.1:0-223403 GCA_964467545.1 uncultured Bordetella sp. | reverse complement strand
GGTTGTTAGCTCAGTCGGTAGAGCAGCGGACTTTTAATCCGTTGGTCGCAGGTTCAAATCCTGCACAACCCACCATTGATCACCGGGCCGTATAGCCGCCATCGATCGCGCAGTCACCGCTGGTCGTGGTTTCGGCTTCATCTTTGTATCTTTTTGCACCATCATGGTGTGCTCTAATTTAGAACAATGAAATCCATTGTCGCCATCGAGGATCTGCGGTTTTCCTGGCCACACGGCCCGTCCGTTTTGGAGATGCCGCAATTTCAACTGGCGCGGGGTGAACGGCTGCTGGTTCAGGGACCATCGGGCATTGGCAAGACCAGTCTATTGAGTTTAATTTCAGGAGTTATTCAGCCCAAGGCCCGCTTATTCAATGTGTTGGGCGAGGATCTCCTCAGCCGATCTGCCGCCGCCCGCGATCGACTCCGTGGTGCGAAGATGGGCGTGATCTTTCAGCAATTCAATCTGCTGCCCTACCTCTCGGTGCTGCAGAATGTACTTCTGCCAACACAGCTTTTTGCACAACGCGAAAAACGCTGTATTTCCCAGGACGCCTCTGCTCAGGCCCAGGCAATACGGCTATTGGAGGCCTTGGGCCTGCCAGCCACCATCTGGCATCGGCCCAGCCATAAGCTCTCGGTTGGACAGCAGCAGCGGGTCGCGGCGGCCCGGGCCCTCATTGGCGCTCCGGATCTGATACTTGCTGATGAGCCAACTTCAGCCCTTGACGAAGACCGGCAGCAGGAATTCATGCGGCTGCTGATGGAACAGGTACAGCTCACGGGTGCGGCCTGTATTTGTGTAAGCCACCAACGCGCGTTGGCTCAATTTTTCGATCGCTCAATCGATCTCGCAGTGATGAACCAAGCCAAGAGAAAAGCGGCATGAGCATTTGGGCGTTAAGCAGCCTCACACTCGCAGGCCGCAGTGCGTGGGCGCGCAGGGGTCCGCTTTCCTTGTTGGTGGCAGCGATTGCTGTTTCGGTGGCCATGGTGCTTGCCGTCATGCAGCTGCGAGAAGATGCCCGCGACAGCTTTTCCAATGCTATTAGCGGCGTTGACCTGATCGTCGGATCCCGAACCGGCCCCAGCAATCTGCTGCTGTACTCAGTATTTCATTTAGGGCAGCCGGTCCGCAGCATGTCTTATGGCCACCTGGACACCATCGTCAAGCTGCCCTCGGTGGCATGGGCGGTGCCGGTTCAGTTAGGCGATCACTTTCGGGGGTTTCCGGTGGTGGGCACAACGCCCATGTTTTTTTCCAAAGTGGGCGGGCCGTCGGGCCTGAGCTTTTCCAGCGGCGGCCCTTTTGCAAAGCTTTTCGATGTCGTGATCGGCGCTGAGGTTGCTGCTAAGTCGGGTCACTCCGTTGGCAGCAGCATCACCCTGACACACGGGGCCAGCGACAGCTTAGCCGAAGATCATTCCGATACGCCTTTTTCCGTAACCGGCGTGCTGCGCAGAACAGGGTCGCCAATTGACCGATCGGTACTGATCTCGCTGGCGGGCTTTGAGGCCATGCACATCGGTTGGGAATTCGGCTCAAAGCCCAAGCAGTCGGCTTCGGCGATCCCATCGGATCCCCTGCGGCTTGAGCCCTCACAAGTCACGGCGGTCTTCATCGGCCTTGAGTCAAGGACCCAGATCTTTTCTGCCCGGCGCGCAATCGAATCGCTGGGGGCGGGCACGCTCATGGCCATTTTGCCGGGTGTGACCCTCGATGAGCTCTGGCAAGCCTTCGGCGTAATTGAGGTCACGTTATCCGTCATCGGCTGGCTTGTTCTCGCATCTGCATTATTGGGAATTTGCGCAACACTGCTGCTCTCGATTGCATCACGACGCAAAGAATTCGCTGTGCTCCGGGCGCTGGGGCTGAGTCCCGCGGGGATTACAAGGCTGATTCTCCTTGAGTCCTTATGGGTCAGCCTCACAGGAATTGTGATCGGCTGGATAATGCTGCAAATCATGATTACGACGTTTGGCCCCTGGGCCGCCCAAGAATTTGGAATATTCCTGAAGTTGCGCCCCCTTGATTCACAGGGCTGGCTTGCGCTCGGCTCAGTGCTTGGGCTCACCCTTTTGGCGAGCCTGCTGCCGGCCTTAAAAGCAATGCGCTATTCCCTGCATGATGGCCTGCATCCCCCTTCCGCATGAGGCGTCCATGATCCGGCCATGACCCAAAGATTCCACCGCTTTTTATCGCTGATTTTTCTCGCTGCTTTTATCGTGCTGCTGGCGTTGTCTGCCTGGGCCCAGCCCGCAACTTCCGTTAAAACCATCACCTGGGATGATCTACTGCCCACCCACTGGGCCAACGAGATCAAGCTTCAGATGGCGGCAGTGGGTCGCCTGGGATTTTTGGTTGATGGTTCGGAGCAGGCCAACGAAGCCATGCAGCAGCTTCGAAAGAAATGGGATAACGCACCCATTGATCCGACCCACATCAATTCCGCCATCCGTATTGCGGGGTATGTTGTTTCGCTCGATGCAAACCGCAAGCAGATCTCGGAATTTCTTCTCGTGCCTTATTTCGGGGCCTGCATTCATCTGCCCCCGCCGCCAGCAAATCAAATCATTCTGGTGAGATTGAAAAAACCGACATCCAAGCTCGCATCAATGGATACAGTTTGGGTCCAGGGAACGCTTCGTGAAGCACGGGTGGATACAGGCCTTGCCGTAACGGGCTACACCCTAGAGGGCTCAATCAGCGAACCGTATACCGCGAAAAATCCGTCGCGATCAAAGTAATCGCCGCGAATCAGGCTGCCGCTACTCGGGGCAGCCTATCGTGGCTCTAAACGAAAAAGTTTTCCGTCTGGCGCATCGGTTAGCAGATAAATCAACCCGTCTGGCCCAATGCGTACATCGCGAATACGGCCAATCTGATTCACCAAAAGCCGCTCCTCAACAACAATTCGCTCGCCATCAAGCACAAGGCGCACCAGCGACTGACCCCTGAGGGCACCCACGAACAGGCTACCGTGCCACTGCGGAAAGACTTTTCCGAAATAAAAGGCCATTCCTGATGGCGCAATGGATGGCGTCCAGACATGCAAGGGCTGCTCCATTCCCGCTTTCTGGTTGCCCTCTCCGATGCGAGTGCCGGTCACATAGTTAGCGCCGAATGTGATCGTCGGCCAGCCATAGTTTCGGCCGCTACGAATGATATTGACCTCATCACCGCCCTGCGGCCCGTGCTCGTGGGCCCACAATTCACCGGTCACGGGATGGATTGCAGCCCCCTGAATATTGCGATTTCCTCGGCTGAAGGCCTCGGCCATAAAGCCTGGACGGCCGCGAAACGGGTTGTCGGCCGGAATTCGGCCGTCATCGTGCAGCCGTATCACCGATCCGGCGTGGTCATTGGACCTCTGGGCGCGTTCCTCTTCACCACGGTCACCAAGGGTGAGATACAGCATGCCCTGACGATCAAACACAATCCGGCCCCCGAAGTGCCGCCCACCACGAGATTTTGGCTGCATAGAAAAAAGCTGCTCGCTGTCGATCAGACGATCTTCTTTTAAGCGTGCGCGCATCAGCGCAGTCCCGCTCCCCGCAGCCCTTGGGCCCTGCGTGTAGGAGAGGTAAATCCATCCGTTTTTCGTAAATTCCGGATGGACCGCGATGTCCAGCAGGCCGCCCTGGCCCTCGACCACCAGAGTGTTGGGCAGGCCTGCAATCGGTGGGGAGAGTCGCGAAAAATCACGCGATAGTTTTCGCAGACCTCCCTCACGCTCTGTAATCAAGATCTCACCCGAAGGCAGCCATGCTAGCCCCCAGGGATGCGCAAGCCCATCGGCAAGCAGCCGAACGGAAATCCCGCTTGCCACAGCCGCTGGCCGAATCAGATCTTTTGACTGCGTTGTTGCGACTGCCGGTGGCAGGCCCGTCAACAATAGCGCGAGGCCAGCCATGCCGAGAGCGCCTATGGCCCACCGGTTCAGCGGCCCGGAAATACAGCTCAATGATCGAATCATGGGTTTTATAATGGCCTTTACCAAGTCAATGATTTCAATTTTTTCATATGGGCAGCCCATCCGACCAAAGCCCGTACGCGGAAAGTAGGCATCGCGCTTATCGCCGGCGGGCAATCGCAAGCTTAATGCTGGCAGCGCTTTGCCCAGCCGCCATTGCCCAGAAAATTCCACTGGCCGTTGGCCAGCAATTTCAGCCGCCCGCCCTGACCCTGCTGGATGGCAGCCCAGTGGACTGGCAGCGCCTGCAGGGCAATCTCATCATCGTTGAATTCTGGGCATCCTGGTGCCCCTTTTGTGCGCGGCAAAATCCGCTTTTGGATCGCTTCTATCGCGAGCATCAATCTCGCGGCCTAGAGGTCATCACCATCAGTCTTGATAAAACCAAAGACGCTGCAGTGGCTTATATGAAAAAAGGGGGCTACGCCTTTCAAGCCGCAATGGCGACCGAGGCCTGGACCGCGATTTATCGCCAGCGCCAGGGCCTGCCGCAGGTTTTTGTCATTGATCGCCGCGGCCGAATTGTGGCCATCGAAGTGCGAGAGATGATGGAGGAAGATATTCGAGAGCTCGCCAGGTTCCTGTAGCGTGTAACACGATTTAAAGCTGCAGAGAAAAAGCAGTGATCTTGCCTGACGTCCAGTGGACGCCGCTCGATTCAGAAACCGCATGCCAATGATCAGCCTGGGAGTCCGAGGGCTCTGAGGCAATGGTGTGAATCACATCAGCATCAGTGCTTTCACCCCGGGTCTGGGGTGTGCCATAAAACAGTGTCGGCGAATGCCCATCACTCGAGAACCGAAAAGCCCAGACCTCCTGCCCATCGGTAACGGCTAGCGATATGCGAAGCGGCTCATCAACGCCAGAGCGCTGCATCACACGGAGCACTTCCCGGCAGGCCCGCTCCATTGCCCGACGCGGATCATCAACCAAGCCGCTACTCAAAGCGACAAGAAAGAGTGCCTCGCTATCGGTAGTGCCCTGCCGATGATGATAAAGATCATGGTGAATCAAGGACTCAATTTCTTTACGGCAGACAGACCAGCCACCAATCTTTCCATTGTGCATCAATGCCCAATTCTTATAGGTAAAGGGATGGCAGTTGGTGCGCGTTACAGCGGTCCCCGTGGAGGCCCGCACATGCGCGAAAAATAGCCGGGACTGAATTTGAGAAGCAAGCGAGCGAAGATTGCTGTCATTCCAGGCCGGCAAGATATCCTTAAAAAGCCCTGGGGCCGTGCGTTTTCCATACCAGGCTACGCCGAAGCCGTCGCCATTGGTGACCCACTCGGAATGTTTCGCGGAAAGACTCTGATGGATGATGGAGTTTTCCTGATGGAAAATGAGATCTTCTAGGAAAATATTTGGCCCTGCATAGGCAACCCATCGACACATGAATATCCCCTTTGAACCACTGGCTGGGCATCAAAATAGCTTGGCCGCTCAGCATCAGCAAGACTGCAGCGCAGCAATTCCCTCTGCGTATCCCAACGGCTGGCCTGTCGCAACCCTCGGGCAGCCAACGGGCTCTTGATCATGCGTCCTCTGGCGATATTGGCACTATGGCTTATGGCGGGATGTGTAGCCCGAACCCAGGAGTATCACTGCAAACAAGATCTCAACACTGCAGAAACGTTCGAACTCAAGATCACTCCGACTTCACTGACTTACCGAGGGCGCACGTTTGGCTTCAAAGAAGAGGCTGGTGCGCTGCGTCGCTATCGTGATACAGATCAAGAAAACGAAATCGAATTTAACCCGATTGATGGCCGACTCAACCTGCGCGGACCCTCTGACACTCTAGGCTGGAGCTGCACCCGCTACGAAGGCATCAAATAACGCTACAAACTGTCGGCCCGGTAGAGATCCGTCAGCACCTGCCGGATCGGCTCAGGAATGGGGACCGGACGCTGACTGCGCCGATCGACATAGACATGAATAAAGTATCCGACTGCTGATGCCTGTTGGTCTTCATTACGAAAAATACCGATCTCATATCGGACACTACTGGATCCAATGTGTCGCGTGCAGACCCCCACCTGTACTAAATCCGGAAAAGCAATCGGTGAGAAATACTTACATTGAGTCTCAACGACCAGTCCAACAACTGGGCTATCCGCAATCTTCAGTACGCCCCGATCCACAAGAATTTTATTGACTGCAGTATCAAAAAACGCATAGTAAGTAACATTGTTGACGTGCTGGTAAACATCATTGTCATGCCAGCGGGTCTGTATCGACTCAAATGCGCTAAAGTCAGTGCGCTTCGGGGGCGGGCTTTTGGGTGCGTTCAATTAGGACTGCCGCAATGGCACATGAATGGGGTGGTGTTCGAGCATTTTGACCAAGCTGTGAATCGCGCGATGGGTGGGTGCGCTGATGCCATGCCGGTGGGCAATCTCAACGACAACACCATTTAGATAATCGATCTCGGTGGGCTTTCCGCGTGCAAGATCCTGGGCAGTTGAAGACCGTTGACCTGGCATAGTCTGCGCAATGGTCTGATTTGCAAGGGCGGCCTCCTGGGGGCTCAGATCAACACCCTCCGCCTCAGCGACCTGAATAAATTCCTCAGTCAGGGCCTCGATCAGCGACTGGATTTGCGGCACTTGGACCATCTCGCCATAAGAAATCTGGCCAAGTGCTGATATTCCGTTATAGGTGCAATTCACAAGAAACTTTTTCCAGAGGGCGCGCTTGATCTCCGGCGTTACAGTGCAAGGAATACCGGCAGACTCAAATACCCCGGCAATCGCACGCAGCGAATCCTCGGCTTGAGATGACGAGCTGGACTCAGGATTCCCGATGACCAGCTCGCCGCGGCCAAAGTGCTTTACCCGGCCAGGTCCCTGCATGCCCACCGCAACATAGACCACTGCAGGAAAGGCGGTTTGCGCAATATAAGGTCGAAGCCGCGCGCAATTATCCACACCGTTTTGGAGACTCAGGATTAATGCATCGGGACGCAAGACGGGTGAGAGTGTCTTGGCGACGGCAACGGTATCTGCGGATTTCACGGACAAGAGGATCAAATCAGCATGGGCCGCATCGCTCACCGATGCGGATGCCCGCACAGATATTGCGCCGCAAAAGTCTTGTGAATCAATCCATAGCCCATCGCGGTTCATCGCATCGACGTGCGCGGGCCGCCCAATGAGCGTCACGGGGTGACCCGCCTGGGCAAGTCGGCCCCCAAAGAAGCAGCCGACAGCACCTGCCCCCACCACTGCAATCTCTGATTGCTGCGACAGCATCTTCCCCTCCTTCACCCAGTCATCTTATACTGATAAGCCCAATTGTCTAAAGCCGGAAAAGACGCCGATGCGCCACTTGCTGAGCCTGATGTTGTTTGCCCTCGCGGTGCCAGCAAGTGCTGGGCAATGGTCCGCCTTCGATAAGGGCCCAAACTACGAAATCTATATTAATCTGCAGTCCATACGGCCACTCGGTGATGCGATGATCCGATTCCAGACCGTGACCAACTACGAGAGCGTGATGCGGTATGAGCGGCTCTGGTACCGATCGATGACATTGACGCGGGTTATTGATTGCAAGCGGCAGCAATTCAAAGTTGAATCGGCCTCAATCTATTCAAAGTTTTTTGCCGATGGCCAGTATCTTCTCAACCCACGGCTGCCCCAGGAAAGCAGAATTATCCCGGTGAATTCTGCGGTGGAGCGGCTGGCGGGCCTTCTGTGCAGCCAACACAGCCCGCCAGAAAAAAAGAAATCGCAGACTTAAACCGTTAGGCAGATTTCACGAGATTAAGCCCCGCCTTTCCAGCGGATTCCACGTTTTGCTCAGCCACCGCAATGGCCTGTCGGGTCGCCTTTGTCGCGGTCTGATAGGCTTGTCCTGCAACATTCCATGCTGACCGAGCCAGCGCCACACCACTCTCGGATCCGGCCGGCGCATATTTTGAGAACTGCTCTATGGCGTTATGCACGCGCTCGCCCAAATCGCTCATCTGTGCTTCACTCACCTTGGACCATGCCTTGGCGGTTTCAATTCCTATGCCGCAAAGCGCACTGCCCAAGGCAGTCATGCTCTCTAGCGAAAAATTTAACCAGGCAGCCTGAACCTTTGCCAGATCCTGCGGATTTTTTGACATGGTAAGGGCTTTGGCACTCTCCGCACCATGTTGGGCTACATCACGAGCAATCTTTAAATGCAGATGTGCCATTTTTTCGATACTCTTCATTGATGCGGCAGACACTTCCATCGTGCTCTGAACCGCTGATTTCATTGCGGTATCGATAAACTGGGGGCTTGAATCGGCCATGTTGTTCTCCGAAAAATTAAAAAAGCAAAATATGAAATCCTCAAGTGAGTCTATTGAAAAGATTCGATCCCCGCTCCACGGGCCAGGTGTGATTTAAGGCGATGACAAGTCCTCGGAAACCACTAGACGCGGGCGCAAGCGGACTGATGGTGGTGCTGTGCCTGATCTGGGGGCTGGCCCAAGTCAACCTTAAGATGGCGGCGGCGGACATCTCACCGCTAATGCAGATTGCGCTTCGCTCTGGTATCGCAGCTATCCTTGTGGTGTTGCTCATGTTCATTCGGCGCGAGGGCCTCTCCCTCCAAGATGGCACGTGGCGGCCTGGCCTTCTCGTAGCGGGATTGTTTGCCCTTGAATTTTTTCTGATCGGCGAGGGTCTGCGCTATACATCAGCCTCCCATATGACGGTTCTGTTGTACACCGCACCAATTTTTGCTGCCCTCGGGCTGCATCTGCTGATGCCCAGTGAGCGGCTTAGTCGAGCCCAATGGTTTGGGATCGGACTCGCATTCACTGGGGTAGCAATCGCGTTTCTTTTGCGGCCAAATCACATACAGCAAAATATCAACGCAGCCGACTTACTTTACGGAGATCTTCTTTCGATTGGTGCTGGAATCGCATGGGCTGCCACCACGGTAGCTGTGCGCTGCTCAAGGCTCGCACAGGTTTCGGCGGCACAAACGCTGCTGTATCAGCTCGCCGGGGCTTTTTTTCTGCTGACTGCTGCAGCATTTTTACTCGAACAAACCGCCATTCAATTCACTGCGCTTGCATGGGGCAGTCTGATTTTTCAATCGCTTGTTGTCTGCTTTGCAAGCTATCTCGCGTGGTTTTGGCTACTCAAACACTACCGTGCATCACAGCTCGGAGTGTTTTCCTTTCTCACGCCAATTTTTGGGGTAGCGCTCGGAGTAGGACTGCTGGATGAACAACTGGAAATCAGTTTCATCATTGGCGCGGCCTTTGTCATCACGGGAATTATTTTGGTGAGCGCCTCCGGATGGCTAAAACATCAAATCACGCGGAAATGATGCGATCCACCGTGCCTGAGCGACACTTCCTCACGAAAGTCCAGTAAGGCAATTTCCTCACGACGTAAAAGCCTGCCTCTGATGGGAAATCATCAGCCTGTGGAATCAGGGCATAGAAGCTCTTCCCGATTTAAAAAACTTTTGAATTGATCTGAGAATTGCGTAATTCAACCATCCCACAGTCAAAGCAGCCAGAAACCACGATGGCGCAACCGCAGCGAAATGAAAAGCGGCCCGCAGGCCGGGAATCCAAATGATGATTAATAGCAATCCGACCGCCACGGCACTGATGACCAGAAGCGCAATATTTGGGGTTTTTACCAAATCCCAGGCGGGCTGATCACCAAGCAGATTCGCCGTCACAATTGCCAAACCCGAAGCAACAAGGCTCACAAATACGAGGCTGCGCATCTCCGTTTGGTGGATTGGCAGACTCAGCGCCCAGGCGGCTGCTAGGGCCAAAACCAATAGAACCGCCAAGCCCTGAACACCACTCTTGATCAACAATTCATACGAAAGAATCGCTGCTCGGGGATGCCGCGGTGGCTGGCGCATCAGGTCATCAGCACTACGCTGCGATTCATAAACAAATGATCCCGCTGGATCAATAATCATTTCCATGAAGGCAATATGTACTGGAAGCAGTATCGGTGCCAACCCAAAAAACCCCGGCAGGGCTGCCAATCCAGCGATTGGAATGTGAATCGTCACGATAAATTCAATCGCTTTGCGCAGATTTTGGTAAATCTGTCGGCCCCGCTCAATCGCACGTACAATTGAGCTAAAGTCATCATCAAGTAGCACTAAAGCCGCAGCCTCACGGGCAACATCAGTCCCTCGGCATCCCATCGCAATCCCAATATCGGCTGCCTTGAGCGCGGGACTATCATTGACCCCATCGCCCGTCATGGCTACAACGTGGCCAGCCCTCTGGTAGGCCTGCACAATTCGCAGCTTTTGGTTCGGCTTAATTCTTGCGTAAATGCAGCAGTTGTCGATTCGCTGTGCAAGCTCGGACTCCGACATCTGCTCCAGCACATCGCCCGTAATGATCTGGGTTTGGGGGTCCGTCGGACGTCGATCGACCAGGCCCGCTTCCTCGCTGATAGCGCGTGCCGTAACCGGATGATCACCAGTAATCATGACAACGCGTATCCCAGCGGTTTTGCAGCGGCCGATTGCCTCGGACACAAGCGGACGGAGAGGATCCGCCAGGCCAATCAGCCCAGAAAAACTGAGACGAAATTGTTGCTGCTTGGCAGGCAAAAGCGTGTGGTTATCCAATTCAGCAGTCGCCACCCCAAGGACTCGGCTGCCCTGGCCGGCCATTTCGGCGATCGTTGTATAAATCTCTGAGTACTGTGCCGCTGAAAGCTGACAGCATGATAAAACAGCCTCTGGAGCCCCTTTCATCACCACGCGTAGCCGCCCCGACGACTGCAGGCTCACATGGGTCATTGCGGTGAATTCCGCCGTTAGGCCATAGGTTCTCATACTCAAATCCGCTTGAATTTCTTGAGTGCCTTTCAGTGTGTCGTAATAGCAATCCAAAATCGCGCGATCTGTTGGGTCGGCAGAGTGCTCAGCGCAAGCACCGGCGGCGTCCGCCAGGAGTTGCCGAGCCCGCTGCGGTGGATTTCCATGGATACGTTCGACTGTCCGGCCATCAGTTGATAGCAAGGCAACCTGCATCTGATTCAGGGTCAGTGTGCCGGTCTTGTCGGCACACAGCACCGTCGCCGATCCAAGCCGTTCGATTGCGGTCCTTCGGCGGGTAAGCACATGATGCTGGGAGATCCGCCAAGCACCCATCGCCATAAATGTCACCAATACCACTGCAAATTCTTCTGGAATTAAGCCCATGGCGGCAGTAATGCCCGCCAGCATTGCCGCCACGCCATCGCCTGCGACACGGTAATTGGCCGCGAACACCATGAGGCTTACGGCCGCCGCACAGGCCGTAAAAATTCGGGCCAGTCGGCCGATATCAAGCTCAAGCCGACCCGGCGGCTCCGTTAGTCTCACCGCCGCCTGACCGATTTTTCCGAACTCGGTATGAAGCCCTATCGCGATCACCCGGCCCAATCCCTGGCCACGCACCACGAGGCATCCAAGCCGCGCCAAGCCAGCCTCACCTATCCGCTGTGGTGTTTTCTCCACTGGCATCGACTCACCTGTCAGCAGAGACTCATCGATATAGAGTTCTTGGCACGAGAGCAGCCGGATGTCAGCGGGAATTCGATCCCCTTCAGCCAGTACAACAAGATCGCCTGGGACCACCTGTGTGGCGGCAATACGGCGCTGAACTGCTGTACGAACAACAAGGGCCCGCGGAGCAGCAAGCGCCCTCAGACGATCCAGAACGCGGTCAGCGCGCTGCTGCTGAAGGATCGAGATGCCTGCGCTCAATAGAACAAAAATTGACAAGACCGCTGCATCAAGAATATCGCCCAGCAGGAAGTAAACCAGACCTGCGGCACAGAGCAACTGAAACACCGGCTCCTTAAAGACTCCAAGTGCAATCTTGAAAAGTGTCAACTTTTTAGAAAATTGAAGCTGATTTGGCCCAAACAATATCCGCCGATTTTCTGCCTCATCATCGGTTAGCCCTCGGGGTCGAATTGTCGCAATGACTTCCACTTAAATAGTGCAGCCCTAAGAAGTTGATCCGATAGATTGACGAATCAAAATTCTTCCTTAAAGGGCAAACAAAATGACAACTAACAATATGGAATTGCTGAAAAAAGATATTCAGACGCTCATGACCGATGCGCAGCGGCTGTTTCAAGATGCCTCAAACGCTGGCGGGGATCGGGCAGCAGAACTGCAGGCGCAGGGCGCATCCTTACTACAGCAGGCAATTGCGAGCTTAACCACTTTTCAACAGTCCGCCGTGATGCGTGGAAAGCGTTTTGCAGCATCAACTGATCAATATGTTCACCAGAAGCCCTGGATAGCCGTTGCCGTCTCTACCGGGATTGGCGTTCTACTTGGAATGCTCGTGGCGCGACGCTAGTCGATTGCCAGCCTTGTTAGCCTTTTATCTGGTCACGCTTGGCTGCGGACTGGCGAGCCTCATTTTTACCGGAATATTCTGGGCGGCTTGCGCGGCCCTGGGCGGAGATGCCGCCCTTGGCCCACGGCCGCTGGCTGTCTTTATCTTGGTGTGTTTTGCAATTCATCTGGCTGTTGGCCTGGTGTTATTCACTCAACAAAAAAACCGATGGAAAGAGGCTTCGCAAAGCGCCAACACGCTGATCTCAATGCTTTTCCTTGCTGTGCGGGTAATCCGCTTCTGCATTCAGATATTCGCACGCTCACGGCACTCGGCCGGATGACTCAACACTTGCTGATGAATCGACATCAAAAGTTGATGTCTAAATGACAACTGTAAATAAATCCGTTCGCACAGTTTAAGAGCACTTTCCTCATTGCACTAAATCACAATCCTCGCTGAACACGTCATCGTGTTTCAGCGACTCACAAATCGTTTTTGTGGGTTTTTTAATAACCATTAGGAGTTTGAAATGAAGAAGCTAGCGCAAGCATCGAAAAAGTTTTGGAGAGATGAAAGTGGCGTAACGGCGATTGAGTACGGACTGATCGCAGCACTGGTTGGTCTCGCAATTATTGTAGGCGCAACTGCCCTAGGAGGAAAACTGGGCACGTTATTTACCAATATTGGTGAGATTATGGTTCCGACGCAAAAGTAATAAATCAGAACCGCTTCGAGAAACGTCCGATGGCCTTTGAAATGCTTCTCGAGCTTTCGCCATTTCACCTTGCGCCGGCTGCGACATTATCTCTGCTCGCACTGCTACTGCTTGCTGCAGGCTTTGATATCGCCCAGCGCAGGGTTCCTAACACGCTGATTATCGTGGGAGCTACTACAGCCTTAGCGCTCGCAACACGCTCAGGATGGCCTGGAATAAGTGGCGCAGTCATCGGGGGTCTCGCGGCTTTGGTTGTTTTGCTTCCAGTCTATGTCAGCGGAATCATGGGCGCTGGCGATGTCAAGCTGATTTCGATGGTGGGCGGATTTCTTGGGCCGCATCACTTTCTTTTCGCCTTGCTCTGTATTTTCGTGGCCGGAGGTGCTCTATCGATGTTTTATCTCTTGCGCCAACGGCTCAAAGGCAGTAGTTCAGGCATGCCGTATGCGGTCGCGGTCCTGGGTGGGGTTTCCGCTTACTTATCAGCCCTTTCTTAGGTTTTTTTAAGAATTATCAGTCGAGGAAAATCATGTTGAGTAATCGTCGTGCGCTTGCCGTGCTTGCAGCAGCGCTCTTCATGGGAGTAATTGCTGTCGTCCTGGCAATCCGTTGGACGAATCACAAAATACTTGAGAGCGTTTCTCCAGTTGCGGTGGCCAGTCGAGATATTGATGCCGGCGAGAGACTCGGCCGTGACAATCTAAGGATGGTATCTTGGCCACTCACCTCATTGGTGAAGGGCTCGGCAATATCAGTTGAGGCGCTCGACGGCCGCGTGACATCGCAAGCCATTACAGCAGGCGAACCTATTCTTGAGCAACGACTCGCCGCCAGCGGGGTACGGCCGGGCTTAAGTGCCATTATCTCCCCTGGCCGACGGGCAATGACTGTCAAAGTCAATGAAGTCATCGGCGTCGCAGGATTTGCCCTACCGGGAAGCTATGTCGATATTCTCGTCACGCTGAATCACAATGGTGAGCCCCCCATCTCAAGGATTGTTCTAGAACGGATTCCGGTCCTGGCAGTTGCCCAGGAACATACCGTTAGAGATGAAAGCAAGCCAAAGGTGGTGAGCGCAGTCACGCTTGAAGTGACCCCCGAGCAGGCAGAGCGACTCGATCTCGCACGCAGCGTAGGCTCACTTTCCATGGCGCTGCGAAATCAAACCGACAAAGAGCCAGTCTTATCACGCGGCGCACTCATCGCAGACATCCTTCGGTCGCCGGTAAGCGGGCCAGGCCAGCGGATTCCATCACCCCGGCCGGAGACGTCCGCAGGGCGTATTGAAATTATTCGGGGCGTTCAGCGCTCTTTGGTTAACCAGAGTTAAGTACAGGGATGGAAATGCAGACCATTAAAAATAATTTTTTCTGTATCACTGCGGCCACACTGTTGAGTCTTTTATCAGGTCCAGGCCTCGCCCAAAATGTGACACAGCCTGCGGCGGCCGAAAGCAGAAGGATTGCAGCGAAGACGCCGAGTGCACTCCATAGCCTGCAAGAGGCGATTGCCATTCAGCGGGTCGAGGCCCCAATTGCCCTGAGCATCGGCAAATCGGTTGTGCTGCCGATTGATGGGGGGCTGGCCCGGGTTTCCATTGCGAATCCTGAGATCGCAGATATCACTCTCATTCGTTCAGGCGAACTCTATGCGGTTGGCAAGCGATCGGGTAGCACAAATATATTTCTCTGGAAAAAAAGCGGTGAGCTCATTGTGATGGATATAGTTATAAGTGCCGATACGACTGGGCTCATTGCCAAGTTGCGTGAACTCATGCCTACCGAAGACAAGATTCGCGTGAGTTCCGCAGGCGACACGCTGGTGCTTCTCGGCCAGGTGGCCGATGCAGTAAAGGTTCAGCGCGCAGTCATGATTGCTGAACAATTCACCGGCAAACGCATCATCAACCTTCTTGGCATTGGTGAGGTGCCTCAGGTGCTGCTCGAAGTTAAGGTGGCAGAAGTCTCAAAAAAACTCACCGACAAGATTGGTGCTGCCTGGGGATTTAGTGGCGGCAATGGCAGCTTTTCCTATGCAATCTTGGGCACTCTTTTAACGGGTGGAATTCTAAGTGCGCCTGCAGGCGCCGGTGGCGGTGTAAGCGCCTCCCGAGGTAACGACTCAATCAAGCTCGAGGCTGAAATCAAAAATGGATTGGTCAAGATACTTGCCGAGCCCAACATCATCGCAATCAGCGGCCAGGAGGGTGCATTTCTGGCGGGTGGAAAGATATTCATTCCGGTGCCGCAGACCAGTGGGGGTGGCACCACCATTACCTTGGAAGAGAGGGAATACGGGGTTGGACTGCGTTTTCTACCTACAGTGTTGGAGGGAGGGAAAATCAACCTTCGGGTCACGCCAGAGGTCTCGGAACTAGCGATCGAAGGCACTCGGGTGAGTTCTGGGAACAATACAACGGTATTGCCCACCATTTCGACGCGCCGCGCCTCTACAACTGTACAGCTGATGGACGGCCAGAGTTTCGCGATTGGCGGTCTGATCAAAAACAATGTTACAGAAACCATCTCTGGCTTTCCATTCTTAGGTGAGATTCCAATAATTGGGGCATTATTTCGCAGCAGTGAATTCATCAGCGACCGTAGTGAGTTGATGTTTTTAGTAACGCCAAGATTAGTACAGCCTCTGGCAAAAGCATCTGCGCTACCGACGGATCGATTCGTTCCGCCCAGCCGTTCTGAGTTTCTGCTCAACGGCCAGTTAGAAGGCTCAACACCCCCGGCCCCCGCCATGAGTCCCCGCACCGCAAATGAGGCATCAACAGTGGAAGCTGTCGTGGCGCCTTTGGTGGACGCCGTCATCACTACCGAAACTATCAAAGGAGATCGGCCATGATTCAAAATTCCCCAGCAAAAGCCCTGATGATTGCTTTGGTTTGCCTACCCTGCTTGACAGGATGCGCTTATGACTACGCTGCTGAGCGCTCTTTTGGGGAGTCGGTCAAGGTCGCTGTGAGAGAGCAATCCATTCGGCCTGGTGGTCTTGGGATGAATGGTCTAAGCACTGGGCTTGAGGGTACCCCCTCGAAAGCGGTTATTGATCGCTACAACAGAAGCTATGAATTTCCCCAAAGCCTGGGCAATGTGCTGACAATTGGAGTCGGTACCGGAGTCGCCCCCTCCACCACCGGGTCAGCACTACCAGCGGCTAGCGGGTCGATGGGATCAGTCGGTCGATGATCATGATGAATAGCCACACCGACCTGACCGACCTGAAAAGCCATGTGCATGGACAGCTGCTCAAGCGCCTTGATTTGACGGTAATGGAGCGACTTGCCGTCGAAGAATTACGCGCCGAGCTCGGCGATCTGGTCAAGATGATTGTTGCGGATGAACAGATCTCTCTGAATGCCGATGATCTCGCCGCTTTGGTACAAGCGATTCAGAATGAGGTCATGGGACTTGGGCCGATTGAGCCACTGATCGCGGATCCTACGGTCTCCGATATTCTGGTGAACGGGAGCGCTGCTGTCTATGTTGAGCGATTCGGTAGACTCGAGCATACGGCAGTTCGATTTTCTGGCCATGATCATGTGTATCGCATCATTGAAAAAATTGTGTCGCGTATCGGCCGACGCATCGATGAATCAAGCCCCATGGTGGATGCCCGACTTCCAGATGGATCTCGCGTCAATGCAATCATCCCCCCTCTAGCCCTGGATGGGCCGATGCTTTCGATCCGTCGGTTCAGCACTAAGCCACTCAAAGTAGATGACCTGGTGCGCCTCGGCACCCTGACGCCCGATATGGCAACCGTGCTTGAGGGGTTGGTCGCCTGCAAAATGAATGTCCTCATTTCTGGTGGTACTGGCAGCGGCAAAACAACGCTGCTCAATGTGATGTCTGGATTTGTCGCAGATACTGAGCGTGTCATCACGATTGAGGATGCAGCCGAGCTCCGTCTACAGCAGCCCCACGTGGTAAGGCTTGAGACCCGGCCGCCTAATGTCGAGGGTCGCGGTGAGATTACGCAACGGCTACTCGTGAAAAATAGCCTACGCATGCGACCCGATCGGATTGTCATCGGAGAGGTCCGTGGCGGCGAAGTTCTGGATATGTTGCAGGCGATGAATACAGGCCATGAGGGATCAATGACCACCATTCACGCGAACTCGCCGCGCGATGCCATGACTCGCCTGGAGAACATGGTGGGTTTGGCGGGGGTCTCAATTGGCTTACGTGCCATCCGGCAGCAGATTGTTTCAGCCCTGACCGCCGTCATCCAAGTCAGTCGATTGATTGATGGATCAAGAAAAATTACCAGCATCCAGGAGATCACCGGTATGGAGGGTGATGTGATTGAAATGCAGGAGATTTTTCAATTCCATCAGTCAGGGGTAACAGCTGATCGGCGACCCATCGGCGGTTTCATGGCCACCGGAATACGCCCAAAGTTTTCTGAGCGGCTCGCAATCCGGGGGTTCTACCTGCCGGAGACATTCTTCGATCCGCACCGCCTCGCTGCCTAATTTTAGAAAGCGCTCTAATGCCAATTGCTTCGCTTGTAATTCTTTTTGCGTCGGCATCTGTAGCAGTGATTGCCGCGGCTCAGGTCTGGTGGGGCTACCGTTCTGCGATGCGACTGGCCAATCCATCAGAGCGCTATCCAACTCCGGAGAAAGCGTCACGACACCCACAGCTCTTAAAAGACCTAAGACTCAGTGAGCGGCCAACCATCGACGCCTGGCTTCAGCAGCTACCGATAGCAAGACAACTTCAGTTTCTGTTAACTCAGGCAGGAATTACCCAAAGAGCTGATCAATTTCTATTGCTTATGCTTCTGAGTGGAATTCTCACAACTGGAGTACTTCTCTTATTTGACTTTTCAGCCTGGCTTTCGGCAGCCGGGGGCTTTGGTGCTGTAGCGCTACCCGTAATGTTTGCGATTCGCAGAAAAAGAAAGCGCAATGACCTGCTGGATCAGCAGCTTCCAGACTTTCTCGACTCTGTCGCACGCGCAATGCAGGCAGGAAATTCGTTCTCGGGTGCATTGTCCGTCGTTAGCAAAGAGGCTGCGGAGCCGATTGGTTCGGAGTTTCGCCGTGTTTTCGAAGAAATTAACTTTGGAAGCTCAGTGAAAGATGGGCTGCAATCGCTCTCCATTCGTAACGCCAGTGAAGATGTCCGCTACTTCGTAATTGCGGTGTTGATTCACCTGCAGACAGGAGGAAGCCTGACATCATTGCTACTTGGCTTATCGAATCTTATTCGGGATCGTCAGCGCTTGCGCAAGCTCGGCCAAGTGCTATCGGCCGAAGGCCGTCTCTCTGCTTGGATTCTAACATTGCTGCCATTTGGCACCGCGCTGGTGATGTACGCTGTGAATCCAGAGTTTGTCGCTGTTTTATGGACCGATCCGGCGGGCTATTTTTTAGTCCAAATCACAGTCTTTCTAATGATCATTGGGATTGTCTGGATGAGAAAAATCATTCACTTTAGGATTTGAGAATGAGCATGGATCCTCTCTTGGTGCTTACGCTTGCCTTGCTTTTTATTGCAGTGGTGACCGGCGTCGCGATGACGGCGATGCTCGCTTTGACCAGATATTCTGGTGCCAACGCAGTTGCTACAACTCGAATTCAAGAGGTTGGCATACAGCTAAAAAATCAAGCGACATCACAGCTGGCCACGATGGGCGATCAGTTTCGTCAGAAATTCGGCAGTCATTTACCTTCTGCATTCAAAGAGGAAGGTTGGCAAGATTCGAAACTACAACGGAAGCTTGCGCAAGCTGGCTATCGAACATACACAGCAACATCACTGCTGCTCGGTGTAACACTGATCTGTACTTTACTCGGTCTAGCAGGTGGATTGATTTTTTCGCTTAGCGGGATCGCCCTCGTTGAACCTACGCGTATTGTGCTCTCTGCATTCCTGGGGGCGGTGATCGGCATACTGATTCCGGTGGTGGGGCTTGAGCTATTGATTCGCCGGCGTCAACGTCAACTTGTAGAGCACTTTCCGGATGCCTTGGATCTCATTCGGATTTGTCTTGAGGCAGGCCTTGGACTCGACGCGGCCATTCAGCGTGTGGGGCAGGAATTCCGACAAGTATCGCCGGCACTCTTCGATGAATTCCATGTGCTGAGCCTTGAGTTGCGCGCTGGAGCGGGCCGCACCGCCGCCTTACAGAATCTTGCTCAGCGGACTGGGCTTGCGGAGATCCGCGCGTGGGCGACGATGATCATTCAGTCTGAGAAGTTCGGTACCGGTATTGCCGAGGCAGTGAAAATTCACTCCGATCAGCTGCGACTAACCCGACGGCTCAACGCCGAGCAGCGCGCCGCAACACTATCGACAAAACTTTTGTTTCCATTGATATTCTGCATCTTCCCGGCACTCTTGCTGGTCCTACTTGGCCCTGCAGGAATCACAATCCAGCAACAGCTCGGACAGACCCTCGAAGGAAAGCAGTGATGCGGGCGCATTGCATTATTTGCGTACTTGCAGTTTTTCGCGGTCAGCGTCGATCTTTGTGTCATCACAGACCAGCGGGTGCAGCAATCATTGAGTTCGCGCTGATTCTGCCGCTGCTGCTGTTGCTCGTGTTTGGCGCGGTGAATTTCGGCGCACTGATGTACGACCAATCCGTAATTACCAACGCAGCTCGAGAGGGGGCGCGATGGGCTGCGGTGCGTGCTACCGCTACCACGGGCTCGGGCTGCACGCACAGTTTTTCATCCGCTCCCGCAGATCCCTGCCAGGTGGCCTACAGCTATGCCCATAACCGACTGATTTCCTTTAATGGTGTGCGGTCGCCACAGGTTAGTTTTGTTGCCGAAAGCGGTTTTGGAACCGGAGCGCCGCAGGCGGTTACGGTGACGTATTCCTATAAAGGGGTTGGCTGGTTTTTCGGCGAAAAGGCCCTTTCAACCTATAGCCAGACATCGGTCATGATTCATGAATAAAAGAATTCCAAAGCCACAGGGCGCGGTAGCGGTAATCGTCGCTTTTCTCTTGCTTGCACTCTTCGGTTTTTTAGGCCTTGCAGTAGATGTCGGATATACCCATGTACAAAAAACACGCCTGCAAGCGGTCGCTGATGCTCAGGCCTTAGCTTGTGCGATCAATCCAAGCCGCTGTGGCAGCGGGGGCGTGAATCCATTTCCCGAGACCAACCCCGCCGGGGCGCAGGTCACAGTCATTCATCCGGTGGCCTGTCCAAATTCGACCGCCCAGCAGGACTGCGCCCAGGCAACCGCCAGCGCCGAATGGAAGTCATTTTTTATGGGGCTACTGGGCAGCCCTACCGCAGCAGCACAGGCAGTCGCAATTGCAGGCCGCAATGCCCGGGCGCCGTCCTGCGTCACCACGCTGAGCAGTTTTAATGCCAACGGTGGAAACATCATGACACTGACTAACTGTTCGGCAGATATCGGGGGGGCGCTCAGCTCAACAAATAATTCCGGGATCCAAGTCGCTTCGGGGAGCATCGGAAGTATCTCGGTCTACAACAGCAATAGCCCCGATCAATGCGGCAATTGCTCCCCTGCGCCCATTGGACTGGCGTCCCCTCTGCCAAGCCTTCCATCAGCCGCCATTCCCACAAAAAATATGGATGGACAGCCATTGGTCGTCCGTTCTGGCTCAAGCTGTACATCAGGAACCTGCCAGCCAGGAATTTACAGCTCACTTGTCAAGTTGAATGGTGCCACGACGTTTGCCTCAGGAAATTATGTGTTTAATGGCGGCCTTGATACCAACAATAGAACAGTCATAAGTGGTACTGGGGGCGTATCGCTGTATATTCCCGGATCACAGGACTTATCGCTCTCGGGAGATATAACGCTTTCTGCCCCCACACCGGCTGGCTGCGCAGCCGGAAGCGGTATTGTGATTAGTCATCCCCAGTCCGGCGCTTCCCGATCACTGGATCTGAATGGAGCGAAAGTAAGGCTCAGGCTCACCGGGGTGGTGAATTTAAGTGCTGCTGATGTCACGATCAGTGGCTCGAGCTCGTCGTTCACCCTCAGCGGGACACTGGTGGCCAACTCTGTTCGCTTAAACGGTAATCTGTACCCGAATATCTCTGCCAATCCATGTAACAACCTTTATCAAAACGCAAAGATCACGCTGCTGCAATGACTAAGCAGCTACAAGCTTGGCTGTAAGTCATCATGAGCGGTATGGTTCAAATGCGCGCGGAGTCAGAATTTGATTACGCGACCAGTTCATAATCAAGCGCAAAATTCGGGAGGCGGCATGCCCATCGCCCAAAGAATGAATGCTGGACGGCTGGCGCTTCACCTGCCCATTGGCCCGTCGCGAGTCAAGAACAGCTTGGACGATCTGCTCTCGTCGCGAGCCGATCAATGTCAGCCCGGTTGGGGGGGCGAAATCCTGATCGGAAGCCCGATCCTGGGCCAAAAGCATTGGCTTACGAAGGGCGACAGCCTCATCGTAGTAATCAAGCCCATCGGCAAGCACTACATCCTGCTGCTGCATTAGCCTTAAAAATTCCGAATATTGTATCGGATCGCGCAGCGTTACGTTTGGGGTTGATCCGAGAATCGCACTCATGAGGTCGCGGCAAACCGCATCAGACTCAAGTACGATCGTAAATTCATACCTTGACGCTGACTGAGCGAGATCAGCGATCGCCAGCGCAAAATCGGTGAGGCTGCCGACCCAGCGGGCAGAAGTCCCCAATGGGACCAAAATTTGTGTGGCGGCTCGCCCATTCTCGGGGCCGCGCACGGCCTTGCTGCCGTTGAGCACGCCATACTTTGTGACCGTATCGATCGCGTCCACCACGGTATCGCCCGTGATGCCAATCTCAAAAGCTGGCACACCGTGCGCTCTCAGCTGCATCAGGTCCGCCTCGTTGGTAACACATTGAAATGTAGAGATTGCAGTGAGCAGCTTTCGATACGAGTTTTGTGGCCCCTTTGAGTCTCGCAGTCCGTTATGGGACGACGCAACCAAATAAATCACAGGAACACGCCGCATAAAGGCCTGCTGGGCTGCCAACATCGCGAGAAGCGACTCGCCCTGGACGACAAGGAGGTCAGGCATTCGGCACTCCATCTCCTTGGAAATCGCGTTGGTAAACGCCCAGCTGTGCTCCAGTAAATTTGAGGGACTGTGGCCTGAGGGAACCTCTCCATCGGAAGACAGGCCAAAAACCGCGGCGGTCTGCCAGATCTGCCCGACATGATCGTCGGCATGAATCCAACGCACTCCGACTGCACGGCCGCCCTCATCCCTCAGCCGCCGAATCACCGGCGCAAGCCGCACCATCTCGGACCGCGTCCCCACGACGACAAGGACCTGACGCATTTGAATCTCCTGTTCATTCACACTCGCGATGCGCCAAGTCTGGGTTGCATGCAGCGGCGCCGATCCAAGTCGCGCGTGGAAATCTCCCTCACTTCACGGGGAAGACACCATCCGAACCGGAAGCTTGATCGCAGGCGGCATGCCCTCCAAAAAGATCGGATCGATCTGGGAGGTAGCAACCACAAGGCCCGTCCAGCCCGACGCATACTCCAGCATTTCATTGGCGCGACGTTGGCGCGCCTGGATGTACTCCGACTCGGCACGGGCGATGTCTCCGCGCGTTTTTACCCCCGCGAGAAACCCTTTGCGAACTGCGTCTACCCGCAGACCCGTAGCCTCGACATGAACACGAGTGGCGTCAATTTTCACTAGGCTCACGCTGACCTTGGTCATTGCAATGATGGCCTGGCTGCGTAATTTCACCAACAAGGCCTGAACATTTGCCTGGGATCGCCGAAACTGAGCATCCGCCTGGGCCACGGCCGACTCAATTCCTCCTGATGTGTAAAGCGGTACGTTGAGCTGAAGTCCGATACGACTTTCATCACGAATAAACGATACGGTATCGTTCTCACCCCGAGAAACTGAGGCGTATAAATCTAGAGTGGGGTAACGCTCTGCCAGCATCCGATCTCGCTCTAATCGCGCCTGTTCTTCTGAGTAACGCGCCGCCAGTAGTTCCGGATTCTGTTGTTCCACCAGTTCAGCCACTTGGCGAGCAGACAAATTGGGAAGCGGATTAGGTGCAACGGACTCGAGGGATAGGCCAATGGGAACGATGGCCTGCGGGCCCGCCAAATCGCTCAATGCCCTCTCGCTTAACTGCAGCCGAGCCGACGCATCCAGCATATCGGATTGCCGTTGCTGAAATCTTGAGATTTCAATACCGAGTTGATCGATAGAGACCTCTCCCGCCTGCACGCGTCGTTCCATCTCCTCTCGAATTACCGCAGCCTGCTCCAGGGCATACTGCGACAGTTGGAGGAGATCTCGGGCTGTCAACACCTCAATCCAAGACATGAAAACCCGGCCGAAAAGCGTATGCTCCGATGCCTTTAGGGCGGCCTCTGAGGCCTGATAGCTGGCAGCCGCCTGCTCAATTGCAATCAGATCTTTTTTTCGATAAAGCGGCTGACGAGCCGTGAGTGAGGCGATCGAAGAGCTGAATTCACGTTGTGTCTCCGATGCTCCGAGCGAGCCCCGATTTTCCTCGGTGCGATTGGCGTAGAAACTGCCGGCAGAAGCAGAAATCTTGATTCCTTTGGCGGCCGAGCTTACCGCCAAAGCATGCCAAGAGGCCTCTTTGGCGGCGAGACTAGAGAGATAGGTGCCATCAGAGCGCCGCGCTTGACTCACATGCTCAGCGATCAGCAAGGACATTTTAGAGATGGGATCCTGAGGCAGTGGCTGCGCCAGTAGCGAGCGATGAAGCAGAAATAACAGCACCGCAAGCAGCAACGAGGTGCCGAGCACCCGTTTTGGGTCAGGCCACATCAGTGCTCCCTGACCGAAACCGCGAGCCGATCAATAAACGGCTTCATCAAATATTGAAAAAACGTTCGTTCACCGGTTTTGATCATGACTTCCGCAGGCATCCCGGGAATCACTCGAAAACCGTCAACTTTCAAAAGCTCCGAGGGGGCTACTGTCACCTTCGCAAGAAAGTATCCTTCCGGATTGGACCTGTCCTCTGGATTGAAGAATCGATCTGCCGAAATCCACTCTACTGTCCCCCGAATCACAGGTGTGCGCACCGCCTGCAGCGCACTGAATCGAATCTGCGCAGTCGCTCCCGGCACAATCTTGTCGGCAAGGTAGGGTCGAACCTGGGCCTCAATGAAGACCTGATCACTATTCGGGACAACCTCCATAAGCTTGGCGCCAGCAATAACCACCGCACCGGGGGTATTGATACCCACCCCCATCACGCGGCCAGAAATTGGTGCACGAATGGCGGTGCGCTCAAGCTCTTTGGTCAAGGCGAAAATTTGATCGCGTAACGCCTGCTGCTGTGCCAAGGACTCGTTGTACTTTCGCTCCAGCTCGATAAGCTGATTGCGGGGAAAAAACCCTTCGTCTGTTAAATCCCTTAGGTCCTCGAGTTGCAAGCGCAGGGCTTCCGACTGAAATCGTGCCGCTGCAAGCTGCGAGTGAGCCTGTGATCGATTCGCAAGCTCCGTACTCGAGTCGAGCCGGATCAGGATATCCCCCTCGGCAACCGGCTCGCCCTCCCGAATCAGCACCTGCTGAATCACGCCGCCCCGGGGATGCTGCACGACTTTGCGTCGGCCATCGACCACAACGGTACCGCTTGAGGGAACCGCTGCGTCCAGGGGAATAAACGCAGCCCACAGAATAGCGCCCACTAAAAGCATCAAGATCATCCACAGCCCCCGCCTGACCACAATGTCCATTGATTACACCCTCTGCGCATCAGCAGGTTTAGTCGATCGCCTCTTAATCGCTGAGATCACCTCTGTAGAAGGGCCAAACTCACGAATCTGTCCATCAAAGATCATCATCAGGCGATCCGTCACTTTGAGTAATTTCGGATCATGCGACACCACAATCACTGTGCTCCCCCAAGACTTGGCTGCCTTAATTGTCTGAGCCAAAATTCGATCACCAACCTCATCAAGATTGGAACTTGGCTCATCTAAGGCAATTACCACGGGCCGCCCATAGACCGCACGAGCAAGACCGACCAACTGCCGTTGACCGGCCGAGAGAGTTATTCCACCCTCACCGATTTCGGTATCGTAGCCATTGGGAAGTCGAAGCATCATTCCGTGCAATCCGCAGGAATTGGTTGCCTCGATAACGCGCTCGGAATCCAGCTCGCCGAATCGTGCGATATTCTCGCCGACAGTACCTCCAAACAATTCGATGTCTTGAGGTAAATAACCGAGTGCGGGCCCGATCTCCTCGCGCGGCCAGCTCCTCAGCTCAGAGCCGTCGATCCGCATTTTTCCGAGGGCAGTCGGCCAAATACCGAGAATCGTCCGTAGCAGTGTAGATTTTCCCGAGGCCGAAGGGCCAATAATTCCAATAACTTCTCCGGGTTGAAATTCAAAACTGAGGCCTTTCAGAATGAAAACCCGGTTGCTCGGTGCAGAAACAAAAACATTTTCAGCGCTGATCATTCCGCGAGGACGCGGAATTGACATTCCCCTCAGAGGCTCCGGATGCTCTTTGAGTAGTCGATCGATCCGCTGCTGGCTCGAGAGAGTCGTCAGCATCGACTTCCAATTTATGATCAAAGACTCAAGGGGTGCAAGAGCTCGGGTCGCCAGAATCGTCGCCGCAATCATCGAGCCCGCAGTCATCTCACCCAAGATGGCGAGATAGGCGCCTATCCCGAGCGTGCCTGACTGGATGGTGAGCCGAATCAAGCGACTGATTCCGCCGATGGCTGAGACTTGATCCACCACCTGACGCTGCAATGTTCGGGCCTGCGTCTGAAGAGCTCTCCATCGATTTGCGAGCGCCGGCAGCATGCCAAGAGCCGTAATGACCTCGACATTACGAAGCTGGCTTGCGGCTAACCCTTGGGCGGCAAGGCTGAAGTCAGACGCCTGCGATAGTCCCCCTCGGGCGATTCGCTCTGAGATCACTGATGAGATCAAAAGTAGAGCGGAACCGAGTGTCACAAACCAGCCAAGGGCGGGATGCAAAAGAAAAACAGCGACGATGAAAATTGGAAACCACGGCAAATCCATCAGTGCGGATAGCCCCGTTCCGGAAAAAAACTGGCGAATCTGATTCAAATCCCAAAGCGGCTGATTGGCCTGGGCTTGAGGCGCGCGCAGCTGCCTTTGAAAGGTGGACTCATAAACACGCGGGGTGAGCTCCATTTCCAAAGCATCACCGATTCTTACCATTGTTGAGGCCCGAGTTGTTTCAAGCAAACTGATAAAAATATAGAGACCGAGCAAGAGTCCGCTCAATGCAATGAGCGTAGCAAAATTTTGACTGGGTAATACCCGATCGTAAATCTGAAGCATGTAGATCGCAGGGCTGAGATAAAGAAGATTTATCACCGCTGAGAAGAATAATGCCGAGACAATGGCGGGACGATGGCGCGACAAGGCTGAAAATACTGCTCCTGATGGGAGTTCCCGAAGCAAAGGAACCGCCACCCCTCGCGGGGCGGCGACATGGTCCGAGGAGACCATGCTAGATCAGCTCGAGATTGTTGTTGAACTCAAGTAAGTTCTTGACGCCATCAATCGCGGCCTTCCCCGATGCGAATTCGATGATGCCGTCATTCTGAAGATCGACCGGCATTCCGGAGAGCGCCTCGCTGACCCATTCCTTAATCTGTGCTTCCGTAAACCGGTAGGTCACATCCTCGTCTCGTGAGTTCAGTACTGCTGCGACCGCCTGTCGCGCCAGGGATGCCTCTGCGCCTCCTGTAAGCTCTAAAGCCTGTTGCATCGTCATGTCCTGCTGCGAGACAAATTTCTCCTTGCCTTTTTCTGGGGTTTTGACCGACCATTTCAGGCTCGACTGCTGGCTCCCGAAAAAGAAGTTCTCGAAACTTGCGCTTGTGGAGATCCCATCCCAATCCATCGGATGATTCTTCCAATAGCCGGGTGAGAGACCCTCAAACGCCACTTCGACCACGCTCACTTCCTCAGAGGATGTGACAGATTCAGTCTCTTCACTATCTGCGGTTGCAGTGTTTCGGATGTAGTAGATCCCCGGGGATTCGAGTGCGGCATCGTAATCGGCCTGGGTCACCGTATACTCGCCAGTCCAGACCCAGGTCTCGCCCACTTCAAGTAGGCTATCACCATCATCCCCATCAATGACGCCATCATCATTGGCATCGTTATCCAGGGTATCCTCAATGAGAGTGTCTTCAAGAGTCACATCGGTCAAGGTAGTGTTTCCGGTATTTGATACGCTGATGGTGTAGGTAATCTTGTCACCTGCCTCGTCAACGCTATCGACGTTGGCGAGTTTTACTACACTTAGGTTAGGGTCATACAGCAGCCCCACCTCGTAGCTGGCGGTGACCTCACCGGTCTCATCACTATCGGCAGCAGCCGTGTTATCGATATCACCGTCCCCGCCGCCTTGGCTGTCAAGGTCTTCTTGGGTGGTCTCATAGATCCGCTCAAAAGACTCTGTAGCTCCCGGGGCAAGCGAGGCAATCGTCTCCGCTAGGCCCGTTAACGGATCAGTCACCACGACATTGGTGAGTGTCACATTGCCGCGGTTTTCCACCGTCACGGTGTAGAGGATTTCATCGCCGGCGGCATCGACTTGCGAGACGTTGGCTACTTTGGTGATGGCCAACTCTGGGGTGTACAGCAGAGGTGTATCGATGAAGTCGTCATCCGATACCGTCTGATCGCTGGCGGTAGCTGTGACGGACACAAAATTCCGAAACACATTGTCATTGATGGTATTCGTATCCGGGCCATCGTAGTTGCCGCGAGCGTCAACATCGCTCTGCGAAACTTCGTAGTCCCCCGACAGGGTCCAGACTTCGCCTGGATTTAAAATGCCATCTCCATCATCCCCACTATCAATATCGGCGACATTGATTACACCATCATCATTTTTATCCAATATGTCGCTCAGCATAGAGTCAACAAGGGCAACATCAGTCAAGCTAATGTTACCTTCGTTAGCTACAACTACGGAATAGCGGATGAAATCACCGGCTGTATCCACTCGATCATCAAGATCTTCTGACTGATCCTCATTGAAGACTTCTGCTGTTTTCTCTACGCTAACTAAAGGGTTGTAATCGATCTCAGTGAATGCGCGCGCTGTGCCCTGCACAGGCTCGTCCCGGGTTAATGCGACGACGCTGGCCGCATTTCGAATGATATTGTCATTAATGCCATCACCAACCTCGTCGTAATTTCCTCGAGCATCCATATCGGCTTGGGTCACCGTATACTCGCCGCCAAACGTCCAAGTCTCGTTTACGTCCAGCAGGCCATTATTGTTTGCGTCCCCGCCTGTCGCATCGAGCACCGTGATTTGCCCGTCATCATTAGTATCAACAGAGTTTTCGATAAGCGCATCTGTAAGCGAAATGCTACTTAACGTTATATTTCCATCATTTTTTACTGTAATTGAATAATTGATAATGTCGCCAGCTTCATCAATGATATCGTCATCATCATCACTGCGATCTGCATTAAGAACTTCATAGGTCTTTTGAATGCTAATCAGCGGCTCAAAACTTAGTAATGCATCGGCAATAGCGTCATCGGTTGCACCCTCATCCGTTACGATTGACACAACATTCCGAATCACGTTGTCGTTAATTGTTCCTGGATCGGAGCCATCATAGTTACCACGGGCATCCATATCTTCCTGAGTGACCTGGTACTCACCCGACCAAATCCACGTCTCGCCAACGTCAAATACCCCATCGCTATTAGTGTCACCCGCAGTAATATCCTCGGCATTAATCAAGCCGTCATCATTTTTATCGAGAGTGTCCAAAATCAGCGGATCAACCACTGTCGGGTTCGTCAATGCGACTTCTCCGGCATTGGTTGCCGATATGGTGTAGGAAACGATATCGCCTGCAGAATCGATGATGCTATCCTCATCAGCGGATCGATCGGAATTCAGAAGTTCGGCTGTTTTGATAATCTCAACCGAGGGATCGAGCGGGGCCTGAAGAATAAGGGTCGAAAATTCCTCAAAGCCACTATCCGTACCCTGAAACGCGGCACTAAAGAATAAGTATTGCGGATTTGAGGAAAAGAAGGATTTTGGAATCAGCATCACCACATCGGAACGCCCACTGCCGTTAAAGTCATCCCACATCGCAACCGTCATATCCAAATCGGCCTTATCCAGCGAATAAATCGGCGTTAGACCATCAAAGGAACCAAGCTGCGGATCCTGGGAGCCATAGATATTGAGGTCCGTCATCCGAATTTCGGCTTTAGGGCCACCCCCGCCACTGACCTCGTTTAGATCCAAGCGAATCTCGAGGTACTCCATGCCGCCAACACCGACCACGGGAATCTTGCTCATCTCCAGGAGGCTGGTTCGATTACCGCCAGCGCCATTCGCGTCACCCGTGGCGTAATTGTTGCCATTGAAAAGATTGGTGCCGGACTGAGAACCGGACTGCTGAAGCGTAAGAAAAGGATCAAATATCCCCGTTCCGGCGCTACTCTCCCGCAGCGGATCGTCTTTCCAAGTGTAGAAAATAGTTCCATCTTCCAGCGTTACGCCTGGCGCCGCTGGAAAATCCCCAGCGCCAGTGTCAATGCTTGCGGGGGGGGATTGCGACGCGTAAAGAAAAACAGTCTGCTCGGCCATAAAAACCTCCTGAAGTAAGAGAAATGGCGGCCATAAATAAGTTTCAGGGCCGCTGTAGTGAGGGCAGTTTGAAAACGTCACCGCGGCGGAGGTGCTCGCCCAATTTGGAGGCTCTCAAATCCCCCAGCGATCGCGGAATCCTGTTTATTGCTTCCTGAGATCAAGGACTTAGACGTGGAATATCAAAGTCCACATGAGATGTGTAGGTTTAGTTATTGGATCGCCCTGATTACAACTCTCAGTTGCAACCCTGTGCGCTGTGACTTTTATCTTGTCGTTCATGGCTAAATCAAACGACATCAAAGAAAACTTCTCGGCGCTTCTGCGGGATTCACTCAGAAGCCGCTTCGGTCGGATCCCCTCTGCCGCTGTGGTGGCGCGGGAGTTCAATCTTCGGGCCTATGACACTACCCCGATCTCTCAAGAGAGTGCGCGGAGATGGCTGCGGGGCGTTTCCTTGCCTGAGGAGGAGCGGCTCCGGGTTCTGGTGAATTGGCTTAACCTCGATTTCAACGAAGCCCTTAAGCCGAGAATGCAGCCTTATGGCCAGCGGCAGGCCCTCGAAGTCGAGCACACAAGACCTGCCGAACGACAGCAGCCCCAAAGTGGTCTCGTTTCCGTGCTCAGTCCGTCGCCGGAACCCGCGACAACCGCTCCCAGGGCAAACCACGTGAGCCCCGATGATGAGGAGCTATTGAAACTACTGATGGTGCTGGATACGCCCCAAAAAAGAGCAATGCTTGAGCTGATTAAGTCAGGTTTTCGCACCCCAGCCCTGCCGCCACGATAACTGTTCTCTGATTCTCGAGGCCATCCATTCAAAATTTGGCGAGGGGTGAGTGGGCGTGTGGCCTCAGGCCCAAGCCCACTCACCCCGTAGGATCAATTCACAGCGATCTGAGAGGCCTCAAAGCCCGACTGTTTGTAGAGCAAGACCGTGAGCAAGCCGTCTTCAAAATGCGCTGTTGAGCGTGAGGGATCGAGCGCCGCATCGAGATCCAAGGTGCGCTCCACGTGGCCGACGTGACGCTCGCCACAGATCAGACGTTCCTCCTTCGGCAGTCCCGTCCCATTTCGGATATCTCCTTCAAGGGTTACCCTGCTGCCCGCGACCGAGACCTTCAGGGTCTCTTTTTTTACGCCAGGTAGCTCCGCCTCCAGAAGAAACATTTCAGGCTGCTCGCGAATATCCACCTTGACCGCCTCTGCCGCCGATTGAAAACCGCTGGGAAAGGGAGACATCCATAAGCGTGGGAAGTCACGCAGCCAAGGCCTCAGAAGTGACTCTGCAAAATTTATCTCTGCCATATAACCCTCCGTCAAGTAAAAGGAGGATCAGACCATAGCGTCTGCCGCGCGGCTGCTCTCCTTAATTGGATTGCATCAATCCTGCCGTGGAAAGGTCATGCACAAACGCGAACGATTGCCGCAGGCCTCGGCACGATCGGCAACACCGATCGCTGCGCATCGGTTAACTCCTGATGAATCGCCGCGTAAAAGCCCTGAATCGGACGAAAATGCGGAACGCGGCGATCCTGCTCATCCGAAAGGATCAGGCCGGTTGGCACAAATAACGATCCCATTACATCGAGCTGCGGAAATTGGAGATCAGAAAGACCGGCGGTTTCCAGCCCCTCCCAAAGCGCCTCCTCCGATACCGCGCAAAGGTAATACGGAGGTCGATACGCAACAGAGAGCGATGGGACTGCGAAGGCCAATTAATGCAAGCCTCGCGTAAGAATTTCCTCGAGATCGGAAATTGGGGTATTCAAATAGTCTTTTGGTAGCACCAGCTCCACTTTATCCAGAATATCGGCACTCAAAGACTCCCTGAGAAGTCCGAGGGCGCGTGGCGGCGCCATGATCACTAACTTAAAAAATTGACCAGCTGACATTTCCACCTCAATAGCTTGCGCGAGGTCCTCCAGAAATCGAGCCTCCTCCACCTCGTGAAAATCTGGCATCTCATAGGCCGAACGCCGAGGCTCAAAACGTGCAAACGCTCTGCCCGGCCGATCCCATCCCATCTCGTGACTCGCTAGATTTTCAATGCCAAACCGCTGCAATTGCTTTAGCCGAACTTGGCCATTGAAGCCTTGATTGCGGAAAAAGGCTGCCTTCTTACCATCGGCGAGGACCAAGAGTGTCTCCGCGCTAAATCTCATACAGGGCTCCGAGTGATATTCAAATTGGACTTGCATCCTAGGCCCCATCTCGGCGACTCCTTGCACGCGTCGTGTGGTGTTTGTTGCCTCGCGCCCTAAGAATTTTCATCACAACCATAGATTGAAGATCGACTCATGTGTTTACACATGAAAACAGGCGAATCAATTTCGAAATATCGGCACGGAGGGCCCGCGTCGATGGGCTAGATTTGGATACTAAAAAGCTGAGGGAAGCCGAAAAGACCTATACGCGCATTTCCGATCTGGTCGCGTCAACACGAGTTGCCACAGCTGGCCCTGGCGCGCGCGAAAATAACCCGCGCAGCCCAGAAGGTAGTAGCGCCACATTCGAAAAAATCGGCCCCCGTAGCGGGCCTTGATTTCAGGCCATCGGGCCGAAAAATTGCTGGCCCAGGCCATCAGCGTGCGATCGTAATCAGGGCCAAAGTTATGCCAGTCTTCAAGCATCAGCCGGCCCCGAATGGCCGATACGATCTCGCTGCCGTTCGGGACTTTTCCGTTTGGAAAAATGTATCGATCGATCCACGGATCGGTCACCCCGGCAGTAGCCTCTGTGCCGATGGTATGCAGCAGAAAAATGCCCTCCGGCTTCAAAAGGCGTCGGACAGTATCAAAAAAAATGGTGTAATTTTTCTCCCCTACATGCTCAAACATTCCAACTGAAACAATCTTGTCGTAGGTGCCAGTGAGTAGGCGATAGTCCTTCAGGCCAATGGTAACTGGCAGGCCTTTGCAGCGATCGCGTGCAAACTCGGCTTGCTGTTTGGATACCGTTACGCCGTGGACGTGCACCCCATAATGGACAGCCGCGTATGCGGCAAGCCCGCCCCAGCCGCAGCCAATATCCAAAAGCCGTTCACCCGGAGAGAGCTGAAGCTTTTTGCAGATCATCTCGCATTTATCCTGCTGGGCCTGCGCTAGATTCCCAGCGCGCTCCCAATAACCACACGAGTAGATCATCATCGGATCTAGCATTCGCTCAAAGACGTCATTTCCGATGTCGTAATGCTGCTCGCCGACCTGAAAGGCTCGTGTGAGCGACTGAAGGTTAATCACTCGCGACCTGAGCCAGTGGGCGAACAGTTTCAATTGCGCCACCCCAATTGGCTTTTGGTCTAGCCTCGCCGCCAATAACCGAGAAGCCATCTCGTCGAGCTGCGTGCACTCCCAGTCGCCCGCCATGTATGACTCACCAAAACCAAGAGATCCATTGCGCAAAATCTCCGTGAAGACTCGCGGATGCCGGACTTCGATATCAAATGGCCGCTGGCCATCGAATTCGATATCGGCCTGACGAAAAAGTGCGCGCACGGCACCTTCCGGTCCCGACGGCGATGTCGAACGAATCACTGGGCTGAGCGCGGGCGCATGAAGGGCTGAGTGTTTCATCGCCCGACTATCCGAGAATTCCGCCCTACCCCAGGGCTCGTGAAATGTGGTTTTGCCGTGGAAAAAAACAGGCCCCGAATTCGGGGCCTGTTGGATTACTCGGCAGACTAGGGCTTACTTGCCGCCACGGTTGAAATGATTCGCAACCAATGTCACCGCAACTGCCGCCCAGATCACCAAAATTACTTGCCAAACTTCCATGTCTTACCAACCTTTCTCAGAGGGCATCAGCTCGTGAGGCTGATTATTGAGTGGACTCCCTAGCATTCCTTTTTTTTACAAGCGGGGCCATACAAACCAGTGTGGCCATCAGCAAGATGACCTCAATGATATACACAACGACATATCCCGTCGCGGCGCCGGCGAATTCTCTGCCAAGAAAAGAGCCCGTATTCCCAAAAGCCACCACCAGATCCCGCGCCACTCCCCCGATCGCCATGGCCAGTCCCGCCGCAGTCGCCTGCACGGCCCCCCAGGCCCCAAGGGCCAGGCCGACCTGCTCTTTCGGGGCGCTCTGCATGGTTGCGGTCAGCGTTCCATGACTAAAAAGACCCGCCCCCAATCCAATCAGAAAGGTGCCCGCGGTAAACAACGGCGCTGACTGTATCGGAGCGGCAGCGATCACAGCCACAAAAGCAGGCATGCCGACCAGCGCCCCCATTCCCGCCATACGATAAGGATCCGCGCCCCGGCCCAGCACCCGAGAAGCAAACCAAAAACCAATCAAACTTCCGAAGGCCAGTGTTGCGGTCAGCAGCGTCGTGGCGCTTACACTCAGGCCAAGAACTTCGCCGCCGTAGGGCTCGAGCAGAACATCTTCCATTGTGAATGCCATCGTGCCAAGGCCAACCACAGCAAGACGCCGAAGCGCTGCTGGTCCTTGTGAGAAAGTCCGCCAAGAGTCCATAAATGAAGGGTCGGGAATCGCAGAACGCTTGCGATTGCGGTCTCGGGCCTCCTGCTTCCACATGGCGGTCACGTTCAGAACGATGGTCAGGACTGCTGCGCCCTGAATCACTTGAATGAGACGACCGGGACTGTAATCCCCAAGCAATGCGCCAAAGGCCAAGGCGCTCACTACCATGCCTACCAAAAGCGTGACGTACATCAGGCCCACCACCTTGGGCTGTGATTCTTGCGGAACAAGGTCAGTCGCAAGCGCAAGTCCAACGGTCTGCACGGTATGCAGGCCTGCACCTACCAACAGAAATGCGATGGCCGCTCCCAAGTGCCCCACCCAGATCGGCGCATTGGCAGCCTGACCGGCTCCCGCGAGTACCAGAAGTGCAAACGGCATCACAGCAAAACCACCGAACTGCAGCATCGTACCCATCCAGAGAAAAGGCACCCGACGCCAGCCGAGCTCGGAGCGATGAATATCAGATTTAAAACCGATTAAGGCGCGCAGCGGCGCAAACACGATGGGCAGCGCCACCATGATTGACACGATCGAGGCGGGCACCTTCAGTTCAACGATCATGACGCGATTTAGGGTTCCGATCAGCAGCACCAGCGCCATGCCCACCGAGATTTGAAACAGCGATAGCCGCAGCAGCCTTGATAGCGGCAAATCAGGAGTCGCGGCATCCGCAAACGGAAGAAACCTTGACCCCATGGAGGTCCAGGTCTGAACGAGCGATCGGCTGAAGCGATTCACGATTTGCGCATTTTAGGCAAGGGATTCAAATACTGCGTCCATGACAGCGCACAACAAAAGAAAAGGGTCCCGAAGCCATGAACTCCGGAACCCTTTTGCAGCGAAGCCGAGGGAGTGGCTGCGCTACTTCTTGACGGCCGGCTGCGCCGCCACCGTCTTTTGACCGCCTTGCAGGAAGTCTTTCACCCACGTCGTGTTTGTCACGAGTGCGACGTGGACTGCAAATGAGCCAATAGCAACAGCGGACAGGAACAGAGGGATCCCAACCGACGGCTTGACCACGCACCAGATTTTTCCGTAAATCATGATCCGCTCCTTTTAATGCAACCAGGGTGAGTAGATATAGGCCAGCAGATGTGCGAGTACTGCGATCATCCCGAAAATCTGCGTACCCTGAATCAGATTACGGTGAATCTCCTCTGATTCAGCTTCAGTAAGGCCTGTGGGCCATACTTTGTTTGGGTCTGCCATAGCATTTCTCCTTTGAAAGACCTCTTTTCGTGCTGAACCCGCACGGGGGCTGTCATGACAACGACGGCCGGAGAATCCAACGCCGTCAAACCCGCAACGGGTTTACGTGTAATTTTACTCTGACACATTTAAATGTCAAAAAAATCTGACAGTCTGTTTAGGACAGGCTATTCTGCTACTTATTTGCAAACGATAATGATTCGCATTAATATTGTTCCAGTCGGCGCTTCCCAATCCCAGTGGCAGGTCTCTGCCCTGGGCTGCCCCCCATGAAACCGGAGGAGAAAAGTAATGTCAGTCAGTCTCGATCGTAGCCGCCTCGGCCGCCGTGTCTTGGGCGGCGCCATGCTGGCGGCCTTGCTCGCACCCTTGTGGCTGCAGAGCCCGGCGGTCCAGGCCCAGCCGAAAGAGCGGGCACTCAATCTCTACTCCTCACGGCACTACTCGAGTGACCAGGAGCTTTACGACGCCTTCACCCGCCAGACAGGAATCAAGGTCAATCAGATTCAAGCAGGCGATGAGGCACTACTTGAACGACTCAAAAGTGAGGGCAAGGCCTCGCCCGCTGATGTCATTCTTCTGGCCGATGCCGCCCGACTCTGGAAGGCACAAAACGAAGGCCTGCTGCAGCCTGCCAACTCCGCGCTACTGAGGACCGCGATACCCCAAGAATTTCAGGCCGACCAGCTCTGGTTCGGGCTCACCACGCGGGCCCGGCTGATGGTCTTTGACCCCGCAAAACTAAAAGCTGAACAAATCCAGCGCTACGAGGATCTCGCAAACCCCGCATTCAAGGGCAGGGTCTGCACGCGGTCGGGTGCCCACCCCTACATGCTTTCACTGCTTGCTTCCATCATTGCCCACCAGGGGGAGCAAAAGGCCGAAGCCTGGGCAAAGGGTGTTGTGGCCAATCTAGCGCGCACCCCCAGAGGTGGTGATACCGACCAGATCAAGGGCGTGATCTCCGGTGAATGCACCGTCGCGCTCACTAACTCCTACTACCTGGTTCGACTTTTGAAATCTCCAAAGGCAGAGGAACGTGAATCAGCCGCCCGGCTCGGCGTTGTCTGGCCCAATCAGACGACCTCGGGCACCCACATCAACATCAGCGGAGGTGGAGTCGCCCGATATGCACCCCACCCTGAGGAGGCCAGGCGATTTCTCGAATTTCTTGCCTCACCAGCTGCCCAGGCCCAGCTGGCCAATTCCAATAACGAGTGGCCTGTTGTCCGAAATGTGCCAGTCAATAACCCTGAGTTAACCCGGTTGGGCCAATTTAGGGCAGAAAAGCTCTCGGTCTCAGACCTCGGAAAGCACCAGCCTGCGGCAGCGCGCATCATCGATCGGGCTGGATGGCGTTAGCCCGAGGCCTGTTTCGGCTGCCTGGCTCTCAGGCGATCCATCTAGGCTTTTTTCGGTATTGACCCTTGTCCCATGAGTGCGGCAGGGGTACTCTTCGGGGGGCTTAGACCAACCGCGGATCCAGCACACCATGACCAACGTCCAACTCTCCGAAGCTGAGATCGCAGCGATCAGTGGGCTGTTGAAATCTGCCCGGGAAAGCCGAGGGGATAACCTGGCCGAAGCGGCCTTCAAGATTGCGCTCTCACCCTCACAGCTTCGCGCGATTGAAGCGGGAGACCTACGGCCGTTTTACAGCACAGGCTACTATTTGCAAGCGGTAGAACGCTACGCCAGTTACCTAGGCGTGACACTGCCCGCTCGAGAGCCGCCCGCCGCAGAGGTGCCTGCCGTAGAGGTGCCGGAGGCAATCGCGCAAGAGACGCCGCGCTCCGAGGCTGGGCCCTCTGATGCCGCAACATCCGATGCGCCAGCACCAGAGGTACTCCCAAGGGTATCCACGGCGATTGCGCCAGAACCGAACACATCGGTTGCGCCCATCGTTGTGAAATCATCCGATGCAATCACTGCACCGCCTGCTGCGCCATCACCAGCCCGACGAGAAGTTGTCGCAGAAATCTCCGAGCCGCCCGATGAACGTGAATCCAAGACATTTCCCTGGGGCTGGGTCGCCTTTGCCATTGCCGGACTGATTGCGATTGGTGTGCTGAAAGAAAGCCTTGAGCCGGCCGCAGTGCCCGCGCCAACGGCGAATGAATCTGCCACAAGCAATGCAGCCTCGAGTGAGAATAAATCAACCGATTCCGCAGCTACCCCCAGTAATGGAACACCTGCGCCTTCCTCCAGCGCATCGGCTGCATCAACAAACACACCTGTGCCATCCGTAACTGCAACCGCATCATCAACAACGGCCCCGCAAGCCCCCACAAGCCCCGCTCCAAAAGCCACAGCACAAACGCCATTAGCGACAACAGGCACCAATAGTGCGGCATCAGCCGTAGCCAATACGGCTGCCGCCTCCGATGGCGTACTGGAGGTGCAAGTCTCCACTTGGGTGCAGATTGTTAAAAACAACGGAGAAAAAACCAATATCAAACTGGAGCCCGGGCAGCGCATTGAATTTCCCTCGAGCGCTACCGCAGCGGTGGTCTTTGGCCAGCCCGATAAGGCCCGAATGACCATCAAGGGAAAGCCCGTCAATCTATCGCCCTTCATCACTCAGGATTCCCCGCCAAGGGGGTTGGTCATCATCAGTCAGATTCGAGAGTGATGGGATGGCCAAGACACGATGCTGGACGGCCAGACTGATGCGTGGACTGTGGCCGATCGCGCTGCTTGGACCCACCGCTGTATCAGCAAATCCCCCGCGCCCTTTTGTCGCCCAGACAGCCGAACAGCGGGAGCGTTTCTGCATCGAAGAGCAACGCTTTAGCGAGCCCTGGATTCATTGGGCAAGCGCCAACCGGGCGCTATGCGCAAGCCAATCGCGATCGGCCGACGAAATTGCTGCCTGCTTACACACAATCCGGCAGCAGCTCGATGCGCTTCACCTCGAGCATCGCGCGATTTACCTCAGCCAGATGCGATCGCTGCAGCCTGACCATCCTGTCATGCAGGGCATTCTCAATCGTCTGCAGGGCCACAAGCAGGTTGCCTCGCTGGCGCTGGAGGCCGATTTAAAGCCTGCCGAACTCGCTGCATTGAGCAGAGAAAACTGCCTACGGCAGCGCTAAAGCGGGAACGCACCGATGGCCTGGGGGGCGCCGCGCGAAACGCTGGCCGAACAAATCAATTCCAATGGCTTTCGCCGCTGGCACGAGTACGAGTTGACACGTAGTTTTGGCTATCTGGGGCTTGGTGTGATTTGTCTCGTTGCCGGACTGGCACTGACCGATGGCGTGATGGACATTCAAAATCTTCCGGATCGACTCTTTCGAATTGCGCTCAGCTTCGCAGCCTTGTGGTTCACAGGATGGTCTTGGCTGAAGTTTATTTTGATTCTAATTGTTGCGGAGAGCGTCAGCCGTCAGGCCATCTGCGATCACTGCCATCGCTATGGCCGTATTGAGATCACGGATGAGCGTTCTAGCGAAGATCTTAGCGCCAAAGTGCTGACCTGCCGCTGCCAAAAATGCAGCCACATCTGGAAGATGCACTACACCCTACAATGGCGCGATGCACGCATCTGATCTCTGGATTCAAGGGGCACACCTTCGGTTAAGCCGTCAACGTCAGTGGCAGGCGCCCGGGCATGACCCAGCGGCCGAACTGCTGAAGCAGCCTGAACTTCGCGCCGCGCTTTCGCAATTTCGTGCAGATTTTTTTGGCGCGAAGAAAATCAATCGCTCTGAGGGTCGGGCGGCAGGCCACTGGGCACTGCGCATCGCGGGCCTGACATCTCCACCCCCAATACTGCCCGGCCAGTTTGCGCCCAATGGCCAGGATCTCATGCCGAAAATGTCGGCTGAGCATCATCGAACGCGTCTGCTCGCGGCGTCCATCCGGGCGGGAGATCACAAGACCTCGAGCAGCCAGCCGTGCACAGACATCATTCACCTGGGTATCGGCGGCAGTGATACGGGCCCCCACTTGCTCATTGAAGCCCTCGCACCCATCACCCCAAAACCAGCCTTACAGGCCCACTTTGTGCCAAATATTGATGGCCATGCACTTGCAAGCTGCCTCGCCCGTCTCGATCCTGCCCGCACGCTTATTGTCTTGGCGAGCAAATCGTTCGGGACACTCGAGACCCTGACCAATGCGGAGATCTGCCAAGCCTGGATGGCCAATGCTGGCATCGCACGGCCCAAAGAAAATTTCATTGCCGTCACAGCTTACCCCGAGAAGGCAATCGCATGGGGAATCGCTGCCGAACGCATTCTCTGGTTTGACGAGAGTGTTGGTGGCCGCTATTCAATCTGGGGCCCGGTATCGATTACGGCTCGCGCCGTATTGGGCAATGCCGCTGTTGATGATTTTCTAAAAGGCGGTGTGGCGATGGATGCCCATTTCGCCCAAACGAACGATGAACAGAATCTACCGATTCTGCTCGCACTTACCGATGCCCACAACCTGCATCAGCGGGGCATTGCGAGTCTGATGGTCTCGGCGTACGACAGCAGACTGCACCTATTGCTGCCTTATCTGAATCAGCTCTGGATGGAATCCCTGGGAAAGGGTGTTGATCAGACTGGCCAGACACTGCAAGCGCCGGCAGTCCCCATTCTGTGGGGCGACGTGGGAACAAATGCTCAACATTCTTTTTTTCAGCTGCTGCACCAGTCGGCCATTCCGGTATCCATCGACTTAATCGGAGTCCAAACCCCGGATCACTCATTCGCTGAGAGCCATCGGGCCCTTCTGGCCAATCTCATCGCTCAGGCCCAGGCCCTCGCTGCTGGCAGGCCAGATCCCGATCCGCAAAAGAGCTGCCCGGGGGGCCATCCCGTTAATCTGCTGATGTTAGAGCGCTGCAATGGGGAGGCCCTGGGCGCCCTGATTGCGCTCTGGGAGTATCGGGTGATGTGCCTCGCGGCCATTCAGCGCATCAATCCGTTTGATCAGTGGGGCGTCGTATTCGGAAAATCCATTGCGCAGGCCGTCACTGCGGCGCTCAGCGGTGTGCCAGGGGCGGCTGAAAAATCAGAATCCCTCGATGCCATCAGCCAGGCGATTATTGAATCTTTAAAGCGATAGTTGCCGCGCGCGGCGAATCATGATTCGACTCATGAGAAACATGGTGACCACCCCCAGAAGATCTCCGACCATCATCAGCGAGAGCTGCCAGGTAGCCAGGCCAAAGTCCATCTCAAGCAGGCCCCAAAAAATACCGTGCGTCACTGCGTTGCACGCGCAATAAATTCCGGTTAAGGCCAACAGAGTCCAGAATGTGATCGGCACGCGCGCAACGCCCATGGCCTGACGCAGCGCGGCATGGGCGAATACAATCGCCAAGCAGGCAGCGGCAGCGTCGGCGGCAGCGAAAGCGATCGGAAGCCCATGGTAGGCCACTGACATCAGAAAACTTCCAGCCCCGATCCCAATCACCGCAGGAATCCCTGCCACCATGATCGAAATCATTCGGACAAAGGCGGGTAAATAGATGAGGGAGATTTTTCCGGGGACCACATCAAAAACTGGACTGGCCTGCATGGTGAGCCAATGCAGCAGCGCGAACGCCCCAGCGAACCCGAGCATCCAGCTGAGCCCCTGCAGCAGTCGCTGCAGGCTAATTCCTGGGCTCAAGTGCTGAGCGAGTCGGCCCAGGCATTCACTCGCTTTGATAGCCTAGCAAGCAGATTTCGGGCGCGATCGGTAGGGCTAACAATCCGTCGTCGGGTATCTCGGGGGTCTACCTCAAGGGCAATAAATCCCTCACGCTCCAGGATCGATAGACATTTGTGTATGGTGGCAGGGGAAGCCACCTGAGAATTCACCACCACCGACTGTACAAACATCGACTGGCCGGGGGCATAATTCAACACAATCCACTCCAGCAGCCGCCGGCTGCGATCATCCAGGGTCTTATACTCAGGGTCAGAACTGATAACCTCGATCAACTGCCGAAGATTAATCCACGCGTTTTCTTGATTACTCATAAGTCGGCCCTTTTGTGCATGAGGAGTAGGCGGATAACGGCGGACTAAATGCTAGCAAAAACAAGGTGACTTCATTGAAAAAATACCGGGCGGGTGTAGTTCAATGGCAGAACGAAAGCTTCCCAAGCTTTAGACGAGGGTTCGATCCCCTTCACCCGCTCCAGTATCTTCAAACCCAACGATAAGCAGCGATTCAAAAATTCATGCAACGCAGCACTTCTTTCGATTTCACGCTACAAAACGCTCAGGGAGAATCTTGTGTCGCACAAGCCTGGGCCAAGGTACAGCCGGCCATCGAGGCGTCGGAGCGCTTCGCGCTAAAGCAACAAATTCAAACAGCATTAATTGATCGCGATGCGGTATTGATTGCTCATTATTACGTGGACGGCGATCTGCAAGACCTGGCCCTCGAAACCGGCGGCTTTGTCGCTGACTCTTTGGAGATGGCGCGATTCGGCCGCAGTCACTCAGCGAAGACTGTGGTGGTCGCAGGCGTGCGTTTTATGGGCGAAACGGCCAAGATTCTGAGCCCGGAAAAAACCGTGCTGATGCCGGATCTCGGGGCTACTTGCTCTCTGGATCTCGGCTGCCCAGCAGATGAATTCTCGGCGTTTTGTGACGCTCACCCTGATCGAACAGTGGTGGTCTACGCCAACACCAGCGCCGCCGTGAAAGCAAGGGCCGACTGGATGGTCACCAGCTCATGCGCCCTGGAAATCGTGCAGCACTTGAAAGACCGGGGGGAGAAGATTCTTTGGGCGCCCGATCGACATCTCGGCCGCTACATCGAAGAGCAGACCGGTGCTGATATGGTGCTTTGGCAAGGCGACTGTATTGTGCATAACGAATTCAAAAGCGAAGAATTGGCGATGCTGCGTCGAACGCATCCAAATGCCCGCGTGCTCGTTCACCCCGAATCGCCGGCAGGCGTCATTGCTCAGGCAGACATCGTCGGCTCGACTTCGGCGCTCCTCAGAGCGGTCATCGAAGGTGATGCGGCCACGTATATCGTTGCCACAGATAAAGGCCTATTCCATCGCATGCGGCAGCTCGCCCCTGGTAAACATCTGATTGAGGCCCCTACCGCCGGCGAAAGCGCCACTTGCAAGAGCTGCGCACAGTGTCCTTGGATGGCCATGAATGGGCTGAAAGGAATCCTGCAATGCCTCACTCAGGGGAGCGGAGAAATTCAGGTGACGCCCGAGATTCAGCGGCAGGCCCACCGCTGCATCGACCGCATGCTTGAATTTACACAGCAGCGATCGGGCTCCCTTCGGCAGGGTCTCGTGCCGCATCTCGGGGCCGCATGAGCCCAGAGAGCTTGGCACAGGCGCGTCAGCGCAATATTCGAGAGGCACTCCAAGAAGACATTGGGCCCTGCGATTGGACTGCGCAGCTGATTGCCCCTGACACTCGGGCCGAGGCGACGCTCCGGGTACGTGAGGCAGCTATTCTCTGCGGGCGGGAGTGGTTTGCAGGCTGCATTCTGCAGCTTGATCCTGCCGCCAGCATTCGTTGGCTCTTTCAAGAGGGTGCCCCTATGCCCGCCAATACAGTCGTCTGCGAAATAGTGGCCAATGCGCGAGCATTATTGACTGCAGAGCGTCCCGCAATGAATTTCTTGCAGCTGCTGTCGGCCACCGCAACCCAGACCCGCGCATTTGCGGACGCGATTGCGGACGCTAGCCCGAACCCGCGAGGCTGCGTGGTGCTCGATACGAGAAAAACGGTGCCTGGTCTGCGCCAGGCCCAGAAATACGCCGTCCGGGTTGGTGGCGGCGAAAATCAGCGGCTCGCACTTTGGGACGGCATTCTGATTAAAGAAAACCATATTCTCGCGGCCGGGGGAATCCCGGCCGCGCTTCGGGCAGCCCGGGACTTGAATGCGGGAATCCCAATTCAGATCGAAGTCGAATCGCTCGATGAATTACGGCAGGCACTCGATGCTGGGGCCAAAAGCATCCTGATTGACAATTTCTCACTCCAGGCCATGCGCGAAGCAGTGGTGATCAACCAGGGGCAGGCACTGCTGGAGGCCTCAGGCGGGATCAGCCTGGAATCCATCCGGGCGGTCGCGGCAACAGGCGTTGACCGCATTTCGGTGGGCAGTATCACCAAAGACGTGAAGGCGACTGACTTCTCGCTTCGCGTGACCGCCCGACATGATCCATCGGCAGGCTGAGGGCCAAAGCGTCAGTCAATAAAAAACCCGGCCTCGGCCGGGCTTCTAAGGCCATCAATCGGGCCTTATTTTTTCTTGTTGACCGCGTCTTTGAAGGCTTTTCCGGCAGTGAATTTCACGGTGCGGGCGGCGGCGATTTTGATGGTTTCTCCGGTACGAGGGTTGCGGCCAGTGCGGGCGGCACGCTTTCCAGAACCAAAAGTTCCAAACCCAACCAGCTGTACTGAGTCTCCCTTGGTGACCGTTTTGATGATGGTTGCAATCGTTGCATTTAAGACTTCGTCGACCGAAGCCTTCGATGAATCCGTGGCGCTTGCAACCGCTTCAACGAGTTCTGCTTTATTCATGGTGGTTGTAATCTCACTCAAATTGTTGAAACGAAGGACTAGTGTAGCAGGGGCGTGAATGCAGAAAGCAAGTCATACTCAGCTTTCTTCGGATCAGACTGCCTAGGGAATTCCCACCCACTGACGTCACGATACCAAAAACAAAAGAACATGCAAGACGAATTTCCCCAGCGAATCCGCTCTTTTGTCATGCGAAGCGGACACATCACCCAGTCGCAACGCACCACTCGGGAGCGCTTGCTTCCGACGTGGGGCCTGACCTTCCGAAAAGAAGCGATTGATTTTCAAGAAGTTTTTGGGCGTGCGGGGTCCAGCGTGCTGGAGATTGGATTTGGAATGGGTGAGACGACTGCCCTCATCGCCCGCCAGCATCCTGAATGGAACATCCTTGCTGTCGATGTCTATCGGCCGGGCGTTGGGGCCCTGCTTGCAAAAATCGAACAGGATCAGCTTGCGAATATTCGTATTGTGGAATGGGACGCGGTCGAGGTTCTCGAGCATATGCTGACCGAAAACAATCTCGACGCGGTGCATATTTATTTTCCTGATCCCTGGCCAAAAAAACGTCACCATAAACGACGGCTCATTCAGGCGCCTTTTATTGAGTTGTTGGTGAGCCGACTCCGCGCTGGTGGCTTGATTCACTTGGCCACGGATTGGCCTGAATACGCAGATCAAATGCTCGCGGTCTGCTCAGCCCAGCCACACTTAAAGAATCAGGTGGCGTCGGGATTCGCCCCGAAGCCCGCTTGGCGGCCCCAAACAAAATTTGAGGCCCGCGGCCTGCGGCTCGGGCACCCCGTGGCGGACCTGCTTTTTCAGAAAATATAAACCGCACTCAGCACAAAAACGCCAGCGAAAATGCGATAGATCGCAAAGCTATTGAAACTGTGCTGGCTGACCCATCGAATCAGCCAGCGAATGACCAATAAGGCGGTGATGTAGGCCGATAGCAAGCCAATCGCAAACATGGGCAAGTCAGTCAGCTGAAATAAATCTCGATTTCGGAGCAAATCATAGGCTCCCGCAGCAATCAATGTCGGCACTGCGAGAAAAAAAGAAAACTCAGTTGCTGCTTTGCGCGACAAGCCAAACATCATGCCTCCGATAATAGTTGCACCCGACCGGCTGGTGCCGGGAATGAGGGCAACGGCCTGGGCGATGCCCAGTTTCAAGGCATCCCAGTCGGTCAAATCAGCGCAATCGTGAATTCGAACGCGCTCTGGATGGTCGCGGCACCAACGCTCAACAGCAAAAATAACGAATCCTCCCAAAATGAGCACAATCGCCACCGGCACCGGGAAGAAAAGCAGGCCCTTGATCGCTCCGCCAAAGGCCAGCCCCAATATCGCCGCAGGAATAAACGCAATGAGCAAGTGGCGAGAGAGCTGCCATCGGGGATCCGTCCACCACCGCCGAAGGTCTTGTCCGCCTCGGAGCGCACTAGGGAGTTTCCCCAAAGCCACGGGAAGTTCGCGGACTGCGATCCCGACAAAGCGGTCGCGGTAATTCCAGATCACCGCCACCATCGCTCCGGTTTGAATCGCAAGATCAAAGACCTTGGCTCGTGCATCATCAAAGCCCAAAAGCGCGCCAAACAAGATCAGATGACCGGTCGAGGAGACAGGAAGAAACTCGGTCAGGCCCTCGACGATTCCCATGATCAGGGCCTTGACCAATAGTGGAAGATCACGCAAAAAGTCGAGTTGGAGTTCCATAAATTTGGGGACAGTAGTGCAGCAGCATTATGCACTCTGATTACAATACGCCGGATGCAAGAAGAAGCTGTCGTCGACATCGTTCAGGAAAAACAGGGCCCTCGCTGGAAGCGTCGCAAGGATGCACGGCCGCAAGAGCTCATCAACGCGGCCCTGAATCTCTTTGGTGAGTTTGGCTACTCCCAGACCCGACTCGATGATGTCGCCGCCAAAGCCGGTATCTCGAAAGGGACTGTCTATCTCTATTTCTCAAGCAAGCAAGATCTCTTCGAAGCAGTGATTCGCGAGCGGGCAGCGCCATGGATCGAGGTCATTCGCAATCGAAAAGACGATGTGTCGCAGAGCACGGAGGTTGTGCTGCGCGAGTTTTTGCATTGGGGCTGGCAGCAGTTCCTTGAGTCCAAGCTTTACCTGATTGCCCGTATCGTGCTGGCCGAATCGAATAATTTTCCGCACCTTGCGGAGACCTACCTACGCGAGGTGATGGGCCCGGTGCACGAACAGCTCACCGCCTTACTGGCGCGCGGAATCGAGCGGGGTGAGGTCCAGGGCGAGGTCAGTCGGGAACGGATCAAAGTCCTGCTGGCGCCGCTGTCTTGGCTCGCCTTGTGGCGGCAAGCCCTGCACAATCACAGCGTCTCGCCCATCGACGAGCAGGCCTACATTCGCGAGGCCATTGACATGGCGGTGCGCAGCGTCATGATCCACAACCCGGGGACACCCCTTCGCAGCGGCTGATGCTAGACTCAGGGGCTTCCTGGAGTCCCGCATGAATCCCGACTTTGCCAACGTTGAGAACGCCCGCTCGAAGATGATCGAGCAGCAGATTCGACCTTGGAATGTTCTGGACCCCAACATCCTGACTCTGCTGGCTGAGCTGCCTCGGGAGCGCTTCGTACCCCGATCTCACCGCCATCTGGCGTTTGTCGATATGGAGCTGCCCCTGGCCCACGGCCAAGTCATGCTGACGCCCAAAGTCGAAGCCAGGCTGCTTCAAGAGCTCAGCCTGCTGCCCAGCGACCGGGTGCTCGAAATTGGAGCGGGGTCGGGATACATGGCGGCCCTGATGGCGCGTCAGGCTGCTGAGGTCATTTCGGTAGAGAAATACGAAAGCCTGGCCTTACTGGCGCGAGAAAGCCTGTCAGAGGCCGGGATCTCCAATGCCGAGGTGCTCCAGGCCAATGGCTTGGCAGAGGATTCTCGCTGGTCGCGCAGCATGTTTGACGCCATCGTTTTGTCTGGCGCGGTGGAAAAAATTCCCGACCATCTGCTCCGTCAGCTCAACCCGGGCGGCCGAATGGTGGCCATTGTGGGCTCCGCGCCCGTGATGCAGGCGATACTGGTGGAGCGCATTAAACCGGCCGGCAGCTCGCCGGCCAGCAGCCTTAGGCAGGCTGTACTTTTTGAAACCGTCACGAAACCGCTCGAAGATGCAGCAAAAATTTCGCACTTTAAATTTTAAATTTCAGTCTGCCGCCGCAACACTTCTGGCAATTGGAGTCAGTTCGGCCTTCGGCCTTGATCTTTCTTCCGCCGCAAAAGATGCCCTGAATCATGATGCCGCCTTCCTCGCGGCCAAGAAAAAGGCCGAGGCAGACGCCACGCGGGCGGGTCAAGGCAGGGGGCTACTCCTGCCATCAGCCACAGCAACGGTGTCAAGAAGCCGAACCGACTTTAATGTGGCCGACAAGGCGGGCACAACGCCATCAGCCAGTGCGATCAGTTACTCTGGGCGGTCCGGCACGACTTATGTCGTGTCACTCACACAGCCGATCTTCAGGTTAGAGCGGCTGGCCGTGTTCAATCAAGAAAAAGAACGGTCGCGCGCCGGTGAAGCCAACTTCACGCAAGCCAGAATCGATGCCCTCCTACGCGTCACTCAGGCTTACTTTGATGTGCTGGTGGCCCAAGACAGCCTGGCGAGCGTTGATGCCGAATTAAAAGCCATCGGCCAGCAGCTCGAGTCCGCCAAACGCAATTTCGAAGTCGGCACCGCCACGATTACCGATCAGCAGGAGGCCCAGGCCCGCTTTGATTTGGCGACCGCAAAACAAATTGCCGCCAGAAATGATCTCGAAGTCAGGCGCAGCGGGCTATCGATATTGGTGGGCAAGCCCTTGCCACAGCGACTGCTGGGCCTGCGCAGTGACGTGAACCTGCAGAGTCCGGAGCCGCTCGATGTTGCCAAGTGGATCGAACAGTCGCGCTCCGCGAACCTGCGAGTGCAGGCCGCCCAGTCGGCTGCAGAGATCGCACGCTATGAGGTGACCCGAATCACTTCGGCAGACAATATTCCGACGCTTGACCTGGTCGCCCAGAAGCGCCGAGTCGATCCCTTTACGCTGTCTTCCAATGTGTTTCCTCGGGCCGAGACAGATACCGTTTCGCTTGAGCTCTCCATTCCAATCTTTAATGGCGGCATCCCCATTCATCGGGCCAGAGAGGCGATCGCACTGCGTGATAAAGCCAGCTTCGATCTCGAAAATGAGCGGCGAACTGCCGAGCAGACTACGCGAACCGCATTTCTTGGGGTTTTGGCGGGACTCTCGCAGGTGAAGGCCTTTGAGGCCGCTGAAAAATCGAGCCGCCTGGCGCTCGAATCCAACCTGCTGGGCTATGAAGTTGGTGTTCGGATCAACATCGATGTACTTAACGCACAGCAGCAGCTCTTTACCACCCAGCGTGATTTGTCGAAGGCCCGCTACGACACCCTGCTCAATAGCCTGCGGCTGAAGGCGGCTGCCGGTTCTCTTGCTGACCGTGACATCGATGATGTCAACGGCCTGCTTGCGAAATAGTCTTTAAAAATTCTAGACAGCGGTCGGCGGCGCCGCGATGGGCAATCGAAAACGCAATCGCTGCATCGGCCCGCCGCTGCAATTCGTGTGGGTTGTCGAGGCAACGTCGGCCTTGGGTAATCCAGTCGTCAAGATTCTCAATCTCAAGGCCTGCGCCGCACGACTGCAAAGCTCGGGCGATTTCGTGAAAATTGAACATGTGGGGGCCAAAAAATATTGGCCGACCCAGTGCGCAAGCCTCCAGGGGATTCTGGCCGCCCAGCGGTGGCAGGCTGCCGCCGATCAACACCAGATCCGACATCTGTAAGTAGGCAAACATTTCGCCGAGCGAGTCACCCAGCAAAATGACAGGTGAAGCGACATCTGGCGGCGGCCCATCCGGCGGAAACGCCCACTGCGCGGACCGGCGGCAGACTCGCAATCCCCTCGCGCTCACAATCTGGGCAACCCGATCAAAACGTTGTGGATGTCGCGGCACAATCAGAAGGAGATCCTCGTCGGTCAGTTGCTGTCGAGTCCTCGCATCTAGCCACGCCTGCAGTATCTGCTCCTCTTCATCGTCGCGGGTACTCACGGCCGCCCAGATACGGCTAGCGGGTGAGACGCGTAGCCACGGATTTTGAATGAAAGCGTCTCGCCAGTTGCGCCCCCGCTCAAGTAGTTCCGGTGAAATACTCAAATCAAATTTCATATTGCCGAGCACCGCAATCCTGGGCTGGTGGCGGGACTGCCGTGTCGATGAAGCAAGCGCAAGTAGCCGCCGGAAGCCCTCCGCATCGCGCTCGGTCTGCGCTGCGATGCCAGCAAGTCCCGCAACCGCAGGCCACGACAACCATCGCAGCGTGAGTAGGCGGCGTGCTGATCGGGGCGAAAGCCGTGCATTGATCAGTGCCATGGGAATCTGGTGGTCACGCGCGGCCGCCAGCAGATTGGGCCAGAGTTCTGTCTCCATCAGCACGCCGAGACTGGGCTGTGCCCACCCCAGAAATCGATTGTTGGCCCATGGCAGGTCATAGGGCAGATAACACTGCAAAATCCGTGGCGACTCCGCTGACAGAAAATCTGCCAACAATGCGGCGCCTGTCATCCGTCCGGTTGGTGTGGTGTGAGTGAGGAGAACTCGATGTGCCGCAGTCTGATCGAGCCAACGCCGAATCAGGGGCTCTGCAGCGCGCGTCTCGCCCACCGAAACGGCGTGAATCCACAGCAGATGCCCTCTGCCGATCGGGCCCGTGCCCCATTTCTCAAAAGTCGTGGGCGCGCTGCCAAAAAAACGCTCCGGCCAATGCTGCCAATAACCCGGCTGCCGAAGTCCCCGCCACAGCAGATGCAAGACGAGGACCGGCACGATCAGCAGGCTGATGGCGGTGTAGGCCCAGCGCGCGAACGACTCGATCATTGAATGAGCCCCAAATCGAGGCATGCCGCTAATACCTGCTGGGCCTGAATCGACTCCATACCGTGGGCCCTGGTCATCACGCGAGCGTGGGCTGCCCAATTCGGTGCAAATCGGGAAGCCGAAAATCGCTCAAGGTGTGAGGCTGACATCACAGCAACGGTTGGCGTTCCAAGCGCAACCGCGAGATGCATCAGGCCGCTATCAACACCCACCGCAGCCCGCGCGGATCGAAGGTGCTGCGCGAGCTCCGCCAAGGATGATTTCGGCAGTAACTGCGTACGGCCACCAATCGCTTTCGTGAGTGCCTCTGCCATCTGCTGCTCCTGCGGCGTTCCCCAAGCCAGCTGCACGTTAAGGCCCTGCTGATCCAGAGCACGGCCCAAGGCGATCCATTCTTGCATCGGCCATGACTTCTCTTGCCGGGTGGTGCCATGAAAAAACATCACCGAATTACCGTGCGGCCTGTGTGTTTCGAGCGCTGTAATTGGACCAGTCGGCTGATAGCCCAGCGCCTGGCCGACAAGCACACGCAGACGCTCAATTGCATGCCAGTGCATTGGCGCATGAATACCGCTTCCCGTTGCGAGGCTGGAAAGCGGCTCACGGCTGGTGGCCCAATCAAAACCAAAACGCGCCGGCCTCGGGCAACGTACAGCCGCCGTAATCCAGGCGGTCTTCAGCAGGCCCTGGGCATCAATCACATTGTCATAGGCCTGCGCTCGGCAGCTCTGTAAAAAACTGCGAATCTCGTGTCGAGTCGTGCGTGACAGCAATGATTTTCTCCAGCGGCGAGTGGCCACCGGAATAACGCGATCCACACTCGTCATCAAGATGGGCAGCTCAACAAATGCCTCTTCACAGACCCAATCGAACCGGACATCGGGCCGCAGCTGCTGAGCTTCGCGAACCGCGCACAGCATGTGCACGATATCGCCCATCGAACTGGTTTTTATCAATAGAACGCGACGCACTGCCGCGCTGTCTTGGGCTGCCAATGCCGCTCGATGATCGCGAATTAAAACGGCAGCCTCGCCGTCGGCATCAGCCGGCTGAGATTGTCGCGAAACTCAGCCTGAATGCGGGCCAAAGCCAGGTCACTATCCGCTTCAAATCGCATGACAATCACCGGTGTAGTGTTGGATGGGCGGGCCAGGCCAAATCCATCGATATACTCGACCCGCAGCCCATCGATGGTGATGCGCTCTCTGGCGCTGGGAAATTGACCCTCGGCGCGCAGCCGCTCGATCACCGTGAAATTTTCACCCTCGGCAGTGGCCAGCTGCAACTCTGGTGTCGAGGGCGACTCGGGCAGGGCCTCCAGCACTGCAGAAGGATTTTCAGATCTCGAAACGATCTCGAGTAGTCGTGCTGCCGTGTAAAGCGCATCATCAAATCCGTACCAGCGATCGTTAAAGAATGTATGTCCACTCATCTCACCTGCAAGCGGCGCGGCGGTCTCTTTGAGTTTAGCCTTGATCAGTGAATGGCCGGTCTTCCACATCAATGGCCTACCACCGTGCTGCAGTATCCACGACGCCAAGTGTCGAGTGCACTTCACATCAAAAATAATCTCTCCCCCCGGCCGGGCTGCCAATACATCAGCGGCATACAGCATCAGCTGCCGATCTGGCCAAATGATCTTTCCCGATTTGGTCACCAGACCCAGCCGATCACCATCCCCATCAAATGCCAGGCCCAACTCGGCATCGGTGGATTGAACACAATGAATGAGATCCTGCAGATTCTCCACGTGCGCAGGATCAGGATGATGATTCGGAAAGCTTCCATCCACCTCACAAAAAAGTGGATGCACACGGCAGCCCAGGCGTTCCAGTAGGCCTGGGCCAATACCCCCCGCAACGCCATTACCCGCATCGACTGCAATCGACATCTTGCGAGACAGATGCACATCGGCAACGATGGCGTTGAGATACTCCTGGACAGTGGCCGCAGAAGAAATCCGGTGGCCACGCTGCTTGACCGCGATTGCATCAGCGGACTGGCGGGCCTGGCCCGACACGATGAGCTGCCGAATGCGCTGAATCTCCTCGCCCCAGAGTGTGACGCCTGCCACCATCATCTTCAGGCCGTTGTATTGCGGTGGATTGTGGCTGCCCGTAACAGCTACACCGCAGCCGCAGCCGGTGCTCACCGTGCCGAAGTAGACCACCGGTGTTGGCACCTGGCCGACATCAATGACATCAATGCCGCCGGCCATTAACCCCTTGGCCAGAGCATCGACCAATGCCGGCCCCGAGTGGCGGCCATCCCGGCCCACCACACAAGAGGATTTACCTGCCTGCGCCATCATCATGCCGAGGGCCATTCCGATCGACTCCACCACCGGCTCGGTCAGGGTTTCGCCCACAATGCCTCGGATGTCATAGGCTTTGAAAATCGAGGCGGCAGGCTGCACAGAAAACTCCTTTTTCAGAAATGCGACAATTTGACGCTTATTTTAAAGAACCCTCAGCAAGAATTTCAGATTTATGGCGCGATATGTGGTTGGCGATGTACAAGGCTGCTGGGACAGCCTGGAGGCCCTGGTCGCCCAGATGCCGATCCATCCGCGCCGGGATCAGCTCTGGTTGGTTGGCGACTTAATCAATCGGGGGCCGAAGTCGCTTAAAACACTACGACGACTTCGGCATGCTGGCAGAAATATCGTCTGTGTATTGGGCAATCACGATTTGCATTTGCTGGCACTTGCTGCAGGTGTGCGAAAAGCTCAGCCATTGGATACCCTGCATGAAGTCTTGCGGGCCCCCGATCGCGATGACCTGATTGACTGGCTGCGTCGACGGCCGTTAGCCCATGCCGATGGCAATCTGCTGATGATCCATGCCGGCCTCTTGCCGCACTGGACGCTTCGTAAAACCCTAACGCTTGCAAATGCAGTGAGTGCGCGACTGAAAAGCGCACATTGGCGGGAGTTTCTGCACGAAATGGTCAATGGAGGCCGGCCACACTGGGCCGACGGACTCGCCGGCCAGAAACGCATGCGGGCCGCTCTAAGTGTTTTTACACGGCTGCGTTACTTCACCGCAGGCGGCATTCCAGAATTTAAAACCAAGGTCGCACCTGAGCAGGCCGCAGGCTTAAGGCCGTGGTTTGAAATGCCAAATCGAAAGACTGAAAAGCAGATCGTTATCTTCGGACACTGGTCAACGCTTGGGCTGATGGTTCGGCCAAATCTAATTGGCCTGGACGCAGGATGCGTCTGGGGCCGTCAGCTGGTCGGCATTCGTTTGGAGGATCGTCGCCTCTACCTGCAGTCAAGCCTCGAGGGCGCTGGCGAGGAAGACTGAATCATCTAAGGCTCCAACGGCGGATGCGATGCGTGTGTGGGCCATCTGCGCCAGCATTTGCCGCGTGATCTCCGGCCCGGGCGGCAGCATGGGATCGAGCAGTTGAAGTCTTGCCTTCAGGCCCCGCGCCGATAAAATCTGCAGCAGTGACTCCATGAAGGTCTGCTCACCGATATAAGCGGGAATGAACGAGGGCTGATTGCCCTGAAAATAACGTAACGCGGCGGGCTGCACAGTGGGGGGTTGCACAACGCGTGGGCCGCCATCTTGCCTGGCCCGCACCACCGCCATCGCAAATAAACTGGAATGAAATGGCAGTACTCCTCGCCCATCGGAAGTTGTGCTCTCCGGAAAAAAAGCGACGTGCTCGCCACGATTGAGCCGCTCAATAATGCGGTGATTGACATGCCGCACGGCATGACGGCTTGAGCGCTCAATAAAGAGCGTGTCGGCGCCCTGAAGCAGCCATCCCACCAGTGGCCACTGACGAATTTCCGACTTGGCAATGAAGGTCGCTGGCATCACGGAATTGAGCACAAATATATCTAGCCAAGAAATATGATTCATCACCACCAGCATGGGAGTTTTGCTGATGCGATAGGCGTTGGGCCGAATCTCCAACGCTACGCCACAAGCACTCAGCAGCAGCCGCGACCAAATCTTACGCAGCCAGCAGCGTTTGCCAAGGGGAAGGATGCGATACAGCGAAAAGAGAATGGCCAGTCCGATCACCAGCAGCAACGACAGCAGACCAGCCCGCAGAATCAGACGAATCATTCGAAGCGCTTATCGGGATTGGGCGCTGAATCCGCCGTTGTCGCGCTCGAAAACACAGCGCCCGTCCACCAGCACCGACCGCACACGGCCCTGCAACTCAAGGCCAAGATAAGGCGTATTTGACCCCTGAGAAAAAAGCTGGGATGCCGATACCGTCCAATGATCCTCGGGATCAAAGATACAAATATCCGCCTGGCCACCCACCGAGAGATGGCCTGCATCACGGCCCAGAACCGCGGCGGGACTGACCGTCAGCCGACGCATGGCCTCAATGAGCGGCAGTTTTGACTCCTGTGCCCATTTCAGCGTCAGCGGCAACAGCAGCTCAAGGGCTGTAACGCCTGGCTCGGCCTCGCCGAACGGTAGCTGCTTGGCATCGTCATCAACTGGCGCATGATCTGAGCAGATCACATCAATCGTGCCATCCAGAACCCCCGCCCGAAGAGCGTCACGATCACGCTGGCTGCGAAATGGCGGTAGCACACGATAGTTGCCATCAAAGTCAGCAAGGTCGACATCAATTAAATGCAGATGATGAATTGCGACATCGGCAGTAATCGCCAGTCCCTCACGCTTGGCCTGCCGCACGAGATCAACACCGGCGGCTGAAGACAGCCGGCAGACATGGACCTGAGCACCCGTTGCGCGCATCAACTCAAAAACAGTCTGAAGGGCGATGGTTTCATTGGCCACCGGAATACCCGGCAGGCCAAGCCGGCCGGACACGGGGCCAGAATGGGCCACGCCGCTTCGGCCAATCCATGGGTCCATCGGATAAAACCAGACGGGATATTGAAAAGTACTGGCGTATTGCAAGGCGCGGAAAAAGATCTGGGTATTCACGATCGGGATCGGCCCCTGCGAAAAACCAACGCAGCCGGCCTCCGAGAGTTCTGCCATCTCGGTGATCTGCTCCCCTTTCAGTCCAACAGTAAGCGCCCCCAGTGGATGCACATGGGCCTGAATCAGATTACGAGCACGATGCTTAAGCATCTCCACAAGGCCGGGCTCATCCAAAGGCGGATCCGTATCGGGTGGGCAGACCAATCGGGTCACGCCACCCGCAATGGCTGCGCGCATCTCGGACTCGAGCGTGGCCTTGTACTCAAATCCTGGTTCACGCAGTCGTGCACACAAATCAATCAAGCCGGGGCAGATCATGCAGCCCGTGGCATTGATCTCCTGATCGGGGGAGAAACCTGCGAGGCGCTCGCCGCGGGGAGTGATCGCCACCAGGCTGCCATCCTCGACCCACAGGTCCATGGGCCGATCGGTGTTGCTCGCCGGATCGATCATGTGTCCGCCGAAAATCCGAAGTTTCGGCAGACTCGCGGACAGAGAGAGACGTCGTTGGGCAGCTGCCATCAGTGACGGGCCTCTGCGAGCATGCTCATGACTGCCATTCGAACCGCAATGCCAAAGGTGACCTGCGAGAGGATGACCGACTGACTACCATCTGCGACTGCCGAATCAATCTCAACGCCACGATTCATCGGCCCGGGATGCATGACAATGGCGTCGGGCCTTGCCACGGAGAGCCGATCAGCCGTCAGGCCATAATTTTTAAAGTATTCCTGGGTGCTCGGCAGCATCGCACCCCGCATCCGCTCGTTTTGCAGACGCAATGTCAGAATGACGTCGACATCACGCAGACCCTCGGAAAGATCCGTGTAGACCTGCAGTCCGAGCTCCTTTAATCCCGAGGGCAGCAGAGTCCGCGGGCCGATGGCCCGAATCTCCGGAACCCCAAGCGTGGTCAACGCATGGATGTTGGAGCGGGCCACGCGTGAGTGAAGGATATCGCCCACAATCGCAACACGAAGATGCTGAAAGTCACCTTTGAAGTGGCGAATCGTAAAGGCATCCAAGAGGGCCTGTGTCGGATGGGCATGCCGGCCATCTCCAGCGTTCATGACGCGAATATGGGGCGCGACTTTATTGATGTGCTTGGCAATCAGCGTCGGTGCACCGCTTTGGCCATGACGAACGACAAACATATCGGCCTTCATCGCCGCGAGATTATCAATCGTATCCAGCAGTGACTCGCCTTTTGCGGTGCTCGACGCCTGCACATTCAAATTCACGACATCGGCCGATAGCCGCTTGGCAGCAATCTCAAAGGTGGTGCGTGTCCGCGTGGAGTTTTCGAAAAAGAGATTGAACACGCTCTTGCCATCCAGCAGCGGCGCATTGACGACTTCTTTTGGATTTTTGGGATCCAGAAAGGCCTTGGCGCGATCGAGGATGCGCAGCATTAATGCCTTCGGAATGCCCTCCGTGGTGAGCAGATGGACCAGCTCACCGCTTTCATTGATTTGAATGGACCGGGGCATGAGCCAACAGTGTATCTAAAACGCCCTGCAGAAGGATTGCTGCTGCCTCGGCGTCAATCGGGTCGCGGCCCGGCGCAAGGGCAGAGGTCCAGCGCTCATCGGTGAGTTCTACCGGCAGGCCAAAGCGGCCCTGGAGCTGATGGGCGAAGCGCTCGCAGCGCCGCGCAAAGGGGTGTGGGTTGCCATCGGGATAGCGCGGCAGTCCCACGACCAATCGCTGTGGCGCCCACTCGGTAATCAGATCCGCAAGCGCTTGAAAACGCAGATCGCGACGCTGCGCATCAATCACCGCCAGGGGGCGGGCGCCGCCCGTGAGCGTGTTGCCAATGGCCACTCCGATACGACGCTCACCAAAATCAAAGGCCATGAGGGTAAGACCCCCACGGGCCGGGTCATGCATGCCCGGCAGCCCCCGAAAAATGCAGCGGGTCAACGCCCAAAAGCCGGAACGCATATGCAAAGCGCTCCTCGGCTGGGATATCAAACATCAGGGAGGTATCGGTGGCCGGCACGGTAAGCCAGGCATTGGCTGCGAGTTCTTGATCCAGCTGGCCCTCGCCCCAGCCGGCATAGCCGAGCGAGACCAGCATGCGCTGAGGACCGCGGCCGCGGGCAGCTGCCTCCAGGATGTCGCGGGAGGACGTCAGGCCGGTGACATCGTTGAGCACCAGGGTGGAGTTCCATTTGCCGACTGGCTCATGCAGTACGAAGCCACGATCGGTCTGCACCGGGCCCCCGAGAAAGACCGGCTCCTGGCCAATGGGCCCATAGCCCTGGCCGGCACGATGCACCGAGATGCCCTCGCGCTCAGGCGGCGAGAGATCGATACGATCAAAAAGCACGGAAAGGGTCATATCGGATGGGCGGTTGACCACCAGGCCCATAGCGCCCTTCGGCGTATGCTCGGCAAGGTACACCACCGTGCCATTGAATTGGGGATCCGTCAGGCTGGGCATCGCCACGAGATAATGGTGAAAAAGAGACTGATGGCCCATGAGGAAATTCTAACCTTGTCTGATCACAAATCACAGCCCTGCTCACTGGTGTGGCTTCGACGGGATCTTCGGCTTGAAGACCACGCCGCAATTGCAGCCGCACTTCAACATACGGAAAGTCTGCAGCTGGTGTTTATTTTTGATCGCACCATCCTGTCCGCATTGCCAGGTGCCGGTGGGTCAACACTGCTGGAGGATCGTCGGGTCGCCTTTATTCACGCCGCTGTCAGCGAAATTGGTCAACGACTGCAGTCAGCAGGCAGCCACCTCATCATCGCTGATGGCGATCCACGCGAGCTGATTCCCGAATTGGCAGAGCGCCTCGGGGCAGGCCGAATCTGCTTTGCACACGACGATGAGCCCGAAGCGCTGCAGCGTGACCGGATCGTCAGCCAACGGCTGCAGCACAAGGGTGTTGAGGTTGTCTCGGTGAAGGACCAATGCATCTTTGAGCGCCGCGAGGTTCTGACCGCGGCCGGCACGCCCTTCTCGGTCTTCACTCCTTACAAAAACGCCTGGCTAAAACGATTGACTCCGCACACTACTGCAGCACGTGCCACCGGTGCGGGCCCCGCCAGTCATCACGGCATCGGCCCGGAACTCGCCAAACGACTGCGGCCGAAAACGACGCTGCCCAAGGCCCTGCAGCAGGCAGGCCCAACGCTGCAGGAACTTGGATTTTCTGCGGGCAATCTTCATGAATTAAAAATCCCGCTGGCCGAAACGGGCGCGCAGACGCTGCTCAATGAATTCAAGCCGCGTATTGATGCTTACAAAACAGCCCGTGATTTTCCCGGAGCCAAAGGGCCATCGTATCTGTCGGTGCACCTGCGCTTTGGCACGATCTCGATTCGTGAACTCGTGCGATTTGCAATGCAATCTCAGGCCGCATCAAAAAATTCTGAGGGTGCCGCAACCTGGCTATCGGAGCTGATTTGGCGAGACTTTTATATGCAGATCCTGCACCACCATCCGCATGTCGTTACGCGCAGCTTCAAACCCGAATACGATGCGATTCAGTGGGCCGAGGGGCCACTGGCCGATACGCTATTCGCAGCGTGGTGCGCGGGCCAGACCGGCTATCCACTCGTGGATGCGGGCATGCGTCAGTTAAATGCCACCGGCTATATGCACAACCGGCTACGAATGGTCGTCGCCTCTTTTCTAACGAAAGATTGCGGAATCGACTGGCGACGTGGAGAGCGCTACTTTGCCTGGAAGCTCAACGACTATGATTTGTCGGCCAATAATGGCGGCTGGCAATGGGCGGCCTCAACCGGCTGCGATGCGCAGCCCTATTTCCGAATTTTTAATCCGGTCAGTCAGAGCGAGCGCTTTGATGAACGGGCTGCCTTTATTCGCCGCTATGTGCCGGAGATCGCCGCACTGGACGACCGGCACATTCATGCGCCCTGGACAGCCCCCGCGCTGACACTCCAGGCTGCAGGAATTGTCTTGGGCAAGACTTATCCCATGCCAGTCGTCGATCACGATCAGGCCCGACAGAAAACCCTGATGCGATTCTCTGTCGTGAAGAAGAAGGCCTAAATTTCCACCATTTCGAAATCCGACTTCTGGGCGCCGCACTCGGGGCAGGCCCAGGTGATCGGGATGTCTTCCCATTTTGTGCCCGGTGCAATGCCATCCTCGGGCCAGCCCTTGGCTTCATCGTAGATCCAGCCGCAGATTAAACACATATAGGTTTTCATGAATTCACTAATTCCTTTAGCAAGACTGTACCAGCATCGTCAAGGCTGGGCCCGATCGACATAAAATAGAGGCAGGGAGAATTCGGCGACCACGCCGATGGGGACGGCTGCCATGCAACAAAGTATTAAAACAAGCGAGGCGCTATTCGCGCAGGCGCAGATCATGATTCCTGGCGGTGTGAATTCGCCGGTCCGGGCCTTTCGCTCAGTGGGAGGCACACCGCGATTTTTTGCGAAGGCTCGGGGCGCCTACGGCTGGGATGCCGACGGCAACCGCTATGTGGATTACATCTGCTCCTGGGGCCCCGCCATCGTGGGCCATGCCCATCCCGAAGTCATTGCAGCGGTCCAAAAGGCCGCTGCCGACGGACTGTCCTTTGGTGCGCCAACAGCGGCCGAGGTTGAAATCGCTGAGTGGATCCGCAGTCATCTGCCCTCGATGGAGATGATGCGACTGACCTCCTCGGGCACGGAAGCCACAATGTCAGCGATTCGGGTCGCGCGAGGCTACACGGGCCGATCCAAAATCATCAAGTTCGAAGGCTGCTATCACGGCCATGTCGACAGCCTATTGGTCAAGGCCGGCTCAGGGCTTTTGACATTTGGCAATCCAACCTCTGCGGGCGTGCCAAAGAGCTTTGCAGAGGAAACCTTGGTGCTGGATTACAACGATATCGAGGGTGTTCAGGCCTGCTTTGCCGAACATGGCCCGCAGATCGCAGGGGTCATCGTGGAACCTGTTGCCGGCAATATGAATCTTGTAAAGCCCCGCAAGGGTTTTCTAGAAGCGCTGCGGGCAGCGTGTGATGCCCATGGTGCAGTGTTGATTTTCGATGAGGTAATGACAGGGTTTCGTGTTGGGCCGCAGGGTGTTCAAGGCCTAAGCGGCATTCGGCCGGATCTCACGACACTGGGCAAAGTCATTGGCGGGGGCATGCCGATGGGCGCATTCGGTGGCCGCAAAGACATCATGCAATGCGTCGCCCCGCTTGGCCCGGTCTATCAGGCCGGCACACTGTCAGGCAATCCGGTCGCCGTGGCTGCTGGCTTAGCGACGCTAAAACTCATCAGTGCGCCGGGATTTTTTGATCAGCTCACCGCCATGACCACACAGCTGATGCAGGATCTACAGTCGATTGCCCGTGAGTGCGGGGAAGAAAACTTCTGCGCGGACAGCGTGGGGGGCATGTTCGGGATCTATTTCAGTAAGTCGCCACCGGTCACGTTTGAAGATGTCAATCAATCCAATCGTGACCAATTCAATCGCTTTTTTCACGCCATGCTCAAACGCGGGGTGTATCTCGCGCCATCGGCCTTCGAAGCAGGCTTTTTATCGATCGCCCATGCGGGAGAGCCGATCGCCCAGACCCTGCAGGCGGCCCGTGAAAGCTTTAAAGAAATTATCGGCGCCCGATAGATCTTTCGAACCATGCGCGCAAAAAGCCGCTTTGCCCCATCACCGACCGGCCCGCTACACCTCGGATCGCTGGTGACGGCACTGGCGAGCTGGCTCGATGCGCGGGCCAACGGCCAAGATTGGTATGTCCGCATTGAAGATCTCGACCCGCCGCGCGAAGAGCCGGGTGCAAGCGCCGTCATTCTCATGCAGCTGAAGGCCCATGGCCTGCACTGGGATCACTGGGTGGATCCAACTGCGCAGGATGGCGTGCTGTTTCAAAATACACGATCGGCCCACTACCAGGCAGCACTGCAGCGCCTGATTGCGCAAGGCCAGGCCTATCTCTGCAGCTGTTCTCGGAAAAAACTTCAATATGCGATTGAGGCCGGTAAGACCATTCATAACCCCGATGGTGAAATTATTTATCCAGGCTATTGCCGGCCGCAACAGCAGGCATCGTGGCAGACTGAAGAGGGGTTACAGCGTTTTGAACATGAGGATCGCGAGGGGTGCGCCTGGCGATTTCGTAATCCCGATGGAGATGATTTTGTAATTCGCCGAGCTGATGGATTCTGGGCTTATCACTTCGCGGTGGTCGTGGATGATGCTGCCCAGGGCATCACCCATATTTTGCGTGGTGATGACCTGCTGCACTCTGCTCCGCGGCATGAGGCGCTGCGCGAAGCCTTGGGCTATTCATCCATCTCGGTGCAGCATGTGCCCGTCGTCAAAAACGAACTGGGCGAAAAACTCTCCAAGCAGACCAAGGCCCTGCCGCTTCGAACCGATAACGCGGAGGTGATACGTCTGCAGCTGGAATTCGCATGGTCGCATTTGGAATTTCATATGCCGCAGGGCTGGATTGCCCGCGTACAGGGCAGCTGGTCACGTCTGCGTCAGCAGCCGATACAGCCAGCAGCCCAGGCCTTTTAGGGTCGTGCGTCAGGCCTTTTGTTTGCCGCCCAAAAGGGCGGGCACTGTGCGTGGCGCGCGCCGTATCCCCGACGGCAGGGCCCGGCCCGAGACGGCAGGCTTCACAGGGACAGCAGAGGCTGCGGATCCCGAGGCCGGGGGCGCCAGGCCGACTGGGTCAGCCGCTTTCGGCTGATAGGGCTGAGAAAAAATAGGGTCCTGGTGAACGCTTTTTTCTTGGGGAGCGCTTTTTGCCCGAACAGGCTCACGCTGCGGCCGCAAGGATTCCTTCGGAATCGATCGGCGCAGCATCTTTTCGATCTCTGCAAGCAGGCGCTGATCCTCTGCGACCATGAGTGACATCGCCTGCCCACTCGCGCCAGCGCGGCCCGTACGGCCAATGCGATGGACGTAATCTTCGGGCGAATACGGCAAATCGAAATTAATCACCGCCGGCAATTCAGCAATGTCGAGCCCGCGGGCGGCGACATCTGTGGCCACCATCACTTCCACCTCACCTTTTTTGAATCGCTCAAGCGTAGCCAGTCGCTCGGGCTGCGACTTATCACCATGAATTGCATCTGCAGGAATGCCTTCGCGCTGCAACTCACGGGCAAGACGGCTGGCGCCAATCTTGGTGTTGGTAAAGACAATGACCTGCCGCAGGCCTTGGCTTCTGACCAGATGGGCCACTGCAGCGCGCTTTGACTCGGCACGATCCACCACATAGACCACCTGCGATACATTCTCGGCAGCCGCATTTCGGGCGGCGACCTCGATCACGACCGGATGATCATCAAGAAATGTCTTGGCCAGCTTTCGAATTTCAGGCGAAAACGTTGCCGAGAACAATAGGCTCTGCCGGGCCTTGGGCAGCAGATTCACGATCCGCTGCAGATCCGGCAAAAACCCCATATCCAGCATTCGATCCGCCTCATCCAACACCAGTACGGATACCGAAGCCAGCGAGACGGTCTTTTGTTGGACGTGATCCAAAAGCCGGCCCGGCGTTGCAATCAAAATCTCAATGCCAGATCGCAGCGCTGCAGTCTGCGGATTCATGTCAACACCGCCAAAAACAACGGTGCTACGCAGTGGCACATAACGCGCATACTGGGTCACATTCTGCGAGATCTGATCAGCAAGCTCTCGGGTCGGCGCAAGGATCAGGGCTCGCACCGGATGGCGCGCTGGCGACGCGCTGCTGTTAGCATGCGGCATAAGCCGCTGCAGTATCGGCAGCGTAAACGCGGCAGTCTTTCCGGTGCCCGTCTGGGCGGCGCCCATGACATCCTTGCCTTCGATCACGACAGGGATCGCCTGGCTCTGGATTGGGGTGGGACTGGTGTAGCCTGCTTCGGCAATAGCCCGCATCAAATCAGGATGCAGGCCGAACGATTCAAAACTCATTACGTCATTATCACCTAAGTTCTACGAAAAAGACCCATGCCCAGCAGCTTTCGACGCCTGATTCCAGTGATTTTTGTGCTCCTTTGGAGCTCGGGATTCATCATTGCCCGATACGGCATGCCCCACGCCGAGCCAATGACATTTCAGCTGCTGCGATTTCTTGGAGTTTTGGTGATCATGGTGCCGATTGTGCTATTGATTCGGCCCGTCTGGCCCAGCCGCAAGCAGGTCTTTCATATCGGCATTGCGGGCCTGCTGCTGCAGGCTGGTTACCTCGGTGGCGTCTGGGCAGCAGTTCGTCACGGCATGTCGGCAGGGCTCGCAGCGCTGATTGTCGGCCTTCAGCCCATCATCACAGCATGGTTGGCCTCACTTGTTGCCGAAAAAATCACTTCACGGCACTGGATTGGCTTAATTCTCGGAATCGCCGGCGTGGCCTTGGTCGTCACCGCCAAGCTATCGCTCACCAATCTGACTTGGTTCACTCTGGGGCTTGCGTTTTTTGCGCTGATCAGCATCACGACTGGCACCATCTATCAAAAAAAATATTGCCCTAGCTTCGATCTGCGCGCTGGCTCGGTCATTCAATTCGGGGCCTCGGCGATTGCCTGCCTGCCCTTTGTGTTTCTGATTGAAACCCGCAACATCGACTGGCAGCCAGCCTTGATCGGAGCCCTGCTCTGGGCGATTTTTGCCCTCTCGATTGGTGCAATTTCGCTTTTGTTTGTACTGATTCGAGAGGGTGCGGCGACCCAGGTCACCAGTCTGCTGTACCTGACACCTCCCACCACGGCGTTGATGGCATGGAGTCTTTTCGGTGAACCGATTACACTGACTACGATCGCGGGAACATTGCTTACCGTCTGGGGTGTGTGGTGGGTCATGTCCGCAAAACCCTCTGATTCAGGGTAATCAGAAAGCCTCCCGAGGGTTTCAGGTTCGATCGCACTCACAACCCCTTTTGTTGATAGGAGTTTCCATGAAATCACTCATCTCCCTGGGCGTCGTTGCTGCCTTAGCTGCGGCAGCCCCAATGACCGCATCCGCCCAGTTCGCAAAAAAAGAAGACGCCCTGAAGTATCGCCAGAGCGCCCTTCAGCTCACTGGCCAGCATATGGGCCGCATCGGCGCCATGATGAAAGGTGACATTGCGTTTAATGCCGCTGAAGTCCAGAAAAGCGCCAATGTGATTGCAACGCTGTCGACTCTGCCTTGGGAGGCCTTTGGCCCCGACACGGATGGCGGCAAAGCAAAGCCTGCGATCTGGAAAGAGACCGATAAATTCAAGGCCGCATCGGAGCGTTACATGAAGGCGGCTGTTGAACTCAATACAGCGGCTAAATCCGGCAATCTCGAACAAATTCGAAAAGTCTTTGGCGCTACTCAGCAGACCTGCCGAGCCTGCCACGACGACTATCGCGAAAGATAAACCACAAGCGTGAGCGCCAGGGCAAAAATCACCGCTGCCCTGGCCCGCATTGCTGCATCATCCTTTGCAGCCACTGCGCTTTCGTCCTCAACCTGCTGATCACCCGACAACATCGGCTGCACCAAGTTGTGCTGTTGGATCCGCTGGTGCCAGAAGATGGCTGCCAAGTGCAAGATCACTAGGCCAAGAACAACCCACTGCAGCCGGAGGTGCCAGCGGGTTGCAAAATCCACCACGACATCGCTGACATGACGGGCAAGGGGCCCATCGAATGCAATGTCATCAGAGCTAAATAACCCAAGGCCCGCCTGCGTCCCGATGACCACAAGCATGGCCAGTACCGAGAGTGCGCCGAGCGGGTTGTGGCCGGGTTTTCGCGGGAAAAGGCCGCGAACTTCCTGGAGAACCGCGGCCGGCCCACTCACGAACTCCGTGAAGCGGGCATACCGCGGCCCCAAGACGCCCCACAACAGCCGAAAAACAATAAGCGCGAGAGCCAGCATGCCAAATCGAGCATGCCAGACCATGGCCTCGCCGCCGATATTGCCCGAGATCAATAGCGCCACAATACAGGCCGCCAATAGCCAATGAAACAATCGTGTCGGTAAGTCCCAGACACGGATTTTCCGCTGGTTCATTGAGGTCCCCATCCGCTCATTATCCGGAATTTAGGGGCTGCGCCTACAATCCAATCATGTCACCCTCACTCCAGTCCCACACCCGTGATGCACTTCGGGCGGGCTGCAAGGATGCGATCGGCGTGCCCGCGGCGGTGCTGGCTGCGGGCATGCTGGGATTCGGTGCGCTGGGACACGCCAGCGGTCTTTCGATTGGCCTCACGACAGCAACTAGTTTTTTCATTTACGCTTTGCCGGGTCAGGTGGTCTTTGTGGAGATGGTGGCCCTCGGCGCTTCTGGGTTTGCTGTCGCGCTGGCTGCCACCTTAACGGCTGCGCGATTTCTGCCGATGACGCTGACTTTGGTGCCGCAGATTCCCCAAAGAGATCGCGGACGCTCGCTTTATGCGAGTGCTCATTTCATCTCCATGACCAGCTGGGCGGTCATGATGCGCGACTTCGCACGTATTCCCGCATCACGGCGTATGGCCTATTTCACCGGATTTGGAATGACCTGCTGGGCGGTGAGTACCCCTGCTACGCTGCTCGGCTATTTGGTGGCGGGCCATGTTCCCACGCCAGTCACAATCGGACTGGTCATGCTCAACCCATTGTTTTTCCTGCTGAGTTTCACCGAAGTACGGGCCCGAGCAAGTCGCCTTGCGCTACTGATCGGCGGATTGTCTGGGCCCATTGTGTACGGCTGGGCCCCGGGCTGGAGCATTCTGATTTGTGGGCTCATCGGCGGCACGGCCGCTTTTTTTCTCGATCTCGCCTTGGGGCAGGAAAAGCCAGTGCAGGCCAATAGCGACTCCAATGAGATGGGGGCACGAGATGGAAACACTCTTTAACATTCCCAAATCATCAGCGCTGTGGCCCTGGAGCATTTTATTTTTTGTTGCACTGGGGACCTATGCCTGGCGCGGCCTGGGCGTCATGCTCTCCGGAAAAATCAAACAGAACAGCCCACTATTTGGCTGGATCACATGCGTGACCTATGCAATGGTGGCTGCCTTGGTCGTGCGCATCATTGTGCTGCCAGTGGGCGTTCTTTCCGAGACCTCTCTGGCCTACCGGCTCCTCGCAACAGGAGCGGCCCTGGCCATGATGATCGGCAAAAAGAATGGTCTTGTCCCAGCAATCTCTGTCGGCACCCTGCTCATGATCATGCTGGGATGGCTGGATCCGCTTAACTCTCTTTAGCGGGAATTCGAATGCCTTGGGCATCGAAGTGCTGCTTGAGCAATTTGAGAAATCCACGGCGTACCGCCTGCTGCTCTGCGGGCCGGACTTTGAATCGGCAGCGCACAATCTGATGAGAGTCGTTCCACTGATCAACGCCCATGATCTCAATAGGCTTTAGCAGACGGGCGGCATAATCGGGATCGCGCGCAAACGCTTCAGCCGCCTCACGGATGGCCTGATAGACCTGATCAAGATCCGACTGATAACTGATACGTAGATCCATCATGGCGTAAGAAAACTCGCGGCTACGGTTGGTCACGGTGGCGATCACGCCATTGGGCACAAAGTGCACCGCGCCTTCTAGGTCACGCAGGCGGATATAACGTAAGGTGACCTCCTCGACGGTGCCGGCCTTGCCGCCGACCTCAACCAGGTCACCAACTCGAATCTGATCTTCAATCAGCATTACAAATCCGGTGAAATAGTCCTTCACGAGGCTCTGGGCACCAAAACCAACCGCCAGTCCCGCCACACCGGCAGTCGCCAAGATAGGTGCAATCGAAATGCCAATCTCTGCCAGCACCAGCATACCGGCCACCGCTCCCACCACCACCGAGGCGATGTAGCGGACAACACGCGTGAGGGTCTCAAGCCGCTTGCGTTCCTCGGGATTCGGATGTCGGGCGGTCCAGCCTTTATCGAGCACCCGAATGAGGCGGCCAGAAAACGACATCAATGCCCATGCAATGGCCAGAATTAAAAATACATTGGTCAGTGAGATCAGGCCGCTGGCCCAGACCGGCAGCGCAGTCCCGAGATGGACAACTAAGAAATGTTCGACAAACTCTTTCATCGTAAAATCCACAGCGTTTTGGAACGACCGGCCTCACCAGTGCGAAACCCCTCTCACCGGCTTTGGGCCACCACTATAACGCCAACCGCAACAGGGAACCTCATGTCCATTATCCATCCCGCTTTTTACATTGAAGATCTGAAGATCGGTCAGACCGCTCAGCAATCCAAGACCATTACGGAGACCGACATCATTCTCTTTTCAGCAGTGTCGATGGACACCAATGCGATTCATCTTGATGAGGACTATGCCAAAACCACGCGATTTGGCACACGGATCGTGCATGGCATGCTGACTGGCAGCCTGATCTCATCGGTGCTGGCCAATCGCCTTCCCGGCCCAGGCACGATCTTCTTGACCCAGACGATGAAATTTCTTGCGCCCGTGCATCCGGGCGCCACGATTACTGCTGAGGTAAAGGTGCTCGAAATTTTTCCGGAAAAGAATCGGGTCCGGCTTGAAACCACTTGCTCTGTAGGCGGCAAGCGTGTGCTAGAGGGCGAGGCCCTGGTGATGGGAGTATCCCGTCAGGCCAAAAACTAGAGCGCTGCCTTACGACTCGGCCGAACGCGATCGCAGGCCCCAGCGCCAGAGGCCTTCAAGCGGTACGGGAAGCACCAGAAACAGATGCTCCAGAATGGCCAAGGAGAGCAGTGTGCCAATCAGTGTCAGGCTCACAGCGGAAAAGCTGCCGGGCGGTGCCGAGGCCACTGACTGCCAAATCGGTATTGCAATCGCGAGTGAGAGGATTAACGACACCGGCAGGAATGCGTTCATCGGCCGACGCCGGAAGTAGGTCTGAAGATACTTCAGGTGATGCGGCAAGAACCCTTCACTTAAATTGCGCACGCCGAAATAGACATTGAGCTTGGCGCTCTGACGCATTGTCCAAAGCACGAGATAGGTCCAGAATCCGACCTGGTTCACACCCTCGCGGCTGACCAGCCAAACCATGGCGCCCAGCACCACCAGGGCCAGCTCGTGATAAAGAATAGTCTCCGCCGCGAGACCAAACTTACGCCAGCCGCGGGCATCTTCGGGACAGTCGGTCTTGCGGCTGCCGGTGACGAAGCCCAGCAGAAATCCAATCTCTTGCCAGGCCCAGACCAGCACCGCGCAGCTGAAGGCGCAATAAGCCGCCCAGATCTCACTGACATGGCTTGTCAGCTGTAGGGCCGAAAGTGCTGCCACCAGAATGACGGTAGCGGCCGACATGGTCCATTTGAATGTGTGTCGCGGCAGGCCATTGAGAAACAGGATGATGCCTGTGCTGAACCACCACACGAAGATGGTGTAGAGCAGCGCCGCGAAGACGTCAGGCATCACCAGGTCGGCGCGAGCCGAACATCCTGCGGAAGCGTGTGATATCGGGCCGGCAGCACCAGCAGCCGACAGAAGACGGTCGCGGCCCGCAGGCCATGCCAGCCTTGCCGAATCCGGCCGAGCACTCCGCCCTGCTCCCGGGCGTCAGCGACTTGATCTGCAATGATGCGCAATTTCTCAAAGCCATGATGCAGACGCGGATCATCGAGATTTAAGGTCACCGGAAAGACCTGCTTGGAGATCTCGGTCGTCGTGCGGAACACCTGAAAGTCGTAATCGGTGGGATCTACACCCAGGGCACGATGGAATTCGGGCCGGGCATGGTCTCGGACGTACATCGTGGCATAGACGGCCAGCTGAAAAAACCGAATCCACAGCAGATTCACACCCTGTAGGAGTTTGGGATCTGCCCGCATCAGCATGGCAAAGGCCTCACCATGACGGAATTCATCGTTGCACCACTCCTTAAACCAGCCAAAAATCGGATGAAACTTCAGCTCGGGATGTTGCTCAATCTGACGATAAATCGTGATGTAACGGGCGTAGCCGATCTTCTCGGACAGATAGGTGGCGTAAAAAATAAACTTTGGCCGAAAGTAGGTGTATTTTTTTGCCTTCGCCAGGAAACCAAGATCTACGCCGATTCCGAAATCTTTTAGCCACTGATTGATGAATCCTGCATGGCGGCTCTCGTCGCGGGCCATATAGCCAAAGAGTGCGCGCATGTCTTCGTTCTTGATCCGCCGCTTGATCTCAGCATACAGCACACAGCCAGAGAATTCGGAGGTCACTGAGGAGATCAGGAAATCAACGAACTCCTGATATAGGCCATCGGGTAGGTGGGAATAATCCCGGTTCATGGTCTCGGCGGGCCGCTGGAAATGATCTTTATTGCGGTCTTCTGCAAACTCCGCCATCAATGCATCCCACTGGCCTCGGACGTGGTCAACATTCAGTCGATCAATCGCCTCGAAATCAGTCGTGTAAAAGCGCGGGTTTAAGACCGTGCTCTCTAGGGCCCGCTCGGTGGCCTCGTTGGTATCAATCGCCTTAGCGGGATAAGGATGGGCAAGTGTATTCATGCGATTTGCCTTTTACTGGTGGAGTGAGGCCGCTCGTCGGATCGTGCGGCAGGCCGGGGATAGCGGCGCGATTTAGAAAATCGGGCCGTAGAGAAACTGACTTCATACAGCGTGGTCAATTCAAAACGCGCAATCCATTTGGTCCACCAGCGGACGAACCAGCTGGCCCGAGAGATGGTGGCTTCGCGCTCAACACACAGCCGCCCACCCCATTGGATCTCGGTCGGTGGATTGTGGACCAAGACTTGATCTCCCGGGCGGATGGAATTGTCTTCAAGCGCAACATGGGCATAAAAATCCCGCGAGGTATGGGCAATTTCAACCGTGCAGGAGGTTGTGGTCTTTTTCATCACTGCCCTCCATCAGAGGCCAGCAGCCGCGCGAAGACGCCAGAGTTATTCGTGCCAAACGACTCAAGGTCAACGACACGGCCGGTCTGAGGGTCCGAGAGTGTCAGGCGGCCATCAACACGCCCCACCAATTCAAGCGGATGCTCAGCACTGACGCCGCGAAGCCGCCGCTCACGGGCAAAGCCGCGCAAAGTACCGCGTGCAAATCCTGCCTCACCAGCGATTGCTCCCACTTTCTGATTGGTGCGGTGATCGATCACGACTACACTGCCATCGGCACGATCCTCAAAACGTAGCTCGCGTACCACCGCGGCCGCAGCGTCTGGCTCGCGAATCGCAGCGCCAGTGGCCCGATACGAGGCAATGGAGAGCATCAGCACGGCCAGCCCCACCACCACAGCAATCGGCAGCCAGCGTGGCGCCTGAAATGCGCTGGATTGGGTGGCCGAGTGGGCTTCAAGCATGACGCATTCCGCTGGTCGATGACTCAGCGGCAGCGGCCGCAAGTCGTGGACGATCGCCGCGAGGCGTGCCTGCTTCGGCAAGGCCAATCCCACGCTGGCCTGAAGCGACCGCGGCCCGATCGCCCACGCATGCTGCCCAGGCATCTGTAAGAATCTTGGCAACCTGCTCGGGCTGCTTCAAACCGCGCAGCATCGGCTCGGTCCGGGCAAAGCGCCAGGGCCGGACATGGGGCCAGAGCTGAACAACACCGATCTGATCCTCGGGCATTAGCGCTAAGGGAATATCTCCTGATCCATCCGAATGTAAACGCAGGCCTGCGGAGACGATGCGCTTAAACGGCAAATTAAACGACACCGTCAAGACCATGCCGATTCGCATCACCACCCGACGAGAAGTGATGGTGTAAACCGTCGTGCGGGCGACAATCACAGCAAGCCCGGACAAAATTCCAATCGCCGTCAGTGCCAGTAGGCTCAGCCACAGCGCAGAGATCATGGCCATTTCCAGACCGCCGCCCTCCAACAAAACAGTGGTGATCCGCAATGCAATGATGATCCCAAAATACACGGCAAGCTTTCGCACATGAAACGCAGTCCGAGCCAGTGCAGCCCAATTGGGAGCGCCTTGCCACAGCAAACGCTCGTTGGCGGGCAGCGCCTCAGGCAGGCCGTATTGGGGCTCGAGCTCGTGCTCGTGTGGATACCCGTGATGATGGTCCAGACTCATACCAGCGGCTCCTGTCGCTGCGGCGTGGAATACAGATAGCCACCACCGTAATAGCCAGCGATTTTGTCTTCCTCAAGCAGCGTGACCTGATCCGGATGTCGCGTGGTGGGCACATCGGCAAATTGCGCCCCCGTAATTGCAGTGACTTTCACCCCACGCTGAGTGATGCGCGCAAACGGAATCGGCAGCAGAACGCGCTTGCCGTGATGCAGCTCCACTTCAAGATAGCGAAAAAGAGTCTCCGCCCGATCCACCCAGAGATCAACGACCTTGCCGGCGACCGCATCGTCATGGCCACGCACCTCTAGGCCTCGGGGATCGACATCATTGAGCGAGACCGAATGGTCGCGCTCTGTCCGCAGTGGCTGGAGTTTGACGCTACCATCGAGCATGTGATCCGGCGCATCGGTTCGAGCCGTCCAGGCAGCGGGGCCAAGCCCATCGACCATCGGATTGCCTGTTGGCTCTATCGGGGAGCCTGGAAAATTCGCCGTGCGCTGAGCAGCAAGGGGGGCCGCGCTGCGATCCCGATCGTGGGGCGCTGAGAACTCCCGTCCGTCGGCCAGTTTGTAGGTCTTGGGCGAAGGCAACGGAGGCCAGCCTTCGATGTCCGCATAGTCACGGCGATCACTCTGCAGCGGATAGCCCTCACGCTTGCCTTCGCGGACCAGCCAGACCACCAGCCAGAAAAAGAAAATCCAGAAGATGTAGAGCACGATCTGTGCGACATCAATGTAGGCAGTAATTGCACCAGTTCCCATGATGACTCTCCTTATGTCCGATCAGCCGGGGAATTCAGCAAGACCAAACTTTGATGCTGACGATGCCGGCCCACGCGGACGCCCCGCAAGGCGCACCATTGGACCAATCACAATCAGCGTTGCTAACAACAAACAAATTTCTAAGTGATACACAAAGCTATAGCCGGTGCCGGCCGTCACGAGCACCGATCCGATTCGTCCCTCCAGCGCAAGCGTCGAGACTGCATCGCGAATCACGCCGCCACAGGCCATCGATAGGCCAGTGGCGGTCGCGGTGACAGCACCCCATGCCCCCAGTACGAGCCCGCTGTTGCCGAACGAATCAGACGACGATGCCGGCTCAAAACTCATTGCAGCAGTCAACGTGCCCACCGAGAAAAGACCCCCGCCAAAACCAATGAGTACTGCACCAATGCGAAATAAGAGCGGCTCTTGAAAGGGCTCAGAAAAGATCACGCAAGAAAAAGCCGCTAGCCCCACGACAACACCGAAGGCGGAGACCCGAAAAGCATTCATTCCTCGTGTCAGCCATTGGGCGGCCAAGGCAAATGCACATAAAGCGCCGATGGCCATGAGGGCTGTCAATACGGTCGTGGCCGACACCGATAGGCCAAGGACTTCGCCGCCATAGGGCTCTAAGATGACATCCTGCATGCTAAAGGCCGCCGTGCCCAGTCCGAGGGCCAAAAGAAATCGCAGTGTGCTGGGCTGACTCGAGAACCGGCTCCAATTCTCGCGAAAGGCCGGCCGTGTAATCGATTGGGCAGTGCGCTCGGGATTTCGGGCCTCTTGCTTCCAAAGGGCAATGACGTTGAGCGCTACAGCGACTGCGGCTGCCCCCTGAACCACCTTAATGAGCTTGATCTGACTGAATTCAGTCAACAGGAAACCAAACGCAATGCCGCTGGCCACCATACCCACCAAGAGCATGGCATACATCATGGCGACCACGCGGGGCCGTGCGGCCTGTGGCGCGATATCGGTTGCCAATGCCAGGCCTGCAGTCTGAGTCGTTTGCAGTCCGATTCCCACCAACAGAATCGCCAGCGCGGTGGCGGCATGCGCCACCCAGGCGGGCCAGTGGCTATCGCCCGACAACAGAATCAAAGCAAAGGGCATGATGGACAGGCCGCTGAACTGGCAGAGCGTCCCCAGCCAGATGTAAGGCACGCGGCGCCAGCCGAGCACCGAGCGATGAATATCTGACTTAAACCCCACCAGGGCACGAAAGGGTGCGAACAGCAGTGGCAGCGCGACCATCAGTGCCACCAGCCAGGCGCCGACGCCAAGCTCAACAATCATCACGCGATTCAATGTGCCGATCAGCAAGGCCATGCACATACCGACCGAGACCTGAAACAGTGACAACTGAAACAGCCGGCGCAGGGGCAGCTCTTGGGTCGCGACATCCGCAAAAGGCAGAAACCGCGGATTCACGCGCGTCCACTTGCGCCAGGAGTTCAGGGCACGCGAGGACATCATTGAATCCTCACCAATTCGAGTGCCTGCGAAGTGTAAAAGCCGCTGGAGATTTTCTGGGTGCGGCCGATGCGAAATGCAGATAACCCAGGCTCACGCCGGATCAGGCCGCAGAGTCGCTCATAGGCCACCGGCTCAATAAAGGGCGCGCGATCGCCGCGGGGGAAAAGCTTGCCGATGGACATCATCGCAGCCAGGGCCAAGTTACGCGGCGGAAAGGTCAACAAAATGGCGTGCCGTGTACGGGCAGCAAGACCGGCCAGCACACGGACCACATCCGTCGGCTGATAGTGAATCAAGGAGTCCATGGCCACCACCACATCAAACTCACCCAATTGATCATCGAGCATGTCGCCTGCGCGAAAATCAATGTGTCGGGTGGCAAGCTGCACACGGGCCCGCTCACGGGCGAGATCGACCAGCGTTGGCGAGAGGTCAATGGCAACGACATCGGCGCCGCGGCAGGCGGCCTCCACGGAGAGCGCGCCCGTTCCGCAGCCCGCATCGAGAAGTCGCTGGCCGGCGAGTTCTTCTGGCAGCCAAGACATAAGTGTTGCCCGCATCCGATCACGGCCTGCGCGCACCGTTGCCCGCACACCACTGACCGGCGCTGTTGAGGTCAACCGGGCCCAGGTCTGCGCCGCAGTGCGATCGAAATAATGCTCGACGCGATCGCGCTGTTTGAGATATTGGATGTGGCTTACGTCGTTCATGGCAGTCGGCACGGGTGGCGGATCAATCAAATCCCAGCAAATCAAAAATATCCCGGTCTTTCATGGGGTCAGCATTCATTGGGTCCACGCCATTCCAGAGTTTTTCTGCCAGCCGGAGGTACTCCTCCTGAACACGCTGAAGCTCTGGGGAATCCTCCATCTCGAAAAGCGTTGATTTTTTTAGGCGGCTTCTGCGAATCACATCGAGATCAGGAAAATGGGCCATGGTTTTTAGGCCAATCCGATCATTGAATTTATCGATCTGGTCGGTTGCCGCGCTGCGATTAGCGATGACACCGCCGAGTCGGACGCGATAATTTTTTGATTTCGCGCCGATTGCCTGAACGATACGATTCATAGCGAAGATGGAATCAAAATCGTTGGCGGTCACAATCAGGGCCCGCTCCGCATGCTGCAGTGGCGCGGCGAAACCACCACAGACCACATCCCCGAGTACATCAAAAATCACCACATCGGTGTCATCCAGCAGGTGATGTTCTTTCAACAGTTTCACCGTCTGGCCGACGACATAGCCACCACAGCCCGTGCCTGCGGGCGGGCCGCCAGCCTCCACACACATCACGCCGTTGTAGCCCGTAAAGACAAAGTCCTCGATGCGCAGCTCCTCGGGATGGAAATCCACCGACTCCAAGACATCGATGACTGTGGGCATGAGTTTTTTAGTCAGCGTAAAGGTCGAGTCATGCTTTGGATCACAGCCAATCTGCAGCACGCGCTTGCCAAGCTTTGAGAACGCTACCGAAAGATTCGATGAGGTCGTGCTTTTGCCGATGCCGCCCTTGCCATAAATCGCAAAGACTTTGGCATTGCCGATCTTGAGCGACGGATCGAGCTGGACTTGGACGCTACCCTCGCCATCGGGGCGGCCTCCGGTGCGTTTGATTTCGGAAAATGGAACGGTGGCGACATTCATGGTGATGCTCCCTCTATGACCCCCTCGAGGCGGTCTTCTAGTTCTTCTCCGGCCTGCCTGAGTGCAGCCAGTGTTTTTTCATCGGGTTTCCAGAATTTGCGCTCTGAGGCCTCAAGAAGCCGATTCGCGACTTTTGCCGAAGCGGCCGGATTAAGGCGGGCCAGCCGATCGCGCATCTCTGGATCCAGCATGAAGGTCTGGGTCAGCTGCTGATAGACCCAGGGCTGCACCTGGCCCGTCGTTGCCGACCAGCCCATGGTGTTGGTGATGTGAACCTCAATCTGTCGCACGCCCTCATAGCCATGCTTGAGCATTCCCTCATACCACTTCGGATTGAGCATCCGGGTTCGAGTCTCGAGGGCAACCTGCTCACTGAGGGTACGAACAGCGCCCTCGCCTTTGGTCTGATCGCCGATATACACCGGCGGTGCATCGCCGCCACGGGCCCGCTTCACCGCGCCCGTAATACCGCCAAGCGTGTCGAAATAATTATCAACCGTTGTCACGCCGAGCTCGACCGAATCCAGATTCTGATACGTCAGCTGCACATCTTTGAGTACGCTTTGCAGTAACGCAGGCTGCTTGATCGGTCGGCCGGCACGGCCGTAGGCAAAGCCTTTGCGGCGCGAATAGGTTTCCGCCAGTTCGTCCTCTTCATCCCAGCGGCTATTCTCAATTAGGCTATTGACGTTGGAGCCATACGCGCCCTCAGCATTGCCATAGACCCGAAGCGAGGCCTCCTCGAGGCTGCAGCCATGTTCAGCCTGATAGGCCAGTGCATGCTTGCGAATAAAGTTTGCCTCAATGGGCTCTTCGGCAGTGGCGCAGAGATAGGCAGCCTCGGCCAGCATCTTAATTTGCAGTGGCATCAAATCGCGAAAGATGCCCGACAGCGTAATCACCACATCAATGCGCGGCCTGCCGAGCTCCGCCAGAGGAATCAGCATGGCGCCTGCCACACGGCCATAGCTGTCAAGGCGCGGGGCGGCCCCCATCAGATGCAGGGCCTGCGCGATCGGGCTGCCTTCGGTCTTTAAGTTATCGGTGCCCCAGAGCACCATCGCAATCGACTCGGGCAGGGGATGGCCATCCGACTGGTATCGGTCCAGCAGCCGTTGGGCCTGCCGAGCGCCATCACGTACGGCATACGCGCTTGGAATCTTGAATGGATCAAAGCCATGAAGATTTCGGCCGGTGGGCAAGACCTCGGGGGTGCGCAATACATCGCCGCCCGGAGCCGGCCGAATAAACCGTGCATCCAGGGCTTTTAAGATGCCTTCGACCTCAGTCTCGACCAGCAGCATTTGATTGGCATCACGGAGCTTTTCGAAGATTTCCACCAACTGCTCATGACGCTCAAAATTGCGCGCAGCCGCCTCGGCCGGACTCTCCCCGTGAACAAGTGCTGCCACGGCCTTGCGATCCAGCACCAGGCCATGCGAGGCCTCGGCCATCGACATCAACATATCCACTCGGGCCTCAGGCGGGCTGGGCTCACCCACGATATGCAGGCCATGGGGAATCAAGGTGTATTCAAGCTCTAAGACTGCATCCAGTAGTTTTCGAATTTCACGACCGGCCTGGCTCTCCATAGCCGCCAGCGACTGCGATGCGCCTGCAGGACTCATGTGATCCCAGATCGGCTCGGCGGGGGAGAGATTTAATTCCGCCGCCTGGGACTGTATCAATGCCACCAATTCAGACTGCTCGGGTGCATCGGGTGTGAGCTGGCGCCAACGATCGATTGATGATTTCAGATCCATCAGTCCGCGATATAGGCCAGCCTGCGCCACGGGCGGCGTGAGATAACTGATCAATGTGGCACCTGCGCGGCGCTTGGCGATCGCACCCTCGGAAGGATTATTGGAGGCGTAAAGATAAAAATTCGGCAAATCGCCGATCAGACGATCCGGCCAGCAGGCGCCCGACATGCCACTTTGCTTTCCCGGCATAAATTCAAGTGCGCCGTGAGTGCCGAAATGCAGCACCGCATGGGCATGAAAGCCTTCGCGCAGATATCGATAGTTTGCTGAGAACGCATGGGTGGGCGCGAATCCGTGCTCAAAAAGCAGCCGCATCGGATCGCCCTCGTAGCCCATGCTTGGCTGCACCGTGACCAGTACATTGCCGAATTGGCGGCCGAGCACGAAGATGGCGCTGCCATTGCTGAGCTGCCGGCCCGGCGCCGGGCCCCAGGCCGCCTCGATTTCGGCAAGCCAGGGCTCTTGTCGCACGTGGTCATCGGCCGCAATCAGGGTGTGTACATTCGCATCGCTGCCGTACTGCTCACGATTGCCATGGATGATGCTATCGCGTAGTTCATCTACCGTAGTGGGCATTTCGATGGTGTAGCCCTGATCGCGCATCGCACGCAGCACATTGAAAAGCGACTCAAATACCGAGAGATAAGCCGCGGTCCCGGTATTGCCTGCATTCGGCGGAAAGTTAAAGAGCACAATCGCAACACGGCGCTTGGCCCGCTCTGCACGGCGCAATTCGATCAAGCGTAAAACACGTGATGACAGCATGCGCGCACGCTCACCACAGGTATGCATATCCTGTGCGTTATGCGCGGCCGTGAAGGCACAGTGATCGGCGCAGCCCTGACAGACGGTTCCGGGCTGGCCAGCGCGGCCGCCAAACACCATTGGAGCGGTGGCGCCATCCAGTTCAGGGATGGCCACCATGATGGTGCTCTCTACGGGAAGCAGGCCACGCTCCGACCCGCCCCACTGATCCAGTGATTGAAACTCCACCGGATGGGCTGCAAGATAGGGCACATCGAGCCGAGCGAGAATTTCCTCTGCTGCTTTCGCATCGTTGTAAGCAGGGCCGCCGACTAACGAAAAACCGGATAGCGATACGACTGCGTCCACAGTCGGCTGGCCATCCGCAATAAAGAACTGTTCGATGGCCGGACGGGCATCCAAGCCCGCAGCAAAAGCGGGCACGACCTGCAGGCCACGCCCCTCCATTGCACGGATCACACCATCGTAGTGGCCACTATTTCCTGACAGCAGATACGAGCGCAGCAGCAGCAGGCCCACCCGGCCCTTGGCATCGGACTGGGCCACCACCTTTGGAAGATCCGCCGGACAATCCGACATACGGGACTTCATCTTTGGGTGGTAAACACCCAGTTCGGGATACTCAATCGGAAGTGGAGGATCATCCGCGCCGCGCAATGCTTCACGGGGTCCGCTGGCGTAGCGATTCACGAGAAATCGCACCATATTCAGCATATTTTCCTCAGAGCCTCCGAGCCAATACTGAAGGGCGAGAAAATACGAACGTACGTCCTGGGCTGTTCCAGGGATAAAGCGCAGAAGTTTTGGCACACGACGCAGCATCTTCATCTGGGCCTGCCCACCTGTTGAAGTCTTGTCTTTGTTGCCACGCAGGCGCTTGAGTAAAGCCGTCAGGCCCGAGGCGGGCTTGCCCATATCAAACTTGCCAATTCGTGTCAGACGCACCACCTCGGCTGCCGACATAGCGCAGACCATTGCGTCGCATCGCTCTCGCCGGGCCTGCAACGCGGGCAGAATCGGCAGGAAATGCTCCTCGAGAAAGAGCATGGTCACCACCACAATATCGGCCTGCTCAATGTCTGCGATGCAATTGCCCAACAACTGATCATCGTTGGCCCACTCGGAGGCCGCAAACATGGTGAGGCGTAGGCCAGGCAGCTGCCGCATGAGTCGTGCGCGGGCTCGTGCTGTCGCCGTCGCCAGGTGGGTGTCCATCGTGACGATCACCACCCGAATAGGGCTGGCCAAGGCCGTTTCGCCCGATGACTTAACGGCTGAAGTGGGCTTTGGCATCGTAGAGGGTTTCCACGGTGATCGGGTTAACGCCACGCTCGACTGCAAATCGCTCGGTATTGCGTCGGGCCTTGCCGCGAACAAAAAACGGAATTTTGTTGAGCTCTTGCAACGCGTCGGCCGCCCAGGTGGATTCTCCAGCGTTCGATCCGCTAGCTGCGCCCGCCGTGGCTTCAGCAAGCTCAGGTACACGGACTGCACCCGCCTCCTGGGCGGGATCCTCTCGCACCGGCCGGGCATTGGCCCGAGCCTGCGCCGCCGTGGCGGCAGGCGCAGCGTGTCCCAAGTGCGAGGGCGCAGCGCCATCATGGAATTCAAAGTCCTCGCGGAACATATGAATCAGATGCTCTTCCAGGCCCATCATCAACGGATGGATCCAGGTGTCGAACATGACATTGGCGCCCTCAAACCCCATCTGGGGTGAGTAGCGGGCAGGAAAATCTTGAACATGAATCGGCGCTGAAATCACGGCGCATGGAATCGATAGCCGTTTGGCGATATGCCGCTCCATCTGGGAGCCCAAGACCAGCTCGGGCTGTAACTCCATGATCTGCTGCTCGACCTCGAGGTAGTCATCGGTGATCAGAGGCTCAACACCGTAGCGCTTGGCGGCCTCACGAATCTCACGGGCGAATTCGCGGCTATAGGTGCCCAGTCCGACCACCGCAAAGCCCATCTCTTCGGCGGCAATTCGGGCGGCAGCGATCGCATGGGTCGCATCTCCGAAAATGAAGACCCGCTTGCCTGTGAGATAGGTGGAATCAACAGAGCGTGCATACCAGCGGGCACGCAACGTTGCGGCGGCCGAAGCCGGCGGATCAATGCGCGCCAGGTCACAGGCCTCGCGAATGAATTCATGCGTTGCATTCACACCGATCGGCACTGTGCGCGTGAACTTCATTCCGAACTCACGCTCCAGCCAGGCCGCCGCGGTGCTGCCAGTCTCGGGATAGAGCAGAACATTGAAATCAGCATTGATTAATGCCGCAAGGTCAGTCGGCGTCGCGTTTAGGGGCGCTACGACTGCGACATCAATTCCAATCTGATCCAGCAGTCGCGAGATTTCGGTGACATCATCGCGATGCCGAAAGCCCAAGGCGGTCGGCCCGAGAATATTGCAGCGGGGCCGCACTGAGGCCCGACGGGCCGGCTTTGCATTGCGGCACATCGCGCGCACCATTTGATAAAACGTTTCGGCGGCGCCCCAATTTTCTTTTCGTTGATATGACGGCAATTCCAGTGGGATCACTGGAATTGGCAGATCCATCGAAGCGGCAAGGCCGCCGGGATCATCTTGGATCAATTCCGCCGTGCAGGAGGCTCCCACCATCATCGCGGCAGGACGAAATCGATCGTAAGCTGCCTGGACTGACTGCTTGAATAAATCGGCCGTGTCTTTGCCGAGATCACGCGCTTGAAATGTGGTGTAAGTCACCGGGGGCCGACGGGGCAGCCGCTCAATCATTGTGAACAGCAGATCCGCATAGGTATCCCCCTGCGGGGCATGCAATACGTAGTGCACATCGCGCATCGCTGTAGCGATACGCATGGCGCCAACATGGGGCGGGCCCTCATAGGTCCAGAGTGTCAGCTTCATCTGCGCAGCTTTCTCGCGATCATGCGCATGCCGCCTTCTCTGCAATCAGCGCGCGGCGACGCAGTGGCCGCTCAAAGAGCTCAGCAAGATCAGCCGCCTGGTCGTAGCCCTGAATCGGGCTGAACACCAATTCAATTGACCACTTCGTGGCAAAGCCTTCATCTTCGAGCGGATTGGCGAGCCCCAGGCCGCAGACCACAAGATCCGGCTGCTGGGCCCGGCAGCGGTCCAGCTGTTGCTCAACATCCTGGCCCTCCGAGAGCTTGGTACCCGCTGGCAGCATGGCCAACTCGACGGCAAGATGCTGACGATGCAGATATGGGGACCCCACCTCGGTGAGTTGCATGCCGAGCTCTCGGGATAGGAATCGCGCAAGCGGGACTTCAAGCTGCGAATCCGGGAAGAAGAAAATCTTTTTGCCTGACAGTCGCTCGCGCTGCCGCGCTAAGGCAAGGGCTGCGCGATCGCGCGCAGGACGAACGGTCTGCTCGAAATGATCCGCATCCACCCCCCAGGCTTGGGCTATCGCAGACAGCCACATCGTGGTGCCCTCTGCGCCCAAAGGAAATGGGGCCGTAATGCGTTGCGCACCGCGGGCCTCGAGCGCCCGGGCGGTATCACCTAAGAATGGCTGAACAAGAATGAAGCGTGTATTGGCACCAATTGCAGCAAGCTCGGTCGATCGACGCGCAGGCAAAAAGGCAACGGGGCCAATACCCATCGCTTGGAAGAATCTTGCAAACTGATCTTCAACGACATCGGCAAGCGTGCCCACCACCAGCAGACTGGGGCCGGCTGTGGCATCGGCTGCGGGCAGCTTTGGCACCAATGCTGCAAGGCAGGCATCTTCGCCTTGGGTAAACGTGGTCTCAATGCCGCTGCCAGAATAATTCATCACCCGAACGCCCGGCGAGAAGCGCTGTGAGAGACGCTCCGCAGCGCGCGACAGATCGAGTTTGATCACCTCAGAGGGGCAAGACCCCACCAGAAAGAGCATCCGAATATCGGGCCGACGCTCTAAGAGACGCGACACCACCCGATCGAGCTCTTCATTGGCATCCGCCAAGCCAGCAAGGTCTCGATCATCAATGATCGCTGTCGCAAACCGCGGCTCTGCAAAGATCATGACACCGGCTGCCGACTGAATGAGGTGGGCGCAGGTCCGTGAGCCCACCACCAAAAAGAATGCATCCTGAATTTTTCGATGCAGCCAGATGATTCCCGTCAGTCCGCAAAAGACCTCGCGTTGTCCGCGCTCGCGCAGCACCGGGGAATCCGTGCAGCCGCCGGTAGTGGGGAACTGCGTCTGGACCGGCCGCATCATGATGCTTTTGTTCATGCGGTAAGGCCTTCGGGGATGGCCTGCTGGGCCTGCTGCAATCGGGCAGCACGAAGCTTCAGCAGGAACTGAATCGCATTGATCACATACGCCAAATAGGCCGCTAGCGCCAAGAGCATCAACTCGGTGACTGGCAGCATGCCGCCGAGAAGCCCAATCAGGTAGGCGGTATGCAAGGCGAGTACCAGCATGCTGAAGACGTCCTCCCAGAAAAAGGCTGGCGCAAATAGATACTTGCCAAACACCACCTTTTCCCAGATCGAGCCCGTCACCATGATCGTGTAGAGCAGCAAGGTCTTCAGCACGATCGAAGCGGTGGCGAGGCTTTCGCCATGGCCGGTCAGAAGAAATCGGATCACCAGGGCCGTGCTTGCCAGAAACACCACAAACTGCACGGGCGCAAGAATTCCTTGAACGACAGTCCAAGGCGTTTGATCCCGACGACGGCGTTCTTCTGGGCTATACAGAGGTCTTGGCTCAGCCAATCAAACCCACTCCCGTGTTCAGTGTTGTCCCATGACGACTCTAGAACTCGGGCCCCCAACTGTCAACTTTCTTTGACATCTATTGTCCTTGACAACTGGAGCCATTCGGGGGTATCTAGTCAATATTCTTTGACAATCTCTGGCCTAGGCCGCGATAGTGGGAGTGGAGCTGCCCTCTGGGATTCATTCCACGGGGGTGGAGGGGCCAAAATAAAGATGTTAAATAAGTACTTACTTACTATAGAGTCCCCTTTATTAAAGGCGTGGTCTTATCTTGTTCAAAAAATAACCCCCGCTCAATCTCATGCCTGTCGCCACCCAGAATCCCTTAGATTCCGTGAAAACCCCCTGATTTTTTCCCAGGGGGAACCCCCAGAAATAGGGGGACATGCCATTAGAATTCGGCCAGCTTCACGGTTGGCCGGCCAGAGGGGAGGCCAATATGGATTGGCTCGTTAGAACGATTGAGGCAGAAATCATCCCGCGGCTTGTCGCCGCCCACCGCCAGGATTCGACTTACAGCGGGCCGTTGGCCGCAAAAGTTTTTCCAGAGGACGTCATCGCTTTCTCCGACATCACCATGCAGCACGATGCCGCCGCCTGTCTCGAGTTCGTGGGGTCAATCCGCAGCCGCGGCGTATCCCTGCCCGCGATCTATCTCGACTTGATTGCCCCCGCAGCCAGTCGGCTCGGGGCGCTGTGGTGCGAGGATCGCTGTGACTTCACTCTGGTCACCGTCGGCCTTTGGCGGATGCAGCAGGTCCTCTATGACTTAAGCCCAGAATTTCGCACAGGGCCCGAGGCACCCTCTGCTCAGCAGCGACGCATCATGCTGAGTGCCATGCCGGGATCTCAGCACACTATGGGCATTTTGATGGTCTCCGAGTTTTTCCACCGTGCCGGCTGGCAAGTCTGGGGCGAACCCATGGCCGCCCGGGAAGATCTTCTCGGGGCCGTCTCACGGCAGTGGTTTGATGTCATTGGAATCTCAGTGGGCTCAGAGCCTCAGCTCGACAAGGTAGGTGAACTGATTCATGGGCTGCGCCGCGCTTCAAAAAATCCCGAGGTCCGCGTCATGTTGGGCGGTCCGGTCACCATTTCCTCTGACTATGCGCGGCAGTGCGGCGCCAATGCGGTCGCAGCCGATGCCGAGCAGGCGATTGCCATCGCAACCCAGCTGGCTTTGGATGCGCCATAACACGACATGAGTAAGTCACCCTCCCCCGCCTCCGGCCTGACTGCAATGGATACTGCTGCAGCCGTCGGTGTTGCCTCAGCAGCCAGCGATCTCACGTTTTTGCTGGATGCGGAAGGCGTCATTCAGGAAGTGCGCCTGGGTAGCCAACAAATGCCCATTGACGCCGTCAGCAAGCAGTGGGTCGGCAAGCGGCTACTTGAAATTGTGACCAGCGAAAGCCGGCCCAAAGTCGAAGAGGTTCTCGCCGAGGCGAAATCTCAGCAGGCGGGCCGCTGGCGTCATGTGAATTTTCCATCATCGCAAGGTGCTGATATTCCAGTGCTTTGCTCAGCAATTCCGATTGGAACAACTGGCAAGGTTGTCGCATTTGGCCGTGACCTACGCAACATGGCCTCGTTGCAGCAGCGTCTTGTGGAGGCCCATCAGGCCATGGAGCGGGACTACCTGCGCATGCGCCACATGGAGACCCGCTACCGGCTGCTGTTTGAGCTTGCCTCTGAGGCGGTGCTGATTGTCGATGCCACTACGCAACGCATTCTTGAGGCGAATCCGGCCGCTTCAAAAATTCTCGCCCAGCAGGCAAAACGGCTGCAGGGCAAATCTCTGGACGATGTCTTTCCCGATGCCTCGCGTGATGTCATCAATGATCTCTTAATGGGTGTACGGGCCTCTGGCCACCCGGATGCGCGGCCCATCACCCTGCCAAAAGATAGTGCAGAAGTCTCAGTCTCGGCTTCGCTTTTCCGTCAAGAGACCGGCACCATGTTTCTGGTGCGGCTGTCGCCGATGGCGGCAGCCGAGCCCGTCAGCGGCTTTTCGTCCAAACGCTCACTCATGCTTGATGTCTTGGAGCATGCGCCTGATGGCTTCGTCGTCACCGATAGTGAAGGGAAAATTCTGTCAGCGAACCGGGCCTTTGTTGACATGCTGCAGCTCTCGAAGGCGGAGCAAGTCCAGGGCCGTAATCTTGGTGACTGGCTGGGCCGCACCGATGTCGACCTTAGTGTCTTAATCGCCAACATTCAGCAGCGCGGCGCAGTAAGACTGTTCGGAACATTGTTGCGAAGTGCAAATGCTGCAGAGACTGCTGTTGAAATCTCCGGCGTCTCAGTGAAAACCGGATCAACGTCTTGCCTGGGCTTTAGCATTCGCGATGTCGGCCAACGACTATCGGCCGAGCGGCCCTCATTAAATGAATTGCCGCGCTCGGCCGATCAGCTGGTTGAGCTGGTAGGCCGTGTGCCACTACAGGAAATTGTTGCAGAGACTGCTGATCTCATCGAGAAGCTCTGCATCGAGGCAGCCCTGCGACTCACCCGAGACAATCGGGCCTCGGCAGCCGAGATGCTCGGCCTTTCTCGGCAGAGCCTTTACGTGAAGCTGCGCCGCTATGGCATCGGTGAAGTCGCGGATCGCAGCAAAAAGTGATGGATTAAACTGACTGCATGCTTGCAGTCATTGTGCTGGTCGAGTTCAAGCCGCAACACCTGGGCTACGGCTTAAGCCGTTTTGTGCTGGGCCGCTTTCCGTTGCGTCACGTCACAGGGCTACGTTTTTCAAAGCTGCTGGGCAGTGGCCATGAGGGTGGCTTCGGCCTGAAACCCAGTGCAAGCCGCCAGGGCCTTTTTCTTCTGTTCGATGACGAAGCGCTGGCAGATGCATTTCTCCATCACGGGCCGCTCATGGCGGCCTATCGGGCCCGTGCCCAAGAATTCTTTTACTGCAAGCTGATTGCCTGCTCCTGCAAGGGCTCCTGGGCGGGGGTCTCTCTACCCGTTGAGGCGGTACCGCCCGAGCAGGGGCCAATCGCCGCCCTGACCCGCGCCTCGATCCGGCCGAGTAAGGCGTTGGCTTTTTGGCGCAACTCACCGGCCGCCGAAAACTCTCTGGCCGCAGCGCAGGGCTGCAGAATTGCAGTCGGCCTTGGCGAAGCGCCGTTTTTTCGGCAGGCAACTTTCAGCATCTGGGATAGCGTGCACGATATGAATCGATATGCCCGCAGCGGCGCCCACCTGCAGGCAATTCAGGCAGCTTTGCAGCAAGGCCACTTCGCTGAATCCATGTTCGCGCGTTTCGTTCCGGTTACAGCCCAGGGTGTATGGAAGGGAAAGGTCTTTCGCTAGATGTCCGACCCTCATGTCATCGTTGTCGGAGGCGGCATCGGCGGGCTCGCCAGTGCGCTTGAACTTTCTGCCGCTGGAGTTCGTGTCACGCTTTTAGAACGTGCCGAAACCGTCGGCGGAAAACTCCATCAACGGATGGTCCATGGCGTGGGCATCGACTCGGGGCCTACAGTATTCACAATGCGCTGGGTTTTTGACGGACTCTTTGCACAGGCAGGACACCAACTTGAAGATGAACTCACCATTCGGCCGCTTCAGATTCTTGCAAGGCATGCCTGGGATCGATCCGAGACCCTTGACCTTTATGCGGACCGTCATCAGTCAGCCCTCGCAGTGGCCCGCTTTGCCGGTGCTAAAGAAGCCTCTGGATTTCTCGAATTCTGCGAGCAGGCGAGCGCCGCCTACCGGGCCCTTGAGAAAGCTGCGATACGCTCTCAGCGGCCGACACTCTTTTCAATGCATCAGGATCTCGGGCTGCGGGGATTTGCAGCGCTGTGGGGCGTTGGCCCATTTCGGAGTCTGTGGCAATCACTGTCGCGATATTTCAAAGATCCAAGACTGCATCAGCTCTTTTCACGCTACGCAACCTACTGTGGATCCTCCCCCCTGCAGGCGCCCGCCACACTGATGCTGATTGCGGATGTCGAGATGCAGGGAGTCTGGGCCATTGAGGGCGGCATGACCGCACTCGCACAGACATTAGAAAAACTCATAAGACAGCATGGTGCAGATGTGCGTACGCAGGCCGATGTCGCCGCGATTCTAATGCGCGATGGCCGGGCCTGCGGTGTGCGGCTTCACGATGGAGAAACTCTCACGGCTGATGCGGTAGTGTTTAACGGTGACGTGGCGGCGCTTCGTCAGGGTGTGGTGGCGCTCTCTGATCCCGATGCCGCCCGCAAGGCCTTTGGACCGCCACGTGATGACCTGCGGCAGCGCTCACTATCTGCGCTGACACTTTCGATACATGCACGATCGACAGGATTTCCGCTGACCTATCACAACCTGTTTTTTCCCCGCGACTATGCCTCGGAATTCGAGGCTATCTTTCATCGACAACAATTACCGAATACGCCAACCGTCTATGTTTGTGCGCAAGACCGGCAGGATGATCAGGCGTTTTCTGGCCAATCCGAGCGGCTTTTACTGCTGATCAACGCGCCGGCATCCGGCGATCGACATCCCTTTAACACATCGGAGACTCACGCATGCATCGATGCAGCCACCTCACTGATGAATCGTTGTGGCCTGACACTTCACAACGATCCCGAGTCTACGGTGATCACCACGCCCACATCATTTCATCAGCGCTTCCCGGCAACCGGCGGGGCCCTGTATGGCCCGGCGACCCACGGCTGGATGAGCGTGTTTTCCCGCCATGGCGCCAGCAGTCCCATACCGGGCCTTTACCTGGCGGGGGGCTCGGTGCATCCGGGCCCGGGGGTGCCGATGGCGGCACTGTCCGGCCGGTTGGCGGCCGCAACCCTGATGGGTCACCTCGGTTTGATCAGACCGTCCGGCCGGGTGGTTATCTCTGGTGGTATGTCGATGCATTAAGTGATGACGGTGCATTTGGCCTGACCATCATTGCCTTTGTCGGCAGTGTGTTTTCGCCCTATTACTACTGGGCCTTGCAAAAAAATCCAGCCACTTCGCCAGAGGGTCATTGCGCAATCAATGTTGCGCTGTATGGCCGCGGCATCCGACGCTGGACCATGACAGAGCGCAGCCAGCGCCATATCAGCAGAGACAGTCGAAGCTTTCAAGTCGGGCCGAGCCATCTGCGATGGACCGGAACACATCTTGAAATTCAGATTAACGAGTGGTCAGCGCCGATTCCACGGCCCGTACGCGGCGTAATTCGCGTCATCCCAGATCGGCTGTTCGCCTTCACCACAGCGCTGGATGATGGACATCTGCATCACTGGGGGCCACTGGCCCCGAGTGCGCGGGTCGAGGTCGCACTCGAGTCTCCCAATTGCTCCTGGCAGGGCCATGCCTATCTGGACTCAAATGAAGGCGCCTCACCGATTGCAGACGGATTCACCGAATGGGATTGGTCGCGGGCAAACCTCTCTGACGGAAGCGTTGCGGTGCTCTACGACGTTCGTCAACGCCAAGGCCCCGACCGGCTGCTGGCGCTGCGATTTGGCCGCGATGGCCAGGTCACCCCGTTTGATGCGCCGGCTCGGCAATGCCTGCCCAGAGCACTGTGGCGGGTGGGCCGATCAGTTCGTAGCGAATCCGGAAGGCCTGCCCGCGTGCTTCAGACCCTGGAGGACACACCGTTTTATGTGCGCTCGGTATTGGAGTCCGGCCTCTGCGGTGAGCGGGTCATCTCCATGCACGAGACACTGAATGTGCCCCGCTTAAATACAGCGATGACTCGGCTGATGCTGCCGTGGAAGATGCCGCGACTCAAATAAAAAAGCCGCGCAATTGCGCGGCTTTTCCACGACGACTGTCGACAATCAGTCGGCGAACTGGCCAGCTTTTTTGATAATCGGGCCCCAGAGATCAATCTGAGACTGCAAAAACTTAGCGTGATAGGTCGCGGTGGCTTTATCGGGGCTGACCGGGCCGGTTCCGAGCGACTCAAAACGCTTGATCACCTCAGGATCTTTCAATGCAGCGTTTAACGCAGCGTTTAACTTGTCCAGGGCTGCCTTTGGCGTGCCTTTTGGCGCATACAGTCCGTGCCATACCGTGACTTCAAAATTGGGTAGCCCTGACTCTGCAACCGTCGGAAGATTAGAAAGCCCATCGGTCTTCAGTCGCGTCTTGGTGGTCACCGCATAGCCCTTCACGCTGCCGGCTTTAATCCGCTCGGTCGTGTTCGTCGTCTGATCACACATGAAATCCACCTGGCCGCCCATCAGGTCGGTCATTGCGGGGCCGGTGCCTTTGTAGGGAACGGTGGTCAGGTCTGTATCAAGCGCCGACTGAAATAACATGCCACAGAGATGCGATGCCGCGCCCAGGCCTGCATTCGCCAGATTCCATTTTTTGGCATCTTTCTTCACGACCTGAATAAACTCTTTCATAGTCGCGGCCGGAAAATCTTTGCGGGCGACAAAGGTCATTGGGACTTCATTGATCAAGCCAATGTGCTCGAAATCGGTCATCGGGTTGTACGGCAGCTTACGGTACAGCGCCGGTGCCGTACTCATGCCAATGTGATGAATCAATACCGTATAGCCATCGGGCTTCGCCTTGGAGACGACCGATGGCCCGCGGGTACCGCCAGCGCCATCGAGGTTTTCAACCACTACCGGGCTATTCAAATGCTTACGCATTGCCTCGGCCATAGTCCGAGCCACTACATCGGTGGGTCCGCCCGCCGTGAAGGGCACCACCACTTTAATCTCGCGATCGGGGAACGCCAATGCGCTAGATGCAGCAAACGCGGTGCCAACGACTGCAGCCGAAATAAGACGCTTGAATTTCATGACGATGCTTCCTCCTTGAGAGCTTGATAGCCTGATAGCTTGAGAGCGAGATTCTAAAGGCAGGATGTCGGGACGACGATCACGTATACCCCTATGCCGCGCCCTTGCTTTCGGCCCCCTCAGGCCTGGCCGCGCCGCGATCGGCTGCGGTGACCAAGCCGCTCCAGCAGGCCAATGGTAGAGATCAACAAATCGGGCTGAACGGCATCGCGCTCCCCTGCTGGGGCAGCCGCCACAAGAAACCGTACCGAGGCTAAGGGCTGCAGCAGGTAATCCTTCGGCGGTGCGAGTAAGAGACTGACCAGAGCCCGTGCCATGAGCCACCACTTCCGCGATATCCCCACCACCGCCCGTCGATGCACAGCATCACAGTCAATGCCCCGAATCACCCGGCCAATATCGGCATAAATCAATCGGGCCGACATTATGGCTGGCCGGCAATCGCGGGGCAGTGACGCAATTCCAGTCTCGGCTCGAACATAGAGCTGGTCGGCAACATGCAGCAGTCGGGTAATCACGCCCGCCAGAGATTCGGAGTGCTGCGGCCGGCGCAAAAATTCCTGCGGATCAATGCCGGCCTCACGCAACCACCCCAGCGGAAGATAAATCCGTCCCCGACGAGCATCCTCGCCCACGTCCCGGGCGATATTGGTCAGCTGCATCGCCACACCAAGTTCACAGGCCCGGGCGATGGTCTGGGCCGAGCGGCCCCCCATGACCAGGGTCATCATGGCTCCGACGGTGCCGGCCACTCGCGCAGCGTAGTCATACAGTGCCTCGAGGGTCTCGTAGTCCCGGCCGCAGGCATCCCACTGAAAGCCCTCCAGCAGCGCCATCGGAATGGCCTTGGGTATGGAGTACTCGTGCACGATGGCAGCAAATGCAATATCTGCATCAATCAAAAAGGGCTCGCCGCGATAAATCGCATCAAGCCGCTCACGTAGGTAGTCCATCACAATCTCAATCGACGCACCGGGCGGCATTTCATCCACGGCATCGTCAGCAACACGGCAAAAGGCATAGACCGCCGTGGCGGCATGCTTAAAACGCTGGGGAAGAATTCTTGAGGCTGCAAAAAATGAATGCGAGCCGGTCCGCATCAGCCGCTCGCAGCTTGCCAGCACCTCGGCCGAGTGCAATGAGATGGGCTCACGCATAAGCACGCGCCATCGTTTTGGGATCAGGAATGACCGACTCCAAGGCCTTTGCTGATGCAATCACCCCGGGCATTCCCGCACCCGGATGGGTGCTGGCACCCACCATAAAGAGCCCGGCAATATCTTCACTTTTGTTGTGCGGCCGAAACCAAGCACTCTGGGTTAAAACCGGTTCAGGTCCAAACGCTGCGCCACGAAACGATAAAAGACGGTCCTGAAAATCCTGAGGGGTCGTGATGAATGATTCGGTAATGTGCTCCTCAAATCCGGGCATGATGGTGCTATGAAGCGACTGGGCAATCGCCTGGCGATAGGGCTCTGCGGCCACTGACCAATCCACCCCACTCTGCAGATGGGGTACGGGAGATAGAACATAAAAGGTATCGTGGCCGGGCGGCGCCACCGATGGATCGCTGGCGCTCGGCCGATGCAGGTACAGGCTGAAGTCCTTCGCCAGAATCTTGCGCTTGAAAATATCCGCAAGCAGCTCACGGTATCGAGGTCCCATCAAAATCATGTGATGCGGAATATCGTGGAACTGCTGACGCGTGCCGAAATACCAGACGAACAGACTCATCGAAAATTTAGTCCGCTCGATCTTGGCATCCGTCCAGTGTCGGCGATGCTCGGCAGGAATCAGGTATCGGTAAGTCCATGCGGTATCCGCGTTCGACACAACAATCTCTGACTCAAGGATTTGACCATCGGCGAGGCGGACCCCATAGGCCCGCTGATTGCGCACCAGAATCTCAGCGACCTCGGATTCACAGCGCACACTGTTGCCTTGGCCAATGATCAGGCCAACAAGCCCTTGAATCAATGCGCCGGTTCCGCCAATCGCCCAATGCACACCATGCCGACGCTCTAGCGCATTGATCAGGGTATAGGCACAGGTCACCGAAAACGGATTGCCGCCAATCAGTAGGGGGTGAAAACTAAAAACCATCCGCAATTTAGGATCGCGAATAAAACTCGCCACCCGGCTGTAAATGGTCTTCCAGGCCCGCATCCGCATGAAGTCCGGTAAGACGGCGATCAGATCTGAAAACGTGACAAAGGAGATGCTGGCCATGCCCTCAAAGCCGAGTCGGTAACATTTCTCGGCCTCCTGAAAAAACGCGTCATAGCCATTGAGGTCCTGTGGCGCAAAGCGCGCCACCTCGCGGCGCATGGCCTGAACATCGCCGGAGTAATCAAACCAGGAACCGTCATCAAACCGAATCCGGTAGAAGGGATCAAGCGGCTTAAGCGTGATGTCGTCCGAAAATCGCTTGCCGCAGAGCGTCCAGAGTTCTTCAAAAAGAAACGGTGCCGTCACGATGGTCGGCCCAGCATCAAAGACATAGCCGCCACGGCGGTGAACGTAAGCCCGGCCGCCGGGGGCATCAAGCTTTTCCAGGACCGTTACCCGGTAGCCCTTGGCACCGAGCCGGACCGCCGCAGCCAGCCCACCGAAGCCGCTGCCGATCACGATGGCATGCGGCCGGGACGGGTGGGCGAGCGGGCTTTTCACCAGGACATTGTATGTGTAAGTTTTAGTTGACGGTTAAATCGGTCAGACAGAAAATGTCTCGATGAATCAATCCGTTACGACGCGCGCCAGCCCCGACCCGATGGCCGTGGCGGAGCTGCTCAAGCCCATCACCTGGTTTCCTCCAATGTGGGCATTCACTTGCGGCGTAATAGCTTCAGATGTTGAGCTCAGATCAAATTGGCATCTGATCTTGATTGGTCTGTTACTCACTGGACCCCTGGTCTGCGCCAGCAGCCAGGCAGTCAACGACTGGTTTGACCGGCATGTCGATGCCATCAATGAGCCTGGCCGCCCAATCCCAAGTGGCCGCCTGCCAGGCCGCTGGGGGCTGGCAATCGCGATAATTTGGTCTGGATTGTCCCTAATTATTGCAACGGGCCTTGGCCCGTGGGGCTTTGCGGCGACCGTGCTCGCCCTGATGCTGGCCTGGGCCTACAGCATGCCGCCACTTCGTTTTAAGGAAAACGGCTGGCTCGGCAATGCGGCGTGCGGCTTGAGTTATGAATCCCTTGCGTGGATTACGGGCTCTGCCGTGATGATGGGTGGCGTCCTGCCGTCAACTGAATCCATGTTACTGGCCCTGCTCTACGGCATCGGCGCCCACGGCATCATGACGCTGAACGACTTCAAATCGATTGCAGGCGACCGGCAGATGGGCGTGCGTTCGCTGCCCGTTCGACTGGGCGCAACGCGTGCAGCAGGGCTGGCCTGCTGGACGATGGCCCTGCCCCAGGCCATTGTGATTGGTCTGCTCTTTTCTTGGGGCGCGGCAGGCCACGCGATTGCAGTGCTGCTGCTTCTCGTTGCACAGGCTTTGATGATGCGGTGGTTTGTGCGACAGCCCATCCAGCGCGCGCTTTTCTACAGTGGATTCGGTGTTCCTATTTACGTCTGCGGCATGATGGTCAGTGCCTTTGCACTTCGGAGCGCGCTGTGAGCGCAACGATCGCTCGGCAGCAACTGACTCAGAGTGCCGGGGCGCCCACGCCCTTCGGCTGGCTGGCAATTGTTCGGCTGGGACTCGTGCAATTCAGTCTGGGGTCCATCGTTGTGCTGACGACCTCCACGTTGAATCGTGTGATGGTGGTCGAGCTTGCCCTGCCCGCCTTATTACCCGGTCTGCTGGTGGCACTCCATTACGCCGTGCAAATGCTTCGGCCGCGAATGGGCTACGGCTCCGACATGATGGGGCGCTGCACCCCTTGGATTGTCGGGGGGATCGCGGTGCTGGCCACCGGAGGGGTCCTCGCCGCCACCGCAACCGCAACGCTCGCCGAAAATTTTCCACTCGGCGTACTGCTCTCGTTTTTCGCCTTCGTGATGATTGGTGTTGGTGTGAGCGCCTCGGGAACCTCGGTGCTGGTGCTTTTGGCAAAACGCGTCGAAGACCATCGCCGAGCCGCTGCAGCCACGATTGTCTGGCTGATGATGATCCTGGGTCTGGCCATGACCGCTGGAATCACGGGCCATCTGCTGGAGCCGTATTCGCATGAACGTCTGCTGTTGATCGCATTCACGGTGTCATTGATTGCGGTCTGCGTGAGCCTCATCGCTCTGGTGCGCCTCGAGGGCAGTCCAGGATCCATCAATAGCGCCGCAGATGGCAGGGCCGCTGCCCGAGTGTCTTTTACCGAGGCCCTGCGAGAGGTCTGGGCCGAACACTCTGCACGTCAATTCACGATTTTTGTATTCGTCTCAATGCTTGCATTCTCCGCGCAAGATCTGATTCTCGAGCCCTTTGCCGGAATCGTTTTTCAATTCACACCGGGCGAGACCACCAAACTCTCAGGCCTACAGCACGCGGGCGTACTCTGCGGAATGGTGCTTTGTGCTTTTGCCTGCGGCCGATTTGGAAATCGCTGGATGGGGCTGCAATTTGGATCGCTTCGAGCCTGGACCGTGGGTGGCTGCCTGGCATCAGCCTTGGCGTTAATTGGCCTGACGACTGCCGGCGTTGTTGGCGGCAGCTATCCAATTCGTGCGAATGTTTTTCTACTTGGTCTTTTCAACGGCGCCTTCTCGATTGCAGCCATCGCCTCAATGATGCGACTGGCCAGCTCGGGCTGCGGCCATCGCGAGGGCACCCGAGTGGGACTGTGGGGCGCAGCCCAGGCGATCGCCTTCGGCATGGGAGGCTTAATCGGTGCAGCAGCAAGTGATTTCAGCCGCTATTGGATCGACGATCCCGGCGTCGCCTATGGCGCCGTGTTTTTTGCGGAGGCGGCCCTCTTCTTGGTGGCTGCACGTCTGGCATTTCGAATCGAACCACGACAACCACCACAACAGACGGCTCAGGAGTCCACGCCCTACGCCGCCAAATGGAAACGGAAGGAACATCATGAACCCGCCATCTGACACTGTGCTTTTTGATGTTGCCGTCATCGGAGGGGGACCCGCTGGCGCCACCGCCGCAGATGACTTGGCGCTGAAAGGCTTTAAGGTGCTGCTGCTGGATCGCGCAGGCCGTATCAAGCCTTGTGGCGGTGCAATTCCGCCGCGAGCCATGAAGGATTTCCAGATCCCGGAGTCCATGCTGGTGGCGCGGGCAACCAAAGCGCGAATGATTTCGCCAACGAACCATCAAGTCGACATTCCAATCGAGAATGGCTATGTGGGCCTTGTCGATCGCTGCGAATTCGATGAGTGGCTACGCGCTCGCGCAGCCACTCATGGAGCGGATCGTCGGATAGGCAGCTTCGATCATCTTGAGCAACTGCAAGACGGCACAGTGCGTATCCATTATTTGGGTCGCCTGGCTGCCGGCGATACCGACACCTTTGCAGCCTCCGTGCGCGCCCGAACCGTCATTGGTGCCGACGGTGCCAAATCAGAGGTTGCCCGACAGAGTGTCAAGGATGCCGAGAAAACAAAATATGTATCGGCGTATCACGAGATTGTTCGCACGCCCGATCATCCGCAGGGCGATTACGAGGCGAGCCGATGTGATGTCTATTACAACGGCAAGATGTCCCCTGACTTTTACGGCTGGGTGTTCCCGCATGGCAAAACCGCGAGTATCGGCGTGGGCAGCGCCGTCAAAGGATTCTCGCTAAGAAGCGCGACCAGCCTCGTTCGGCAGGCAGCGGGCCTGGCAGGCGCAGAGACACTCCGACGTGAGGGCGCACCTATTCCACTCAAGCCGCTAAAGTATTGGGATAACCGCAAAAACGTCGTCTTGGCCGGCGATGCCGCTGGCGTGGTAGCACCGGCCTCGGGCGAGGGCATCTACTACGCAATGGCCGGAGGCCGCTTCGCTGCCGAGGCAGTCGAAGAGTATCTCCAGACCGGCGAAGCCAGCCGGCTGGCGTTGGCGCGCAAACGCTTCATGAAAGATCACGGCCGGGTGTTTTGGGTCCTCGGCGTGCTGCAATACTTCTGGTATTCCAGCGATAAGCGCCGAGAGAAGTTTGTCAAGATCTGCGAAGACAAAGATGTGCAGACCCTGACTTTTGAGTCCTACATGCACAAAAAACTGGTTCGTAAAAAACCAATGGCCCATGTCCGCATTTTTTTCAAAGACATGGCCCACTTGCTGGGTATTGCCAAGGCCCAATAAGGGCAGAAGAGGGCCTGCAAGCCACCCGGGCGGCATTCCTGAACCGAGGGTTCAGGTGGGCGAGATCAGACCGGCTCTGGGGTCGAATGCGAAGAGACGACTCTCGCCTGCCGGACAATTTTCAAGCCCTCGCGTATCGCATTGGTTCAAAGAAATAGGCCCGGGCGGTTGCAAGCAACTTCAGTGTAAAAGAAAAAGCGGCGCGGAGGCTAACTCCCCGCAGCAGATCGGAAAAAACCTATCGCACCGGAAGACGCGACGTCATCACCCGCAGATACGCTCTCGGGAGCATGGCCAGCCAAATCATTCCGGCGTATCCCGTTGGCATCTGAGGTGCCTGCTCACTTCGCTTCAAGACATCACATCGTAGCGATGGAAAAAGATGGTGCGCCGAATGTCTTGGTAAGTTGAACAAGAGCGCCTCAGAAATCCAAGAGGGGCTGTCCCAGCTGTGCTGCGGGCCCATGCGTTCGACGCCCGTCTCTGTGACGCGTCGACGCAGACCCCAATGCTCAATGTATTCGACCGCGCCAACGAGAAATAATGCGACGATGGTGTTCACCAGCCAAAAAACAAACGGCTTGGCGCCTCCGATCAAGGCTACTGCGCAGATCAACATCAGACTCGCCGCAGTCCAAAAATAAGCCTCATTCCACCAGCGAGAGGTCTGTCGGGACAACTGCACCGCGCCAACAAACACCCCCCGATAGTAACGGGGCAAGAACTCCCAAAGGGTCTCATCGCGGCGCGCAGAGGCGGCATCACCCTCAATGGCAGCTGTCCGATGATGGCCGCGATTGTGCTCAATGATGTAATGCCCGTAACCCAGTGTGGCCAAAAACATTCTGCTCATGGTCTGGTCAAATCTATTCCACCGATGACCAAGCTCGTGAGACAGGGTAATGCCAATTCCGCCGCTGACATAGCCCATCGAAAGGCCAAGCATCAACACCGTTGGCCAGCTCAGGTCATTGGCAACCAGCATGAGCATGAGCAGCTGCGCCGACACCCAGACCAGTATCAGCCGAGGCAGCTGAGGCCCCCAGGCGGGCATAGCTGGCCCCCACCGCTCGACGCCAGTCGTGAGCCACTCCAGGATGGGAACAAGTACCACACCCGCAACAAAAGCCGCCAGCGGAATCTCCAGCCATAAACCGACAATCGGCAGCACCGAAAACACGATGGGCAGTGCGATCAATAAACTGCGCATGATCCCCACGCCCAGACCCTAACCGGATTTTTTTGCCGTGGCGGGGGCGGCGGCTGGGCGATCAAAAGGCCCGTTGAGCACCACATTGGCGTAGTTCAAAAATCCTGCGATGGTGACCCAGGCAATGTAGGGGACCATCAGCGAAAAAGCGGGGCGAGAGATTTTCCAGAACAAGGCCATGATCGCAGCAATGGACAGCCAGAGGAACACCAGCTCCACCATGGCCCAGTCAGGCCGCTTGGCGGTAAAAAATAGCCCACTCCACAACATATGCAGCACGCTATTGATCGCAAAGAGGCCCAGAATCCAGCGCCGATGGACCCCGGAGCCGGCCCGGCGCCAGGCCAAGACTCCCGCCGACACAATGAGCACAAACACCGTTGTCCAAATTGCCCCGAAGGCCCAGTCGGGCGGCTTCCACTCCGGCTGCCGCAGGGCCTGATACCAGGGGCCGAGATCGGTGAGCTGCTGGCCAATCATCGAGACGGCCGAGACCCAGGCTACTGCAATCGCGATCGGCCGAAGAAGGCCCGGGACATCCGGCTTTTGAGAGGTGGTTGTCATTTTTAAAAGTTTAGGTGTTTTTACGGTTGGTCCGAAAATGTTGACCGGAAAATCCGTACACTAGCGCCTGTTTGCCCCCGGCGGCATCCGCCGGGAACCCTTTTTTCTACCTCTGGAGATTTGCATGTTCGCAACCCTCATGAAGGCCTCTGTTGCCAAAAAAGCGCTCCTGACCAGTGCCGCAGCGATCGCTGTTGCGGTGGCAGGCTGCGCACCCAAAGACGCGACCGTCAAGATCGGTCATGTCGGACCGCTCACCGGCTCGATCGCCCACCTAGGAAAAGATAACGAAGCCGGCGCTAAGCTCGCCATCGCGGACTTAAATAAAGCTGACATCAAGATCGATGGAAAGAAAGTGACCTTTACGCTGATCTCGGAAGATGATGGCGCTGATCCCAAACAGGGCACCGCTGCGGCACAGAAACTGGTGGATGCAAAGGTGGTCGGCGTGATTGGCCACCTGAACTCTGGGACGACCATTCCAGCCTCCAAGATCTACAGCGATGCAGGCATTCCCCAGATCTCGCCCTCTGCAACCAACCCGAAGTACACCCAGCAGGGCTTTAAGACCACCTTCCGTGTGGTGGCCAACGATGCCACCCTTGGCGGCGTGCTCGGCAAGTACGCAGTCAATGAACTGAAGGGCAAAAGCATTGCGGTGATTGATGACCGCACCGCTTACGGCCAGGGCGTCGCCGATGAGTTCGTCAAAGGTGTTGAGGCTGCAGGCGGCAAAGTGGTGGATCGCCAGTTCACCACCGATAAAGCAACCGACTTCATGTCGATTCTCACCGCAATCCGTGCCAAAAAGCCCGATGTGGTGTTCTTTGGCGGCATGGATGCGGTTGGCGGCCCGATGCTGCGTCAAATGGATCAGCTGAAAATCAACGCCAAATTTATGGGCGGTGATGGCATCTGCACGGGTGAGCTGATTAAGCTGGCCGACAAGGCCCTGGGCAATAGCCGTGTCTTCTGTGCGGAGGCAGGCGGTGTGGTCGGCCCCTATGAGAAGAAAATGGCAGACTTCAAAGAGCGCTTCAAGAAAGAGATGGGCGCCGACGTGAACCTCTATTCGCCGTATGTCTATGATGCGGTGATGGTAATGGTAGAGGCCATGAAGAAGGCCAACTCGACCGACCCGAAGAAATATCTGCCAGAGCTGGCCAAGATCCAGTACGACGGCGTGATCGGCCCGATTGCCTTCGATGACAAAGGCGATATCAAAGGCGGAACACTCACGCTCTTTACCTACAAAGATGGTAAGCGTGAAGCCCTCAAAGTGATTCAGTAAGGCGCTGCAGTCCGCGCCTGAAACATCAACGTAGCCTCGAAAAGGAGAAGGTCGGAGCGAATCCACCTTCTCCTTTTTTCTTGAATCGCGTCACAAATGGACACCCTGATCCAACAGCTGATTAACGGCCTTGTGCTGGGCAGTGTCTATGCCCTCGTCGCCCTGGGCTACACCATGGTTTACGGCATTCTTCAGCTGATTAACTTTGCCCATGGGGATGTGCTGATGATCGGCGCGATGGTCTCGCTGACCGTGCTGGGCATTATCAAAGCGGTGGCCCCCTCGACCCCGCTGGTGCTGCAGCTGGTGATCGCAACAGCAGTCGCAGTACCGGTCTGCATGCTGATTGCCGCAGCCATTGAACGTATTGCCTATCGGCCGCTGCGCAATTCGCCGCGCCTGGCCCCGCTCATCACTGCAATTGGCGTGTCAATTATTCTGCAGACTTTGGCGATGATCATCTGGTCGCCCAATCCCCGGGTCTATCCCGATCTGCTGCCGACGACGCCATTTGAAATCGGTGGCGCCTTGCTGGCCCCCAAGCAATTACTCATCCTGGTCGTGGCAACGCTCTCAATGGCGGGCCTGTTGCTGCTGGTGAATAAGACCCGCCTGGGCCGCGCCATGCGGGCCGTCTCCGAGAACCCCCGAATCGCAAATCTAATGGGCGTTAATCCCGATCGCATCATTACAGCAACCTTCATGCTCGGTGCCGGGCTGGCCGCCATCGCAGGTGTGTTGGTCGCAATGAACTACAACATTGCCCAATTCACGATGGGATTTCTTCTTGGGCTCAAAGCGTTTACCGCTGCAGTGCTCGGCGGCATTGGCAATCTCGGCGGTGCTGTGGCCGGAGGACTGTTGCTCGGCATTATTGAAGCGCTCGGTGCGGGCTACATCGGGGACCTCACCGGCGGGTTTTTAGGCAGTCACTATCAAGACATCTTTGCATTTGCGGTCTTGATCGTGGTGCTGATTTTCCGGCCCTCTGGCCTGCTCGGCGAGCGGGTCGCCGACCGGGCCTAACGCTCGGGGATCGGCCAATGCACTGGGGTAATGTGTCCATTCCGCTGACCCGTCGCAACGCCATTTGGGCGGCAATTGGGATTGGTGTTGCGCTTCTGATTCTGCCGTTTGTGGCGGGCCTTGCCGGCAACGCATGGATTCGCATTCTGGCCTTTGCCATGCTCTACATCATGCTGGCACTCGGCCTGAATATTGTGGTGGGCTATGCCGGCCTGCTGGATTTGGGTTACATCGCCTTTTATGCTGTCGGCGCTTACATGTATGGGCTGCTGGCCTCTCCGCACTTGTTTGAGCAATTCGAGTGGATTCGGCAGACCTTTCCCAATGGGCTTCACAACTCGATCTGGCTGGTCGTGCCACTCTCGGCGCTATTGGCCGCCTTTTTCGGTGTTTTGCTCGGGGCGCCAACCCTAAAACTGCGGGGTGACTATCTGGCCATCGTGACCCTGGGCTTTGGCGAGATCATTCGAATTTTTTTAAATAACCTCAATGCCCCTATTAACCTAACCAACGGGCCGCAGGGCTTAAGCAATATTGATCCGATAGAGATTGCCGGTGTGAGCTTCAATAAGCCGCTTCAGCTGCTCGGCCTGACCATCCCCTCAGTGCAGCTGTATTACTACTTGTTTCTTGTCTTGACCGTGATCGTGATCATCATCACGGTGCGGCTTCAAGATTCCCGAGTCGGCCGGGCCTGGATTGCGATTCGAGAAGATGAGATTGCAGCCAAGGCGATGGGCATCAATACTCGCAACGTTAAGCTTCTGGCCTTTGCGATGGGCGCATCCTTTGGTGGCGTGTCGGGCGCGATGTTCTCCGCCTTTCAGGGCTTTGTCTCACCAGAGAGTTTCATCCTGATGGAAAGCATCGTGATTGTGGCCATGGTCGTACTGGGCGGCATGGGCTATGTGCCCGGGGTCATTCTCGGTGCGGTGTTGCTCTATGCAATTCCAGAAGCGCTGCGCTATGTAGCCCGGCCAATTCAGGAGGCCATCTTCGGCACCGAACTTCTTGCGCCAGAAGCGCTGCGCATGCTGCTGTTTGGCCTGGCAATGGTGCTGATCATGCTGTATCGGCCAACTGGCCTGCTCTCTGCAAAGCGAACGCTATGAGCCAGCCCGCGCTTTTAAAAGTGTCGCAGGCCCGCAAAGTCTTTGGCGGGCTGGTCGCGCTCGATAACGTCAGCTTATCGATTGAGGCTGGACAAATCTACGGACTGATTGGCCCGAATGGTGCCGGCAAAACTACATTTTTTAATGTCATCACGGGCCTGTATGCGCCTGATGGCGGCAGTTTTCAGATTGAGGGCAGGCCCTATCAGCCAACTGCTGTCCATCGCGTGGCCGAGGCCGGCATTGCACGAACCTTTCAAAATATTCGGCTCTTCCCGGATATGACCGCCTTGGAAAATGTCATGGTCGGCCGCCACCTTCGGACCCATGGATTGCATCAGGGCGTGTTCGGAGCAATCCTTCGGACGCGTGCATTTCAGCAGGGCGAGGCCCGTATCCGCACCCATGCACGCGGACTTTTGGACTATCTTGGAATCGGACGCTACGCCGATTCAATCGCCAAAACTTTATCCTACGGAGATCAGCGGCGGCTAGAGATCGCACGGGCGTTGGCGACTGAGCCACAGCTGCTTGCTTTGGATGAGCCAGCAGCCGGTATGAATGCCACTGAAAAGAACGCGCTGCGCGAGACGCTCGAAAAAATTCGTGATGATGGAAAAACCATTCTGATCATTGAGCATGACGTGAAGCTGGTCATGGGGCTATGTGATCGGGTCACTGTTCTCGATTACGGCAAAGTCATTGCCGAAGGCAGCCCCACTGAAGTGCAGCGCCATCCCGATGTGATTGAGGCATATCTGGGCAGCGGGGCCACACATGGCTGACCATCGGCCGCAGGCCGCCCTCGAACTGAGAAACCTGAAAGTCCGCTACGGCGGCATTCAGGCGGTCAAAGGCGTGAGCCTTGCCGTTCAGCCGGGTGAACTCGTCACACTCATCGGCGCCAATGGCGCCGGCAAGACCACCACGCTGAAGGCTATCACCGGCCTGGTGCCTGCGGCTGAAGGCCAGGTGTTTTTCCGGGGCGAAGACATTACTTCGACAGCGGCACACACCCTTGCTGCGCGCGGCCTGGTGATGGTGCCCGAGGGCCGTGGCGTGTTCACGCGGTTATCGATTCACGAGAATCTTTTAATGGGCGCTTACTGTCTGGCCGACGGCCACCACAGTACATCCAAGTTCAGCAAGGCGGCGATTGCCACGTTACTGGATGAGCAGCTGGTGCTCTTTCCTCGCCTTAAAGAGCGGCTGCACCAGCTGGCAGGAACACTGTCTGGCGGAGAGCAGCAGATGCTGGCCATGGCCCGGGCCCTCATGGCACAGCCGGCGGTGCTGCTCTTGGATGAGCCGTCGATGGGACTCTCGCCCGTTATGGTTGAAAAAATATTCGAAGTGATTCGCGATGTATCTGCACGGGGTGTGACGATCCTTCTGGTGGAACAGAACGCGCGGCTTGCCTTGCAGGCGGCCCACCGCGGTTACGTGATGGACTCGGGCATGATCACCACCAGCGCAGAGGCCAAAACCTTGCTTGATGATCCAGCAGTGCGTGCGGCATATCTCGGCGAATAGCACTCGCGCAACCCATCGCTGTGTGATCTCCAAAAAAAGGCCCGAAGGGGGGAGCCTTCGGGCTTCGCCTCCGAGGACCGGGACGGGGGACGACCGTCGCAGAAGGCCCAAAGGTGGAGGCAAGGGGCCGGTGAGGGAACCGTGCCCTAAACCGCTCTTCTTTGTGAGGAGCCGTATTTATAAAGTGTTACCGGCCGCTGCCCCCTGCTGCAGTTTTAATCGGACGGCTTGAGCCGCCGCGAAGTTCTGGCCAATTTTTTGCCATCTGTTCTCCCCAGAGTGGCTTATAGGCACCTTGGTGGCAGGTCGCGCAATTGATCTTGGCAACGTCACCAGTGGGCCCGAGCCGATTGGCAGGGAAGGTCTTGGTCAGAGGCTCGATGAATTCGTTATTCAGCTCGCGCACCATCCGAATACCGTGCCATGCAACTGCGCGCTGCGGGGGGCTCTCTTGCCAGTTCGAGAAGTTCCTTGAGTTATGGCAGTAGGCGCAATTTACGCCCAAGGAATCCGACATATGCATCATGAATCCGTAGGTCGCCTCGGTGGCCTGAGTCGAAGACCCATTGCCGTTAATTCCCTGAGGCAACGCCGTCTGAGAAATCTGTCGAATCCGGTTGTCCTTTAAGAGGTATGCGCTAAAGGGGTCGTTGGGCAGCGAGCTGTAGGCCACGCTCGGTGCGGGGGCATTCTGACCATTACGCTGACCCAGTAAGCCCTTGGCGAGCTTGGACTCATCGGGCTTGAACCAAATCTTTCCTGGCACCGGCTGGCCGCGATGGCAGGTATGACAAGTCACGCCTGTCTCTGCGACGTGATTTTTCCAGGTGGCATTTAAGTGCAGGGTCATCTCAGTCATACGTCGTGCAACGACCTTGGTGTAAAGCGAATCATCAGCAAAGTTATTCAGGTTATGGCAATAACCACAGCCCTGCTCCGGCGCGATCCACTGGGTATAGCCCACCATGAGTCGATTGAATTCTCCGACACTGAGGTTGCCCAGTACCTTTACATTTTTATAAACGGCCCCGGCCCGTGGGCCGCTCTTATCGGCCTCGGGCAATGCCGCCGGCGGCGTATTCAATGCCTGCTGATCCGCAAGCGTTCGCGGGTTATACACCAGCTCCATGCCGGTGCCACGAAATCCAACCTGGACGGTGTCAATTGGAGGCCGCTCACAGCCCGACAGTGTCAGGCCAGCAAGCGCCAGCAGCGCAAGAGCCTGCAGTCGTTTGAGGTTCATTATTTCGCTCCTTGCATTACGCTGGGATCCACTGTGGGTGCGCCCCACATATCGGGATATGGCGGAACGAGGCCATGCTTTATTCCCCAGAGATACCAGTTATCAACAACAGTTCCGGTTAACAAAATACCAATGCCGCCGGTCAGCGGGCAGAGCACGGCAAACCACCAGGCCCAGCGGTGTACCGACTCCATCGTGGCGTTAAAGCCCATTGTCCATCGCCAAAACAATGCGGCCCGCTCAGAAGCGGATCCGCGATCGACAATCTGCTCGACTTCCCGGTCACCGCCATATCGGGTCACCGCCAAAATCGTGGCGCCATGCATCGCGAAAAGCAGTGCAGAGCCGTAAAGAAACACGATCGACAGCATATGGAAGGGGTTATAGAAAAGATTTCCGTACCGAATCGAGAAGGCTGCTGTCCAATCGAGATGAGAGAAGATTCCAAACGGCACGCCCTCCGACCAGCTGCCCATGAGAATCGGCCGAAAGAAACCCAACACCAGATACAGCCAAATGGCCGCTGCGAATGCCCAGGCCACATGGGTGCCCAGGTTCAATGCCCGTGCCCGCCGATAGACCCGCACCCACCACAAGAGAATCGATACCGTCAGAAAAAAGCCGGCGATGTTCCACCAGCCGCCCTGCTTTAACGGCGCGAGCTTGAGTCCATATTCGGGTGGCGGGGGATCAAGCGACAGCCAGAAGAGCTGGCGTACAAATTGAATCGGGTCGTAGTTGACCTGAACGAGCATGTTCCAGCCCACAATCGTGAAAGCAATCATGAAACAGATTGCAGAGGCCAATCCCACCCAGCCCAAATACAAGGGTCCGATCTGCGCATTGCCGAGCCGGCCAGCGAGATGCCAGAGGAATGGGTTCTTGGTGCGTTCGCGCATATCGCGAGGATCGATCGCCACGCCCGAGTGCGGATGCGTCACCGCCTGGACCTGGGTAAATAAATTTTGATAGTCAGCCATGTTGTTCTCCTACGCCGTGGCCTATGACCAAATCGGAAGGTTTAACCACCAGGTCCACCACTCTGGCCATCCACGGGTCCAGAAGGGGCCGCTGATCACGATACAAACCGCACTGAAAAAGACTGCGCCCAGCGCCAGATAGAGGCCCAGGCGGTGGATGCCCAGCGTGCCGACCGAATAGCCGATCAGATCACGAAAGAATGTGTCTTCATGTTCAGGACAGCGCACTGTGGTGCCCTTTGGGGGATTGGAGGCTGCGAGAATCAGGCCGCCGTGCATCGCCAATGCAAGGCAAGTCGTGAAAAACAGCGTGATGGCCAGCATGTGGGCCGGGTTGTAGTGGAAGTGCAGATACTGATAGCCGACGTTTGAGACCCAGTCGAGGTGACTCAAAATGCCATACGGAAAGCCGTGGCCCCAGGCGCCCATCAGCACCGGACGAATCACCACCAGCGTGAAATAGCCAAAAATTGCCACCGAAAATGCAACCGGCACGTGATATCCCATCCCCAGCTTGCGACAGATTTCGACTTCGCGCAGGGCCCAGGAGCCGAAAGCGCCGAGTGCACAGACTGTAATCAGCTGCCAGAGTCCACCCTTTAAGAGCGGCGCAAGCCCGAGGCCATAGCTCAGATCCGGCGGCGCAATATTGATTTGCCAGAGATTCCATGTCGGCCCTTGAGAGGCGCCCCATAGAATCAACACAGTGCCGAGCGTCGCAAAGAAAATGGTCGTGAGGCCGAAAAATCCGCAGTAAAACGGCCCTACCCAGAAGTCAAATAGATCACCACCGACAAGGGTGCCGCCGCGAACACGATACTTTCTCTCGAAACTGAGCATCGCCATTTAAATCTCTCCGTTCAAGGTGCAGGGAGTCCAATGATCAACATTGGTACCCCCTGCTTTGCTCCATAACACTTACTTCGGCGAGGAGACGCTGGCAGGCTTTGCTGCCTTGATCTCTGCCTGGCTTTTGCCATCGAGCCAGTTGAAACGCTCGGTCGACAGCAGAATGAAATGAATCATTGCTGCAAGACCGAACAAAAAAACCGCCTGAGCGACGAGGGCTCGGAGCGGGTCGAACAAGCGCCAAATTCTCCACATGGTTCCATCTCCTATAAGTTGATCAGGTGAGTTGCGACATCAGGGTATAGACCGCTGACTTCACATCACCAATTAACGTCTTGCCACCTTCCGCCCCCGGAAACCAGGAACGCCACTGCAAAAACAGCATCTGCGCGACGAGGGCGATCGCCAGAAAGACGATGAAACTGACAGCAAAAATGCTGTAGTAGGCCATTGAATTGGTTTTCACCGACTCGTGTAGGACTTCGTCTGTAATCTGATTCATAGCATTCCCTTAGAGGTCAGTGGACGGATTAATGGAACCAGGGGCGCCATGCCCACACAAGCGCGTGAGCGATGACGGCGGTCGCCGTGAACGCGAGGGTGCCTTGGATATAAAACTTGTGAAACTCCTGGGCTTCCTCGTCGGTGAGTCCCGAAAGACTCGATTTGCCATTACTCATAGGATCTCTCCTGTAAGTTGGCCTTTCGGCCGTTACCACGAAAACCCCCCGTGGCCGGAGATGGCGCAACAAAGTGTTGCGGCATTGGGTGAACGAGACGCAAGGCGCAGTTGCATGTCATGCAGCAGCACCCTGGTTCGTTACGTGTCGGGCACGACGGACGTGTTCGGTCGTGATCGTGGATTCGCCAGCCTGCCGGGCAATCGCCTCGGCCTGATCGCGAAGCCGCTTGGCGGCAGAAATCTGAACCAGCACAGGCTCTGAGCGGACGAATTCCGCCAGCAGGAGTTGTGCCTCGGGAATCCACTGCAATGCCGGCGCTGGCATCTCGGCCGCGCGGGCCAGCGTGGGATCGACGCGGTCCATTTCGGTGCCCAGCGGCAGGATGTGAAAAAGTGCGTCAAATAACGCGTTACAAAATTCTTGCAAGACATAGGTCGCACCCGCATAGCCCATAAAGGGCGTGCCGGTATGGCGTCGGATGATGGCGCCGGGAAATGACGCTGGGATATAGGCAGCCCGCGATCCATTCTCAGCCAGATACATCCGCTCGTTGTAGCTGCCAAACATCACCAGGGGTGGTTTCTTACCGCATAGACTGCGCACGAGCTCGTTATCGGTTTTCTGTCCGGGCTTACGAGCAACTGCGAAATTGCACGGCAGGCCCAGCTCTTCTTCTAAGTAGTGGCGCACGCCCCGGGCATAGGTATCGTTGGCCACAATTGCAAAACTGGCAGTGCCAAAAAAATCTTGAGTCACGGATCGCCACAGATCCCAGATCGGTTTGATGGTGGTGTGTTTCTGCTGGGCAATGAACGGTTCGGGATCCAAGCCAAGCAGCTCGCCGAGTGTTCTTAAAAATTTAGTCGTGCTGTGAAGGCCGATGGGCGCCTGCAGATAAGGCCGGTCCAGATCCTCGCACAGCAGCCGGCCGAATTCACGATACATGCAGATGTTGACATCGGCTTCGACCAGCCGGGAGACATCCGCAAGATGGCTGCCCAACGGAAACACCAGATTCACTTCAGCCCCAATGCCCTGGACCAGGCGACGAATCTCTGCCAAATCGCTGGGCATGTTGAATGTGCCGTAGGCGGGACCAATGATATTGACGCGGGGCTTTTCCCCCTCTTTGCGCGGGCGACGGGCGGGCACTTTGCGCATGCCATACTCAGTCCACAGCCAACGCATTGCGCGATCGGCACACTGCCATTGATCCTCATCAATGGTCCGCGGCAGAAAACGCTTAATGTTGGTGCCTTCAGGGGTCACGCCACCGCCGATCATTTCAGCAATTGATCCGGTCACCACCACTGCTGGCAGATCAGGATCCAACGTTGCATGGGCCCGCTTCATCGCGCCCTCGGTGCCTTCGCGGCCGAGCTGCTCCTCCGCAAGCCCCGTGACCACAATGGGAAGCTCATGTGGCGGCAGTGCATCCGTGTAGTGCAGTACCGAGGTCACCGGCAGGTTTTCGCAGCCCACCGGACCATCAATCACAACCTGCAGGCCTTTGACGGCAGTAAAGACATAGACCGCGCCCCAATAGCCGCCAGCACGATCGTGGTCAATGACATACATCAGCCCATCTCCTCGGATTTGCGTGCCTTTTGCAGCTTGGCCAGCTGACGGCGTGTCAGCTCGCGAAACTCGGGATGGGCCTTGGGGACCTCCTCCCAGACACCCGCGTTATCTCCATCGCCCACCGACTCAAAAAATTCGTGCATCTGATCAAAGCGAGATTTGTTACCAATGGCTGCATTGATGACCTGGGCCAATGAGCCCGCACCCGCAGGGCCCATCAGCGGCCGGGCCGAAATCAAATTGGTGAAATACAAGGCGGGAATGCTGGCCTGCTTTGCGGCTTGAACCACCGGCGTGGTACCGATTGCGAGATCGGGATTGAACTCATGCAGTGCCTCCAGGTCCTGCTCGAGTGATGCGCGGTACTGGACCCGCACACCTTTGGATTCCAGCCATTGCCGATCGGCATCGCTCCAGATGGTACGTGGACAGGCCGTGCCGACATAGCGAACATCGGCACCCGATTCAATCAGCAGGCGTGCGACCAAAAGCTCGGAGCCTTCATAGCCGCTTAATGTGATGCGGCCTTTCACCGGTGAAGCGGATAAGGCCTGTTGAATCGCGGGTAGCACTGCATTTTTTGCGGCATCAATCGCCGACTGCGCAACATTCGTGGCGCGGCCAATCGACTGCAGCCAGGCCTCGGTGCCGTGAACACCCACGGGTGCTGAGCCCACAATCGGTCGGCCAGCGGCCTCAAATTCACGAATGCTTGCCGTGTAAAACGGATGAATGGCAGCCACGGCGGCACCATCGAGTGCGGTGTAAAGCTCTCGCCACTCGCGGGTCGGCACCACGGGGCCAGCAGCCAGGCCCATGGGGGCCAGCATCATGCCAATACCAACTGGATCGGCGGGGAACATCTCACCAAGCAAGGTGATGGTGGGCCGATCCGCAACACGGGTCTTCGGTGCGGGCACAGGGCCTGCCATCACCTCCTCGCGGGCAAATCGAAGCATGGCACCGGCCAGCACATCTTTTGCTTCGGCGTGGGTTGGCACACCGAATCCTGGAACATCTATGCCAATGACCCGCACACCGTTAATTTCTTTGGGCAGCAGCTGAAGTGGCACGCCGCTGGCCGTGGGAACGCAGAGGTTAATGATGACGATCGCATCAAATTTTTCTGGATTGGCCTGGGCATGGACCGCATCCCGAATATCTTCAAAAAGTTTTCCAGTAACAAGGGTCTCAGAATTAAAGGGCACATAGCCCACGCTTCGGCGTGCGCCATAAAAGTGCGATGTGAACGTCAGGCCGTAGACACAGCAGGCTGAGCCCGAGAGAATGGTGGCGGTGCGACGCATGCGCAGTCCGACACGTAACGAGCCGAATGCGGGGCACATGCTCTGGGGCTGATCATGCGGGCCCTTCGGATAATCGGTGGCATAACGATCCAGCGTCTCGCTTTTTCCAGCCTGCCGAGCTGCGACAGCCATCTCCTGAGGAGCGCCACAGCCGCCGACCGCAGCCGATGCAGTGGACTGCGATGACACCACCTTGATGGGAATATCGATCGGCTTATTCATGATCGGCTCAGACGGTCTCGTAGACGACTTCAAGACTCTGACGAACCGGCACATCAGCGCCCATCATGTCCGCCAGGCTGGCAGGCTGCAGCACGACATTGCGGCCAACTGTGTCCGATGCAAAAAGCCCAAGGAGTTCATCCTGACTCAGCGGCGCCGGCCGTACGGGCGGAGCCTCGGCAACGTTGTTGCCGAGTGTTTCGAATAAGGGGCCCCATGTGCCGCCCGGTTTACCCACGATTTCATAGCTGGCACTTTTGCGCCGAATGTCTTCATGGGCGGGGATCGCGGCCAAAACCGGAATGCCCACCTTCTGCGCAAATGCGGCCGCCTCGCCCGTGCCGTCATCTTTATTGATGACCATGCCGGCAACGCCGACATTGCCGCCAAGCTTTCGAAAATACTCGACTGCAGAGCAGACATTATTCGCAACGTAGAGCGACTGAAGATCGTTGCTGCCTACCACAATGACCTTCTGGCACATATCGCGGGCAATCGGCAGTCCAAATCCACCGCAGACCACATCGCCCAAGAAATCCAGCAGCACGTAGTCAAAGCCCCAGTCATGAAAACCAAGTTTTTCAAGAGTCTCGAAGCCGTGAATGATTCCCCTTCCGCCGCAGCCTCGGCCAACTTCCGGGCCGCCGAGCTCCATAGCGAATACACCATCACGCTTAAAGCAGACATCGCCAATGGCAACTTCCTCGCCAGCGAGTTTCTTTTTCGAGGATGTCTCAATGATGGTCGGCGTGGCCTTGCCACCAAATAGCAGGGACGTGGTATCGCTTTTGGGATCACAGCCAATCAGCAGCACCTTCTTGCCCTGCTGGGCCATCATGTAAGACAGGTTAGCAAGCGTGAAACTCTTGCCGATGCCTCCCTTGCCATAGATCGCGATGATCTGAGTTTCTTTTGTTGTGCTCATGTAAGCGCGCTCCAGTCGAGAACCATCTTGAGACAATCGGGATCGGTAAAGGCGGTGCGATAGGCTGCTTCCGCATCCGGGGGAGGTCGGCGGTGTGTAATCAATCCGGCAAGCGATAAAGCTCCGGATTGCGCAAGCGATCTCACCGCATCAAGATCTTGCGGCTGCCACTGAGCAGCAATGCGAATGCGCGCCTCACGCATGAAGGCGGGTGGGAAGGTAAACGAGAGTGCATCCTCGTAGAAGCCAGCAAGGGCGATCTCACCGCCTGCTGCCAGACGTGACACCAAGGCATCTAAAATCTTCGGGTCGCCACTGACATCGCAAATGCGTGCGTAGTTGCGGCGATCATCCTCCGCCGGATCAATCACGGTATAGCCCCGGGCGCCTGTGCGTCGTGCGGCATTGGTCTCCCAAACCACTGGCCTTCGGCCCGCTGCCACCGCCAGACGCGCGATGAGTCGGCCCAACACACCGTGGCCCACGATGAGATCGGGCTGCCGTTCGGGCTCTCCCTGATAGACGTGATAGGCCGTCGCCGCCAGAGCCAGCAACACGCCGCGCTCGCCTAAGGATTCATCGATGGATAACGCACGATCCGAGGCGACGATCACGCGCGAGGCAGCGCCACCAAAAAGGCCGCGAATATCACCAAAGCATTTCGCACCTGGAACGAAAACAAAATCACCCTCGTGATGCTTGGCCTTCGGCATTGCATGCACCACTCTTCCGACGGACTCATATCCCGGTATCAAGGGGTAGCCCATTCCTGGAAACATCGGCATGCGGCCTGACCACAATAGTTTTTCAGTGCCAGTACTGATGCCACTGAATAGGATATCCACGACAACGTCACCCTCGGCAGGCGGGGAGAGCGCAACCGGACTGAGTGCCAAGTCCATTGGCTGTCGAAGCACGATCGCCTGTGACTGCTTGGCGAAATCGGGGCGGACCATTGTCAAATTTTCCTTACGTTTTAGTGTGTCAATTTTAATTGACAACCTGATCGTATGCTTCCTGCCGTCAAAGTCAATACCCCGTCCTTAGCGCCGCTTGCCGGCAGGTCTGCGAAGCTGCAAGGCCTATACCCCGGATCCGTTTTGATTCGTCCCTTATTTTTTCGCCACAATTAGGCCGACCTGGAGCGGCAATCGGGTGGCCCGAAGCCGTGGATCACGAAATCCAGCCTCAGAGATGAGCTGCATCAGCCGCTGGGCGCTTCTGGATTTGCCTTTACCCATCGCCAATAGGTAGAAACCGAAGTAAGCACTTCCCATAGATTCTGCTCCGGGGGTCTCTGACATAGGCTCGGCCACCAGCAGCGTGCCCCCGGGGGCCAAGGCCCGATAGGCCGCCTGGAGGATCGCCAGGGCCCGATGGTCATCGTGGTCGTAGAGGACCCGAAGAACGGTAATGAGATCCGCCCCGCTGGGCAGCGGACTCTCAAAAAAACTTCCGCCATGGGCCTGGGCCCGCTCAGCAAGTCCGGCTGCCCTGAAATTTTTATCGGCAAGGCCCGCGACTGCCGGCAGATCGAACAGCATCAGCCGGAGGTGAGGGAATGCGCGTGCTGCCGCCAATAAAAAAGTGCCTTGGCCACCGCCCACATCCAGCAAATATCGATGGTTACGAAATGCATAAGCACTCAGCACTTCTTGCGCAATCAGGGGCTGTGATGCGCTCATCAACTCCGAATACTCTTTCACGCGCGCCTCTGGCAACAGCGTTGGTGAGGCAGCCCGTTCGTCGGCGTATGGCCAGTACCGCGCAAGATGCGGATCCGTCTCTCCTCTGAGCAAGGCAACAGGATCCCGCAGGTCCGCATACAGAGTCGCATGGTGCTCAATTAATGCAGTCACTGCGGTGTTGCCCGCCAAGACTGCGCCCTGCATGCCCAGGCCCCAACGTTGACCAGAACGCGACTCGACAAGCTGAAGTGAGGCGGCTGCACGCATCAGCCGATCTGTGGCATCTGTGCTTAAGCGAAGCCGGCTTGCAAGATCTTCGAGGCCCAAAGGGCCCTTCGCCAGCAATGCAAATAAATCGAGCCGGACGCACGCAAACAATACCTGGGAATAAACAAATCCCGCGACCAGATCAAAAAGCGACTTCGCCTGCCGGCGCGCAATCCATCGGGTGAGTGGGAAGCGAATCGCGAAACCGTGAAAAGCCTCGCTGGCGAGGAGTCGATCTCGCAGGCCCTGCCACGCTCGAATCAACTAGACCCGCTCCAGAATCTCTCGCGGCACTAAACGCTCGGACTCGGCCAGCACCAAGGCCCGCAGGCTGGGTGCGCCGGGACAGGAGGGAATCGCGCGAATGGCTTTTCCCACCAACAAATCAAAATTCTGAATGGCGCCCATCAGGCCCAGCTCTCGCGCAGCACTCTGCCGATCATGCGCAACATCCTGGCCAGTGGGTTTGCCCATGGACTGAGGATCACCAATCACATCACGAATATCGTCTGCAACTTGATAGGCCTCACCGAGCCACTCGCCCAGCGGCCGCCAGGATTCGGCATGCCCGCCTGCAGTCATCGCGCCACACGCAGTGGCAGCGGCGAATAAGGCGCCAGTCTTGGCACGCTGATAGTCGCGCAGGTTCGCTTTCGGCTCACACTCCCAGGCCTGGCCTGCAACGATGCCCTCTGGTGCGCCAGTGGCCTGCGCAATTAATCCAATCGTTGCCGCGATGCGCTGTGGATGATGGGCTTTGACGCTGGCCAACACTTGAAATGCCAGCACGATTAATCCGTCTCCGGTAAGCACGGCGAGCCGCTCACCAAAAGCTTTATGCACCGAAGGCTGGCCGCGACGTGTCGCGGCATCATCAAAACAAGGCAGATCATCATGGACCAGTGATGCGCAATGCAAAAGCTCGAGCGCGACCGCTGCCGCCATCGAAAGTTCAGGGTCATCATGGCCGCATGCCGATGCGACCGCCAAAACCAGATGCGGTCGAATCCTCGCCCCGCCGGGAAAGACCGCATGATGGGTCGCCTTGGCCAGAAGCGCGGGCCCATGCGGCGATTCGGAGAGCGCGACCGCAGAGATCAGGGCCTGCTCAAGTGCCTGCTTGACGGAGTGGGCCGATGCCATGGAATCTCCCTAGACTGGTTAGGTGGAGCCCTTCAGGCAAGAACCGGCCTGAACATCCACATGTTGTCTAGGTATATTGTCATTTATGACTGTCAACTGCAATAGACACCTAGCCGGCGATGCTGAGGCCGCCCAGCGGCTGCTGCCCGCTGACTGGCCGCACCGCAAGGCAAGCCGGCTGGTGGTCCTGGACGGCCTGAGCTGGCACCTGCAGTTTCACCCCGCCAAGAAAACCGGGGGTCCGCTGCTGTTGCTGCTCCACGGGACCGGCTCATCGGCCCATTCCTGGTCTGAGTTAATCGACCCACTGACTGAGTTTGCCGACGTGCTTGCCGTTGATCTGCCCGGCCACGGCTTTACCCGCGGCGCCCAGGCCCGCATGATGCGCCTGCCGGCGATGGCCGAGGTGCTGCAGCAGCTGCTGATCCACCTGCAGTGCACCGGCCGACTTGTCATCGTGGGCCATTCGGCAGGTGCGCCGCTTGCCATCGAGTGGGCGCTCCGGTTTGCAAAACAGACACCTGCGCTTACGCCCATTCGAATTGTTGGGCTAAACCCATCACTGGTGCCTCCGCCGCTGCTCTACACCACCATGCTCGGGCCCGTGGTCGCCCCAATTGCGACGTCGTCACCAATGACCGGAATGCTTGCGTTTCTTGCGGCCAATACCGGTATGGTGGATCAGCTGCTGGATTCGACGGGATCCAAGATTCCCGAATCCCATCGGCGGCTTTACCGATATCTTTTTACGCAGCCCAATCATGTTCAAGGCGCGATGGAATTTATGGCGGGCGCCGATCTGCCTGGCCTGTTAACGAGATCACATGCACTACCCCTGCCCACCAGTTTTCTTCTTGGCGCACAAGACGCTTGGGTAAAAGAACTGCCGCTAAAAAACGTGATTCGATCATCGTTTCCCACCGCTGACGTCACCACGTGGACGGGCGGCCATCTCTTACACGAAGAGCGGCCTGCCGAAGTCGCTCGGTTTATTCAGACAATTGTCTTAACGGCCTGAGACACCGCTGCCGCTCCAGCATGCGGCAGCGGAAGATAACGGGCCCGTATCTGCTCAGATAATTCCTGGGCAGCCGCTGATGGCTGTGGCGAAGTATCAATCACCATCGCGGAAACGCCTGCAACCACAAACTGCTGCGCGGCAAGTGCAACATCCTGGCGGGCCTGCTCGCGGCCCGGCTGACCATCCAGACTGATATTGGCCTTGCCATCGGTCAGCATCACCACCACAGGCGTTCCGCCTCGGCGCTTCACACTCTCGGCAAGCAGCTGGCTGATCTGTAAGGCTTTTGCAAGCGGCGTGCCCCCTCCACCCGGCAGTCCTGAAAGGCTGCGCTTGGCCCGCACCAGCGAGCGTGTCGGTGGCAGAATGATTTCGGCTTGCTGATGTCGAAAAGCAATTACCGCAACCTGATCACGGCGGACATAACAATCCGCCAGCAATAACTCGACAGCGCCCTTAGCCTCGGCAAGCCGATGCAGCGCAGAAGAGCCGGACGCATCCACTACAAAAATTGTGGTCGTCTCGGAGCGTTCTTTGAATCGCTTGATACGAAAATCCTCTGCACGAATCTGAAGCACAGACGGTCCAGCCGTTCGGCCCAATGGTCTCGCCGGCATCTGGCCACGGCGGCGCAGCCGTTGCCAAGGGGCAGCCGCACGCAGCGTGTCAATCAGACTGAGCCGCGCACCCGAGCGCGGCAGGCCGGGCTGAGATCCGATGGGGCGGCCGCGCAGCCCACTTTTTTTCAGGGCACCCGATTTTCCCGAACCGCCTCGGCCCAGACGATTCGGATCCAGTAAGAGTTGCGCCAAAAGGCCAGCAGGAATCGCAGCCTTGGCCGCCTGCAGCACCACTTCATCTAAGGCCTGCAGCTGCTGCGGGTCTTCTGGAGCCTGCCCCGACTCCGAATCCGACTGCGGGGGCTCAGCCGGCGGAGACTCTTGTGCAGACGCTGACTCCTCCGGGGCTGGGAGCATGGTTGCGCGCGGTGCGAGCACCAGCCGTGCCGCGAAGGCCGCATCTTCTTGGCTCATCTGACTGGCCGAACGCCAGCTGCACGCGAGGGCTGCAACACGATACGCAAACATCACTGCGCGAAGCGAATCAATGCCGAGTGTGAGCGCAGTCGTGCAGAAGGCGGCGGCCAGCGAATCGTTTAACTCGGGCAGCGCAGGCCGATCACACGCTGCATTCGGCGGGCTCGTATCGCCACCCTGCGACTCTTGAAAAAAATGAATGGCTTCCTCTAACTCAGATAGCGGCACTGCACGCAGATCAATATGAAAGGCGAGGCGATCCAATAGCGATGCGGGTGCGGACTCATCCTCTTCAACCTGTTCATCAAGGAGCACAAGTCCAAAGGCGGTGGGCGTTGTTGCCGCCAGCCCCTCGCGCGCCACCGTGATCTCACCACGATCCATCGCAAGCGCGATGCGTGCGGCAAGCGCAGGACCCATGCGCTCTGCCATGGCCACCCATAAAACACCGCCATTGACCTCGGCGAGCAAGCCCCGCGAAAGCACCGGGCGGCCCGACTGCAAGGTCGACACCAGATCGAGCCCGCCGAGCAGCCGCTCGTCTTGAATCGACAATGGCAGCTTGCGAGAAGGCTGATCCGCCCGCAGGCGCGATTGAATAAATTCAATAAAGCGCGTACGAACCGAGCCCGCGTGGGCCTGCACACAAATGCCGCCCAGCCCGATAGGGTCCTGCGCAAAACAAGCCGCAGCCAGTACCGCGTCGTCGGCGGCGTTAGGCGTTAAAGAGTTCATCAACGGCCCGCTGTACTCTCACACCGGATGCCGTGTCATCGAGAGGATTTCGGCGCAGCCGATGACGCAGTGCCATTGGCGCGACCCGACGCAGATGGCCTGACGCGACCGTCTTGGCGGATTCCAATGCTGCCAGGGCCCGCGCGGCGCGCATCAGCGTGAGCTCCCCGCGCAGACCATCCGTGCCCAGCTTCATGCACAGTGAAGATGCTTGCCGCAGAATCTCATCGGCGACTTTTACCGATGCGAGCTGTTCACGACCATGGCTGATCTTGCGGCGAATTTTGCTGTCTTCTTTTTTCCAGAGCTCTGTAAAGGCCTGCGGATCTCGCTCAAAGGCATCACGACGTTTAACAACCTCAATACGATCGGCGAGATCATCGGGCGTTCGGACATCCACCGAGAGTCCAAACCGATCCAACAGCTGGGGACGAAGCTCGCCCTCTTCAGGGTTACCGCTGCCGACCAGCACAAAACGTGCAGGATGCTGAACACTCAAGCCCTCGCGTTCGACCACGTTCTGGCCGCTGGCGGCGACATCAATCAGCAGATCGACGATGTGATCTTCCAGCAGATTCACTTCGTCGATGTAGAGAAAGCCACGATTGGCGCGCGCCAGAAGTCCGGGCTCAAATACCTTCACCCCATCGGCAAGCGCACGCTCGAGATTGAGCGCACCCACCACACGGTCTTCGGTAACACCGAGCGGCAGATCGACCACTGGCACCGACAACTGATGGACTTTCATGCGTGCTGTGCCGGCCTTTCGTTCGGCGCAAAACTCGCAAAGGGCCTGACGAGACTCGGGGTCGCAGGCATACGGACAGCCCACGATCGCCTTCATTTTCGGAAGAATCGCGGCCAAGGCCCGCACTGCAGTGGACTTTCCTGTGCCCCGGTCACCAAAGACCAACACACCGCCAATCGTCGGATCAATGGTGGTCACCAACATCGCCAGCTTCATTTCTTCCTGGCCAACGATTGCGGAAAATGGAAATGCTACTGCCATGGCGGCTAGTTTACCGCCGCCATCGACTTCGAATGTCTAGGGCATGAAAAAATCCGGCCACCAAGAGCAGCAGCATGATCAGCAGACTGCTGGCTCCCGAAAGTGCTGCACGCAGCGCTGCCATGAGCGCCAGGCCAGAGCAGAGATTGAGCCGAATCTCTTGCGGCGGGACCCCCTGGCCAAAACGGCGATACCACCAGGCCAGGCCCAAGAGTTCAAGCGCGGTCAGCAGCATGACGGCGTCGACCAAGAGCACCAGGCCGCCCATCAGCGCAATGCCCCACGCGCAAGAATCGGCCAAATGGCCTCGACGCGGCCCTCGTGCACCACGATCAGCTCATCGTACAAATTCACGGTGGGATCGCAATGGCCAGGGATCAAACGAATCTTCTGGCCCAGCCACATTTTTTCGGCTTTTGGTCCGCGCTGTAAAACGCCATGCTCATCCGAGGCTTTATGAAAGCGCACATCAGCGAGATCCGCAATCAGTGGCAAGCCAGAATCCACGCTGGAGGCTTTCAGGCCCGCATCCACTACCGCGTGATCAGGATCCCGCAGGCTCATGACCGAAGTCAGGATAAATAAACTCTGCTCAAAGATTGGCATGCCGCTGTCGTGCCAATCATTACGGCTGTAATCCGCATCCATAAAAATATAAGAACCGGGTTGGATCTCGGTGTAGACCGTGCTGCACGCCTCGAGCATGAAGCTGCCAGTGCCTGCGCCCGTAATGTGGCTGCAGACGATGCCACGCCTGGCCAACAAATCGCGTGTGTCGCGGGTCAGCGAGATGGCCTGATCAATGGCGCGACGCCGCTCTGAAAGTGTGCGCAGATGCTGGGCCGGACCGTGATACGACTGAAGGCCCAAAAATCTCAAGCCCGGCATCTGGCCGATCGCTTGTGCAAGCGCCAGGGCGGGCCCACCTGGCGCGATGCCGCAGCGCTGGGCGCCCACCTCCAGTTCGATCAACACCCCCAGCCGAATGCCGGCAGCAATCGCTGCTGCATTCAGCGCCTGGGCATTCTCAATGTGATCCACACAGACCGCGAGATCTGCACGCTGGGCCATCGCCATTACGCGGGCGATTTTCTTTTCGCCAACAACCTCATTGGAAATCAAGATGTTGTGAATGCCGGCCTCGACAAAGGCCTGTGCCTCAGAGGCCTTCTGACAGCAGATGCCCACAGCGCCTGCCGCGATCTGGCGCCGGGCAACCTCTGGGCACTTGTGGCTTTTGGCATGCGGACGGACCACAATCGGCAGGCCGTTGACCGACGCCATGAGGGCGGCACTATTTCGCTCAAACGCAGACCGATCCAGGATCAGGGCCGGGGTATCGATGTTGGCGAGCGCATCGCCGATCTGGGCTGCACTATGCATCGATGGCGGCCTAAGGCGCCTTCCGGCGCGCAGCAGCGAGCACCTCTTGCACATGACCCGGCACTTTTACATTGCGCCAGACTCGGCGCACGGCGCCCTTGGCATCGATCAGAAAAGTGGAGCGTTCGATGCCGATAAATTTTCTGCCATAAAGATTTTTTTCTTTCAAAACACCAAATGCTCGGCAGACCGATTCCTGATGATCGGAGACCAGGGTGATCGATAAGCCATGCTTGGCAATAAATTTCTCATGCGAGGCCAGGCTGTCTCGGGAAACGCCAATGACTTGCGTATCGGCCGCAAGAAAATTCCGATGCTGGGCCGAGAAATCCTTGGCCTCGACGGTGCAGCCGGGGGTGTCGTCTTTGGGATAGAAAAAGATCACCCATTGATGGCCTAGAAAATCATGCAGCCGGGCGACGCCACGAGTGGTGTTCAGTTCAAGGCGAAGGACTGCATCGGCAAGCGGTCCAAGTTCACGATGCTGGTTCATGAGCGGCCCTCTGATCAATCAGAATTGGATTGCGTTTCAGCAGCATCGCCATAGGCAACGCGCACCACAGTAATTTCTCTTGGGCCAGATGGGCTCTGCACGGTCACAGTCTCTCCCTCGCGGGCCTTGATCAGCGCCCGGGCCATGGGGGAGACCCAGCTGATGCGCTGGGCTGCCAGATGGGTCTCGTCAACCCCCACAATTCGAACCGTCTGCTGATCGCCTTGTTCATCTTCAATCGTTACTTGTGCGCCAAAGAAAATCTGATCATTGCCTGCTTGCGCAGCCGGATCAACGACCTGGGCCACCGCGAGTCGCTTCGAGAGAAATCGCAGACGGCGATCGATCTCACGCAGGCGACGCTTGCCGTAGATGTAATCTCCATTTTCTGAGCGATCCCCGTTGGAGGCCGCCCACGACACGATCTCGACTGTTTTCGGGCGCTCCACTTTCAGCAGGTGATGAAGCTCTGCTGTGAGCGCTGCATAGCCGGCTGGAGTAAGGTAATTCGGTGTGCCTGAGGGCAGCGCGGCGTCCTGGGCATCGGGCTCTTCTTGCGGATCATCATCACGCTCTTTCGTGAAGGCTTTACTCATAGAATCTCACTGTATCAAAGGAAACCCCGCCGCATGGCGACTGAAACACTGCCGCTTTTTCCGCTGTCCCAGCCCGTCTTTCCTGAGGGCCTATTGCGGCTCACCATCTTCGAAGTCCGCTATCTGCATTTGATACGACGCTGCCAGCAAGAGGGCATTGCTTTCGGCGTTGTGCCGCTGGCCGGCGGGAGTGAGGTCCAAAAAGCAGGCGCGCAGGAGCGCCTGCATGACATCGGCTGCCTGGTGCAATTACTGAGCGTTCAAGCCATTCAGCCCGCCGTGTTGTCAGTGGCCTGTGTGGGCACGACACGCTTTCGGTTAGGCGAGCGTGCACGCGGCGCTTATGGGCTCTGGAGCGGGGAAATCATCCCCTGCCAGGCTCCGGCGCGCCTGCCGATTCCGGCCGATCTTCAGCCGCTTGCCGATCAACTCGGGGGATTAATTGCCGCCGCACAACGACAGGGCCAAGAGGGCGACATTCCGATGCGTCCGCCCTATCGCCTCGATGAATGTGGCTGGGTCGCTGACCGATGGGCAGAGCTGCTGCCGCTGCCAGCTGCTGAAAAGGCAATGCTTTTAGCCCAAGACGATGAAGTGCAGCGACTTCAACAGATCGCGGGCTGGCTGTCGGCTGCACCGACTTAGTAGGGCGGCCGAAGGATTGAGACCGCTGCCGGCCGGGTGTGCTCAAGGCCCAGCCACCCTGAGGACTCCCAGCGCAGGTTCACCAGCGTGCCGGGCGAGAGTTCTTCGGCGTCGGCTGATAACAAGATTGCGAGCTCCGAGAGCTCCGGGTTATGGCCAACGATCAGCAGCCGCTCCACAGAGTCATCGACTCTGGCGATGATGCGTAGCAGCCGGTCCACACTGGAGGTATACAGCGCCTTCTCCATATCGATCACCGGCTGCTGAAGGCCCATAGCCTGCAGCAGCAGACTCGCCGTTCGGCTGGTCCGAACAGCTGGACTGCAGATGATTTGGTCAAAACCAGTCTGGGCATCTCGAAGCCGCATGCCCAGACGCAATGCGTCGCGCTCGCCTGAGGGTTCAAGTGGCCGATCAAAATCTACAAACCGAGGATCCCTCACCGCTGTCGCATGGCGCAGCAACGATAAGACCTTCATCGGACCACGGCCCGATCCATCAGTGCTGAAGCGATTTGATCCAGGCGTCCGTGCGGCTGCCCAGGCGATCCATCAACTTAAGTGTCGTGGGCGAAGGCCGAACGATTCTTCGTCGGGTGTCTTCGGGATCGACGGTGACCTCAATCATGCGTTGATCCATCAGTTTCGAGACCGATTTATAAATGGTGGCGGGAGAGGCGACATTGGCGCGAAGCACGAGGCTTTGCATATACAGGGGGGCTGCGGTGCGGCTATTTTGAACGACAACCCAATCGAGGAGTCGAAGCGAGATGTCGTCGAGTTGGGAAAATTCAGAGCCGTGAATCGTCTCTTCAAGGAAACGCCGTACCTCAAGCCAGGAGTTGGTTTTCATTGTTTTAATGGTCGAATTCAGGCAGCCGAAAGTTTATCAACTGATAACAAAATTGCGCCCCCCCCCCAAGGCAAAAGACCATGACACTAGCTGGGTTAAAGGCCTCCGGGGCCCCGCCTCGCGAGGAAAAGGGCCGGCCTGCCGCCTCGGGCGATAATCGTCGCACTACAAAAAGATCACCATCCGGCCGCTAGAGGAGAAAACCGAATGAGCCAAGATCCCACCATTATTTACACCCTCACCGATGAGGCGCCGATGCTGGCCACGCACGCCTTTTTGCCGGTGATTCGGGCCTTCACCAAACCTGCCAAGGTCCAGATCGAGGCCGCCGACATCTCCCTGGCCGCCCGAATCCTGGGCAGCTTCCCGGAGCACCTCTCGGAGGCACAGCGCATGCCCGACACGCTGTCGGAGCTTGGCAAAAAAACACTGCAGCCGGATGCCAATATCATTAAGCTGCCCAACATCAGCGCCACCGTCGCGCAGCTCACCGCTGCGATCAAAGAGCTGCAGTCCAAGGGCTACAAAATTCCGGATTACCCCAGCGATCCGAAAACGGATGAGGAGAAAGCCATCCGGGAGCGCTACGCCAAGTGCATTGGCTCCTCGGTCAACCCAGTGCTGCGCGAAGGAAACTCTGACCGCCGCGCACCGCGTGCCGTCAAGGAGTACGCGCGCAAGAATCCCCACGCCATGGCCGAATGGATGCAGGCCTCGCGGACCCATGTCTCGCATATGCACCATGGGGATTTCTATCACGGTGAAAAATCCATGACGCTGGATCGTGCTCGCACCGTCAAGATGGAATTGATCACCAAAAGCGGCAAGACCATGGTGCTCAAACCAAAGGTCGCGCTTCAGGCTGGCGAGATTATTGACTCAATGTTTATGAGTCGCAAGGCCCTCTGCGAGTTTTATGAGCGCGAGATCGAGGACGCCCGCAAATCCGGCGTGATGTTCTCTCTGCATGTGAAGGCCACCATGATGAAGGTCTCGCATCCGATTGTCTTTGGCCACTGCGTCAAGATTTTTTACAAAGAGGCCTTTGAAAAACATGCCAAAGTCTTGAAAGAACTCGGCGTGAATGTCAATAACGGCATGGTCGATCTCTACAACAAAATCGCGACCCTGCCCGAGCGTGAGCGCGAGGAAATCATGCGCGATCTTCATGCCTGCCACGAGCATCGGCCCGAGCTGGCAATGGTCGATTCTGCAAAAGGCATCACGAACTTTCACTCTCCCAACGACGTGATTGTGGATGCCTCCATGCCCGCCATGATCCGTAACGGCGGCAAGATGTATGGCGCCGATGGGCGACTCAAGGAAGTGAAGGCTGTCATGCCGGAAAGCACTTTTGCCCGGATCTATCAAGAGATGATCAACTTCTGCAAATGGCATGGGGCGTTCGATCCAAAAACCATGGGCACGGTGCCCAACGTAGGACTCATGGCCCAGCAGGCTGAAGAATACGGATCGCACGACAAGACCTTTGAGATCGCTGAAGACGGCACTGCCAATATCACCGACTGCGAAACCGGTGAGGTACTGCTGTCGCAGCATGTCGAAGAGGGCGACATTTGGCGACTGTGTCAGGTCAAAGATGCGCCGATTCGCGATTGGGTCAAGCTTGCAGTAACCCGCTGCCGCAACTCCGGCATGCCCGCCGTCTTCTGGCTCGATCCCTATCGGCCGCATGAAAATGAACTGATCAAGAAGGTCAAAACCTATCTCAACGATCACGACACCGAGGGCCTTGATATTCAAATCATGTCCCAGGTCCGCGCGATGCGCTACACGCTAGAGCGCGTGGTACGCGGCTTTGACACCATCTCGGTCACCGGCAACATTCTGCGGGACTATCTCACCGATCTGTTTCCCATTATGGAGCTTGGCACGAGCGCGAAGATGCTATCCATCGTGCCGCTCATGGCGGGTGGCGGCATGTATGAAACGGGCGCCGGCGGATCTGCCCCCAAGCATGTACAGCAGCTGACCGAAGAAAATCATTTGCGCTGGGATTCTCTTGGCGAATTTTTGGCGCTTGCCGTAAGCCTTGAGGAACTCGGCATCAAAACCGGCAACTCAAAAGCGAAGCTGTTGGCCAAAACGCTGGATGCTGCGACCGGAAAGTTGCTCGATCATCGCAAGTCGCCCTCCCCCAAAACCGGTGAGCTCGATAATCGGGGCAGCCAGTTTTATCTGGCCATGTACTGGGCCCAGGAGCTTGCATCGCAGTCGGAAGACGCCGAACTGGCCAAGCATTTTTCAGGCCTGGCTAAGCGCCTGACCGAGAATGAACAGAAGATTGTGACGGAGCTAAATGCAGTGCAAGGCAGGGCCGTGGATATCGGTGGCTATTACATGGTCGATGCGCAAAAAATTGCTGCCATCATGCGGCCCAGCGCGACATTTAACGCTGCGATCGCATCGGTTTAGTCAGGCTGGTCGATCTGCAAGCGGCCTTGCCGTGGGCGGGTGGACGTGAAAGGCCCGCTACTGAGGGCGGGCCTGCTTACGAAAATCCTCCACCAGGCTTTCCCAGACCACCTCAAGCTCATAAGCGCTTGCCCGCGCTAAGCCTTCAAGATCCGGAAGTAATGTGGCCTGCGTAATGTTCATCCGATAGAGGGACTTCATCGCCTCATCTCGAATGGACTGGGGCAGCACATACTTCACCAGCAATTCGGCATCGGTCTGATAACTGTCGAGCACTTCAGACAGCGGGCGATCGATCTGACCGGGAATGACGAACAAGCCCGACTGGGCAATCAGGCGACGATCCATCTCAAGGGGCTCGCCGACCCAGACCACCGGAAACTCATTGTTCACAAAATACTTATCAAAATGCCCTGGCACACGCGGATCAATACGATCCCGCGTGAGCGCAGGATTAAATGCAGGCGCCAGGCCCCAGAGCAGTGGCGTATTCAAGGCATACACCGCGGAATCGCCAAGCGCGCTTTCGAGCGCGAAAAATGCTGCCACAAAGGCCGACTTTGTGAAATCCAGCAAACGGGTCGGTGCCCCATGATGCTGCATCAAGGCGAGTGTTCGTAGGTCATCTCGCAGTGTCGAGGAGTCATTGAGGTGGATGTGTCCTTTTCGTCGAAAGACCCGCAGGGCACGCGTCTCCCGTAGCGGCCAGAGCGTCTTATCCGGGCAGTACGCGCTGAGTCGGCGGGCCAATGCGGTCTGTAAAGGCCAGGCCGCCTCAGACTCACCACGAAAGGCCCAGCCCTCGAGTTCATCGACCCGCCGCACAAACTCAGACCAATTCGACATCACGATCTCACGCATGGTGCGCATCATACCGCCGACAACTTGTGTGACCGGGCAGGAGGTCTATACTGAAGAACACATTCGCATCAACTCAACACCAAATTGCCAGCATGGGCCAGACTGCAACCGGAGCGCTTCCTCGACATCTCTCTCTGATTGGTCTTGGCGCCGTTGGCCGCGCCATCTTTGAGCGTGCCTGGCAAGAACCGGAAGTCCGTATTCGCGCGGTTGTTGTCTCCGAAAGCCGACGGGCCGAGGCAGCCGCATGGATTGATGGCCGAGCCGAAGTGCTGACCCATCTGCCCCGAGACTGCGATCTCGCTCTGGAATGTGCCGGCCACGCGGCACTCGGGCAGCACATCATTCCCGCGCTTTCCGCCGGCGTTGAGTGCGCAATGCTGTCGGTGGGCGCACTTGCAACACCGGGCGTTGCAGAGCAGCTCGAGACGGCGACACTTATCGGCGCAACACGCCTTCACCTTCTGCCTGGCGCCATCGGCGGCATCGATGCGCTCTCTGCCGCCCGGATCGCGGGCCTCGAGTCGGTGACTTACGTTGGCCGAAAACCAATTGCCGGCTGGCGGGGGACTGCTGCTGAATCAGCGCTTGACCTTGATTCCCTACAAACGCCTGCAGTAATCCTGCAGGCAACCGCCCGAGATGCAGCCCGCCAATATCCAAAAAATGCGAATGTCGCCGCAGCACTGGCGCTGGCGGGCGTTGGTTTGGATCAGACGCAGGTGCAGCTGATTGCCGACCCCACCATCAGCGAAAACATTCATGAGTTTTCAGCGCGTGGCGCCTTTGGCGAGATGCGGGTCACGCTGGCCGGCCGGCCCCTTGCGGAAAACCCCAAGACATCTGCGCTCACCGTGCTGTCTGCCCTGCGATTTCTGCGGCACCGCACACCCGGCATCTGCATCTGAGCCGAGGGCCAGCGGGCTTGACGCGGCCCGGCTTTTGGCCGATATTTATTTCAATATTGAAATTTATTGAGGCTTCGGAGGTTCGCCATAAAGATCGTCTGCATAGGCGGTGGTCCCGCCGGCTTGTATTTCGGCCTCCTGATGAAAGCTCGGCATCCGCAGCACGACGTCACCGTCGTCGAGCGGAATCTGCCCTATGACACATTCGGCTGGGGCGTGGTCTTCTCGGACGCCACAATGGACAACATGCGGCAGTGGGATGCTGTCACCGCAGATGAAATCCAGCAAGCGTTTAATCACTGGGATGACATTGAGCTCAGATTTAAAGGCCGCGTGATTCGCTCTGGCGGCCACGGCTTTGTCGGCATTGGCCGGAAAAAACTCCTCAATATCCTGCAGTCGCGATGCGAGGCCTTGGGTGTAAAGCTGCGCTTTAGCACCGAGGTGGACTCTGATGAAGACTTCCCAGATGCTGATCTCATCATTGCCTGCGATGGGATCAACTCAAAAATTCGGACACGCTACGCAGAGCACTTTCGGCCTGACATTGTGGTGCGGCCCAATCGCTTCATCTGGCTGGGCACAAACCGCCTCTACGATGCGTTCACCTTTGCGTTTGAGAAAACCCAGCATGGGTGGTTCCAGGCGCATATCTACAAATTCGATCAGCAAACGACCACTTTCATCGTGGAGTGTCCAGAATCGGTCTGGCAGGCACACCGGCTCGATCAGGCCGATCAAGAACAATCGATTGCGTTTTGTGAGTCGCTATTTGCCGATACGCTGAAGGGCGCCGCGCTCATGACCAATGCCCGGCACCTGCGTGGCTCTGCCTGGCTGAATTTCCAGCGCGTGGTCTGCGATCAATGGTGGCTGAAAAACCAGCATGGCAGTCATGTGGTCCTGATGGGGGATGCGGTGCATACCGCCCACTTTGCCATTGGCTCCGGTACGAAACTGGCACTGGAAGATGCCATTGAGCTCACCCGCCAATTCGATCACTTCGGCCATGAGTCCTCACAAATTCCCCGAGTGCTCGCTGCCTATCAGGAACTGCGCCGTGTCGAAACACTGAAGATTCAAAATGCCGCATGGAATGCAATGGAATGGTTCGAAGTCTGCGGCCAGCGCTATTGCGATCAGCTTGAGCCCGAACAATTCATGTACTCCATGCTGACCCGAAGCCAGCGTATCAGCCATGAAAATCTTCGGCTACGAGATGCGACCTGGCTTGAGGGCTATGAGCAGTGGTTTGCCAGCCGGGCCCAGAGCCCCGCCAAAGCCGCCATTCCGCCCATGTTCACGCCCTATCGGCTTCGCTCAGTCAGCCTTAAAAATCGCGTGGTGGTCTCGCCGATGGCGCAGTACTCGGCAGTCGATGGCATCGCGGGCGACTTCCACTTGGTCCATCTTGGCGCACGGGCCTTGGGCGGCGCTGGCCTGGTCATGGTCGAGATGACTGCCCCTTGCGCCGAGGGCCGCATCACACCTGGCTGTCCCGGCCTCTGGAATGACGCCCAGCAGCAGGCCTTTGGCCGAATCGTCGACTGGGTACACCAGCAGACCGATGCAAAGATCGGCATTCAAATCGGTCATTCGGGGCCGAAAGGCAGCACCAATGCGCCATGGGAACACTCGGGAATGGATCAGCCACTGCCCGAAAACAATTGGCCGCTACTGTCGGCCTCCGCCACGCCCTACCTGCCCAACGGGCCGCTTCCACAGGCCATGTCGAAGGCCCAGATGAAGGATCTGATTCAACAGTTTGTCGCCTGCACACAGCGGGCTGCGCGGGCGGGCTTTGACTGGCTCGAACTCCACTGTGCCCACGGCTATTTGCTATCGGCGTTTATCTCACCGCTGACCAATCATCGAACCGACGACTACGGCGTCAGCTTAGAAAATCGCCTGCGCTTTCCGCTCGAAGTATTTTCTGCGGTCCGATCGGCATGGCCCGATCATCTGCCGATCAGTGTTCGGATCTCGGCCCATGATTGGGTGGAAGGCGGCATCACACCGGCCGATGCCGTGGAGATCGCAAGGGCATTTAAATCCGCCGGCGCTGACATGATTGACTGCTCTTCGGGCCAGGTCAGTCCCGCGCAAAAACCGACCTATGGCCGTATGTATCAGACACCCTTTGCGGACCGAATTCGGCAAGAAGCGGGGATCGCCACAATCGCAGTCGGTGCAATCAGCGAAGCAGATCACGTCAACAGCATCATCGCTGCAGGCCGGGCCGATCTCTGTGCGGTTGCGCGGCCACACCTGGCCAATCCCGCCTGGACATTGACCGAGGCTGCGCGCATTGGCTTTCGTGGCATTGACTGGCCACGTCAGTATCTGGCGGGAAAATCCCAGCTCGAAACCAACTTTGAGCGGGCGGCAGCACTCGCCGGCGCAACGAGCAAATGACCTCGTTACAACTCCAGGGCCAGCATGCGGTCATCACGGGTGCAGGCCGCGGCATCGGGGCTGCCATCGCTCACACGCTTGCAGCAGCAGGCGCACGGCTGACGCTGATCGGCCGCAGCATGCCGCCGCTGACGGTGTTGGCCGCCGAGCTGCCACGCGCAGCCGAACATCACGCGGCGGCAGTCGACGTCACGGATCATGCGGGCCTGGAGAGCGCATTTCGGTTGGCTGCAGAACGGCTCGGCCCCATTACGATTCTGGTGAACAACGCCGGCCAGGCCGAAAGCTGCAGTATTGACGAGACAAGCCCCGCGTTATGGCAACGCATGATCGCGGTGAACCTGACGGGGAGTTTTAATGCGATCCAGGCAGCACTTGGCTCGATGCGTCAGGCCGCCCAAGCCAACCATTTTGCGCGCATCATCAACATTGCCAGCACGGCGGGCCTGCAGGGATACCCGCAAGTCAGCGCATATACCGCCGCTAAGCATGGCGTCATTGGCCTGACCCGATCCCTCGCGCTCGAGCTTGCAAAACACCACATTACCGTCAATGCCATTTGCCCGGGCTATACCGAGACTGACATCGTGGCGCAGGCCATTGACACGCTTCAAAGCAAAACCGGGAAAAGCGCCGAAGAGGCCCGGTCAATGCTTGCCAAACGTAACCCACAGCAGCGCCTTGTGCAGCCGCAGGAAGTGGCAACCGCTGTGCTCTGGCTCTGCAATTCAGCAAGTGGCTCTATCAATGGGCAGACCATCGTGATCGATGGTGGGGAGCTCGCCGGATGAACCATCAGGCAGCCTACGAACATGATGCGATTCGCCATTCCGATCGGGAAATGCGGGCGCATGAGGACCATCACGAATCGCTCAGGCTTTGGCTGCGACTGCTGTCATGCAGCCTGCTGATCGAAGGAGAGATTCGGCAACGTCTGCGAGCGCATTTTGATGTCACCTTATCCCGATTTGACCTCCTGGCACAGCTTGAGCGGCACCGCGAGGGGCTCACCATGGGTGAGCTGACACGCCGAATGATGGTCAGCGGCGGCAATGTGACGGCCTTGGTGGATCAGCTTGAACAAGAAAAACTCGTGCAACGTCATGCGGACCCGCAGGACCGCCGCTCGTTTCGAGTACGACTCACGGCCGCTGGACGCCGAGGCTTTCATCGAATGGCGGGCCAACATGAGCAGTGGGTCATCGATCTCTTCTCCGGCCTCGGGGATCGTCAGCGGGCGCAGCTGCACCGCCTGCTGGGCGACCTGAAGTCGGCCGTTCATCAGCATCAGGCCCACGCCCAGGAGGAATCTCAATGAGCGGCCGTTATTTGCCGGGAAAGTCTCACCAGCTGCCACGACATCGGCAGCCGCTGGCCCACTATCAGGGCCAATTCATACGCTATGAGTGTCAACAGTCCGTGGCCACCATTACGCTGAACCGTCCCGAGAAAAAAAATCCGCTGACCTTTGATTCGTATGCAGAGTTGCGTGATTTGTTTCGTGCCATGACGGCCGCAGACGATGTGCATGCCATTGTCATTCGCGGCGATGGCCAGAATTTCTGCTCGGGCGGCGATGTCCACGAAATCATCGGGCCCCTGACCGAACTCGATATGCCGGGCCTGCTGGCCTTTACGCGTATGACCGGCGATGTCGTCAAGGCCATGCGGGCCTGCCCCCAGCCGATCATCGCGGCCATCGATGGCATCTGCGCAGGCGCGGGCGCCATGCTGGCCCTGGGTGCTGACCTGCGATTGGGCACTGGCCGCAGCAAAACCTATTTCCTCTTTAATCGTGTCGGACTCGCGGGCTGCGATATGGGTGCCTGTGCATTGCTGCCACGTGTCGTTGGCCAGGGCCGGGCTGCTGAATTGCTCTACACCGGCCGCGGCCTCGGCGGCGAGGAGGCAGAACGCTGGGGATTTCTGAACCGCCTCTGCACGCCAGAGGCACTCGATGAGCAGGCCCGATTAATGGCACAGGAATTGGCGCAAGGTCCAACATTTGCCAATGGCATGACCAAAAAAATGTTGCAGCAGGAATGGGCCATGAGCGTTGATGAAGCAATTGAATCTGAGGCCCAGGCCCAGGCCATCTGCATGATGACCAACGATTTTCATCGGGCCTACCACGCTTTTGTCGCCAAGCAAAAGCCCAGCTTTCAAGGCGACTGAGATGACAGCCCGCCTGCCCGCGACTCCCCTCATGGCCCCGCTGCAGTGGCCCTTTTTCGATCAGCATCATGCTGCCTTACGTCAGTCGCTGCATGCATGGGCAAGCCAACACCTTCAGCACGATGCCAATGAAAAAAATGTCGATGACAGCTGCCGTCGTTTGGTGGCTGCACTTGGCCGAGATGGCTGGCTTGCGCATGCCGTGGCAGGGCCGGCTTATGGCGGCCGGCACGACACCATCGAAACACGCAGTATCTGCCTGATTCGTGAGGGGCTCGCCTGGCATCATGGGCTTGCTGATTTTGCCTTTGCCATGCAGGGCCTGGGCTCCGGCGCCATCAGCCTGTTTGGCAGCAGTGAGCAGCGGGTGGCATTTCTGCCGCGTGTTGCATCGGGTGCAGCCATTGCCGCATTTGCACTCAGCGAACCCCAGGCCGGCTCCGATGTCGCCGCCATGCAATGCCGGGCCCGACGGGATGGCAACGATTACATTTTAGAGGGTGAGAAAACCTGGATCTCCAATGGTGGCATCGCTGAGTTTTATGTGGTCTTCGCACGCAGTGACAATGAGACCACAGGCGCCGGGACTGCCGGCCGGGGAGCAAAAGGCATCAGCGCCTTGATTGTTCCGGCCTCGACCCCAGGCCTTGAGATCGCGCAGCGTATTGACGTGATTGCACCTCACCCCTTAGCCCATTTGAAATTTAATGGAGCAAGAATTCCTGCCCATTATCGAATCGGCGATGAGGGCGGCGGCTTTAAGATCGCAATGGCAACACTCGATGTCTTTCGGACTTCTGTGGCGGCCGCAGCCTTGGGCTTTGCACAGCGTGCACTGGATGAGGCCATCCGCTGGACAAAAGAGCGGGCCATGTTTGGCCAGACCCTTGCCGATTTTCAAATCACGCAGTCCAAGCTCGCAACAATGGCCACTGAGTTAGACGCTGCCCGGCTGCTGACGTACCGGGCCGCCTGGATGCGTGACCAAGGCCATCGTATCACCCAGGAAGCGGCAATGGCCAAACTCACTGCGACCGAATCTGCTCAGCGCATTATTGATGCAGCGGTTCAACTGCACGGCGGCGTTGGTGTTCGGGTCGGCAGCATCGTGGAGTCCCTGTATCGAGAAATACGCGCACTCCGTATTTATGAGGGGGCAACCGAAGTTCAGCAGCTGATCATTGCACGCGAATTGCTAAAGCGCTGAGGCTAAGGAGCTGCTATGCCACAGGAACTCGCCCCGTCATCTCATCAGGACTTATTCTCTCGGCAGCATCTGCCGCCTGCCGATCAATGGCCAGTGTTTTTATTTGATCGTCCAGAGGTGCAATATCCAGCTGCACTGAATGCGGCGGCCGAGTTAATCGAGCCCCATCTGCAGCGCGGCCACGGCAATCGGGTGGCCTTGCATGGCCGCAACGCTGCGGGTGATTTTCAATGGAGTTATCACGAGCTCAGTGATCGGGTCGATCGAATCGCCCACGTGCTCACCGGCGAGTTGGGGCTGGTCAGCGGCAATCGGCTGCTGCTCCGGGGGGCCAACAGCCCCATGATGGCCGCCTGCTGGCTTGCTGCAGTCAAAGCGGGACTGGTGGTGGTGCCGACCATGCCGCTACTGCGGGCCGCAGAGCTAAAGAAAATCATCGACAAGGCAGAAATTCATGCCGCCTTATGCGCCGAGAGCCTCGCAGAAGAGCTTCAGCATTGCATGAATGCAGACCATCCCCACTACACGCCTTTTTTAAAGCAGGTGCTGCATTTCGGAAATGATCAGACTGATCCTCTGTCCCAAGCCATGCGGTCCCAATCCGGGCAGTTTACCGCCCACCCCACCAGCCGGGATGATGTCTGCCTGATTGCCTTTACCAGCGGCACGACCGGCAACCCAAAGGGCACGATGCATTTTCACCGCGATATTTTGGTGATGAGCGATTTATTTCCACGGCATATTCTGCACATGAGCCCAGACGATATCGTCTGTGGCACGCCACCGATTGCATTTACATTTGGCCTGGGCGGACTGCTGACGTTTCCCTTACGATACGGCGCCTCCGCCGTGCTATTGGAGCGGCACACACCCGAGACACTGCTGCAGACCATTGAGCGTTTTCATGCGACGCAGTGTTACACAGCACCGACTTTTTATCGGCAGATGGCCGCCCTCACTTCTGAATTCGATCTGCGCAGCCTGCGTCATCCGGTCTCGGCAGGCGAGGCCCTGCCCGATGCAACGCGCCAGCTCTGGAAAACTGCAACTGGCATTGAAATTACCGATGGCATTGGCGGCACCGAGGTCATTCATATTTATATCGCAAGCGCCGGCAAGCAGGTCCGCCCGGGTTTTATTGGCCAGGCGATTCCGGGCTATGTCGCGCAGATCGTTGATGAAGACATGCGGCCCGTTAGCGCCGGCACACCGGGCCGGCTGGCAGTGCGCGGGCCCACCGGCTGCCGCTACTTGGATGACCCGCGTCAGAAAGACTACGTCAAGGATGGCTGGAATCTTCCGGGCGATACTTTTGTGATGGATCGCGATGGCTACTTCCAGTATCTCGCGCGCAATGACGACATGATTATTTCAGCCGGCTACAACATTGCAGGCCCCGAAGTCGAGGGCGCCCTGCTTCAACACCCCGCCGTCGCCGAATGTGGTGTTGTCGGCGATCCTGATGAAGAGCGTGGCCAGGTCGTCACCGCCTATGTCGTACTCAAACCAGGCCATGAGACCAATGCAGCCATGGTGGAGGCCCTGCAGGACTTTGTAAAAGCGAATATCGCGCCCTTTAAATATCCGCGGCGTGTGCACTTTGTCACGCATTTGCCGCGCACTGAGACCGGCAAACTCCAACGCTTCAAACTTCGGCAGATGAGCAAAGGATAAATTCATGTGGAATATATTGCAGCCGCCGGGCTGGGTTCAGCCAAAAGGCTACTCAAACGGCATCGAGGCCCGCGGCCGTCAGATTTATGTCGCAGGCATGGTGGGCTGGAACGAAAAAGCCGAATTCGAAACCGATGATTTTATTGGCCAGTGCCGCCAGACCCTCCACAATATCGTGCAGACACTGGCCTGCGCACAGGCGGGTCCGCAGCATATTGTTCGGCTGACCTGGTACGTCAAAGACAAACACGAGTATCTCGCGCGCGCTCGGGAGCTGGGCACGGTGTATCAAGAAGTTATCGGCCGCCACTATCCTGTTATGGCGCTGGTTCAGGTCGCCGATCTGGTCGAGGATCGGGCGAAAGTTGAAATTGAAGCCACCGCAGTTGTTCCCGACTGACCGGGGCGGCGGCCCTCGGCTCGCAGAAAAAGTTCCGCCATGACCCTGCTTCGGGGTTTCGCCTAGATCCCAGAAGCCCGACTTTCAGGTTCAATTTTGAAATGCATTTTAATAAGGAGACGTCAATGAAAGCTTCACCAATGAAATCGGCGGTCTTGGCTTGCTTGCTCAGCCTTGGCAGCCTTGGGGTATACGCCCAGAGCCAGCCGCTGAAGATCGGCTTTATCGGCACATTGTCCGGGCCGGCGGGTGCGTTGGGCCAAGACCAATACGATGGCCTGATGCTCGGCATTGAGCATCTGGGCGGTCGGCTTGGCAATCAGACCGTGCAAGTCATTAAGGAAGATGATCAACTCAAGCCTGATCTGGGCGTCGAGATCGCGAAGAAATTAATCGAGCGTGATCGAGTCAACATCATCACGGGCGTAACATTTTCCAACGTGATGATGGCGATTCATAAGCCCATCACAGATGCCGGCGTATTTCTGATTGGTTCAAATGCGGGCCCAACACCGATTACTGGCAAGGGCTGCAGTCCCATGTATTTCTCGACCTCGTGGAATAACGACTCACTGCATGAATCCATGGGCGTCTATGCCCGCGAGCAGGGCTATAAGCGCGTCTATCTCATGGCGCCGAACTATCAGGCTGGTAAAGATGCGCTGTCTGGATTCAAAGGCCAGTACAAAGGCAAGCCGCTCGATGAGATTTACACCACGGTCAATCAGCCGGACTACTCCGCCGAAATCGCACAGCTTCAAGCGGCCAAGCCTGATGCGGTCTATGTGTTTTATCCCGGCGGCATGGGCGTGAATTTCGTTAAGCAATATCAGCAGGCGGGCCTGCTGGGCAAAGTACCGCTCTTGTCAGCCTCCACCGTCGATGGCACCACCCTGCCCGCGCTGAAAGATATTGCGGTAGGCGTCATTACTGGATCGCCCTATAGCCCCGACCTCGACAATCCGCAGAACAAGAAATTCGTTGAGGATTTCCGCAAGAAGTACAACCGCGTGCCGTCTCTCTATGCCGCACAGAGCTATGATGCGGCCATGCTGCTGAACTCGGCGCTACTGAAAACCGGCGGAAAGATTGATCGTGAGCCGCTGCGCGCAGCCTTGAAGCAGGCGGATTTTCGCTCGGTCGCAGGGCCATTTCGCTTTAATAACAATCAGTTCCCGATTCGTAACTTCTATCGGGTCGATGTAGGCCGCGACAGCAGCGGTCAGGCAGCCTTTGTAACCCGCGCGACGGTGCTGAAGGATCATCCGGATCCCCATGCATCGCAGTGCCCGATGAAGTAATCCGTTTGCCCCCGAGCCGATGACCCTATCGTTATTTTTAATTCAGCTGCTCAACGGTCTTCAGCTCGGGGTGTTGTTGTTCATGCTCTCTGCCGGGCTTACGCTCGTGTTCGGAATCATGAACTTTGTCAATCTGGCCCACGGCTGTATGTACATGATGGGAGCCTACTTTGCTGCCACAGCGCTGGCAGCCAGCGGATCCTTCATTGTGGCCGCAGTCGTCGCGGTCTTAGGCGGTGGCCTGCTGGGCATCGTGATCGAACGCCTGATGGCACAGCATCTTTATATGCGTGACCATCTTGACCAGGTCCTTGCCACTTTTGGATTAATTTTGTTTTTCAATGAGCTCGCCCGCTGGATCTGGGGTGCCTCGCCCGTCTTTATGAGTGTGCCGCCAGCGCTCTCCGGGACCGTCAGCATTCTGGGTGTGACCTATCCCACGTATCGGTTCTTCATCATCCTGGTGGGCCTACTGTGCGCAGTCGGCTGCTGGCTGCTGATCTCTCGCACGCGCGTGGGCATGTTGATTCGGGCCGGATCGGTCAACCCGACCATGGTCTCGGCCCTGGGAGTCAATATCGGATTACTCAATGCATTGATTTTTTCCCTTGGCGGTGCGCTTGCCGGTGTGGCGGGGCTGATGAGCGGGCCGATTCTCTCGGTGCAGCCCGGTATGGGCGAGCCCGTGCTGATTCTGGTCATGATCGTCATTGTGATTGGCGGCATTGGTTCCATACAGGGCGCGTTTTATGCCGCCCTGATGGTGGGGCTGATTGACACTGCTGGCCGTGCCTTCCTGCCCATGCTGCTGCGTGAGTTCATCGATCGAAGCATCGCCCAGGCGGCAGGCCCTGCGATTGCATCAATGCTGACTTGTATCTTTATGGCGACCGTTTTGGCACTGCGTCCAAGGGGCTTGTTTCCGGTGAAAAACGGATGACAGCTTCACCGATGGTCAACCGGCTGTTAATTGGGCTGCTGGCGCTGCTCGCTTTTGTTCCGCTTTACGCACAGTGGGCTGGAGAGCCTTTTCTGATCACGTTTTTATCGCGAGTGCTGATCTTTGCACTTGCGGCACTCAGCCTGAATATCATTCTGGGCTTTGGCGGCTTGGTGAGCTTTGGTCATGCCCTCTACCTTGGCCTGGGCGCCTACAGCGTTGGGCTTCTGGCCCACTATCAAATCGATAATGGATGGCTGCAGCTGCTGGTCACCGTGGCCTCCTGCGCCGTCGTCGGTCTTCTCACAGGCTGGGTCTCGCTGCGGACCACCGGCATCTCTTTCATCATGATTACGCTGGCCTTTGCGCAGATGTTTTACTACCTGTTTGTCAGCCTGAAACAATACGGCGGCGACGACGGTCTCTCGATTAGCCTGAAAAGCGATTTCGGATTCATTCATCTGGGCTCGCCCATTACCCTTTACTACGCCGCATTCGTGCTGGTGGCCCTGGTGCTTTGGTGGAAACAACGCATGATCCAAGCGCCCTTTGGACTGGTGCTGCAGGGCTGCCGGATGAACGAAGCGCGAATGAAGTCCCTTGGATTTCCCACGCTACGCTACAAGCTGAGCGCCTATGTGCTGGCCTGCGTCATCGCTGGCTTGGCCGGCCTGCTGTATGCCAATCTGACCGGCTATACCTCGCCCGCCTACCTGAACTGGACCATCTCTGGAGAGCTCATTGTGATGGTCGTGCTGGGCGGAATGGGCACTGTGGCAGGACCGCTCATTGGCACACTGGTGCTCTTGGTCTGCGAGGAATTACTGAAGGCCTGGACATCCCATTGGCCAATCATCCTCGGGCCGCTGATCGTGCTGGTGGTCATGACCGCCCGCCGAGGCCTGGTGGGATATCTAATGCGCGGTAAATCGTCGCCATGAGCCCAGCGCTACAAACGCATGCGCTGGTAAAGCGCTATGGCGGCCTGCTCGCAACCGATCAGGTCAGTCTCAGTCTCGCAGCCGGAGAAGTCCACGCCATCATTGGTCCCAATGGTGCGGGCAAAACAACATTGATTGGCCAGCTCAGCGGCGATCTCAGCCCAGACAGCGGGGAGATTGATCTGCTCGGCCAAACCATCACCCATCAGACCTCGTGGCAGCGGGCCCTGTCGGGCCTGGGCAGGTCGTATCAGATCTCTTCAACATTTCCAGAATTCACAGTCCTGCAGTGCGTGGCGCTTGCCCTACAGGCTCACCGCGGCAACAGTTTTGATACTTGGCGGCCACTGCTTTCTCGTACCGAGCAGACCACACGGGCCGAGCAGGCAATCGCACAGGCCGGACTCTCGAGTCGGGCACAGCGCCATGTCAGTGAGCTGGCCCATGGAGAGCGTCGTCAGCTCGAGCTCGCAATGGTGCTGGTTGCCGAACCGCGTGTCTTGCTGCTCGATGAGCCCACTGCAGGTATGAGCCATCACGAGACTCACTCGGTCGTAGATCTGCTCGCCTCTTTTAAGGGCCGCTATAGCATTCTGCTTGTCGAACACGATATGCAGGCAGTCTTTGCCTTGGCCGATACGATTTCAGTGCTGGTCAATGGACGCATCATTGCATCCGGCCGACCCGCGGAGATTCGCGATAACCCGGATGTCCGCACGGCCTATCTCGGCGACGAGGAGCTTCCCCAGTGAGCGAACATCTGCTGCGGGTCGAGGCCATCCAGAGTTTTTATGGGGATGCACAAGCGCTTTTTGATGTTCAGCTTGAAGTCGCCTCAGGAGAATTTGTCACCCTCCTGGGCAGAAACGGCATGGGAAAAACCACGACCGTACGCTCCATCATGGGCATCATGACGCCGCGTCATGGGCGTGTCATGTTCAAAGGCCAAGACATTACCGGCTGGCCTTCTTATAAAGTGGCCCGCCTCGGTATCGGACTGGTGCCAGAACAGCGCCAGGTATTCCCCAATCTCTCGGTTCGAGAAAATCTTGTTGCCACCGCTGGCAATCGGCTAGGCCATGCCGGGCCCTGGACCCTCGAGCGTGTCTACAGTCTGTTTCCGCGGCTCAAAGAGCGGGCGAAAAATCTTGGTGTCAACCTCTCCGGCGGGGAGCAGCAGATGCTCGCCATTGGCCGGGCCCTGATGACCAACCCGCAGCTGCTGATTCTTGATGAAGCCACCGAAGGGCTCGCCCCTTTAGTGCGCGCAGAGATCTGGGATTGCCTGCAGACTCTGAAGGCCTCCGGCTTATCGATACTCATCATTGATAAAAATCTAGTGCCACTCATGCGACTTGCAGATCGGCATTTTCTGCTGGAAAAAGGCCGCACGCTCTGGCAAGGTTCATCCCAGGATCTGCTGGCATCGCGACACGATTTGCGCGAGTCCCTCGGCGTTTAGAAGGCCCCAATCTCCGGCGCCGCTGCTATCGTAGTGCCGCCTGGGGAAAATGCTCTGCACAGAGCTTATGCCAGGACTGCCAATCGCGGCCGCTGTGAACTGTGCCGCATTCTGGACAACGCCGCTCTGATTCGCTGGAATCGTAAAAGGCTGCGTAAGTCTTCGGCAGATCCTCGACGATGCTCAGCAGCTGCACCTCGCGTCGTGTAACGCGCGTGCCACATTTCGCGCAATACCACTCAAAGGCGTCGATGACTCCGTGGGGCCGTGACCGCTCAATGACCGTGCAAAGGCTATCAGGCTCGGGACGCTGGGGCGAATGCCGGACATGGGCCGGCAGCAAAAAAATGTCGCCTTCGCGCAGATGCACCCGCTCGAACTTGCCCCGATCCGCGATCAGTAAAGAGGCATTGCCTTTCAATTGATGGAAATATTCCTCGTAGGGATCATCGTGAAAATCGGTTCGCTGATTGGGGCCCCCAACCACCGTGCAGATCAAATCAGAGTTCGGCCAGACCTGTTGATTTCCTACCGGTGGCTTCAGTTGGTGCTGGTGGTCCTGCAGCCACTGTGAGAAATTAATCGGCGCGCTGTAATGAAATACAGACGATGCGGTCATCGGGGTTCTCCTTTTTTTCCAATGTGACGATGCCACCAGCGGCGAAACGCGTGGGTCAGCCGAGACCATCGTGGCCTACGGACTGATACCAAAGGCTCGCCACCAAGTAGTGCAGACAGGCGAATGAAAAATTCTTCACTTAATCGTTTGGCACTGATCTGCGTGAGCCGCTGGCCTACCTGCGCAAGCTGGCCCTGAAGCTGCGGCAGGGCCGACCAGGTCAGCCGAGTGCCCTGCGCCATCGGATGCAAATGAATATCGATCTTTGCCTGCGCTTGGCCAAGCCGCCCAGCATCGCCCTCAGCCTGCAAGATAAAGTGCGCAGCTCGACTTGCCGATACAGGTTCGATCACAGTAAGACGTACCTGGCTTGCGAATCGTGCAGCAATCGGTCCAAGGCCAACGCGGACCTGGGCCTCATAGCGCAGCGGCGCAACCTCCTGAATCTGATCGCAACCGGGAATACAGGCCTTGAGTACTTCTGATTTCAGCACTGCCTGCCAGATGACATCTGGCGATGCAGTCAACAAGGCCTCGCCCTGAATACGAAATGTGGAATCCAGACTTGTGGTTGACGTTAAAGCTGGCGGCAATGCCGATGGTGGCAGGCCGAGGGCCGCCGATCGTTTCGGCAGCAGGGGCTCCGGATCCTCGCCTGCTAGCGATGCCACCAATCGACGACAAAGCACCCGGGCCAAATAGCACCGGTATTCAGCGCTGGCATGTACGTCGCTCTCCGCATGGTGGGCTAGCAGATCAAGATCATCCAAGGCATGCTGACTAAAGCGCCCCGCCAGAGCCTGCTCCGCCTCCTGCCATCGCACGACGCCCTGCCCAAGGCCGGTGACTGCAATGCGAATCGCGCCCTCGGGCATACGCGCAAGGGCTACGCCCGGCATTGCGAATCGTGATGCCGGATGCTCGTGTTTGCGATAGGCGCCCCGCACCCCATGACGCATACGAATTCCCAGCAGGATTTCATCGCGCCGCAGTGACGTCGCAAAGAGCGCAGGAAAAAAATCATCTGCTGCGATTTCGCGCTCGGAAGTCACGAGCACGGCCTGACCCGCCAAAACGGCGGCCGGCCAGCAGGCGGCAGGATCATGGTGGGCAATGGATCCGCCGATGGTGCCCACCTCGCGGACCTGGGCATCTGCAATCTGCGCCGCCACCTGCGCAAAAAAAGGCAGGATTTCACGCATCAGTGGATGTCGCGCAATCTCTGCATGGGTCACCATCGCCCCGATCCATAAGTCATTCTCGGCATTCTCAATGGATCGCAGCTGGCCGATATCTTGAAGGTCGATTAAATGAGAGGCTTCGCCTAAACCCCAGCGGAGCATCGGCAGTAGACTCTGACCGCCGGCCAGGAGCCGTGACTGCGGATGACGCTGCAACCAGCCAATCGCCTGCTCAACACTCTCAGCGCGCAAATAGGCCGTGTTCATGAGTGGTCCGGCAGCACTTGATCGGTGGCAGCCTTCGGGCTGCGCAAGAGTTCGCAAACTGCACGCACGATTCCTTCATATCCGGTGCAACGGCAGAGATTTCCAGATAAGGCAGCTCGCACCGACTCCTCATCAGAGGGCGCCCGCTCCTGAATCAAGGCGATGGACCGCATGATCAGGCCTGGAGTACAAAAGCCACACTGCAAGGCATGATGCTGACTAAAGGCAATCTGCACAGGATGCAAGGGCCCATCTTGAGATGCGATGCCCTCAATGGTGGTGATCTGCATGTCTTGGCATTGCAGCGCTAGCCGATTACACGACTTGACTGCCCGGCCATCGATCAATACGGTGCAGGCACCACACTGCACCGTATCGCAACCCTGATGGGTTCCCGTCAGATGACAGTGCTCACGCAAAACATCGAGCAGACTGGTCATTGGGTCTGCCTGAATCTCGACCTGCTTACCATTCACACTCAGTCGAATCATGGGATTTGCCGTGGTAGACAGTCGACCGCTAAGCGATCTTTAATCCGCAGCCCTCAAATGCAGCCCGCGTCTGCGCCCGTTCCGCATCCGTCAGCTGCAGCAGGGGCCGGCGCACGGGGCCACCATGCTGACCAAGCAGCTCTTGCCAATACTTCGCGTGGGCCTGCGGTTTTCCCTTGGGTTTACTCTGCCGAATCGCCTGGCGCACCGGCTCGAGGCTATCGCGGACCTGCCAAGCCTCCGCAAGTCGGCCCTCAAAGGCAAGCTGGGTGTAGGTATTCATGCGCTGATCCACGGCGGTCTGCAGCAGAAAGGGTGGCGTTGAGCAGAGATATAGCTTCCAACCTAACTCAATCATGTTTTTCAGCCAATCGGGCTCATCAGGATTGCTCACATGAATCTGATCCCCAACCATCTCGGTAAGGCGTTTGTATTTTTCTCGATCAGTGCTGTATTTGATTGCAACGACATTGGGTAAGGCAGCGATTCGAGCGCAGAGTTCGGGGCTCATGACATAGCCACAGTCAGGGTGGTTCCACATGGCCAGCCCGAGATCAATTTTTTCAGATAAATACCGGTAATACTCGTAGATAGTCGCATCAGTGTCGGCACCGAAATGCAGCACTGGGCTATGCACAATCACATAATCGGCACCGATGTTTTTTGAGTGCTTCGCGAGCTCTAAAACAACATCAAGGTTGGTATCCGAGCACGAGGTGACAATGCCACAGCGGCCAATGCCCCCCCGATCACCAGCCGCAGAAGCCGCCTCAACGGCCAGCTCCATCAGCCGTTTGCGTTCATCAATACTCATCGAAAAAAACTCGGCCTGCTTGCCCGCAACAAACAGGCCGCCGAGCTTGAGTGTCTCAATCCAATGGCGGAGATTGGACCGATAGGCCTGCTCATCAAATCGCAAATCTTCATCAAACGGCGTGAGGTTAGCGGCCCAGACGCCCACCATATATTGCCGCGCATATTCTTTTGCTTCGTGCTTTTTGTAGTTCATTGCGATCTCTCGGATGATGAATTGTTAGCCTGCATCAATACGCGCCAGAGCTGCTCTGGCAACAAAGGAAATTGCAAATCAAATTCGCCAATTGGCGATAAGGCATCGCGGGCTGCGTTCAGGATCGCAGCAGGAACTCCAATACAGCCTGCCTCACCAACACCCTTAGCACCCAGCGGATTGAAAGGGCTCGGTGAGCAGAGCGATTCAATTTCAATCAGGGGCATCTGATCTGCCCGCGGCAAGGCGTAATCCATTAGCGAACCAGTCAACAGCTGGCCCTGCGGGTCATAGACCAAGCGCTCCAATAGCGCAGACCCAATGCCCTGCGCTGCGCCACCCACCAGCTGACCGTGCGCCAACTCAGGCTGCAAGATATTTCCTGCGTCATCAACCCACACCAGCCGCTCGATGGATGGCGCACCTGTTTCAGCATCAATACAAAGCCGCACAATCACGCAGCCTGAAGCCCAAGCCTCCTGAGAGGAATAAATCTCTTCAGCGGATAACGGCAACGGCTGGCCCTGCTGCCGCATCTGGAGCAGGCAATTGCAGGCCTGCAGTATGGCGCTGCCGCCGATCGCGATGCTGCGGCTCGCAAGCGCACCGATACCTTCGGGACAGCACTGGCTATCGCCCATGATGACCTCGATCTGGGCTGGATCGCAGCCTAGGGTCTTCGCAGCGAGTTGTGCATAGGTTGTCGCATGGCCCTGGCCCTGAGCGGGTGCGCCACTGGCAACACGCACACGGCCATCTTCAAGCCAGTCCACCCGAGCCGACTCCCAGCCTTTACCGCAGGGCTCGACATACAGGGCTGCGCCAATTCCGACCCACTCACCCCGCTGGCGCCGCTGGTGTTGATGGTGCCGCTCTGCGCTGTAATTAAACCGTTCGCAAGCGCGGTCTAAAAGCGCCACATAATCTCCCGAGTCGAGCTGCTCGCCTGTAGCAGTAAGGTAGGGCATTGCATCCGGTCTAACGAGATTTGCTCTACGGCACTTCATCGGATCGATTCCGAGATGACGCGCCGACTGCTCAATGAGGGTCTCCATCAGAATGGCCGCCTCTGGCCGGCCAGCCCCCCGATAAATACCCACTGGCGCAGCATGACTGCGTGTCGCCACACCCTGAAGATCTATCTGTTGCAGCGTATACGGGCCCGGAAGAATTCTTACAGCATTGCGCAAAGGCACCATTGAAGAGTAAGGCAGCCACGCGCCGAGGGTGAAATGCAGCTGTGCGCGCAAACCCAGCACACTGCCTTGCGGATCGACCCAGAGTGCGCCCTGCAATCGGCTGCCTCGGCCATGGGGGCCCGCGACAAAATCCTCTGACCGGGTTGAACGCCAGCGCAGCGCAATACTTGGTCCCAGCGATTCGAGATGGCGCGCCAGCAAAACCAGGGCCAGCTCTTCCGGGCTGACCGAAGCGCGGGCGCCAAAGGCGCCGCCAACATCCGGTGTCATGACGTGGACACGATCTGTCGATAGGCCGAGCACGGCCGCAATATCCGCCTGGGCCCGCGAGGGAGTCTGCGACCCAATCCAAACCGACATCGACTGGTTTGCGGTATTCCATTTGACCGCGCAGTGCCGTGGCTCCAAGGGCACTGCAGCAACTCTCGGCAGATGAAGATCGGTCTCGGCCGTGGGTGGCGTTGTGGGACAAGACCCCTTTTGGAAATTGACGCGCGTAAACGGTGATGCATCCTGCTGCCAATCCACGATCGGAGGCTTGGGCTGTAACTTCAGCACGACCCGGGCTGCAGCCTGTCGGGCCTGCAGGGCCGACTCTGCTATGACCGCTACAACTGGCTGGCCCACGTAGTGCACAGCATCGCGCGGCAACACCGGAAATTCATAGGGCTCGAGTGAGGCCAACACGGGATTAATGGCGGGCATAAAGTGGCTGCCCAACTCCATCGCGCTGATGACAGCAACTACTCCCGGCTGCTGGCGGGCGGCCTCAGCGTCGATACTCAGAATTTGAGCATGGGCCTGGGCGCTGCGAACAAAGACGACGTGCAGGGCCTGCGGCAGCACAACATCATCGCCAAAACAGGCGTCCCCCCGCACGAGAGGGCCATCCTCCCTGCGCAGGGAAGGATACACTTGACCGATGGCTTGTCTGCCGTCGCTATTTCCCAATCACTTATGCCTTTCTGAGCGTCGGGCCATTACGGCTGCGCAAACGCATTTTAACAAATGATCTCTGACGAATTTGAACAACACTACAACGCGCGACTTGCCGTTCCCGATCATGCAACTTGGTTTGATGCATGGAAAACCGAGAGCGCCGCAGCCCGACAGGCGCTGACTGGCCAGCTCGACATTACGTATGACAACGAGGAGAAGGGCAGTCTCGATTTTTTTCCTGCCACCCAGAAAACAGGCGCACGGCCAGGCTTAATCTTTATTCATGGCGGATATTGGAAGGCCATGGACAAATCCGACTACAGCTGGATCGCCAGGCCCTGGGTGCAGCAGGGGGCCCACGTGCTGGTGATCAATTACATGCTTTGCCCGAAGGCAACGATTGAAGAGATCGTCAAACAGGTGCGTCGCGGCTATCGGTGGATTGTCGATCACAGCGCGACACTGGGACTTGATCCCTCACGGCTGACCCTGGTCGGACACTCTGCGGGTGCCCACTTAGCGGCCGCAATTCTGACGGATCCGCAGCTGCCCGCGCCATCTGCAATTCTGGGCCTTTCAGGCATTTATGACCTTACACCACTGGTGCAGACCTCAATGAATCAAGAGCTCAAATTGGACGAGCCCATCGCACGCGCCCTCTCGCCGCTACTTTCGGATCGGCCGAAAAAGAGTTGTCGGCTGCATCTTTATGACGGCGGACTGGAGAGTCTTGGCTTTCATGATCAAACCAATCGCCTAGCGCAAGCCTGGGGCGCAGAGGCCTATGGCCAGCTGGCGGGGCTGCATCACTTCAGCATCCTTGATCCCCTCAAAGATGAAAAGAGCATGCTGTTTCAGTGCTGCAAGCGGCTGATTGACAACGCCGCCTGATCACTTCTTGATGGCTTAAATACTTACGCTAAACCGGGGGCGCACGCCATGACTCTTCAGTTCGACACCCTGTCTTTGCATGCGGGCCAGCTGCCCGACGCCGAATTTGGGGCCCGGGCCCAGCCGCTTTATCTGACGACTTCATTTGTCTTTCAAGATACTGATCAGGCGGCGTCGCTTTTCAATATGGAGCGCGCCGGCCACGTCTATTCGCGCATCTCCAACCCCACCAATGCGGTGCTCGAGGAACGCATCGCCGCACTTGAAGGCGGCGTTGGGGCGATTGCAGTGGCCTCGGGGCAGGCGGCCCTGCATCTCGTGATTAGCACCCTCATGGGGGCCGGTGGGCATATTGTGGCCAGTCGTGCCTTATATGGTGGATCCCACAATCTTTTGGAATACACGCTACCCAGATTTGGCGTACAGACGAGTTTTGTCGACCCCCGTGATCTGAATGCCTGGCGGGCCGCCATCCGGCCCGAGACCCGGCTGCTATTTGGCGAATCGCTGGGCAACCCCGGACTCGATGTGCTGAATATTCCCGCCGTCTCTGAGATCGCACATGCCGCTGGAATACCACTGCTGGTGGATGCCACCTTTCCGACGCCATATCTGCAGCGGCCGTTTGATCTTGGGGCCGATCTGATTTTTCACTCGGCAACAAAATTCCTTGGCGGACATGGCGTTGCGATTGGCGGCTTAGTCGTCGACTCTGGGAAATTTGATTGGGCCGGCAGCGGCAAATTTCCTCAGCTCGCTGAGCCCTATTCGGGATTTCACAACATGGTCTTTGCTGAAGAATCAACAGTTGCCGCATTTTTATTGCGGGCTCGCCGCGAGGGCCTGCGTGACTTCGGAGCCTGCATGAGTCCCTTTAATGCGTTTCAAATTCTTCAGGGCCTTGAAACGCTACCGCTAAGAATGGCGCGCCATGTTGAAAACACCCGTGCAATCGTCGCCCATCTGGCAGGTCTTCGTGGCGCAGAGAGCGCAGTCGAGTCCGTAATCCATCCTGATTTAGCCGAACATCCTGATCATGAACTGGCCAAGCAACTGCTGCCTAAGGGCAGTAGTGCAGTTTTTAGCTTTAACCTGCGCGGTGGGCGTCCCGCTGGCCGACGGTTTATCGAAGCCCTACGCGTGTTCTCGCATTTGGCAAACGTCGGCGATGCCAAATCTCTGGTGATTCATCCTGCATCAACAACGCACTTCCGAATGAGCGATGAAGCCCTAGAGGCTGTCGGAATCTATCCGGGTACGATCCGTTTATCGATTGGACTCGAGGATACGAAAGATCTTATTGATGATCTTAATCGCGGCCTCGCGGCTGCGGCCAAGGGCTAGCCGATGCAAATTACCGTAAAAGGCCAGATGGCCTACGCCTATACCGGCGGCAAGGCATTTGATCGTCAGCTGCCCGCAGTCGTGTTCTTGCATGGTGCCCAGCTCGATCATTCCTGCTGGAACTTGCAATCGCGTTGGTTTGGTCATCATGGATTCGGGGTGCTGGCTGTCGATCTACCAGGCCATGGACGCAGCGCCGGTGCTCCACTGGGCAGCATTGAAGAATTAGCCCAATGGGTCGATGCCCTTCTCTCCAGTGTCGAGCTCGAACAGGCGGCTCTTGTGGGCCACAGCATGGGATCACTGATCGCAATGGAGGCCGCCCTACAGTTTCCAAGCCGCATCAGCAGGCTGGCCTTGCTCGGCTCAACGCTGCCCATGCCGGTCTCTGCCGCGCTACTGGATGCGGCCTGGCATAACGAAGCCAAAGCAATCACTATGGTGAATAACTTTTCTCATTCGTCCTCGGCCCAAATTGGCGGCAACGCGGTGCCCGGTCTCTGGATGATGGGAATGAACCAACGGCTGATGGAGCGGCAAAAGCCTGGTGTATTCGGCTGCGATATGAATGCTTGTAATGCCTATGCAAGACCGCTGACTGATCTTTCGGCAATCCGTCAGCCCGCCCTGATTCTTGCTGGCGGCCAAGACCGCATGACACCTCCGAAGGCCTCTCGGGCATTGGCCAGCGCGATTGCGACCGCCCGCCTTGAAGTGATTGCCGGCGCGGGCCATGCACTCATGGCCGAGCAGCCTGATCATGTGCTCAATCACCTACGCGACTTTTTACAACAATAAAAAGTTACCTGCTTAGACCCGCCAGCCCGGCATTCTCCAGCCCCGGAGAATGGTGAGTAGGCGCAGGACCGATGTCAGTCCAAATGCAGCGATGAGCGCAAGGGAGTCCGGCAGGCCCAAGTGCTGAAGCAACACCAGGGCGCTGCCGCCCAAAAGCGCGCAAAGCGCATACGGCTGATGATCCGAGAACGCCTTGGGGATTTCGTTACAAAACACATCGCGCAATACCCCGCCAAAGACCGCCGAGATCACCCCCATCAATACCGCGGCGATGCCGGATAAGCCATCACCCAAAGCAATCTGCGTCCCTAGGGCGGTGAATAGTCCGAGCCCCAGCGCATCCGGCAGCTGAATGGCCCGCTCAGTCAGCTGCAGATGGCGAGACCGCATCAGAAGCATGGCAATCACGACCAGGGCCAGCAAGGCCCACAGCCAGTAGGAATTTTCAATCCAGAAAAATGGCCGACGGTCGAGCAAAATATCGCGCAGCGTACCGCCGCCAAAAGCAGCCACTCCAGAAACCATGCAGATCCCTACGGGGTCTAACTGCTTTCGTGCAGCTGAAATCAGGCCGGATAGGGCCAGGGAAATCGTGGCGACAATTTCAAGCGCAAGCTGCAGATGCTGGATGGGTTCGGTCATGATGGATGCGGAACTTAGGCCGCGCTGAAATCCACCGAGGCGCTAAAAACCCAATCTTACAAAAGTTTCAAGCGCTCAATCACCCAGTTCGGATCGCTATCACTGGGAAATACAGGATAGTGGACCGCTTCGATGATGCCACTCTTCGCAATCAGCGTAATTCTTTTGAGCAACGTCATTCCCGCCACCTGGAATGTCGGAAGTTTGAGTGCCTTTTGGAATTGATAGTCGACATCACTAACAACGGGAAACGGCAGGTGCAGACGCTCGGCCATTTCCTTCTGATAGGCGGTATTTTGGACACTTAAGCCGATAACGTCGGCACCAAGTGCTCGGATTTCTTGATAGTGGTCTCGAAAAGAACAGCTCTGTGGGGTGCATCCTCTTGCGCCCGGGATCTGATCCCAGCCGTCAGGCAGCGGCACATTTGGCTGGCCTGTCATTGGATAGCAATAGATGACGACTGTGTTCACTATCGTTCCGACATCAATCACCGAACCGTTGGTCGCAGCCAGGGTGACGCTCGGGAGCCGCTGTCCGACGAGATGATTGGCAGCGCCGTCATCTTGCGGCACCGGAAGTTCTTTGGGTAGCTCGTATACGTTTGTCATTGCAAGATTCTATCAGCCCCGATGATAGGTCACTGTTACGTTCAAACAGGCCAAGCCTGCTTGTGGTCGGGAGTGACGATGCCAAGGCCGGCTGACGTGTCTTCAGCAAGGCACGAGTTCGCTGTCAAGCAGATGAATGACCTGTGGGCAGTGTGGGCGAGGGTGACTCGCCACTGATCGTAAATGCTGCTACCTCTCGCAGGTTTATACAGACAACTTTTGTTGTTGCTTTAAAACCGTGGCGTGTGAACTGTGGACGTCTCGTCTCATATAAAGGCTAATACTGAGTTGCAATCTTAAGAATTAACCGTATATGTGGCAGTCTGAACTGAGAGAATTACAACTTGTTTTATCGGACAACATCAGAACGCTGAGGGGCAAGCACGGATTGTCACAAGAGCGTCTGGCATTAGAAGCAGGGGTTGATAGGACTCTTGTCAGTAAGATTGAGCGCACGATTGCCAACCCAACACTAGAGGTACTCACAAAGTTGGCTTTTGTTTTGGGTGTACCCGTTACTCGACTACTCAAAAACTAATTGCACGCGTGACGTGTAATTTAGTCTGTCCCTTTTATTATTGAGGTTTTAAAGCCTCATACTGAGCCTCCAAGTTATCAATACTTCGTAATCTTTTTTGATACCAGGGGGGGAGTTGCCAATCTCAGATGTTTTTTCCGAGAAGTTGAGAGAAGGGCTACGAAAGAGGTATGGGCGCTTGCCATCTGCTGCTTTCGTAGCCATTCACTTTAACCGACATTCAAAAGCCGAAAAGCCAATATCGCAAGAAACAATGCGTCGGTGGATACGTGGCATATCAATGCCCGGGTATCAACATCTTTTTACCCTATCCATCTGGCTTGCGGTCGATGTTAATCCGATGTCGATGGGAGAGGCGCCCAAAGCAAATTTGCACGCATTACCGCTCAAGGTAGAGCACTCAGAGGAGACTTTGCGGCTTACAGAGTGGTTCAGCAAGTTGCCCCTTGATACCAAGGGCCTGCTTTTCAAATTAATGAGCAATTAAACAGCAGCGCAAGATTTTAAAGGCGGTCTTAACCAATCGCCCAGCGTAATTGAGGTTTACGCTGACAGATCGATCTTGCTGAGACATCAATTTCTGTGCTTATTTGATTTGTTTCTCTGCGATAACCTGCTTGATCAGAGGGTAGATATTGCTGGCCCACAGCCGGCAGCCTTTTTCTGTCATATGACCTGCCGAATTCGGTATGTGCGGCTGATCGTACTGTCTGTGCTCTCGGTCTGTGGGAACACCCCTGGCCCAACTCCCATAAAAAATAGCATTGTATTTCTGCGCTCTTACAGAGGCATCGGCCTCGCTTTCAATAGCGCCATTTGACACATAAATCGTCGGCAATTGACGTTTTTGTAGATCTACAAGAATTTTTTCGGCGTCGCTGAGATTTTGCTGCTTATTTCTTTCATTCGGCCCAGGCTCAAAAATGACTAATTTTGTATTCGAGTTAATCAGGCCGGACATCCTTCGAATCATAAATTGGGGTGTATCGCCATCCTTACCCGCATTGATTACCGTTGCCTTGATGCCATCCTTTTCGAGCATTTCATTTAGAGCCTTTGTGTAGGCCTGATCAGTGCCCTTGCAGTTTGTATTACTAGTGCCTAGGGCGAGAATTTCAAACGCAAAGGCATTGGAGGCAATGCTTACCGATGCCAGGAGGAATAGTAGTGATTTCATTTGATCCATCTTTGTTAGCGAGTTTAAACGCTATTGTAATTGTGACCTTAGAACAACTGGCTACAAAGAGTTTCCGCGGTCTTAATCAATCGCCCGGCATAATTGAGGTTTACACTCGCGCTTGAAACCAAACCCCAACGGTGATTTCACGATTAAAAATGGTAGGCCGTGCTGGACTCGAACCAGCGACCAAAGGATTATGAGTCCTCTGCTCTAACCAACTGAGCTAACGGCCCCCGGGATTGCTATCCTTGCGCTTACGCGTAGAAAAAGGCCTGGTTCCCCAGGCCTTTTTTTACAACGTATCTAAAAAACTCTTTAGCTTGTCGCTGCGGCTGGGGTGCCGCAGCTTACGCAAGGCCTTTGCCTCAATCTGTCGTATTCGTTCGCGCGTGACATCAAACTGTTTGCCGACTTCCTCGAGCGTGTGGTCAGTGGCCATCTCCACGCCGAATCGCATACGCAACACTTTTGCCTCGCGCGGTGTGAGCGAATCCAGCACTTCTTTCACGACATCCCGCATGGAGTCCTGAAGCGCCGCTTCCATTGGTGCGACCGTATTGGTGTCTTCAATAAAGTCACCCAGATGGGAGTCATCATCATCGCCAATCGGGGTCTCCATCGAAATGGGCTCTTTGGCGATTTTTAAAATCTTGCGGATCTTGTCTTCTGGCATCTCCATCTTGATGGCCAGCGTTGCCGGATCGGGCTCCTTGCCAGTCTCTTGCAGAATCTGCCGCGAAATCCGATTCATCTTATTGATGGTTTCGATCATGTGGACCGGGATACGGATGGTTCGGGCCTGATCAGCAATCGAGCGGGTGATCGCCTGGCGAATCCACCAGGTCGCATAGGTGGAAAACTTATATCCCCGGCGATATTCGAACTTATCAACCGCCTTCATCAGACCGATATTGCCCTCTTGGATGAGATCCAGAAACTGCAGTCCACGGTTGGTGTACTTCTTGGCAATCGAGATCACCAGCCGCAGGTTGGCCTCGGTCATCTCTTTTTTCGCTGCTCTGGCCTTGCGCTCGCCCGCCGTCATCTGCTTGTGGATCTCTCGAAGATCATGCAACGGCAGAACCACTCGGGTCTGAAGGGCAATCAGTTTCTGCTGCTCTTCCTGCAGGGCGGGAAGATTACGCTGAAGCAGCTGTGAAGAAGCGCCCGCCGTTGAAACCTTTCTCGCAAAGAGATCTAGATTGGTCTCGTTGCCGGGAAACTCTTTAATGAACCAGTCTTGCGTCAGGCCAACTTTATCCACCGCAATCGAACGAATCTTGCGCTCGATTCGGCGCACATCTTCAACCTGACTGCGCAGCGTATCGGCCAAACGCTCAACCATCTTCGCGGTAAAGCGAATGCTCATGAACTCATTGCTGACCGTCTTTTGGGCCTTCTCGTAGGCAGGTGACTTGTAGCCATCGCCATCGACCGCCTTACGCATTTTGTCGAAGGACTTTTGAATCACATCGAACTTCTCCAGCGCTGCTACCTTCCGCTCTTCAAGCCGAGCACTATTTGCAGCCGCTGCCGCAGCGCCGTCATCATCGACCTCTTCCGAAGCTTCAATGGCGGCAAACTCAGCCTCGGTCGATGACAGCAGGTCTTCCTCGGGGGCGTTCGGATCTACGATGCCATCAACAACATCGCTTATTGGCATCGTGCCTTCACGGATCTTATTGGCACACTCAAGGACTTCGCTGATGGTGGCGGGACAGGCAGAAATCGCCATCACAATATCGCGTAGGCCTTCTTCAATTTTCTTCGCGATAACGATCTCGCCCTCGCGGGTGAGCAGCTCCACGGTGCCCATCTCACGCATGTACATTCTTACCGGGTCGGTCGTGCGGCCGAACTCGGAATCCACGGTCTGCAGCGCTGCCTCTGCCTGCTCTTCGGCATCATCATCGTCAGATGCGGGTGCGTTACTGGTGAGCAGTAGGGTCTCGGTATCGGGGGCCTGCTCATAGACCGCAATGCCCATGTCACTGAACGTCGAAACGATCGACTCGATCTGTTCGGCCTCCACCACGTTCTCGGGCAGGTGGTCATTGATTTCAGAGTACGTGAGATAGCCGCGCTCCTTACCCAGCTTAAAGAGGGTCTTAATCTTGGCTTTGCGCGCTTCAAGTTCTTCCGGCGTGACGGCACCGCCTAAGGGTAGAAATTCTTTCAGGACACGATCACGGGCCCGACGGGCCGATCCTTTTTTCGGCGGCGGTGGCGGCTCGATGACATCCGCAGTTTCAACATCATCAATGACGGTGTCATCCAGACCGCTGGCCTCGGCCTCGATTTGCTCTGGTGATTTTTTCGGCGGCCGGCCTGGCTTGCCCTTGGGCTTAACAGGCAGTGTCTCTGCAGCAATCGGCTCGGGCGTTGCGGCCCCTTTGCCTTTCTTCGGCGCCGGAGCCGGCGGGGCCTGTTTTTTTCCGGCAGCCGTCGCGGGTTTTTTGGCCGACGGCTTTTCTGCGGCGGCCTTGGTCACCGCCTTGGTTACCGGCCTGGCTTGAGGCTTTGCTGCAGGCTTCGCGGGCGCTTTAGCAGCGGGCTTTTTCGCCGCAACTGCCGGCTTTTTCGCGGCTGGCTTGGGCGCCGGTTTTTTTGCTACCGGCTTGGCTACTGGTTTTTTTGCGGCAGGCTTTTTCGATGCGGATACCGGCTTTTTCGCGACTGGCTTTGCAACCGGCTTTTTCGCAGAGGGCTTTGCTGCTGGCTTTTTGACGGCAGGGGCTTTTGCGGCGGCCTTGACTGCGGGCTTCGCTTGGGCAGGTTGCTTCGATGGCTTTGCGGCGGCAGGCTTGGCCGTCTTGGCGACCGGTTTTTTGGCCGCGGCAGGTTTCACGGTGGTTTTCTTTGCGGGGGTCTTCACGGCGGATTTTTGGGCTTTGCTCACGGGCTTGGGGTCCTTGTGTGGCAATTTTTGGGTGCGTCAGCGGAAACCCTCCATTATAGCAAAAAATGTTCAAAATCAGTACCTTAAGCCCGAAAATCCTCCCCTGAGTTTGGAGGCTGGGCCTTTAATTGCTGGATAGTCTCCCGTACCCGTTGAAGCTGTGCCCGCGCATTAGCGTCGGACGCTGCCTGATCGGCGAGTGCCGCGGCCTGATCCTCAAGCACCCGAAGCTTGAGCCGCACCAGGGCCAGATTGAACTCTTCCCGCAGCAGCTGGGTGCTCTCCGAGAGCGCATCAAGCGCGGCATCCGGCTGGGCAAGCCGAATAAAAAATCTAACCTCCTCAGATCCCCGCTCGCGGCCCTCAGCGAGGGCGGCCTCGTGAAGCATGGCGAAGTTCACTGATCCTTCTTTGGGAATTCGCTGCTGAATCCACGACAGCAATGCCGACTGCGGGCCATCTAAGGCGGCACGGGCGTGATCATCAACCCATCTTGCCCAGGCAGGCTCGCGCACCACAATTTGCAAGAGCCGTTCGCCAAGCGGCCGAATAACTGGCCGCGTAAATCGTGATCCCGGTGGCACGCTTGCGCCAGACGGCGATGCGCCACGGGGCCTGGCATCGTTGCGCACAAAAGCAGCGGGGGAATCCTTTGCAAGATCGGAGGCATCAAGTCGCCGGGCCGCCTCAAGAGCAATTTGATTTCTCAACGGGCCGGCTGCCATCAGCGACAAAAGCCGTCGCACCTCTGTGACTGCCGCCGCCCTACCCTCGGCAATCTCAAGCGACTGGCCACTGCTGGCCACTTCCAGCATCCAGGCTGACAAGGGCATGGCCTTTGATGCCCAATCACGAAGCGCCTCGGCACCATGGGCGCGCACGAAACTATCGGGATCATGCTCCTCGGGCAGAAATGCAAAATCAATACGATTCTGTTCGTTTGCAAAAGGAAGTGCGGTCTCCATTGCGCGCGCGGCAGCCCGCCGTCCTGCTGCATCTCCGTCAAACATAAACACCACGCGATCACTGAGCCGTAATAGCTGCTGAAGATGCTGCGCCGTTGTTGCAGTTCCCAGTGTGGCCACGACGTGTCCCAGTCCATGCTGGGCCAAGGCGACGACATCCATGTAGCCCTCCACCACCCAGACCTGCCGCGACTCGCGGATCGACTGGCGCGCCTCAAACACCCCGTAGAGCTCAAAGCCTTTCGAAAACACTGGGGTCTCAGGCGAATTGAGATACTTTGGCTCATCAGTACCGAGAGTGCGGGCGCCAAAGCCCAAGACCTCGCCGCGGCTACTTAAAATCGGAAACATGATGCGATCACGGAAGCGGTCATAACGCCGATCGGATTCGCCATCAATGACCAAACCAGCGTCGAGAAGGTCTCGGCTCTGATAGTCGGAAAAAACAGATTGCAGTGACTGCCAGGCCTCGGGGGCATAGCCTAGGTGGTATCGAACGGCAATTTCGCCCGATAAGCCGCGTCCTTTTAAATAATCAATCGCCTGCGAGGAGTCTTTAAGCCTGCGCTGATAAAAGCGGGCCGCCTGCAGCAGGCAATCCTTGAGCCGTGCCCGCTGATCAGATTCACGCTTGCGAACCTCGGGATCCGCAACAGGCGCCTGACGCGGGACCTCGAGCCCGACCCGGCGGGCGAGGTCTTCGACGGCCTGTGGAAACGGCAGGCCAAGATGTTCAATCAAAAAACCCAGCGCAGTGCCATGGGCTCCACAGCCAAAGCAGTGATAGAACTGCTTACTTGGACTGACCGTGAAGGAGGGTGACTTCTCGGTATGGAAGGGACAAAGGCCAGAATAATTCGCACCGGCTTTTTTCAGCTGAACATGCTGGCCAACAATCTCAACTACATCGACACGACGCAGCAGATCATCGATGAATTGCTGAGGAATCATGTCCTTAGTGTATCCACGCTGCGCTGCTCGGCCCCGCGATCTCTCGCAGCCCTGCCCCGCATGGGCGATTGGCCGAGTGCTACTGCGTGAGGCGGGCTTTGAGCCGCTGAGAGACCTGGCCCATGTCGGCTTTGCCGGCAAGCCGGGGTTTGAGCAGCGCCATGGCCTTACCCATGGCCTGCGGGCCACTGGCGCCCGATTCGGCAATCGCCGCAGCGATGGCAGCATCGAGATCTGCCTCGGACATCTGCTCAGGCATGTAGACGGCCAGTATGTCGAGTTCGGCCTGCTCTTTGGCGACGAGATCCTGGCGATTTCCTGCGGCGAACTGACTGATGGAGTCCTTGCGCTGCTTGATCATTTTCTCGAGCACCGAGAGCACGGCAGCGTCATCGAGCACGATGCGCTCGTCGACTTCTTTTTGCTTAATGGCTGCGGTTACGAGACGCAGTGTGGTGAGCCGCTCGGCCTCTTTGGCCCGCATGGCGGCCTTGATGTCTTCTTGAAGACGGTCCTTGATGGACAATTAGTATTTGCGCTTGGGCAGCATCATGCTGCGAACGCGCTTATAGTGGCGCTTCACTGCAGCTGCTTTTTTCCGCTTGCGCTCGGCCGTGGGCTTTTCGTAGAACTCGCGTGCACGCAGTTCTGTCAGCAGGCCGATCTTTTCGATCGTGCGCTTAAAGCGGCGAAGGGCGGCCTCAAAGGGCTCATTTTCTTTAACTCGAACAACCGGCATCGTGAACGTCCATCCAATCGGCAATAAGGGGCTTGCGCCCGAAGAACCCATAAGTATCGCCAACCCGGGGAATTCTGGCAAGTGAAGAGGGAGCTTTTGGTCCTGGGCATTGAGACCTCCTGCGACGAGACAGGCGTTGCCCTTATTCGTGCGTCCGCTGGCCCGGACCTGCCGCCGGGGCTGGGCGGCCAGGCCGAAATCCTGGCCCAGGCCCTGCACAGTCAGGTGTCCCTGCATGCCGCCTACGGCGGAGTTGTGCCCGAGCTGGCCTCGCGAAATCATATTCAGCGGCTTGCCCCGCTCTCTGAGCAGGTAATCCAGGAGGCAGGCCTCTCTTGGGGGGAGCTGGATGCGGTCGCTTACACCGAGGGGCCGGGCCTGGCCGGAGCGCTCCTAGTAGGCGCAAGCCTCGGCCAGGGGCTAGCCCATGCCATCGGCCGGCCGGCCATCGGCATTCACCACCTGGAAGGCCATCTGCTCTCTCCTTTGCTCGACCCGGCAGCATCAGGACTTCGATTTCCGTTTCTTGCCCTGCTGGTTAGTGGCGGGCATACCCAGATCATGCGAGTCGATGGCCTCGGCCAGTACCAAATGCTTGGCGAGACCATCGATGACGCGGCGGGCGAGGCCTTTGACAAATCGGCCCAGCTGCTGGGGCTGGGCTATCCCGGCGGTCCCGAGATCGCGCGCTGGTCGGCCCAAGGCAACTCAAAACGTTTCGAGCTGCCCCGCCCATTGTTAAAGCGGCCCACGTTGGACTTCAGTTTTGCCGGACTAAAGACTGCGGTCTTAACCCATGTGCAGAAACTGAAGGCCGCAGATGGGCTTGATGATCAGGCCCGCGCCGACATGGCGGCGGCCGTTCAGGAAGCCATCGTCGATGTGCTCACTACAAAGTGTCGAAAGGCGCTGCAGGAAACGGGGCTGCGACAAATGGTGGTGGCAGGCGGTGTTGGCGCCAATCAGCGGCTGCGTGCGCAATTGAATGCAATCCAAAAATCGGATCAGGTTGAAGTACTTTTTGCACCGCCCCATCTATGTACCGATAACGGCGTCATGATTGCGTGGGCAGGGGCACTGCATCTGCTTGCAGGCAAGCCAGTGGTAGTGGGCCCTGGATTTACCGTGCGGCCACGATGGCCGCTGTCTGCATTTACTCCGAAGACTTCTTGAAGGCTTTTTCTTTACCGGTCAGCAGCTGGATGATATTGCGCTGATGTCGCGCGATCAGCAGTATCGCAATCACGATGACCGCCCAGAGCATCGCCTCTGCGCCATGGCGCAAAAACGTGAGCAGCGGCGCTGCCAAAGCGGCGCAAAGCGCGGCTAAAGATGAGATTCGCGAAAGCTTTGCTACCAAAAGCCAGATCAGCCCCACCATCAGGCCCATTGTCGGATCAAAGCCCAGCAGCACGCCAAAGGCGGTGGCCACACCCTTGCCCCCTTGGAATCGAAAAAATACTGGCAAGAGGTGGCCGACAAAAACTGCGACACCAGCCGTGATGATGAGAAGCTGTTGCTGCGGGGCTGGCCACTGCTGCGCAAATGCAGCCGCCAGCAAAACAGCAACGAGTCCCTTGGCCGCATCACCAAAAAGTGTGAGCGCTGCAGCGAGCTTATCGCCGCTTCGCAGGACATTGGTCGCTCCGGGATTATTTGAGCCATAGCTGCGTGGATCTGCCAAGCCACGAAGCCGGCTCACCACAATCGCAAAGGAGATCGAGCCCAACAAATAAGAGAGCAAGGCGGCAAGCCCAAGGGCGACGTGAATGGTCATGCCGTGATTCTAGGCCCGCGGATGGTGCTTGGCATGGATCGACTTCAATCGATCGTTGGCCACATGGGTATAGACCTGCGTCGTCGAGATGTCGGCATGGCCCAGCAACATCTGAACCACGCGAAGATCGGCGCCGTGATTCAGCAGATGGGTTGCAAATGCATGCCGCAGGCTATGCGGGGAAATCGGGCCCTGAATGCCAGCTGCAGCAGCATAGGTTTTAATAATTTTCCAAAACCGCTGGCGGGTCATCGCGGCCGCACGTTCAGTGACAAAAAGTGCATCGCTGCTGCGGCCTGCCAGCAGCAGCGGCCGGCCACGCTGCATGTACAACAGTAATGAGGCCATCGCCTCTTCACCAATCGGAACCAGCCGCTCTTTATCACCTTTGCCAATCACGCGCACCACGGCATCGGCCTGAGAGACATCAATGCTCTTGAGGGCAATGAGCTCACTGACGCGAAGGCCTGCGGCATACATCATCTCAAGCATCGCCCGATCACGCAGGCCAAGGCTTGACTCTGGATTGGGCGCCAGCAAGAGCGCTTCAATCTGCGATTCAGCAGGCGCCTTTGGAAACCGCTCGGGCCGCTTGGCAGATTTCAGCAGCAAGCAGGGATCGTCTTCGCGTCGTCCATGCAGCAACAGCCAGCCGTAATAGCGGCGCAATGACGAAAGTCTCCGATTGGCGGTGCTGGCCCGAATGCTTGCAAAACGCACCGAGAAATATCGGCTGATGTCTTCGCGTGAAGCCTTCGGCAGGCCTGCGCGGCCCTCGCTCATCAGCCACGCGCCAAGATCGGAGAGATCTTGGCGGTAGGCCGATAGCGTATTTTTCGACAAGCCCGCTTCCAGCCACATCGCATCACAAAAGCGATCGATTTCAGCGGCATCGGATGCATCGGGCCCGATCGGCCCGTTAGACTGTACGTCTGCCTTGCTCACCATGAACGGATTTTCACTTCTTTTCCCTGACTTCGCCATGATTGTGGCGGGTGCCATCATCATGCACTCAGGGTGGATCGGCCGCAGCTTCTGGGAGGGCGCCGAGCGGCTGGTGTACTTCGTGCTGTTTCCTGCCTTGCTATTTGCGGCAGTCACACGGACCTCGCTGGCCTCTGGCCAAACCACGCTGATGGTCCAGGCCGCGACAGTGGGTGTGCTTGTTGCCGCGGCACTCGGCGTTCTGACCCGATGGATTCCCGGTATGACAAGGATGGACTGGGCATCTGGCATCCAGTGCGCATTTCGTTTTAATACCTATGTTGCTTTTGCCATTGCCTCCCGCGGCTGGGGTGGCGAGGGCCTTGCCATGATGGCGGTGATTGTCGGATTTGCCGTTCCATTGGCCAATGTCATGGCCGTTTCCTTTTTGGCCAACACACTGCACCCGGCCAGACTGACTGCAGAGTTGCTGCGCAACCCGCTGCTCATTGCAACCCTAGCAGGAGTCATTTGTAATTTTCTGGGGCTCATTCCCCCAGAGCTCATTTACGGAGTGCTCGACCGGGCCAGCTCCGCGGCAATTTCTCTTGGTTTGATGTGTGTAGGTGCGGGGCTGAGCTTTGCGGGAATGAAAAGTACGGCCGCCCGCTGGCAAGGGATCTCCATCACCGCCATCAAACTGCTGATCACACCGCCCGTGGTCTGGGCCGCCTGCAAGTGGATGAGCATTGAGGGTCTGCAGCGTGATGTCGCGATTTTGTTTGCGACCATGCCAACCGCCAGCAGTGCATATATTCTTGCGGTCCGAATGGGCGGCAACGGGCCGCTGACTGCTGGCCTGGTGTCGATCTCAACCCTGGGATCAATGGTGACGATCACGCTCTGGGTAACGGTCTTGCAGGCCTTGGGCTAGTGCCCAGTCGATATGTTCCGCAACTAAATCGCTTGCCACTGGACGATGCCGCTGTAACGATGCGATCAGACCGGATCTGATCTCGGCCGGACAGTCAGCCGAAGCCACTGCATTGCCGGCGGCGACCACGAGGTTACGCAGCCACCGCTCATAGCCGATTCGCAGAATCGCACTGCCCTGATGGCGTTCTAAAAATTGAGCCTCCGTCCACTGCAGCAGCTCCAGCAGGGTGGCGCGATTGAGGCCGTGACGGACATCGAAATCGGGAAGTGTTGCCTGCTGGGCATACTGATTCCACGGACAGACCTGCTGACAGTCATCACAGCCATAAATGCGATTGCCAATGCGCGGGCGCATCTCGATGGGAATGCTGCCCTTTAACTCAATCGTGAGATATGAGATACAGCGGCGGGCATCCAGCTGATACGGGCCCACAAAGGCCTGCGTTGGGCAGGCCTGCAGGCAGGCGGTGCAGGTACCACAGTGGCCGGTAGTGGCCTGGGGTGGATCGGTGACTGCCTGCATCGGCGCAATGGGCAGATCCGTTAAGAGGACTCCAAGAAAGAACATCGAGCCCTGCTCGCGATTTAGCAGCAGGGTGTGCTTACCGCGCCATCCAAGCCCACACTGACGAGCAAGTTCCACCTCAAGCACGGGTGCAGAGTCCACGCAGGCCCGAAACTGTGCGTCTTGATTCGACCACCGCCTGCCCAAGGCGCGCGCCATCTGAAGCAGCCGCTGTCGAATCACTTTGTGATAATCGCGGCCCCGGGCATAGACCGAAATTACAGCCCGTTCTGGAGTTCGAATCGCCGCGGCATGCTCCTGCTGCCACTGCTGGGCAGCCTCATGCAGGTAGTTCATCCCTACCACGATGGCCCGCAATGCTTTTGGTGGCTGCGGCATCAGCCGTGCGGGATCTTCGCGGAGTTCCGCATGCCGACTGAGATATTCCATTTCGCCGGCGTAGCCTGCCGCGCACCACTGGCGATACTGGGCCATCGCGGGCGCCAAGCGGTCATAGGCCTCGCCTGAGAGATCAACCACGCCGACGTGGCTAAATCCGAAAGAGCGGGCGATTAGAATCAGCTGTTCATGATCAGGCAGCATGCACCAAAGTATGAGCCAAAACCCTAAGCCCCTGCTGCGCAAAGAATTCCGTCATCTCAATGCGCAGGCCTGCGAGCAAATCGCTGCGGCGACTGCTCGGCTGGTGCTGCAAGCACTCCGTCAAGATCGCCACAACAAGACAGCGGTGCAGATTGCATTGCGCGGCGAGCTTGGCGCGGGCAAGACGACCTGGGCCCGCGGATTTCTCAGGGCCTGTGGCATCCGAGATCGTGTCAAGAGTCCAAGCTTTAGTGTGGTGGAGTCTTATGAAATCGACCTGGAGGGCGCCGCTCTTCCCATTCATCACATTGATTTTTATCGGCAGGCCTCACCTGCCGATTGGTCTTCTGCAGGACTACGTGATCTTTTTGCACAGCGGGCAATTGTCTTGATTGAGTGGCCACAGCGGGCGGCCGGACTTCCCGCAGCCCATATCGGGCTGGAACTGGCCTGGGAAGACGATGTCAGCGGTGATGCGCCCCGTCGTCTCACGATCGAATTTTTGAATCGCCCTGACGGACTGTCATTTGACGGCCCGCTTCCCCAATGGATCGCCGACGTCGACAGGTCCTAATCGGCGCTGGTGGCACGCTGCTGCTGAGCCTGGTGGCCCAGCCCAGCATGGCCGCCCAGGTGATTGGCATTCGACTATGGCCAGCGCCAGCCTATACACGAATCACGATTGAACATGAGCCAGAGGGCCTGGTATACAGCACGCAGCTGCTCAAAGAGCCGCTGCGTTTTGTACTGGATCTTGAGGGCGTAACGCTCAATTCAGCACTGCGCGAGCTCACAGCCCGTGTCACCAACAACGACCCCTTTATTCGAGCAATACGCGTGGCACAGTTTCAGCCGCGCGTGGTGCGGCTGGTATTCGAGCTGAAGCAAGACATTAATCCTCAGGTCTTCAGCCTGCCTGCGGTTGCGCAGTATCAGGCCCGGCTGGTGATGGATCTTTATCCGATTGTCGATGAAGATCCGCTGTTTCATTTTCTCGCCACACTCGAGCGCGAACGTGCCGTACCGCCCGGCGTTGCGCGATCGCCCGAGCTCTCCGATCCCTCACAGAGTCGCTCAACCGCCAGGGCGGATCGCAAGCCAGTGGTCAGTCGGCTGGTGACCATTGCGCTGGATCCCGGCCATGGTGGGGAGGATCCGGGAGCAATCGGGAAGCGCGGCACCTTTGAAAAAGATGTGGTCCTCTCGATTGCCCGCCGTTTGAAGCAGCTCATTGATGAAGAGCCCAATATGCGGGCGTATCTCACCCGGGATGGCGACTATTTCGTACCTCTTCATATGCGCGTTCGCAGGGCTCGGCGAGTGCAGGCGGATTTATTTGTTTCAATTCACGCGGACGCCTGGATCTCACCGAATGCGCGCGGATCTTCGGTCTATGCACTCTCTGAAAAAGGTGCCTCCAGCAGTGCGGCCCGCTGGATGGCCAACCGAGAAAATAGCGCAGACTTGATTGGCGGACTCAATATCCGTCACAAAGATCCCTCTGTGGCCGAGATGCTCTTGGATATGTCGACCACGGCGCAAATCAAAGACTCACTTAAGCTCGGCCGCGCCATGCTGACAGAAATCGGCGGTGTGAATGGGCTGCATAAGCCCCGCGTCGAGCAGGCCGGATTCGCTGTATTGCGGGCCCCAGAGATTCCTTCGATCTTGGTTGAGACTGCCTTTATCAGCAATCCTGATGAAGAAGATCGGCTGCGCGATGAGCAGTACCAGCAGCAGATGGCCGAGGCCCTAATCGCGGGCATTCGACGTTACTTCCGTGCCAACCCGCCTTTGGCGCGGTCACAAAAACTCTCCTGATTCTTTTTCATGCTCTGTCTTTTAGGTCCCACCGCCAGCGGAAAATCCTCCTTGGCCTTTTGGCTTGCCCAAGAGATTCCAGAAGTAGAAATCATCAGTATGGATTCGGCGCAGATTTATCGCGGCATGAACATTGGTACTGCAAAGCCGACAGCGGCCGAATGCGCGCAACTGCCCCACCACTTAATTGACATTCTTGATCCTGCAGAGTCGTACTCGGCAGCCCGATTTGTAAACGATGCGCGTAAGGTAGCCGAACACATTCGCGCGCGCGGAAAAATTCCCATCATCGTTGGAGGCACGATGCTTTACTTCAAGGCGCTCTCCGAGGGCTTAGATGATTTGCCGACGGTGCCTGCCGAGATTCGCGCACTCATTGCCGACGAGGCCAGCGCGATCGGCTGGCCGGCATTGCACCAGCAATTGACGAGCATCGACCCCCAGACGGCCCGGCGGCTTAACCCCAATGATGCACAGCGTATTTCCCGGGCGCTTGAGCTCTATCGGCATACCGGTGAGAGCATGACAGCGCTGATTGCCCAGAGCGCTGCCCGCGGCACTCGGCAGCCCGCTGGAGAGCGTCTGCATGTCGTCGGCCTACAGCCCGAGGATCGGGCATGGCTGCATCAACGCATCAGCATTCGGTTTGAGCAGATGCTGGCCGAAGGATTTCTAGACGAGGTCCGCGCGCTCTTTGCTCGCGGGGATCTGCATGGCGGACTTCCCAGTATGCGTTGCGTGGGCTATCGCCAGGCCTGGGATCATCTTGCGGGGCTGATCTCGAATGAGGCCTTTGTGGACGCTGCAATTGCTGCGACCCGACAACTTGCCAAGCGCCAAATCACTTGGCTGCGAGGATTTGGCAGTATCACGCGATTCGATCCGCGGGACCAAGCGCAGACTGCACGCCAAGTGTGTAAGGAGTTGATCCTGGCTGATTAGTCTACGCAGATGCGCGATCAGATGATCAGCCTCGCTGCGGGAATATTGATCGGACTCGGCGTCTCGAAGTATCAGGCCCGAAGCTATTTAGAGTCTGGATTTCAGCAGGCCATCGCCAGCCAAGATCAGGCCTGCCTCACCTGGTGGTGGGGAGGTGACGCTACCGCACTGGCACGAGCAAAGGCCTCGATCTGTCCGGCACCGCGTCCAGCACTGCCAATCACTACTGAATAATGGTCTGCGGCTCGCCTTCTGCGCGTGCGCGAATTTCCCCGATGCGATAGATCCGCTCGCCCTGCAGGGTCAGATGGGCGGCGACTGCCTCGGCCTGCGCAGCCTGCACGACGACCGCCATTCCAATGCCGCAGTTAAAGACCCGGTGCATTTCGTCGCGGGCAATATTGCCTTTGGTCTGAAGCCAGCGCATCACTGCCGGCATGGTCCAGGAATCTTCATGCAGAACTGCCGTTAAATGCTCTGGCAGCACGCGCGGCACATTACCGGTAAGCCCTCCTCCGGTGATGTGGGCCATGGCCTTGATATGATCACGATGTGCTGACAGGGCCGACAGCATGGGCCGAACATACAGCCGAGTGGGCGCCATGATCAATGTCGAGAGCGATTGCTCCTCGCCGTCGATACGAACACTGTCCACCGCCGGCAAAGACATACGGCCGCATACATGCTCAAGGACTTTTCTCACGAGCGAATATCCATTGCTGTGAAATCCACTTGAGGCCAGACCCAGCACGACATCGCCCTGCGCGACCCGCTGGCCGTCCAGAATGTGGGCGCGCTCGACAGCTCCCACCGCAAATCCGGCGAGATCGTATTCGCCATCGGCGTACATGCCAGGCATTTCCGCGGTCTCGCCGCCGATCAAGGCGCAGCCCGAGGCTTCACAGCCCTTTGCGATGCCCCCAATGACACTGGCTGCAGTTTCCACCGCGAGTCGGCCGCAAGCAAAGTAATCCAGAAAAAAAAGGGGTTCGGCGCCCTGCACCAGAATGTCATTGACACTCATCGCAACCAGATCAATACCAATGGTGTCGTGCTTGCCCAGCGCAAAAGCCAGCTTGAGCTTGGTTCCGACGCCATCGGTCCCAGAGACCAGCACTGGGTCTTTAAACCGCTTGGGCACCTCAAAAAGGGCGCCAAAGCCGCCGATTCCAGCAAGCACTTCGGGCCGCATCGTGGCCCGCGCAAGGGGTTTGATGCGATCCACCAGGGCATCCCCCGCATTGATATCGACCCCTGCATCTCGGTAGGTCATCGGGATGGCCGGGGCTTTTTCAGGCTTGTCAGAACTCATGAGGGACAATCTTCCTAAAATCGTCATTTTATTGAACTTGTCGTCCGATCCTACTCGAGCCCCAAGGATGCAAATCCCCTTAGACCTCATGGAGCCCCCCAGGCCCCATCTTGCCGATGGTGTTATCGGGAAAAACGCTGCCGCGCTCAGTGCGCTGGCTGCGCTGATTGAGGGGCCATCCACGGGGTTTGCATCTTTATATTTGTGGGGTGCCCCAGGAAGCGGCAAGACCTTCTGGCTAAAGGCCTGGGCCCAGGACCATCCGGAGTTTGCGATGTATTGTGATTTAAAAGCCTCCGAATCGTCTCAGCAGGCCATGGACCCGCTCAGCCGCGTCCTAGCGCAATATCAATCCGGTCCGCCGCAGGCCTGCCTGTTGTTGGATCATCTGGATGCGGCGCATGCCGCCACTGCAGGCCAGCTTTTTCAACTCTACAATGCCGCGCGGGAGGTCGGTGGCCGCATTGTCTGTGCAGCCGCCTGCGCGCCGCTGCATCTTCAGCTGCGCGATGACCTGCGGACCCGCCTGGGACAGAGCCTCATTTTTGAATTGCAGGAATTAAGTGATCAGGAAAAACGAACGGCCCTGCAGGAGCGGGCGATGCGACTAGGGCTGCCGCTGGCCGATGAGCTTATCGGCTACCTGCTTACCCGCCTGCCGCGGGATCTCGGTCGCCTGATGCAGGTGGTCGATGGTTTAAATGAATTGGCGCTGTCGCGGCAGCGGCCTGCGACACTGCCGCTACTGAAAGAGCTACTCGATTCCTGATATGCAAGCCCTAGCGCTATTTGATCTCGACAATACCCTGCTGCCCATCGACAGCGATGTCTCCTGGGCGCAGTTCCTGGTCGATCGCAATGTTGTCAATGCCCAATGGTATTCACAGCGCAACGACTACTTCTATGCACAGTATTGCGCAGGAACACTTGATATTTACGAATTTTTAGACTTTCAGCTTGCGCCTTTGGCACAACATCCGCGGTCGCAGCTGCTGGCCTGGCGCGAAGAATTTATGCGAGATGTCATCCGGCCACAGATTCACGCGCCCGCCCGTGAGCTGGTCCGGCAGCATCAGCAAGAAGGTGCGCTCTGCGCCATCGTGACAGCGACCAATTCGTTTATCACCGGACCGATCGCACGCGAGTTTCATGTCGAACACCTGATTGCTACCGAGATTGAAATTGGCGCCGACGGTAATTTCACTGGTAAGCCTGCGGGGCTGCCCAGCTTTCGCGAGGGCAAAGTGACTCGGGTCGAGCAGTGGCTTGCCCTGCAAGGCCTTGGCCTGACCGATTTTTCGGAGTCGTGGTTTTACAGTGACTCCATGAATGATCTGCCCCTATTGGCCCGTGTCGGCTCGCCAGTGGCCGTTAATCCCGACTTCCGGCTACGGGCCCACGCCCAGGCCCAGGGCTGGGATGTTCTGGATCTGTTTAAGCGGACCGAAAGCACAGGCGACTAGGCCCGGATGATTCGCAAACTCTTTAAAAACCTCTCGCGACTCGCCCCGGGCCGGCTGTCCATCAAGGCCCTCCGACGATCAAAGGCGCCCGCCCATGAGCCCGAAATTCATAAAGGCAGCCGACTGGGCATTGATCGCCGGCTGATCTCTAATGCAGCCGCTCGCACCGTTGAGGAATTACAGCGGGCAGGCTTTAAAGCCTACGTGGTGGGCGGCGCCGTTCGCGATCTGCTACTCGGCATACGGCCAAAAGACTTTGATGTCGCCACCAACGCAGAGCCCGAGCAGATTCAGCGGAGTTTTCGGCGGGCGCGCATCATCGGACGACGATTCCGGCTGGTCCATGTCATGTTTGGCCCAGAAACGATTGAGGTTTCAACCTTTCGTGCGCTTCAATCTGACGATATCGAACTCGATGAGCATGGGCGTGTGCTGCGCGATAACGTCTTTGGTGAGCAGCATGAGGATGCGACTCGTCGTGATTTCACCGTCAATGCCCTGTATTACGACCCAGTCAGTGATCAGGTGCTGGACTATCACCATGGCGTGAAAGATCTAAAAGGCCGGGTGCTGCGCATGATTGGGGATCCAGAGCATCGCTATCGAGAGGATCCCGTGCGGATGCTGCGGGCGGTGCGGCTGGCAGCAAAACTGGGCTTTGAGATTGATCGGGCCACCCGCCGCCCGATTCGTGAGATGGCCGATCTGATTCGCAATGTGCCCAATGCGCGGCTTTTCGATGAAATGCTCAAACTCTTGCACTCCGGCAATGCCCTGGAGGGCCTCACGCAGCTCAGGACAGAGGGGCTGCATCACGGCTGTCTGCCGCTGCTGGATCTGGTGTTCGAACATCGTGATCCGCGCGGCCTGGATTTTGTTACCCGGGCGCTGAAAGCCACCGATGCCCGCATCCATGATCGCAAGCCTGTTTCGCCGGGATTTTTATTTGCTGCCCTGCTCTGGAACTTGGTGAACGAACGCTGGCTGCAGCGGCATGGCCAGGGCGAGCATCTGATTCCTGCGCTGAACGCCGCGATCGATGAGGTCATCGAAACCCAGCTCGATGCCTTGGCGATCCAGCGACGCTATGTTTCCGATATGCGCGAAATCTGGCTCATGCAGCCCCGCTTTGAAAAGCGCCAGCCAGCAACGATCAGCCGGCTAATGGAGCACATTCGCTTTCGTGCGGCCTACGATTTCATGCTGCTGCGGGCAGAAGCAGGCCTATGTGATGCAGCACTCGCGCAGTGGTGGCAGGCCTATCTTGATGCCGACGCAGATGGGCGCAGCGAGTTGATTGCGCAGACCAAGTCGCATCGACTGCCCGCCGGCAGCACGAGACGCCGTCGGCGTCGCAAACCCGGGGCAACACCCGGGGGCGCCGAATCCGCGGGTCCCGGGCCGTCCGATTAAGCTTGGGACCGATCACCGCCTACATCGGCCTGGGCGCAAACCTCGGCCATCCAGATGTTGCCTGCCAGTCAGCAATCCAGCGCATCAGCGCCGTACCTGGAATTACCGTTTTGAAATCATCGGCGCTTTATCGAACAGTGCCGATCGATGCACCGGGCCCCGACTACTGTAACGCCGTTATCGAAATCGCTTGCGAACTTTCGGCAGCCGCGCTCTTGGATGGTTTGCTGGCCATTGAGCTCGAGTTTGGCCGCACGCGGACAGGCTGGAATTCACCTCGCACACTCGACTGTGACCTGATTGCAATGCAGACGGAGCGGATTTGTGAGCCACGACTCATCGTGCCCCATCCACGGGCCCATCTCAGAGCCTTTGTGCTCATTCCCTTGTGCGAACTGAATCGTGAAGTCCTGCTGGGCCCGCCCGAGGCGCAGACGCTGGAACCCGCGGGAGTATGGGTTTCAAGGCTCTCAAGCGCAGCCCGCAACGAAGTGGAGCGCTGGTGAGACAATAGCGGCATGAATATGCTTGCGACATTTACGGCATCCCGGCCCGCCTGGGCCAATCGCTTTCGCTCGATCGTCATCGAAGGGCCGATCGGTGTCGGCAAGAGCAGCCTGGCAATGAAGTTTGCGGAGCGCTTTGGCTATGTGCCGCTCATGGAGGCGCCACAGGAGAACCCCTTTCTTGCGAAGTTTTATCGCGACAGCAGCCGCTATGCGCTGCCAGCCCAGCTGTTTTTTCTTTTTCAGCGCATTGACCAGTTGCGGGAAGTCGCACAGCGTGATCTATTTTCCGAGAACATTGTCAGTGACTTCATGATTGAAAAGGATCCGCTTTTCGCCCGGCTGACCCTTTCCGACGAAGAGCTGAGCCTTTATCAAAAAATCTATGATGCCCAGCGGCCACAGGCGCCGACCCCTGATTTGGTGATTCTGCTGCAGGCCTCGGCCGATGCGCTGATTGAGCGGATTCGCCAGCGGGGGGTTCCCATGGAACAGAACATGTCCGAGGATTACCTGCGCCGGCTCTCCGAAGCGTATATTCATTTTTTTCACCACTATGAGTCTTCACCGTTGCTGATCATCAATACCGAGCAGCTCAACCCAATCGAGCGTGATGAGGACTTTGATGCCCTGATCGCTCAGATTGCCAGCTTTAAAGGGCGGCGGGCCTTCTTTAATGCCCACTAAAGCTTCATGAAAATCGTTCACACCATTTCCGAACTTCGAGCCCAGCTCAGGGGGCAGCTGCGGACCGCATTTGTCCCGACCATGGGCAATCTGCATGAGGGCCATCTGTCACTGATGCGACTCGCCGCCAATCATGGAGATCCGGTTGTGGCCTCAATCTTTGTGAATCGGCTGCAGTTTGGCCCCAATGAAGACTTCGATCAATATCCGCGGACTCTGGATGACGACATTGCAAAACTTGAAAAAGAAGGTGTCTATGTCTTGTTTGCACCCGACGAGCGGGAGATGTATCCCGTGCCCCAGGACTACCGAATTAGTCCGCCCCAGGATTTGGGTGACATTTTGGAGGGTGAGTTTCGGCCTGGGTTTTTCATTGGCGTGACCACCGTCGTGATGAAGCTATTTCAGTGCGTGCAGCCCCAGGTTTCCGTATTTGGAAAGAAAGACTATCAGCAGCTAATGATTATTCGACGCATGTGCAGCCAGTTTTCAATTCCAACTGAAATCATTCCTGCTGAAACCATTCGTGAATCCGATGGCCTGGCCATGTCCTCACGCAATCGTTATCTGAGCGCCGATGAACGCCAGGAGGCCGTCTGGCTCTCCAAAACCCTGCATCAGGTCGCCGACCGGATCCGCCAGGGCCAGGCATCGACCCGAATCACGGTGGATGACGTAGTGGAGATTGAGTCAGCGGCCAAACAGATTCTTAACCACCGGGGCTGGAGCACCGACTACATTTCGGTGCGCCGGCGCAGCGACCTGAAAGCGCCACAGGCCCAGGATCTGGCTGAACCGAATCAGCTGGTGGTGTTGGCCGCATCGCGCTGTGGCGCAACGCGGCTCATTGATAACCTAGAGATTTAAGTCAGGACTTTTCGTAGCTGACTTGGCCGCCGCGGCGGCCCTTTAGCCACGCACCCACTGCCGTGCATCCCACGACGGTGGCCACGACGATCAGCCAGTAGACCCATCCGGGCAGCGCGGAGACCCAGGCCTTCAGAATGGGCTCATTGAGTACCATCTTTGCTGCCGTAAAGGCCAGCACCGCCCCGCCAACATAAATGACGACGGGATAGCGCTCGATCAGTTTTAAAACCAGCCGACTGCCCCAGACCACAATGGGAATCGAGATCAGCAATCCCAGGACGACGAGCAGAAAACTGCCGTGGGCCGCGCCCGCAACAGCCAGAACGTTATCCACCCCCATCACGGCATCCGCAATGATGATGGTTTTCATTGCGCCCCAGAAGGTTGTCGCAGTCGGTGAGTGTTCGTCGCCACCATCGGCAGGTGCAATCAGCTTGACAGCAATCCAGACCAGCAGCAGTCCGCCGATCAGCATGAGGCCGGGAATCTTCAGCAGCCAGACCACCCCTACCGTCATGAGCGAGCGCACCACAATCGCTCCGATGGTGCCGAAGATAATCGCGCGGTTTTTGTCTTTTTCCGGGAGATTGCGTGCTGCCAATGCAATCACGATGGCGTTATCACCGGCTAAGACAAGATCAATAACGATGATGGCCAGCAGCGCAGAGAAAAACTCGGCGGAAAAAAGCTCCATAAGACGCGGTCCTTATCGAATGAGCACTGCGACCAACAACGCGGCAAGCCCAACGATGGCCATGGTCTTAAGAATGGTGCGGCTTTTTGCTGGATCGGAATGCATGGGGGCGGATTCTTTTGTGACTCAATCAGAGCACGGACTTTAACAGCTTGCCCATTTCCGATGGATTCTTGGTTGTACGGATACCGCAGGCCTCCATGATGTCCAACTTGGCCTGGGCCGTATCAGCGCCGCCCGAGATGAGGGCGCCCGCATGGCCCATCCGCTTGCCGGGAGGGGCGGTCACGCCAGCGATAAATCCAACGATCGGCTTTTTCATGTTGTCTTTGGCCCACTGGGCGGCATTGGCCTCATCAGGGCCGCCGATCTCGCCAATCATGATCACCGCATCGGTCTCGGGATCATCATTAAAAAGCTTTAAGACATCGATATGTTTCAGGCCATTAATCGGATCGCCCCCAATGCCCACCGCCGAGGACTGGCCCAGGCCGAGCTCGGTGACCTGGCCCACGGCCTCGTAGGTCAGGGTGCCCGACCGTGACACGATGCCGATTCGGCCTTTACGGTGAATATGGCCCGGCATGATGCCGATTTTGATCTCATCCGGCGTGATCAGCCCCGGGCAGTTGGGCCCAAGCAGCAAGGTCCGCTTATTGTTGGCCTTCATCTTGTTACGCACGACCATCATGTCGCGCACCGGAATGCCCTCGGTGATGCAAATCACCAGATCGAGATCTGCCTCGACCGCTTCCCAAATGGCATCTGCCGCGCCAGCGGGTGGCACATAAATCACGGAGACCGATGCGCCCGTTGCAGCCTTTGCATCTTTCACCGACGCGTAAATCGGCACACCTTCGAAATCCTCGCCCGCTTTTTTTGGATTCACGCCCGCGACAAAACAATTTTTTCCGTTGGCATAGTCGCGACACATCCGGGTATGAAATTGCCCCGTCTTGCCGGTAATGCCCTGCGTGATGACCTTGGTGTTTTTATTAATCAGAATAGACATAGTTGGCGCTCCAGGGCTTATGCTTTTTTCGTGGCATCGACCACGCGCTGCGCGGCTTCGGCCATGGTGTCGGCCGTGATGATCGGCAGGCCGGAGTCAGCGAGAATTTTCTTACCAAGATCCTCATTGGTTCCCTTCATGCGCACCACCAGCGGCACCTTCAAACCGACGGCCCGCGAGGCTGCGACAACGCCTTCCGCAATCACATCGCAACGCATAATGCCGCCAAAGATATTGACCAATATTGCTTTGACTTTCGGGTTGCCCAGCATGATCTTAAAGGCCTCGGTGACCTTCTCTGTCGATGCGCCGCCGCCGACATCAAGAAAGTTTGCAGGCTCGGCACCGTAGAGCTTGATGGTGTCCATGGTGGCCATTGCGAGGCCAGCGCCATTGACCAGACAGCCGATGTTGCCATCTAACTGAATGTAGGCGAGATCATATTTCGAGGCTTCGATTTCAGCGGGATCTTCTTCGTCAAGATCACGCATCTCCACGATCTCAGGATGCCGATACAGCGCATTCGAATCGAAATTCCATTTCGCATCCAGCGCAATCACCTTGCCATCGCCAGTGAGAATCAAGGGATTGATTTCAGCCAGCGAAGCATCCGTCTCCCAGAAGGCCTGATACAGGCCCTTGAGGATGGCACGCGCCTGTCCAATCGATGCCGCTGGAATGCCGATCTTGCTGGCGAGGCCATCGGCCTCCGCATCGGTAAATCCTGTCAGGGGATCCACAAAAATCTTGTGAATTTTCTCGGGATGAGTGGCCGCCACCTCTTCAATATCCATGCCGCCTTCGCTTGAACCCATGACACAAACCCGCTGACTCACACGGTCTGTAACCACGGCGACATAGAGTTCCTTCTTGATATCTGCGCCCTCTTCGATCAGCAGACGCCGAACCTTCTGTCCGGAGGGGCCAGTCTGATGGGTGACCAGCTGCATGCCTAGGATCGCCGACGCATGGGCCTTGACTTCATCGACGGATTTGGCGACTTTTACGCCGCCGCCTTTACCCCGCCCGCCAGCATGAATCTGGGCCTTGACCACCCAGACGGGCCCGCCTAAGCCCTGGGCCGCCTTAACCGCCTCATCGACCGTGAAACACGGCGTGCCGCGGGGCACGGCAACACCATACTTACGCAGGATTTCCTTGCCCTGATATTCGTGAATTTTCATGCAACCGCCTCCCGTTTTTTGCGAGTCAGTTTAGCATGCAGGCCCTTCGAGACCGCGCAGGGACGGGGCTTGAGCCACCATCAGCTGCGGGAAAGCTGCCGGAAAAAATCGCGAATTAATGAAGGTGAAAAGCCGCGCTGCTGCAAAAACCGTTGCTGTCGAGCGGCCTGTTCAAATGAATCTGGAGCCGAACCGAATTTTTTTCGCCAGACCTCTCGGAGTCGATCGGATTCGGTCTGCGTCAGCTGATCGATGACGGCAGCGGCGTAATGTGCTGTGATGCCCTTTTGTTGCAATTCAAATGCAATGCGACGTACGCCGAAACGTGCGCCCCGGATGCGCGCAACAGACTGCGCAAAACGCGCATCGGAGAGCAGGCCCTGCTGCTGAAGTGAATCGAGAATTTCCGCGAGGGATAGGGCGCTCTCGGCAAGCGGGAGAAATTTTTGCTCCAGCTCATGCCTGGAGTGCTCCCTTCGGGCGAGGGCAGAGAGCACCCTCGCCCGAAGGGCGGCTGAAGAAAGGGGGTTAGTCTTGCTCTGCGACAGCTTGCGCCTCGCCTGCTGGGCGCGCATTCACGCCAAACTTTTCGCGCAGTTTGTTTTCAATCTCCAGAGCGATATCCGAGTTTTGGCGCAGAAACTCGCGGGCATTATCTTTGCCCTGGCCAATGCGCTCGCCGTTATAGCTATACCAAGCGCCTGATTTTTCAACAATGTCGCTTTCTGCACCCAGATCAACGATTTCGCCTTCTCGAGAGATGCCCTCGCCGTAAAGGATGTCGAAGGTTGCCGCCCGAAATGGCGGGGCGACTTTGTTTTTCACAACCTTGACCTTGGTCTCCGAACCGGTGACTTCCTCGCCCTTTTTGATGGAACCTACCCGCCGAATATCAAGACGCACTGAAGAATAAAACTTCAACGCATTGCCGCCGGTAGTGGTTTCGGGATTGCCAAACATCACGCCAATCTTCATGCGGATCTGGTTGATGAAAATCACAAGGGTATTGGTGCGATTAATGTTGGCAGTCAGCTTGCGCAGGGCCTGCGACATCAGACGGGCCTGCAGGCCGGGCAGTGAATCGCCCATTTCGCCTTCGATCTCCGCCTTTGGCGTGAGGGCGGCAACTGAGTCCACAACAATGAGATCTACCGAGCCGGATCGGACCAGCGCATCAACGATCTCCAAGGCCTGCTCGCCGGTATCGGGCTGCGAGATGAGCAGCTCGGAGAGGGTGACGCCGAGTTTCTGGGCATATTGGGTATCGAGGGCATGCTCGGCATCCACGAAAGCACAGGTGCCGCCGATCTTTTGCATCTCTGCGATGACCTGCAATGTGAGCGTGGTTTTGCCCGATGACTCCGGGCCATAGATTTCGACAATCCGGCCACGGGGCAGGCCGCCGACGCCGAGTGCCAGATCCAGGCCTAGGGAGCCAGTTGAGACGACTTGAATATCCGGGGCGACATCGTTTTCGCCCATACGCATGATTGAGCCCTTGCCGAATTGTTTTTCGATTTGGGACAGGGCGGCCTGCAGCGCCTTGGCTTTTTCGGCACGGTTTTTGGGGTCTTGTTTATCTTGCATGGGGGCGCATCCTTTGGGAGATTGGGGTTAGAAGCCGGCTGGGCGATGGGGAAATATTACTGTATATAAAAACAGGTTACAAGGGGTAGCACCATTCTAAAAAGCGGCGGCCCAGACTGCCATCGGCAGAAAGACTTAGACCCCCACGGCCCTGGCTCGGCAGAGCTCACCGAAAAGCCCAGCCATCGCCCAGGCCGCAGCCTGCCGCTGAATTTCCGCCCGATCGCCCGAGAAAAACCGCTGCTCCGCCCGAACACCCTGCGGGCCCGCCCAGGCAAAGCAAACGGTGCCCACAGGCTTAGCAGGCTGGCCGCCCTGGGGGCCGGCAATGCCAGTGATCGAAAAAGCAAACAGGACCTCGGGGATGCGCTTGACCGGATCCGACAGCATCCTTCGATGCTGACTGCGAACCCCCTGGGCCATCTCAGCGGCGGTCTGCAGACTGACAGCACCCTGCTGCTGCAGGGTCTCGGACTGAACACCCAGAAGCCCGTGCTTGACCGTGTTGGCGTAACTGATGACCCCGCCATCAAACCATCGGCTTGATCCCGCAATCGCAGTGATCCAGTGGCCAGCTAGCCCACCCGTGCAGGACTCGGCCACCATTAATCGGCCGCGGCGCCGCAGAAGGCCAACGCCAATCGCCAGTCCCAGTACCAGGGCAAGATCATTCGAAATCCGGCCCATTTCGTTTTGTTTTAACGCCACCATGCCTCCAGCAGATGGGCAAGCCGCAGCAGCACAGCACAGCTGAGCAGGGTGTAAGCAGCTGCGACAAGATCATCCAGCATCACACCCCAGCCGTCTCGGCTTAAGCGATCGATGGTGCGAATCGGGGGTGGCTTCACGATGTCAAAAAAACGAAACAGCGCAAATCCGACCGCTTCAATGAGCCACTCCGGCACATGGCCCATGGCATGAATGCCAGCAGGATCGCTGGCTTTGGGCAGAATCCAGAGCACAAGCCAGAACGCCACAATCTCATCCCAGACCATAGATCCATCATCGGCCTTACCGAGGGCGCGACCAGTCACTGTGCATGCGACTGCGCCCACCACCACACCCGATGCAATCAATGCCGCCCAAGAGAAGTCCGTCATGACCGGGTCAATCATCAAAAATACAACCCAAGCCCAGAGTGTTGCGATCGTGCCCGGAGCGACAGGAAAAAATCCGCAGCCAAATCCAAACGAGATCAGGTGTGCAGGATGCGATAGCAGGCCGACACGCTGCACAGGCTGTGCCGAAGATGCGGGAGCCATTCCGCGGCTATCAGAAGTGTCGGAATCCGCCACGCGTAATCATGTCCTGCAGAGATTCAGGGGGCTGCGCTCCCGCGGCATCTCGCCAACGCACGCCGGGCGTATCGCTGAATTCCACGCTGCCGATTCGCGTCAACGCAAGGCCCAGCTGCTGGCCCAATGCCTCAATGCGGGCCCGCTCAGAGAAGGCCGCAGCAAAGAGTAATTCGTATTCATCACCACCTGTGATCGCAAGGCCTGCAGCCTGTGACGGTGTCAGCCTGCCCACCAGCGCGGCCTGCTTCACCAAAGGTCCAAGCGGCAGGTCCTGCCAGTTCACGTTCGCCTGCAGACACTGTGGCTTCGCAGCACGGCGCTGGGCTGCATTCAGTAAATGCATGAGTTCGGACTGCAGTCCATCCGAGATATCAATGGCCGCCGACGCAAGGCCCACAAGCCCGAGCCCCAGAGCGAGACGTGGCTGCGGAGCATTCAATTTCGAATCATCGATTCCCTGGTTGAGTGCGAAAGCCGCATCGCCCAGATGGCCGGAGACCCAGAGGTCATCGCCTGAGTGCAGGCCATCGCGGCGCAGCGCCGTACCCACCCGAACAGCGCCCAAGACGGTGACTGAAAACACTTCAGAAGCCTGTGCGCCCACAGCAGTCGTATCGCCGCCCACCAACGGACACTGCGACTCGCGGGCCAAAGAAAGCATCCCGTCTAAAAAAGATTCAATCCACGGCCTGCGAATTTCGCGCAGGCCTGCTGACAAGGTAAACGCCAAAGGCCGAGCGCCCATCGCCGCAAGATCAGAGAGGTTCACCGCCAAGACCTTATGGCCCAAAGACCGTGGATCGCAGTCGGCAAGATAGTGTCGGCCCTCGATCAACATATCGCTGGCCACTGCCAGCTGCTCCTGGGGGCCGAGCGGCGGAATCAGTGCCGCATCATCACCGATGCCCAGCGCAAGCGGATGCCGATAAAACGGCTGGCCTTGTGCCGCTGGGCCTTGCAACAGTTGTGCGATGAATTCGAATTCACCCAGATTAGCCATGGGGTCGCACAGCCGCCGCCAGCTTATCGAGCACACCGTTGATGTACTTATGCCCATCGGTACCGCCAAACGATTTGCCCAGCTCAATGGCCTCGTTGATGACAACACGAAATGGCACTTCCGGTGCATGCAAGAGCTCGTAGGTTGCTAAGAGCAGGATGGCATGTTCCACCGGAGAGAGCTCTGCTAAGGGCCGATCACACTGTGATGAAAACGTTTCACGTAATCCAGCGCTCTCGCGAATGGTCCCATGCAGCAGGCGATCAAAATATTCCTGATCGCATCGGCTAAATGCCTGCTGCTCGCGCAAAAAAGCATCAATCGCACCGGCATCTTCGCCGGAGACCAGCCACTGATAGAGGCCCTGAACCGTCAGACTGCGCGAGGCCCTGCGGGCACCCCGGGCAGTTGAATCGGGCCGGCTAGTCGTCATCGCCGCTGAGTTGATCGTCAATCGCAAACAAGAGATTGGCCATCTCAACGGCTGCCTGCGCGCAGTCGCAGCCTTTTTCATCGGCCCGGGCCATGGCCTGCGCATCGTCCTCGGTGGTCAGAATCCCATTGGCAATCGGGATATGAAACTCAAGCGCGACCCGCGCAATGCCCGCGGCCGATTCATTGGAGACGACCTCGAAATGGTAGGTCTCACCACGAATCACCGCGCCCAAGGCAATCAAGGCATCGAATCGGCCAGTCTCCGCAAGCTGCGATAAGGTCAATGGAATCTCAAGCGCACCTGGCACCGTGGCAAGAAATGTGTCGTTTGGATCCACACCCAGCCGGGCCAGCTCCTGAAGGCACGATGCCCGTAAGGCCTGGCCCACAGTTTCATTGAATCTTGCCTGCACGATTGCGATTCGAAGGCCCTCACCATCGAGGTCCACCTTGATTTCATTCATGGGCTTCTCCGCCAAGATAACCGGTCACTTCCAAACCAAAACCCATCATGCTCGGCATTTTTCTCGGCTGCGACAACACCCGCATTTTTCCGACGCCGATATCCCGCAAAATCGCCGCACCCAATCCGTAGTTACGCAGCTGGGCACTCTGGCCCGCAGCCACCGACTTCACCGGGCTGGCGGCAGGCGAACCCGATGCCATGGCTTTTTCCAGCAAAGCCTCGGCAGAGATCGCGCAATTCAACAGCACAACCACGCCTTCGCCATGGCGCTGAATGGCCTGCAAGGCCTGCGCCAGGGTCCAGCTGTGCGAGGTGGGGCCCGTATCCAGCGCATCGATCACCGTGAACGGCTCATGGACGCGAACCAGACATTCACGATCATGCACTGGCGCGCCCAGCACTAAGGCCAGATGAGGCTGACGGGCCGCGCGGTCCTGATAGACCACCAAACGAAACGGCCCATGGGCGGTTTGAATCTCGCGCTCGGACAGCCGCGAGACCAGACTCTCGTGGGCACTGCGATATTTAATGAGATCGGCAATCGTGCCGATTTTTAATCCATGGGTCTTGGCATATGCAACCAGGTCCGGAAGCCGCGCCATTTCGCCATCGTCTTTCAAAATTTCACAAATCACTGCAGCAGGCTCAAAGCCGGCCAAGGCCGCCAGATCACAGCCGGCCTCGGTATGGCCAGCACGGGCCAAGACACCGCCCGATTGGGCCATCAAGGGAAAAATATGGCCGGGCTGCACAAGATCCTGTGGCCGGGCGTCTGCGGCCACCGCCGCTGCAATCGTGGTCGCACGATCTGCTGCGCTGATGCCGGTGGTCACGCCACTTGCGGCCTCAATTGAGACCGTGAATGCCGTGCCATGCGAAGAGCGATTCTCGTTGACCATCAGCGGCAGATTGAGCTGGCGGCAGCGGGCCTCGGTCAATGTCAGGCAAATGAGTCCCCGGCCATGCTTGGCCATGAAGTTAATCGCATCCGCCGATACGCAGGCGGCTGCCATGACCAGATCACCTTCATTCTCGCGGTCTTCATCATCGACGAGTACAACCATGCGGCCCGCACGCAATTCGGCGATGAGTGCATCAGCATCGGAGAGTTCTCTGGAGGGGGTCATCGTGGGGCCTGCTGCATGCGGTGAAGGATACGCTCAACCTGTTTAGCGATTTGATCGACTTCGATATTCATCCGATCGCCGGGCTGCCGAAGATGCAGGACCGTGGACTGCCAGGTGTGGGGAATAATGTTGATGCTGATTTGGCAGCCGTCGGGGTGATCGGCAACAGTGTTAATGGTGAGGCTCACACCATCGCAAGCAATTGAGCCCTTCTCGCTGACATAAGCTGCCATGCTAGTCGGCAATTGCACATCGAGTCGATGCGACTCTCCTTGGGGTGTGATCGCTTTGACGGCGCCGGTGCCATCAATATGGCCACTGACCCAATGCCCGCCAAACCGATCATCGGCACGCATGGCTTTTTCAAGATTCACCGGGCCAAGATGATCCAGGCCTACCGTTCGATTTAAGCTCTCGCGCGAGACATCCATCTGCACGGTCTTGCCCTCTCGGGATACAACAGTCATGCAGGCGCCATTAATTGCAATCGAATCGCCGATCTGAATATCGTCAGCAGCCAAGCTGCCCACATCCACCGCAATGCGCAGGCCGGGTGGATCGCCTGCCCAGCCGGTGACGGCGGGCTGGACTGAAACAATGCGGCCCACTGCCTGAACAATTCCCGTAAACATGGCGGCAGTCTAGCCCTGTGGTCCGCTTTTCACCAGGCGCAGGCGCAGCGCATCACCGATCAAGAGATGCTCTTTCCAACGCCAGCGTGGGGCCTGCTCAGGATCAGTCCACGGGCCCACACCAGAGGCCAGCGGCATGCCCTCGCCCAGCAACGTCGGCCCGACATAAAGCAGCCACTCATCAATCAGTCCAAGCCGCATCATCGCGCCACTGAGATGGGCGCCTGCTTCCAGATGGATTTCATTGCATTCCCGTGCTGCCAAGGCCTGCATGAGCGCGTGAAGGTCAAGTTTTCCTGAATCTGGCGCTGCCGGCAGCGTGATGACCTCAAGGCCACGATCAAGCAGGGCCTGTGCTTTTTCCCGATAAACAGGAAGGGCCTGGTCGACGCAGACTGCAATCAAGGCCTGGCCGCTGTGAAGAATTCGGGCCTGCGGATCAATCTCAAATCGCGTATCCACAACAACACGCAGGGGCTGACGGGCGGTCTCAATCGCACGGACGGTCATCTGGGGATCGTCCTTACGCACGGTGCCAATGCCGGTGACGATGGCACAGGCCCGGGCCCGCCAAGCGTGGCCATCGTCGCGTGCTGCGGCGGACGTAATCCACTGGCTCGCCCCGCTGGGCAGTGCCGTTCGGCCATCCAGGGACATTGCGGCTTTGGCCCGGACCCAGGGCCGGCCGATGGTCATGCGCTGAATAAAACCCGGGTTTAATTCCGCGGCCTCCTCAGCCAGCAATCCGCAACGCACATCAATTCCTGCGTCACGCAGCATCTGCATGCCGCGTCCGGACACACGCGGATTCGGATCCTGCATGGCGACAATGACACGCTCCACACCCGCAGCCCGCAGGGCCTCTGCGCAGGGTGGTGTCCGTCCGAAATGGCTGCACGGCTCCAGCGTGATGTAGGCCGTTGATCCCGCTGCGCGGTGGGATCCTGCCTGTGCAATCGCAAGGGCCTCGGCATGGGGCTGGCCGGCACGTTCATGCCAGCCGGCGCCGACGACTTCGCCGGCCTTCACCAGCACACATCCGACACGGGGATTGGGCGTGGTGGTGTTCATGCCGAGCGCCGCCAAGGCAAGCGCCTCACGCATGAAGTGTTCGTCTTGTGGCGTGTACACGGCGCCGCTACTTCTTTTTCTTCAGGCCGCGTTTGGCCGCTGCCCGCGGGCTGACCTCGGCAACGAGTTCCTGAAATTCGGCCACATCCTGAAAGCTGCGATACACCGAAGCGAATCGAATGTAGGCCACCTTATCCAGCTTTCGCAGTTCCGCCATCACCAGCTCGCCGATACGCTGTGTTGCGACCTCGCGCTCGCCGCTGGCGGCAAGCTGCTCTTCAATTTTTCGGACCGATGCATCAAGGATCTCGGCAGGGACTGGCCGCTTGCGCAGGGCCAGGGCCAGGCTTGCGCGCAGCTTTTTGTCGTCAAACTCAAGGCGGGCACCATTTTTTTTCACCACAGTGGGCAGCGAGAGCTCAATGCGCTCGACGGTCTTGAATCGACGGCCGCAGGCAAGGCATCTACGGCGGCGGCGAATCTCGACAGCATCATCGGAGACCCGAGTCTCCGTGACCTGGGTGTCATCTGATGCGCAGGCAGGGCAGCGCACGACGAATTCGATCCTGGCCTAGCGATACACCGGAAAGCGCGCCGTTAATGCGGCCACCTGGCGGCGCACACGTTCGATGACCGCCGCATCTTCGGCCGACTCAAGGACATCAGCAATCAGATGACCTACCTGGCGCATTTCCTCGGGCCCAAAGCCCCGGGTGGTGCAGGCGGGTGTTCCAAGCCGAATGCCGCTGGTCACCATCGGTTTTTCTGGGTCATTGGGAATCGCGTTTTTATTCACCGTGATGTGGGCTGCTCCAAGTGCAGCCTCTGCCGTTTTGCCGGTGATGTGCTTTGCGCGCAGATCCACCAGCATGAGGTGGCTTTCTGTTCTGCCCGACACAATGCGCAGACCACGGGCCACCAAGGACTCGGCCAAGGCCTGCGCATTTTCAATAATGGACTGAGAATAGGCCTTGAACTCTGGCCGTAGCGCCTCACCAAAGGCCACCGCTTTTGCAGCGATGACATGCATCAAAGGCCCGCCCTGCAGGCCCGGAAATACCGCGCTGTTAATCGCCTTTTCATGTTCAGCCTTCATGAGAATGATGCCGCCACGGGGGCCGCGCAGGCTTTTGTGGGTGGTCGAGGTCACCACATCGGCATGCGGCACAGGATTCGGATAAACACCGCCAGCGATTAAGCCAGAATAATGGGCCATATCCACCATCAAAATTGCGTCGATCTCTTTAGCGACCTTTGCAAAGCGGGCCCAGTCGGTTTTCAGCGCATAGGCCGAAGCACCTGCAATCAAGAGCTTAGGCCGGTGCTGCCGTGCCAAGGCCTCCATCTGATCGTAATCAATTTCTTCCTTCGCATTTAAACCATAGGGCACCACGTTGAACCACTTGCCAGACATATTCAGCGGCATGCCGTGGGTTAAGTGGCCACCCTCGGCCAGCGACAGGCCCATGATCGTGTCGCCGGGCTTGAGGAAGGCAAAAAATACGGCCTGATTGGCCTGGGCACCCGAATGCGGCTGCACATTGGCGGCCTCAGCGCCGTAGAGTTTCTTGAGCCGATCAATCGCCAGCTGCTCGACAACATCCACATGCTCACAGCCGCCGTAGTAACGCCGGCCCGGATAGCCCTCGGCATATTTGTTGGTGAGCTGCGAGCCCTGCGCCGCCATCACGGCTGGACTGGCGTAGTTCTCCGAGGCAATCAGTTCAATATGATCTTCCTGCCGCTTATTTTCTGCAGCAATGGCTGCGGCAACTTCTACGTCATGCTGGGCGAGCGGAATTTGACGATCAAACATAGGCCTTCCTATTCAGATGAGGGGCGGGTTGGGAGTTCACAGACAGCAGGCACCATTGAAACCAGAGCACGCCATAAATCAAGTGTGCAGTCAGCAAATGCACCGGCTGGGCCATCATGGGAAAACCCAGATGGTTTAAAGCGCCGCCCAGCAGCATTTCAAAAATAATCAGCAGCACCAATCCGATTGCCGCATGGCCCACCAGAGTTCTTCGCAGCGGCGAGCGCACCACCTTGAGCGTGAGGGCGGCCGCCAGCAGCAGGATCACCCACGAAAATGACCGATGTACATAAAAAATCTGGGGCACCAACTCAATCCATTGATTGCGTTCGAGATCGGTCGCACTGCGGCTGATCAGATCAACGCTCTCCCGTATCTGCAGGCCTAAAATAATTTGCACCACCAGGGCTGCAATCGTCATCAGCAGCAGCGGCCGAAACCATCCGGGCAGGCCGCCGCCCGAGGCCTCGGCGACCCGGGCCGAAAGCCGATCACGGCAGGCCCGTGTGGTGGCATAAATCAAGGCCATCTGCACCGCAAAAGCACCGGCCATATGCAACGAAATCACGACAGGCTTAAGATTGGTTGAGACCACCTTGGAGCCGAGCCAGCCATTGAACACAACGGCCAGCAGCGCGGCAATCGCGGCCCAAAAAACCGGTGGGTCGATTCTGCGAAAACGTGCGGCGGTCACAACAAAAGCAATCATCAACAGGCCAATCGCGGCCCCCACGAGGCGATTGACATACTCAATCCAGGTCTTCACCGGATCAAAGGGCGCCTTGTCATAGCCCCGGTCAGCATAGAGTTCACGCCAGTTGGGCGGCAGCTGTGACTCATCCGTTGGGGGAATCAGCTGGCCAAAACAAAGCGGCCAATCCGGGCAGCCCATGCCTGCGCCCGTTGCCCGCACCGTGCCGCCGACAAGAATCAGAAAATAGACCGCGACAATTGCAATCAGGCCCGCAATCAATACCGGCCGATCTGGCCGCTGATGACTGAGCGTATTCATGCAGAAATGTTCACCCGGGCAAACTTGCGTTTTCCTACCTGCAAGACGTAGGTGCCCGCCGAGAGCTGCAGCTGTCGATCGACGATTTTCTCTCCGTCGATGCGCACGCCACCCTGCTCAATATTGCGAATTGCCTCGGAAGTCGAAGGTGCAAGGCCAGATTGTTTTAACGCAGCAACAATGCCGATGGGTGCGCCGGAGAGCGCCATCTCGGCGATATCCTCGGGGACCTCACCTTGTTTGAAACGAGCCTCGAAATCTTCGAGGGCCTTGATCGCAGCAGTACGGCTATGGAAGCGCTCGACCATTTCCATTGCGAAATCCACTTTCACATCTCGTGGATTTCGGCCCGCCGCCACCTCGGCTTTCAGCGCAGTGATGGCGGTCAAGGATCGAAAAGATAAGAGCTCAAGATAATTCCACATCAATGCATCAGAAATAGACATGAGCTTGCCGAACATCTCCGATGGCGCATCCAGCAGGCCCACAACGTTGCCCTTGCTTTTGCTCATCTTCTCTACGCCATCTAAGCCCACGAGCAGTGGCATCGTCAGAATGCATTGCGGCTCCTGGCCGTATTCGCGCTGCAGCTCTCGGCCCACCAGCAGATTAAATTTCTGATCCGTGCCGCCGAGTTCAAGATCAGCCTGCAGCGCCACAGAGTCATAGCCCTGCACCAGTGGATATAGAAACTCGTGCACCGAGATTGGCGTGCCACCCCGATATCGCTTCGTGAAGTCGTCACGCTCGAGCATACGGGCCACCGTGTAGCGAGCCGCCAGCGTGATCATGCCGCGCGCACCCAGGGCATCGTTCCACTCTGAGTTGTAGCGAATCTCGGTCTTTTCGGAATCCAGCACCAGAGATGCCTGATTGAAATACGTCTGGGCATTGGCCCGAATTTCCTCTGGCGACAGTGGCGGCCGCGTGGCATTGCGGCCCGTCGGGTCACCAATCAAGGCAGTGAAGTCCCCAATCAGAAAAATGACGGTGTGGCCGAGATCCTGCATCTGGCGCAGCTTATTGAGCACTACCGTGTGGCCCAGGTGTAAATCTGGAGCGGTCGGATCCAGGCCCAGCTTGACCCGCAGGGGCTTTCCAGTGCGCTCGCTGCGGGCGAGTTTGTCAACGAACTCGCTGGCCACCAGCAATTCTTCACAGCCACGCATCACGGTCTGCATCGCCTGGGCCACCACCGGGGACATTTCGGGCAACGGGCCGCCGCTGGCGCCTGAAACCGGGGACTGACTTGCTGAATTCAAGGGGATCTCACAAGGGGAAAAGGCTAGAATTTTAGCCCTTATGCGCAGGCTCATTCTTCGGCGCCCGGAGCGCCTCTGGACCCTCGGCCCGGCCGTTTTTGGCGTGATGATGGCGGCCATCACGGCCTTTGGTTTATCGGGCATCTCCGAGGCCGAATCTCGGGTGCTGAATCAGCAGGTCGCCATCGAAATCAAGCCCGAGGCCCTTGAACACCAGATGAAGGCGCTGGCTGCGCACGGCCTTGAGCTGACCCGCGAAGACGAAGTCCGAAAAAATGATTCATTTGAAAGCCTCTTGGAGCGGCTCGGTGTCGAGGATCGAGACGCCCGGCAATACCTGCGCAAAGACACACGGACCGCCGGCATTTTGCGCAACAGCGCTGGACAGACCGCACTGGTCAGAACTGACCTAGAGGGCAGGCTGTTGCGGCTTCAGCTGCTCAATAAGTTGGATGCCTGGATCGTTGAGCGGACCGGCGAAGGCCAATTCACGACGCGCACTGCGCGACTGGGATCCGAGATGCGCATCGAGCACCGCTCAGTGCAGGTGGGCCGATCCTTTTACGGCGCAATGGACGAGGCCGGCGTGCCGGAAGCCATCACAGAACAGGTCGTGACCCTATTTGAATCAGATCTTGATTTCCGTCGGCAGGTGAGTTCGGGCGACATCGTGCGCGTGATTTATGAAAACCAGCTGGTCGGAGGCCGCGATATCGGTGCTTTCAAGCTCCTGGCGGTCCGATTTGAGGCGGGGCAGAAGACCTATGAGGCCCTTTATTTTGAACATCCCGAAACCCGTAAGGGCAATTACTACGATGCCCAAGGCCGCTCGGTAAAACGCGGATTTCTCGCCGAGCCGCTGCGCTACACACGGATGTCATCGGGATTCACAACATATCGCCTGCATCCTCTTTTTGGTGATCCGCGGGCCCACCGTGGCGTTGACTATGCCGCACCCTATGGGACGCCAGTTCGCAGTGTCGCCGATGGTGTTGTGGTGTCCAAAGGCTGGAGCACCGGCTATGGCAACACGGTTGAAATCAAACACAATGAACGTTACTCCACGCTTTATGCCCACCTGAGCGATTACGCACCCAAGATGGTGCGAGGTAAAAACATCAACATGGGTGAGGTCATCGGATTTGTCGGCACCACTGGCTGGGCCACCGGCCCCCATCTCCATTACGAATTTCGAGTCAATGGCCGGCACGTGGATCCGAGCCGCATCATCGCGGAAAATCCGCAGGTACCGAGCCTCACCGGCAGCGCACTGAAAAGTTTTGAAGTGGCGGCAACCGATCTGCGTGGCCGGTTATCGCTTCTTGATAACGTGAATACGGCCCGGGCCCAGTAGGCCATGAAACTCATCGCAGGCGTGATGACAGGCACCAGCATGGATGCCATTGACATCGCGGTCCTGCAGATAGGCGAGACGATAACGCTGGGCCAAGTTCAGCAAGACATTTCGCTGCGCGGATTTTTTTCTCGGCCCATTGATGCGGCCCTTCGAGAGGCGCTTTTTGAATTGCAGCAACGCGGCGATGATGAACTGCATCGCAGCGCGCTGGTGGCCAATAGTTTTGCTGATGCGATCAGCCGTACAGTCCTTGAGTGCCTGGTCCATCTGGAACTCTCTAGCCGGGATGTCATTGCACTCGGCGTGCATGGCCAGACCCTAAGGCATCAGCCGCGGCTGGGATACTCGATCCAACTAAACGCGCCCGCCCGCATCGCAGAGACGACCGGCATCACGGTGGTCTCCGATTTCCGTAGCCGAGACATTGCAGCGGCAGGCCAAGGCGCGCCATTGGTGCCCGCCTTTCATCAGGCCCTTTTTGCGGACCCCAAAGCGCTGCGTGCTGTGGTCAATATTGGTGGCATCGCCAATATCACCTGGCTGGGCCCCATGCTCTTGGGCTATGACACTGGGCCGGGCAATCTCTTGATGGATGCCTGGACAGAGCGCCATCTGGGCCAGGCCTTCGATACCGATGGGCAGTGGGCCCAGAGCGGTCAGGCCCACAAGCTGCTGCTCAAAGCCATGCTGGGTGATCCATTTTTTGCGTATGCGCCACCCCGCAGCACCGGCCGTGAGCTTTTCAATGCCGCATGGATTGATAGTTTTTTATGTCAGTCGGCATTTGCAGGAATTGCTGCACAGGATGTGCAGGCGACACTACTTGCCTTGACGGCCGATAGCATCGCCAATGAAATCGCACGGCTAGAGCGGCTTGCCAAAAATGAACGGCAGCCCTTGTGTGATCAGGTCCTGATTTGTGGTGGCGGTGCGCGCAATTCCGCGCTGATGCAGCGGCTACCGGAATCGATCCGAAAGGCAGTGGGCCGTGACTTACCGGTCCAATCCACCGAGGCGATAGGCTGGTCACCGCAGGCCATCGAGGCTGCAGCATTTGCCTGGCTTGCCAGTCGCACCCTCGCGGGGCAGTCGGGCAATTGCCCCAGCGTCACGGGGGCTATCGGCCCCCGCATACTTGGCAGCATTACGCCGGCTTAGACTTCAGCCGCTCGTCAATCCACTCCAGCCAATGGCGCACTGGAATCTTGGTGCCCGACTCAAGATGGGTAATGCACCCGATATTGGCCGAAAGAATCACTTCAGGCCGGCTGGCCATCAAGGCGGTCAATTTGCGGGCCTTTAATTCTTCAGACAGCTGTGGCTGCAAGACCGAGTAGGTTCCCGCCGAACCGCAGCAGAGATGGCTGTCTGCCACGGGCACCAGGTGGGCGCCCAGGGCAGTTAAAAGCCGCTCGACAGCGCCCTTAATCTTTTGGCCATGCTGCAGCGTGCAGGGGGGATGAAATGCAACACGCTGCGCCGGCAGGCTCGGCGTCAATGCTGACTGAAGTCTTGTACTGAGGGCATCAAGTAATTCAATTGGATCTTTCGCGAGACGGCTAATGTGCTCTGCCCGCTGCGCATAGTCGGGGTCGTGGGCCAAAAGATGGCCGTAATCTTTCACCATCACGCCACAGCCTGAAGCGTTCACAACGATGGCCTCAATCTGGCCGGCACTCACCTGCGGCCACCATGCGTCAATATTGCGACGCGCATCGGCCAGGCCGCCCGCGGCATCCGCGAGATGATGACGAATGGCCCCGCAGCAGCCCGAGCCGGGCTCGATCTGCGATGAAAACTCAAGGGCATCTAAGACACGCTGTGTGGCCGCATCAATGGCTGGAATCATTGCCGGCTGCACGCAGCCTTTTAACAAAATTACTTTGCGCGCGTGTTGACGATGGGGAATGGGTCCCGGTGGCCGATAGGCAGGAACTTTTGCTTTCAGTGATGCCGGCAGCAGGCCGCGGACCTGCTGGCCAAGCCGCATCGCGGGCCCAAACCAGGATGACGTGAGCCCTGCCTTTAAGAGCTGCCGCACCCAACGCTCATTCCGCGGACGCTGCAGACGATCTTCAATCCACTCACGGCCAATATCAACAAGCTTGCCGTACTCCACGCCCGAAGGACAGGTGGTCTCACAGTTTCGACAGGTCAGACAGCGATCGAGATGGACCTGGGTCTCGCGGCCAACATCGGCACCCTCAGCAATTTGTTTGATGAGATAAATCCGGCCGCGGGGGCCATCGCGCTCATCTCCAAGAATCTGATAGGTCGGGCAGGTCGCGGTGCAAAATCCGCAGTGCACGCAACGCCGAAGAATCTCCTGGGCGGTAAGGCCTTGCGGCGATTGGGCATAGCGAGGAGCAAGCGTCGTTTCCATGACAACAAAATTCCTTAGAGCCCGGGATAGAGCCGATCTGGATTAAAAATTCTCTGATGGTCTAGTTCTTGTTTGAGTCGCTGATGAATTTTCATCAGCCCTGCATCGGGTGCCGTGAAGCTGCCTTGCTGACGAATGGTGTCGGAGGCCGCACGAAAACATGTCGCATGGCCGCCCTGCGCTGACGCCCAGGACCGCAGCGCAGCTGCGGATGCACGGGTCTTGATCCATCGCAATGCGCCGCCCCACTCAATCCACTGCGGATCCGTCACGCCATCAAAATGAGGGGCTGTCGATGGCACAGAGAGGCGCCAGAGATGATGATCCGGCGCGGCCGAATTCACCAAAAAAAAATCATGATCATGATCGCGAAGCCTGGCCCAAAAATCACGGGCCTGAGAATCCGGCATCGACTCGCCGCCGAGCTTTTCCCGGGCCGCCCGCACCGCGGCCGCGGCGCCCGCGAGCCTGAGGTGAAGACGGCCATCACACCAGCAAGTCGCAGCAATCGGCAGCGGCTGGCCCGCCCAGGTATTGGTCCAGGTGATGGACTCCTGCGCTGCCACCTCAACGATTAGGGTGGCCTCCGCAGGTGGCACGGGCAACACCTTCAGTGAGACATCCACAATCAGGCCAAGTGTGCCCATCGCACCGGTGTGAAGCCGGGACATGTCGTAGCCGGCAACGTTTTTCATCACCGTGCCGCCAAAGCGCAGGGCCTGCGCCTGCGCATCGAGTATCGTCATGCCCAATACAAAGTCTTTTGCAGCGCCTGCCGAGACCCGGCGCGGGCCCGACAGGCCCGATGCAATCATGCCGCCAACCGTTCCGCGGCCGCCAAAACGCGGCGGCTCAAAGGCCAGCATCTGCTGAGACTTGGCCAGGACCGATTCGAGCTCTTGAATGGGCGTACCGCTGCGCGCCACCACCACCAGCTCCGCCGGGTCGTAGTCGACAATTCCTGTGTGCGGCAATGTTGTGAGGACAGGATGATTGGCCGCCGGCAGGCCGCCATAAAAATCCTTCGAGCCGTGGCCACGAATGGTCAGCGACTGGCCCAGCCGGCCCGCCTGCAGAATCATTTCGCGGGACTGGCGCAGCCAGTCCGGATCAAACGGTGTGGGCGGCGACATCAGAGGCGGGGCAGATCCGGAAACTTCAGTGCGCCGCGATGCACATGCATCTTGCCGTATTCCGCACAGCGCGACAGCGTGGGGATTGCCTTACCCGGGTTGAGTAAGCCCGCAGGATCAAAGCCGCGCTTGACTGCAAAAAATGCGATCCGCTCCTGGGGTGAGAACTGAACACACATGCTGTTGATCTTTTCTAGGCCCACGCCATGCTCGCCTGTTACCGTGCCCCCATATTCCACGCAGGCCTCGAGAATTTCGGCACCAAAAAGTTCAGCACGATGAAATTCGCCCGGCTTTGATGCGTCAAATAAAATCAAGGGGTGCAGGTTGCCATCGCCTGCATGAAAAACATTTAAACAGCCCAAGCCATAACGGGCCTCCATTTCGGCAATGCGATTGAGCATCTCGCCGAGCTTAGCTCGCGGAATGGTCCCATCCATGCAGTAATAGTCCGCAGCCACCCGGCCGGCGGCCGGAAAAGCATTTTTTCTTCCGGACCAAAAGCGCAGCCGCTGTTCTTCGGATTCAGAGACCTTGAGATCGGTAGCGCCACTGGAGCGCAGCACTTCCTTCATGCGGCTGATCTCTTCCTCGACTTCTTCGGGGGTGCCGTCCGACTCACACAACAAGATGGCCTTGGCCTGCAGATCGTATCCAGCATGCACAAACTGCTCAACGGCTGCTGCCATTTTCTGGTCCATCATTTCTAGGCCCGCCGGAATAATTCCCGATGCAATCAGGCGGGCCACTGCCTGGCCTGACTTTTCCACATCATCAAACGAGGCCATGATGACCCGTGCCAGCTGCGGCCGCGGAATCAGACGCACGGTGATTTCAGTGGCCACGGCCAGCATGCCCTCAGAGCCAATCACTACCGATAAGAGATCAAGGCCCGGCGCATCCAAGGCTTCGCTTCCCAGTTCGATCATCTCGCCTTCCATCGTGACTGCCCGGACACGCAGCACGTTGTGAACCGTCAGGCCATATTTCAAGCAGTGCACGCCACCAGAATTCTCCGCGACGTTGCCACCAATTGAGCAGGCGATCTGCGACGACGGATCCGGTGCGTAATACAAGCCAAAGGGGGCTGCTGCTTCAGAAATTGCAGCGTTGCGCACTCCCGGCTGCACCCGGGCCGTTCGGGCCATGGGATCAATACTGATGAGCGCGTTTAAACGGGCGAGCGACAGTACGACGCCACCCCGATGCGGTGTCGCACCCCCAGATAGCCCAGTGCCCGCACCCCGCGCGACCACTGGCACATCCATCTGATGGCAGACCCGAAGGATTTCGACCACCTGTGATTCCTGGGTGGGCAGCACCACCACCGATGGCATCTGCCGATAGCCCGCCAGACCATCGCATTCATAAGGCTTGAGGGCCTCATCAGTACAGAGCAGATCCTTTGCGGGGACCAGCTGCCCGAGCGCACGAATCAGGGCATCGCGCTTGGCAGGCGCCATTGGCTGGGTGAAGTCTGCGAAACGCAACTCGCCAAGGTGGAGTTCTCTGGGGGCATTCATTTTTTAATGGGGCCACTGCATTTGAACGCAGTGGTTGTTCGATAGAATCCAATCATTTTAGAACAAGCGCAAGCCCGTTACCCCCATATGGCCAATCGTCTCTCCGCAATCACCACTCGCACTGGCGATGATGGCACCACGGGCCTAGGTGATGGAAGCCGTATTTCCAAAGACCACGCACGCATCAACGCAATCGGCGATGTTGATGAGCTCAATAGCACCATCGGCGTGCTGCTGACCGAGGACCTGCCCGCCGAGGTCCGCGAGATACTGATTGACATCCAGCACGATCTCTTTGATGTCGGCGGTGAGCTCTCGATTCCGGGTTTTGAGCTGCTGCGTGAGGCCCGCATCGCAAGCCTCGATGAAACCATTCAATCCTGGAATGCCGAACTGCCGCGGCTGGCCGAATTTATTTTGCCGGGAGGATGCCGAGCCTCTGCACTGGCCCATGTCTGCCGCACAGTCGCCCGACGCGCAGAGCGCAGTGCGGTCCATCTCAGAACCGCCTCTCCGGTGCGCAATGAAATTATTCAGTATCTCAATCGACTATCGGATCTGCTGTTTGTCACGGCGCGGCGGCTTAATCGCAGCCCACAAAGCCAAGGACCAGGAAACGATGTGCTCTGGCGTCGCGATCGCGACGCCAGCAGCGACAGCGCTGCCTAAGCGGCAGCGAGTCGAAGCCGTCGGGCCCGCACGGCCTGACTGAGGTGCTCGAGAATCGAGAGGCTGCCCTCCCAATCAATACACCCATCGGTGATGCTCTGCCCGTAAGTCAGCGGCTTACCTGGCTCGAGATCCTGCCGTCCGCCAACGAGATGGCTTTCCACCATCACACCAAAGATGCGGCGCTCACCTGATGACAACTGAGCGGCGATGTCTCGGGCCACATGCAGTTGATTCTCAGGTTTCTTGCTGCTGTTGGCATGGCTCATGTCGATCATCAGTCGGCAGGCCATGTTGACTGCCGCCGAGTCTTTGCAGGCAGACTCCACGCTGGCGGCATCATAGTTCGGCGCCTTGCCGCCACGCAAAATGACATGGCAGTCTTCATTGCCGCCCGTGGATACGATGGCGGAGTGGCCCGCCTTGGTCACAGAAAGAAAATGATGCGGATGGGCCGCCGCCTTGATTGCATCCAGTGCGATTCGCAGATTGCCATCCGTGCCATTTTTAAATCCCACAGGGCATGACAGGCCAGAGGCGAGTTCACGATGGACCTGCGACTCAGTCGTGCGGGCGCCAATTGCGCCCCAGGCCACCAGATCGGCGATGTACTGCGGCGAAATCATGTCAAGAAATTCGGTGCCCGCGGGCACGCCCAATTCATTGATGCGCAGCAAGACCTCGCGTGCGGTGCGCAGGCCGAGGTTGATGTCGTAGCTGCCATCCAGCCTCGGGTCATTGATCAGGCCCTTCCAGCCGACCGTTGTCCGCGGCTTTTCGAAGTAGACCCGCATGACAATCTCAAGATCAGCCGCATAACGCTTGCGCTGTTCGAGCAGTCGGCCGGCATATTCCAAGGCGGCCTTGGGATCATGAATCGAACAAGGGCCGATGATGACCAAGAGCCGATCCTCCATTTCGTGAAGGATCCGATGAATCGCCTGACGCGTCGTGCTGACCAGCTGTGCTGCCGATGTGGATACCGGAAACTCACGCAGCAGATGCGATGGCGGGGCGACTTCCTTGATCTCGCGAATGCGGAGATCGTCGGTGCGCGGCGTGGCGGGTTCAGTCGTGAATGAGGTCATGCCGCCATTTTAGCCGGCGGTACCCCCAACCGTCAGAGACTCAATCCGCAGCGTTGGCTGGCCGACGCCCACAGGAACGCTCTGGCCTTCTTTGCCACAGGTACCAACGCCTGAGTCCAGCTCAAGATCACGGCCGATCATGGTGACCCGCGTCAGCGCATCGGGCCCATTGCCGATGATGGTGGCGCCTTTGACGGGATACTGAATTTTTCCGCCCTCCACCCAGTAGGCCTCGGAGGCCGAGAAAACGAACTTGCCGCTGGTGATATCGACCTGTCCGCCGCCGAAATTCACCGCATACAGGCCCCGATCTAGGGAGGCCACAATGCTCTTGGGATCTTCTTTGCCAGCCAGCATATAGGTGTTGGTCATGCGTGGCATGGGCAGGTGAGCATAAGATTCGCGCCGCCCATTTCCGGTTGGCGCCACCTTCATCAGTCGGGCATTTAATGAATCCTGAATATAGCCGCGCAAGATGCCGTCTTCGATCAGGACATTGCATTGTGTTGCGTGGCCTTCATCATCGACATTCAAGGAACCACGCCGATCTTTCAGAGTGCCGTCATCGACCACGGTAACCCCCTTGGCCGCAACCTGCTGGCCGATTCGGCCCGCAAAGGCCGATGAGCCACGTCGATTAAAGTCGCCTTCAAGTCCGTGTCCCACGGCCTCGTGCAACAACACGCCTGGCCATCCCGGCCCCAGCACAACGGGCATTGTGCCTGCCGGAGCGGGCCGCGCATCGAGATTCACGATAGCCTGACGGACTGCATCCTCAACATAGCGCTCAATTAATGCATCGGTGAACATGCTGAGATCACGACGGCCGCCACCGCCACTGCTGCCCTGTTCGCGCCGGCCATTGTGCTCGACAATGACCGTGACGGAGAGTCGCACCAACGGTCGAACATCAGCGGCCATCAATCCATCGCTGCGCAAGACCATCACCACATCGTATTCACCGGCAAGCGATGCCATTACCTGAATAACACGCGGGTCGCGACGGCGGGCCAGAGATTCCACGCGGCCGAGCAGGTCCACCTTCTGCTGGGCAGTCAGTGCAGCGATCGGATCCGCATCGCCATAAAGACACTTCGGCGGTATGGCCAACGCTGTCGAGGATGCCAGCTTCGTTTTTGCGGAACGGCCCGAGCGCGCAATCGCGCGTGTCGTGATAGCGGCCTCATGCAGCGCCTCGGGGCTGAGGACATCGGAATATGCAAAGGCAGTCTTCTCGCCACTGACAGCCCGCACACCAACGCCCTGATCGATGGAGAAGCTGCCGCTTTTGACGATGCCTTCATCCAGGCTCCAGGCCTCAGACCGTGTGTATTGAAAATACAGATCTGCAAAATCAACGCGGTGGGCAAAAATCTCCGATAAGGCACGGTGCAGGTGATGCTCGTTGAGGCCATAGGGCTCAAGCAGGAGTTCACGGGCTGTGGCCAGTGAGGCAATCGCGAGTTCTGCAGGCTTCATAGCGTCTTCTTTAGGTCGATAGGTTTTCATTTACCGCACGATGGACCATCACGCGATGCTCAAGGGCAGGCAAGTTTAGGCGAATCTCGGCCAGGCGGCCTGCATCCAAATCCCCCATCACCAGGCCCTCGCCTTCGGGCAGGCAGTCCAGGATTTCTCCCCAGGGATCAATCAGCATGCTATGGCCCCATGTTCGGCGGCCATTCTCATGCTGCCCGCCCTGCGCACTGGCCAGTAGGTAACACTGGTTCTCGACTGCCCGGGTCCGCAGCAGCAGCTCCCAGTGGGCCCGGCCTGTGGTGTAAGTAAATGCCGCCGGCACGACAATCAAATCCAAAACACCCAGTGCCCGATACAGCTCGGGAAAGCGTAGGTCGTAGCAGACCGATAACGCAGTGCGGCCGGCAATCGTCTGGCAGGCCACCGGCTCACTTCCTGGCTCAATGGTGACGGACTCGTCATACGACTCACTGCCTTTTTGAAAGGCAAACAAGTGAATCTTGTCGTAACGCGATCGCTCTTTACCATCGGGCCCAAAGACCAGCACCGAATTACGGACCCGATTGGGCGTGCCTGCCACCAGGGGCACCGTGCCGCCCAGCAGCCAAACCCGATGATCGGCAGCCGTCTGCGCAAGGGCCTGCTGAATCGGCGAGGCAGGGCCGGCCCCATGGGGCTCACGCAGCCTGACCTTATCGGTTTCAGCGCCCATGACACAGAAATACTCCGGCAAAAGCACTAACTGCGCACCACGGGACGCTGCCTGGGCAACCCAATGACGCATGCGCTCGAGATTCTCTTGCACGCGTGGGGTGCTCACCATTTGTATCGCAGCCACTTTCACCATGTCAGCAGTCCGTTGTTGATGCGGACCCACCCTGGGCCGCTGGCTTATTTTGCCTTGATCTCAGGCGTATTCGAACGCAGCTCACGACGGGCCGACTCCACCACGGGGTCTTCCCAGCTGCCCGTGACACGGTATTCGTAAGACAGCAGCTCACGCACAGGATTTCTCAGAATGTACTGCGCCACAAAAGCACCCAGGCCAACCGCAGGGTTCACCAGGGCGGCATAGCCGAGTGAGGCCAAGCCTGCATTGAATTCAGGCAGCACCAGGACCCGCAGGTCCTGCGTCTCCCGACGAATATCGGCGGTGCCCTCCAGCATGACCGAGGCCTGAACACCAATGATGCGAAGATTTTGGGTGCTGGCCTGGCCATTGAGAAACTGCAGGTCGCCTCGGATGCGCTCATAGGTAAAGCCTTCCGAGAAAATATCCCGAAAGTCCAGTTTGATCCGCCTCGGCAGAGACTGCAGATTCACCACGCTGACCAGGCGCGCAAGGCCCGGATCGGCTTTCAAGAACTGGCCCTGCTCAAGATTCAAGCTGAGATTGCCATTGAGGGCAGCGCCTGAAAAATCAAGGGGTGAGCCAGGCCAGTGCAGCCGGCCCTCGATCTTGCCCTTGGTATCGCGGATCACTTTCGGATAGCCCGATCGCGCCAGCAGCGCGCCGCCGTTATTGACCCGCAGCTCAAGATTCAAAGAGGTCCTGGATCGACGCTGCCGGCCCTGAGTCAGCGTTGCCCACTGGCCCTGGCCGGAGAGTTCTGCATCGGAGTTTGCAACAGAGAACCGCGAAATCTCCCAGCTTCGTGTGGCCGCTACCGGCGAGGCCTGAACCTCAAGCCGGCCCCACGCCCGCTCACCCACACGAAAATCATCCACCACTAAATCAACGGTCGGCCACTCTTGAGCGACACCGTCGGACGCATCCTCCTGAGGCATCGAATCCTCCCGGCCAGGGGCATCCAGCCAAAGCCGGGAAAGTCGAGCCTGCATCAGGGGCTGCGAGCGCGCCGCCTTGGCAGATTTCACCGCCGATACCGACGGCATCCAGCGAAACTGGCCCGCCAGCTGACGCGAATCAATGTCGATGAGGGTCTCTTTTCGCGCTGTAAGGCTGCGTTGAACGCGTGCATTAAGCTGCTGTTGGTTGCTGCTGATAGTCCAGGTCTGCGCCGATGCCGCCGACGCTCCGGGGCGCGGCTGCTGATGCAACAGATCAACGCGAAGGCCCCAATCGTCTTGGGGGCGTTTGCGAAATGAGCCGGGAAGCGTACTGCCCAAGCCCTCTAAAGAACTACGAATCACAGTGCGAATGCTCGCCTCGTGTAGCTCCACAGCCGCGCTATAACGAGCGCTACCGGTGAGTGTGTTTTTGATCGGCAGGCCAATGGCTTCCTCTGTCCAGCGCTCCAATGCCGGACCCACGGCCTGACCATCCACTGAAATGGTCAGGGGAGCAGCCGACCCGGATGGGCTGCGCTCAGCAGGCCTTGAACTCACCCGCAGCGGTCCGCCAAGCGCCTGGCCCTGCAGATGAAAAGCAGTGATGCCGGACTGGTTAAATCCAACATCGGCGGCAGCAATCGAAATCTCCGGCAGGCCCTGCGCATAGCGAAAGCCGCTTTTTGCGGTCGACAGCTTTCCATTAATCTGACTGCGATCGACTACTGAGAGATCTAATCTCAGACCCAATTCAAGACTGGCCTGGCCTTTTGCACGCATGTCTGCGGTCAGCTCCCCCAACATCTGACGGACCGGAGACTGGTTTGCGATATCGATCAGCGACTGGAAGTCACCCGAAATTACCCCGTCCACCATCAGCAGGGGTTCGTTGGACTCTAGGTCATCGATGCGTGCAGTGATGCCCGACAGGCCAAGCGGCCCCATGCGTGCACCCTTCGCTACTGTACGGAATTGATGCCGATCAAAGATCACCTGAGCCCGAATATTGTTGATGAGCGGCCAGCCTGCCATTGGGCGAATCACAGCGGCCTCGGTCTGTGCAACCACGACAAACTTTCCCTCAGACGGATCGCGAAACGGAAAACGTTCCAGCGGCCCACGCAACTCAAAGCTGGCGCTTGTATTTTTTGCGCTGATGAGATACTGCTTTAACCAAGAACGTGTCTCGCTGCCGACCACCTTGGGGACATAGTCCACAATCTTGTTGAACTCGGCCCGCGTTATTTTTCCAGCGAGATCCGCCTCACCAAGACTGCCGCTGCGCCAGCGATAGGCCCCCGAAGCCTCGATCGCCAAATCTGAATTCGCGACTGCAAGCCGTCGAATCGTAAATTCTGCTGTTGGCTGCTGGTCATGGGCAGCGCCCAGAAGGTGCTTTGCTGACCAGCCAATCTGCGCATCAAGGCGATCAAAACGAAATCCGGCCGATTCAAAAATTCCCGGAAAACTCAGGCCCCCCGAGCGGCTTGCCAGCGTCAGCTCGCCCGACTGCTCATTGGCCTTGATGCTGCCTGATGCCTGCGAAAAGCCAGGCCGTCGTCCGAGCGATGCGAGCGATAAATTTTCAAAGCCCGACTCAATTGCAAAACGCTTTGCAACATCGCCCTCCTCATCCCAAGCCAGCCGAAAATCGATCAGGCTTCCCGCGGGCTGCAGTCCCGACAACGTGGATCGCCAATCTGAGGGCAGAGGAATATGCTCCAAAAACCACATCGCTGCTGACAAATCAATCGCTTTCGCTGCAACCTGAGCAGACAGATTTCCAGCCCCCGATTTCTGCCTCACATTCAATTCGGCAGACGGAATGTGGGCTGGCGCTTTGAGTTGACTGGATTCAAGATGCACATTGGTCAGGCTCACCTTCTGCTCACGATCGGCAAGCCGCGTCTGCGCCCGGCCCGTCAGCCGCTTCAGCAGCATGGGCCGCTTTGGCGTGCCCCACTGCAGCGATGCATCTGTCAGGTCCAGATCTACCGTGAGATCTTCCAGGGTCCCTGAATCCAGCTTGATCCACGCCCGCAACGCACCCTGGCCAGAATTCACGCGCAACGGCGCCGCTTGAGGCAGATGCACAAACTGTGTGAGCTCCGATAAATTCACACGATCGAACTGAACATACGCTTCACCGACCCACTCCTGAAGATTAGCGGGGCTGCCCCCTAAGGCATGACGAAAATCGCCCTGCAGCACAAAGCCCTCACCGAGTATGGATGGCGGCGTTGCCTTCAACGCCCAGGCGTGACTCACGCCGAGGTTATTCATGGCAAACGTGAGCTCTCGAAGCCGGACAGAACGGCTGCGAATCACGTCGCGCCAAATGATTTCGCCACCATCCAGCCGCAGCCGGCCTTGGCGCAACAGCCAGTTCAGCAGTTCGGGATCAGATTGATTGCCCGCCAGCGCAATGCCGGCAACGATGACTTCACCTTTCGCATCACGCTCTGCATAAAGCTGCGGATCCTGAAGCCTGATTTCAGAGAATACAGGCGCCCAATGCAGCAGTGAAGCGATTGACCGCAGCCCCAACACCGCCTGAATCTCTCTGATCGCCAGCACACGATCGCCATTGGGGCGGGCCACTTCCAACTGGGCGATGCGAATCCGTGGTCTAAACCAAGTCTCCCAATCGGCATCAAGCGCCTGCACGCTTACTGAGAGCCCACGCTGCGACATCTGCGACTGGAATTCCGAAAGCCATACTGCCTGCCGATCGGACATCGATGGCCAGATCCAGAAATGCAACGCCAGCAAGGCAGCAGCAGCCAGAGCCGTCATAGCAGCTGCGGCAACGGCCGATGCTTGAATCAATAGCCATGCGAGATGTCGAATGCGGCCAGGCGCTTGCGCTAGCATGGATGGGATTCTTGCACAGGACCCAAGCCTTCTCACCCCATTCCATGCGCCTGTCGGACAATTTCAGCATGACGATGCCCCCATCAATTGATCCTTGCCCCGCCGAGGCTGCTGGCTACGCCACCGCCTGGCATCACTCGGCCTTTGCCCGCCGAGCACTGCCCGGCGTAATGGCACGGGGACAGCTGCTGGATGCGCGGGCGGCAATCACGCCGGCTGTGCTTCATGAGCATTTCAATCAACTCTGGGCCGATGTGCTGCGCGTGCCCTCCGCCGAGACGGTGACGGTTGCCCTTCGGCAGTTTCGCAACAGCGCACTGCTGGCCATCATGGCCCGAGATCTCGCCGGGACGGCCGATTTAAACGAGAGCCTGGAATCCATTACCGCATTGGCCGACATGGCAATCAATGCCGCCTATGCAAGTGCAATGGCAGCGGCGATTGTCCAGCATGGCACGCCCCGTGATAGCCAGGGCCAGCCCCAAGACATGATGATCATCGGCATGGGCAAGCTCGGGGGCCGCGAACTCAATGCCTCTTCCGACGTGGATCTGATCTACATCTACCCCGATGACGGCGAGACCGATGCTGCCCCAGCCAACAGTCGCGCCATTGATAGCGCTTCTTTTTTTATCAAAGTCGGCAGGCGCATTGCAGCCCTTCTCGGCGAGATCACCGCCGATGGGATCGTATTTCGTGTCGATCTACGGCTGCGGCCCAATGGCGACTCGGGCCCGCTTGCAGTCAGCCTGGGCATGCTGGAGCAATATTTCGTCGTGCAGGGACGAGAATGGGAACGCTACGCCTGGATCAAGGCCCGGGTCGTGAACCAGCCGGTCGTGCAAGATGGCACGGCGTTTCAGCGCTCACTGTTGAGCCTTCACGACATCGTCCGGCCCTTTGTTTTCCGCCGCTACCTGGACTTCAATGTCATGGCAGCCTTACGAGAATTGCATGGACAGATCCGCGAAGAGGCACAACGACGGCAGTCCAATCGTGAATCCCACATGGCCGGTGAACACGCGCCAGTCGATGTCAAGCTTGGGCCGGGTGGCATTCGTGAAATCGAATTCATTGCCCAGCTGTTTCAGCTGATTCGCGGCGGCAAAGAAGAGCCCCTGCGTGCCCGTGGCACCCGCGAGATCTATGGTTATCTTGAGCGCTCTCGCCGGCTGGAATCACAAGAAGTCAAAATGCTGCTCACCGCCTATGAATTCTGGCGGCGGCTTGAGCATCGGCTGCAATATCTCGATGATGCGCAGACCCATGTCATGCCCGGAAAGCTGGCAACCATTGCCCATCTGGCGGGGTCGATGTCGTACGACTCTGCCGAGGCATTTCTCCAGGCAATCGAGCAGACTCAGCGCCAAGTTCAGCAATCCTTTGAGCGGCTCTTTGCGGCCGAATCGGCGGGGCCGACTGCAGCTGAGCCGGGCAGGCCCGCAGCAGAAAATCGGCTTGAGCGGTTAAAGGCCCAGGCCCAGCGGTTCGCGTCGCAGACGACAAACCCAGAGCAGACATTGACGCGGCTGCATCAGCTGCTGGAGTCCATCGGACGGCGGGCCTCGTATCTCGCACTTTTTGATGAATATCCGAATGCATTCCTGCGCGTTGCCCACCTGGTCAGCGCCTCCGCCTGGGCGGCAGACTATCTTCGTCAGCATCCCATCGTGCTGGATGAGCTCCTGGATGTGCGTGCGGCTGAAGATCCGCCGAATCAGCAGGCCTTTGTTGATGAGCTCCGGACCCGCGTTGCAGAGGCCGTTCACAACGGCGTACCGGATATCGAGCAGCAGATGGATGCCTTGCGCGAGACCCATCATGCCGCCCTGTTTCGATTATTGGTGCAAGATCTTGACGGACGCTGGAGTGTTGAGACCCTCTCCGACCATCTCTCGGCCATGGCCGACAGTGTTTTGCAGGTCACACTTGAAACGGTCTGGCCAACGCTGACGCGCCGGCACCGTGAGAAGCCACAATTTGCGGTGATCGCTTATGGCCGACTGGGGGGCAAAGAGCTCGGTTATGCCTCGGATCTCGATCTCATTTTTCTCTACGATGATCCGCATGAATCGGCCAGTGAAATCTATGCCCGCTATGCGCAGCGTATCAATGTCTGGCTCTCGACTGCGACTGCGGCCGGCACACTCTTTGATATTGATCTTCGGCTGCGGCCGAACGGCAATGCGGGCCTTCTGGTGACCTCCCTAGAGGGATTTTTGGATTATCAGCATCGGCATGCCTGGGTCTGGGAGCACCAGGCCCTGACGCGGGCGCGCTTTTGCGCAGGCGATTGCGATATCGGCCAGCGTTTCGAGGCCGAGCGGGAGCGACTGCTGCGATTGGCGAGGCCAACCGAGGGCCTCTTGGAAGAGGTGCTGGCCATGCGTCAGAAAATGCATGATGGCCATCCCAACCCATCAACACAATTTGATATCAAGCACGACCGCGGCGGCATGGTCGATATCGAATTCATTGTGCAGACTCTGGTGCTGCGGCACAGCCATGCCCACCCGACCCTGACCGGCAACCTCGGGAACATTGCGCTGCTGCGGATCGCCGGTGAGTTGGGCTTAATTGATGCGGAGCTGGCGGGCCAGGTGGGAAATGCCTACCGCAGTTATCGCAAGCGACAGCATGCAGAGCGGCTCTCGGGTGCGGCCTCGGCTCGCGTTGGTGCACATGAATTCCAAAGCCAGCAGGCGGCCGTCATCGCGCTGTGGGATGCCGTGTTTCGCGAGGCACCCGCCACGATTCGTTCATTACAAGAGCTGCACCAGTCCGCTTCGGGCGCAGCCTAAAACTGCGCGCACGGTGGTCTTAGAGGGCCAACATGCCCAGCGCATAGACCACAATGCCTGCCGTCAGGCAGACCGACATCTGTCGCGAGATCCACCAGCCCAGCAGGCAGGCAAATGCCGATATCGGCCGCGGATCCAGGATGCCAATCGCATCACCCTGGGGCGACCAGATCAGGCTGGGCAAAATCACCGCGGCAATCGCAGCCATTGGCGCGAAACGCAAGGCCCGCTGAAGACGCGCTGGAAGATGAATCGGGCCAGGCCAGACCACAATGCCCGAGCGTGTCAGCAGGGTCATGATCATCATGCCAATCAGCCCAAGCCAAATCATGGCATCACTCATGATGCGATTCCTTCTGAGCCTCGGGAATCAACATTGCGGCGATGACGCCGGCAATCATCGCCACCAGAATCCCAAGCTTTAGAGGCATCCATGCGCTAAGAACAGCGACGATTCCTGCAACAACAACACACAAAATTTCGGCGCGTCCGCTCATCATAGGCATTAACAGAGCAATCAACGCAAGGGTCCCGATAAAATCCAAACCCCAAGAAGCCGGGATCCATTGGGCCAGAAGAATCCCCACAACTGAACTCGCAGTCCAGACTGCCCAGATCGTTAACGCGGCGGACTTGAAATATCGAATCGCGCTCTGTAAAAAACCCGGGGAACTCTCACTGACGAGGCTGGCGGTCTTGAGGCGTGCGGGATCAAACCGTCGCAAAAACTCGGCCGACAACACATCAACGTTGCCAAAACCGAAGAGGAGCCGACGCGGCCAAGAGAAGCCTTGAAAAAATGGTTTCACTGCCACGCCGTATAGGACGAATCGCAGATTCACAATCAAGGCACTTGCCCAAATAATGGGCAGCGGCGCGGCAGCCGCAAATAGCGGCAGGCTGGTGAGCTGCGCACTGCCGGCATAGACCATCAACGTCATGCCCAGGGCCTGGCCAGTCGAGAGGCCTGATTGGACCATCGCCACGCCGGTCACAATGCCCCAGGCCACCATCGCCACCATGGCAGGCACCATGTCGCGAACACCCATCGCGGCTGAGGGGTCGGAAAGCCATCGTGAGCGCGAACCGGGATCTTGCATGGCGTGGATTGTAGAGGGGCGGCTCCGCTAGAATGATCAGACGAGAAACCTACCGAGGGGCAAGACATGTCGATGGCCGACCGTGATGGCTGGATCTGGATGGACGGGCAGTTTGTGCCCTGGCGCGATGCCAAGATCCACGTGCTCACGCACTCCCTGCATTACGGCATGGCGGTCTTCGAGGGGGTTCGCGCCTACAAGACCGGCTCAGGCTCAGGAATTTTTCGCCTCCGGGAACACACCCAGCGGCTCATGAATTCGGCAAAAATTTTTCAAATGAAGGTGCCGTTTGATGCTGCCACCCTGGAGCAGGTACAGAAAGACATTGTGAAACGCAATAGCCTCGAGTCCTGTTACATCCGTCCGATCATCTGGGTCGGATCCGAGAAGCTGGGCATCGCTGCCCGCGATAACAAGATCCATGTCTCGGTCTCGGCCTGGCCCTGGGGTGCTTATCTCGGAGAAGAAGGCATCACCAAAGGGATTCGCGTGAAAACTTCCTCCTTTTCACGCCATCACGTCAACGTCTCGCTGGTGCGCGCCAAGGCCAGTGGCTATTACATCAACTCGATTCTGGCCAACCAGGAAGTCGGGGCCCATGGCTACGATGAGGCCCTGCTGCTCGACACCGAAGGCTATGTCTCCGAAGGCTCGGGCGAAAATGTCTTTATCGTGAAGCAGGGCCGACTCTACACGCCCGATCTTGCTTCTTGCTTAGATGGCATTACGCGGGATGCGGTGATGACCATTGCCCGTGATCTCGGCATCGAGGTGATCGAAAAACGAATCACCCGCGATGAAATGTACTGCGCAGATGAAGCATTTTTCACCGGAACTGCTGCTGAGATTACGCCCATTCGAGAGCTTGACGATCGTGAAATCGGCAATGGCAGCCGCGGGCCAATCACACAGCGTCTGCAGGAAGTCTTTTTTGATGCGGTGGCGGGCAAATCGGCCCGCTATGCCCACTGGGTTCATTCCGTCTGAACTCCGCAATGGCCGCCGCCCCGAATTCTCCCGCCGCCTCAGCCATCGTGCAGCTGAGGGCCGACGATCTGCCTGCGTTTTGCCCCAATCCGAAAATGCCGCTCTGGAATCACCATCCGCGGGTCTTTCTTGATGTCCGCCACGATGGCAAGGCACGATGCCCCTACTGCGGCACCGAATATCAGCTTGAGCCCGGCACGGTCCTCCACGGCCACTGAATCCCGCCGCACGCTCATCATCGCTTCGCAATGGGTGGGAGACGCAATTCTCTCTCTTCCATTGCTTGCCGATTTACAACGCGCAGGCCGAACGCTGGATGTTTTAGCGCTGCCCTCGGTTGCTGCGGTCTATCGATGCAGCCCCAGCGTCCAAACGGTGCATGAAGTGGCCTTTGCCCGCGGCCAATTGCAGTGGCGGTTGAGACGACGCATTGCGCGAGATCTACGCGGCCAATATGAAATGGCGGTGGTGCTGCCGAATTCGCTGAAATCAGCCCTAATTCCGTGGTTTGCCGGCATTCCCCTTCGTCGCGGCATGATCGGTGAGGCCCGCTACGGACTGATCAACGATCGTCGAAGGCAGCCCACCCTGCCGACTCAGAGTTCATCGCATTCGGGTCACGCACAGCGGGCCACGATGATTGCCCACTATCTTCAGCTCGCCGATCATCCACGGGGGCTCATTGAGATTGATCCACTTGGCAAAGATCGGCCGCGACTTGCACTGCCGGCCAACCTTGCGCTGCCTGTCGCCTCCGGCCCGCTGCTGGCCCTCTGCCCGGGTGCGGAATACGGCCCCGCAAAGCAGTGGCCAGCGGAATATTTCGCTCAGACAGCGGCCCATTGGTTATCGCGAGGCCCGGAGCACCGAGTCATCGTGCTGGGCAGCCCAAAAGAGCAGGCGCTATGTGACGCCATTCGTCAGCAGACACTCATGATGATGCAATCCGCAGCCACCGCAGGCATTGGGCCGACTGCTTCAGGCGCTGGTGACGGCAAGCGAATCTCTAGCCTTGCTGGACAAACGACACTCCTTGATGCTTTTGGATGGATTGCAATCGCAGATCGTGTCATCAGCAATGACTCGGGATTGATGCATGCCGCCGCCGCCTTGGGCACGCCAGTCATCGCACTTTTTGGCTCCACCGACCCCACTCACACGCCGCCAAACTCAGATCGTGCGGAGATTCTGCATCTTGGCCTGCCCTGTGGCCCCTGCTTCAAACGCCGCTGCCCCCTTGGGACAACCGCCTGCCTACGCGACATCAGTCCATCGCAGGTGCTGACGCGTATTTAGTTTTTGCCCCCCGCCTGCTGACGCTCCATTTGCTCACGACGCAATGCCGCTCGCAATGTCGTTAGGCGCGAGTCAATCCTGGAGAGCGTGACGAAATCAGCATCAGACGCACCCCGGGCCAGTGTCAGTTGCTCGATCGCAGAGGCAGTTGCTCCCGCCAGTGCATATTGCTCGGCCAGCGCAGCATGCTGCGCTGTTTTTTTTCCTCGGGCGCTCTCAACTCTGGCCAGAAGGCCCCAGACCTGCGGATCGTTCGGCCACTGCTGGGCGGCGAGCCGGGCGAGCACGGCACTGTCTTCGACATTCAATCCTGCCGTTAGTCGCGCATGAATGACGGCACGCACCACCGAACGCGAGTGCGGATAGCGTGCTGCCATCTCGCTGGCCATCTGATCCAACTCCTTTTTTTGCTCGGCGGTCTCCGAAGATAACGAGAGAATCTGTAGGTGCAGATGATCCAATAAAGGCTGCGCCGATGGCCCTGCCTGCTGGCCGCGGACTGCCGCCTGGGCCCTCGCACGGTAATCCAACGCAGCAGCAAAGTCCCGCTGCTGCAGGCTCACCCAAGCCAGCCCAAAATACGTGGCTGACTGAAGCTGGGCAGAGGGGTGCTTTGGGTCTTTTAACTGCAACAGCAGACGACTACGGGCGGCACGCAGGCCGTCCACACGAACATCGGCGAGCGCTGCCAGCTTTGCCCTGAGCCAATCAAACTCCAGGCTGTTCTCGCCATCGGCCGTTCGGCCAAGACTCGGCTCATTTTGCAGCCGAGATTGAATATCAGCGATTCGGTCTGACGTCAGCGGATGCGTACGCAAATAGGCCGGCGCGTTATTGTCATAAAGCCGGCCTGCCTGGCCGAGTCGCTCGAACATCGAGGACATTGCACCGGGATCAAATCCTGACTCGGCAAGAATCTGCAATCCCACACGATCCGCTTCGCGCTCCGCGTCACGGGAGAACGCGAGCTGCTCTCGCAGGGCAACGGTCTGCCCGAGCGACAGCATGCCCATCGCGGCATCCGGACTGGAGCGGGCAGCCAGTGCTGCTAAGACCGCCGCCGCAATCATCACCGCTGAGCCCTGCCGCTGCTGGCCAAACATACGGGCGATATGCCGCTGCGTCACATGGCCGATCTCGTGGGCCACCACCGACATGACTTCAGCCTCACGATCCGATGCAGTAATCAGTCCGGTATGGATGCCGATATAACCCCCGGGCATCGCAAATGCATTGATGGTGGGATCTTTGACCAGAAAAAAACGAAAGCTCCGGTCCTCGCTGCTATGGCCCAGCTGCCGCGAGGCGGCCAAGAGCCGCTCCGCCTGCCGGGCCATAAAATCCGCAGTTTCGGGATCATCATGAACCGCACCGACACGAAGTAGCTGTTGAAAAATCTGATCTCCCAGCCGCTGCTCTGCTGCAGGACTGAGCTCATCGACAGCCGCCTCCCCCAGGGCCGGTAGATGATCCACGCCTCTGGGGCGATCCTGCGCGCGCAAGCCTGACGGCGGGCTCAGCGCAAGACTTAAGGCAAGCGCAGATGCCAGGAGAGGTCGTAACGGTAAGCATCGCCGGGTACCCATACGCTCTATCATAGGGTTTATGACCCAATTCACTCACTTTGATTCCGCAGGCCAGGCCCACATGGTCGATGTCGCCGACAAGGCTGATACCCGAAGGATCGCGATCGCCACTGGCCAGATCCTGATGCTGCCGCAGACGCTGCGGCTCATCCGGGAGGGCGACGCCAAAAAAGGTGATGTCATCGGTATCGCCCGTATTGCCGCAATCCAGGCAGCAAAAAAAACCTCAGAGCTGATTCCGCTTTGCCACCCCTTGATGCTGTCACGGGTCGCGGTGGACTTCGAACTCATTGACCTGGCGAATCACGACACTACGGCTGAGCCGCCGTCAAGGGCAGCGATCGCCTGCACTGCGACCGTCGAGGTCACCGGTAAGACTGGTGTGGAGATGGAAGCCCTGACCGCGGTGCAGATTGGACTGCTCACGATTTACGATATGTGCAAGGCCGTTGATCGCGGCATGACCATGACGGGGATTGAGCTCATGGAAAAACATGGCGGCAAGAGTGGCTCCTATCGTCGTCGCTAACTCATGATGCCGATGTCAATGCAAGGCGTGCGGGTCCTCGACCTGACCCGTATTCTTGCGGGGCCCTCTGCAACACAGCTGCTCGGGGATCTGGGCGCCGATGTTGTGAAAGTTGAAAAACCTGCAGAAGGCGATGACACCCGAACTTGGGGCCCGCCATTTGTGACTGGCCGTGATGGCCAGCCCACCTCGGAGAGTGCTTACTATCTGTGTGCGAATCGCAACAAACGATCGATTGAGATTGATTTGGCAAGCGCCGAAGGCCAGGCCGTGGTGCTGCGGCTGCTGGCCAACGCAGACGTACTGATTGAGAACTATAAGGTTGGGGGGCTCGCCGCCTACGGCCTGTCATATGCGCAGCTCAAAGATAAATTTCCGCGATTAATCTACTGCTCGATCACCGGATTCGGCCAGACAGGCCCCTATGCTAGCCGCGCAGGATACGATTTTCTGATTCAGGGCATGGGCGGCATCATGAGCCTTACCGGAACACCCGACGGTGAGCCGATGAGAATCGGCGTTGCGCTGGCCGACGTCATGGCCGGCATGTATGCCAGCGTTGGCATTCTCGCTGCCTTACGGCATCGAGATCAAACAGGCCAAGGCCAGTACATTGATATTTCACTTCTCGATACACAGGTTGCTTTATTGATCAATACCGCAACCAATTTTTTTACGACTCAAAAAGATCCTCAGCGCTGGGGCAACGGCCACCCCAACATCGTGCCCTATCAAGTCTTTCCCACCGCCGATGATCCCATCATTGTTGCAGTAGGTAACGACAGCCAATTTCGAAAACTCTGCGAGACGATAGGCCGGCCGGAGATTGCCAGCAATCCCAATTACGCCACCAATGCAGGCCGGGTTCAGCACCGGCAGCAGGTCGTCGCGGCCCTTGAGGCAGCCCTGCGCACCGAGGGCCGACATCATTGGATTGCAGCACTCGGCACTGTGGGCGTGCCCTGTGGTCCGGTGAACACGCTCTCACAGGTCTTTGAAGATCCGCAAGTCAAGCATCGTGAAATGGTCGTGGCCATGCCACATACGAAAGCCGCAGACGGCTTTGTCAATGTGCTCGCCAATCCGATTCGATTCTCCGAAACACCGGTCCAATACCGCATCACGCCACCCATGCGCAATGAACATGCCCAAGAGATTCTGCGTGACTGGCTGGGCGAAACCGGCTGAAGTCACTGCTGCAATAATCGCGATGGATAGCGCCACGCTTCGACTCGGAATTGATCTGGGCGGCACCAAAATTGAGGCGGCAATACTTGATGCACGTGGCGCTGTTGTCTGGAGAAAACGTATCGCTGCTCCGCGAAACGACTACACCGCCACCCTATCCGCAATCAGGGCCCTGGTGCTGAATGCCCGCAACGAGATCTCGACGGCAGAGCGCTGCTCCATTGGCATCGGCATTCCTGGATCGCAGTCGCCGATTGATGGATGTGTGCGCAATGCAAACTCCACCTGGCTCAACGGAAGGCCGCTCAAAGAGGATCTGCAGTCCCTGCTCGATCAATCCATAAAACTTGCCAACGATGCCAACTGCCTAGCAATTTCAGAATGTACCGATGGTGCTGCGCGCAACGCACAGTCAGTGTTCGCCGTGATCCTGGGCACCGGCGTGGGCGGTGCCCATGTGATACATCACCAGCTCATGGTGGGTGCCAACGGCATTGCCGGAGAGTGGGGCCATGTTCCGCTGCCTTGGATGACCCGCGAGGAATTGAATCATCCGCCCTGCTGGTGCGGCCGCTCGGGATGTATCGAAACATTTCTGAGTGGGCCGGCGCTCGTTCGGGAATTTAATGCATCAGGTGCTGAACCGGTGGCGTCAGCGCAGGAAATTCTGCGCTTAGCGGAACTTCGTCACGCCGCGGCGATTGCGCTCGTCGATCGATTCCATGATCGGCTGGCGCGAGCACTGGCCATGGCGATCAACATCATGGATCCAGAAGTCATTGTGATGGGCGGTGGGTTATCCAACATCGCCAGCATTTACACCGAGATTCCAAAGCGCTGGGACAGATGGATTTTTTCTGATGTTCCTGCCGTCACACGCATCGTGCCCGCGCTGCATGGCGATGCCTCGGGTGTTCGCGGGGCGGCGTGGCTATGAAACAGCATCTTGTGGTGGGAAGCTGGCAGGATCTTCAAGATCGGGCCGCCCGGGTTCGATTCGTGGTTTTTGTAGAAGAACAAAAAGTTCCGACTGAATTAGAGCTCGATGAGCTCGACGCCGAATGTGTGCATGCCGTGATCGCGATCGATGAGCAGCCGGCCGCCACGGGCCGCCTGTGCCCTGATGGCCGCATAGGCCGCATGGCAGTGCTGACGCCCTTTCGAGGCCAAGGATTGGGCAGCGAAATCCTGCGCGCCTTAATATCGGCTGCACAGCTGCGCGGCCAGCATGAGACCTATCTGCACGCCCAGATGCATGCGATCGGATTTTATGAGCGCCACGGCTTTATTGCCGAGGGACCCGAATTCGATGATGCCGGCATCGCCCATCGACTCATGCGGCGCACTGCCTGATCAGGGAGCCTCGTTTTCCTCGGGGCCCGATTCAAGAAACGACTGCGGGCCGGCATCGGCCACCGGCAGCGCCTGCACATCCTGCAGCCTGCGCTGAATGGCACGGGTCCGCACGCCCACGGTCTGGAATTTATTGGCGGCTTCCTGCAGCTTCTTCTCTGTCTCAGCGATGACGCCACCAAACTTTTCAAACTCAGTCTTCACACCCCCCAGCAATGCCCAGACCTCCGAAGAACGTTTCTCGATGGCCAGAGTACGAAATCCCATCTGCAAACTATTGAGCATCGCGGCCGTATTGGTGGGGCCGGTCACGACCACGCGGTAATCGCGCTGCAGGCTCTCGGCCAGGCCGGTGCGTCGAAGCACCTCGGCGTACAGGCCCTCAGTGGGCAGATACATCACTGCAAAGTCAGTTGTATGGGGCGGCTCAATATATTTTTCCTTGATCTTCTTGGCCTCGCCTCGGATGCGCGCTTCCAGCGCCTTTGCTGCCTCTTCGACCATGGTGTTATCCGACTGATCGTGGGCATCCAAGAGCCGCTGATAGTCCTCGATCGGAAACTTCGCATCGATGGGCAGCCAGACCGGCTGATCATCTGCACGGCCGGGCAGACGAATGGCAATCTCCACACGCTCGGCCGCACCTGGCCGGGTTGCCATGTTTTTCTCATATTGATCCCGGGTGAAGATCTGTTCAATCAGTGCCTCAAGCTGGAACTCGCCCCAGGTGCCACGGGTCTTCACATTGGTGAGCACGCGTTTTAAGTCGCCCACGCCGGAGGCCAGGCTCTGCATCTCCCCCAGGCCACGCTGCACGAGCTCAAGACGCTCCGAGACCAGCTTGAACGATTGACCCAGACGCTCTTCTAAGGTGGCGTGGAGTTTTTCATCCACCGTCTTGCGCATCTGCTCGAGTTTTTCAGCGTTATCTTTCTGGATCGAGGCAAGCTGTTCATTTAAAACATTACGGACCCGCTCCGCGCTTTGCTCGGCAGTCTGGCCCATCTGGGTCAGCCGCTCACCCATGTCTTTTTTCACGGAATCCAGCGTCAACTGAATTTGGGTTGCCAACGACTCCAGCCGTTTTTCTTGAATACCCGATACAGCATTGGCCACTTCTTTTAAGGCGTTGACCTCTTTGCCCAATGACTCCACGCGGCCCACCAGCTCTTGCAGACGCGGATCCTCTCTGCTGGCGCCCGCGCGGCGCAGCAGCAGCATGGCCAGCCCACCGACCGCCAAGACAGCAAGCAGGGTGAGCACAGCAAGAAGTTCGTTCATGAATACAATTCCAGTCAACATCAGCAAAATCTACGGACCCGTCATGGCCAGCCCGACATCAGGCAAAAAACAACGTTGCCAGTCCCAGGAAAATAAAGAAACCCATCGAGTCCGTGCTAAAGGTCAGCAGCACGGATGACCCGAGCGCCGGATCCCGGCCGATCCGATCCAGCACGTAGGGTACCAACAGGCCGATCAGGGCGCCGATCAATAAATTCAGCAGCATGGCCAGCATCATCGTCAGCCCAAGCAGCACTCCCTGATCCGTATCGCTGTAGAGCCACCAGGCAAATACGCCTGCAATCGATCCCCAGACCAAGCCATTGAGCATTGCGATCGAGAGCTCTTTGGCAAATAGACGCGGGGCATTTTTTGCATTGACCTGGCCCAAGGCGATGGAGCGAATAAACAGGGTCATGGTCTGATTGCCAGAGTTGCCTGCAATGCCCGCCACAATCGGCATCAGGGCGGCCAGCGCCACCACCCGCTCAATGGTGCCCTCAAATGCGCCGATCACGCGCGAGGCAAAAAAAGCAGTGCACAGATTTAACGCCAGCCAAAGCCAGCGGTTTTTTGCAGACGCCCATACCGATGCAAAAAGATCTTCCTCTTCGCGCAGGCCGGCCTGGGCCAGTACATCCTGTTCACTTTCTTCACGAATCACATCCACCACTTCATCGACCGTTAGTCGGCCAATGATCCTGCCCTGCGGATCCACCACCGGCGCTGAGACCAGGTCGTAACGCTCAAACGCGAGCGCTGCATCACCCGCTTCATCCAGCGGCTCAAGCCGCATGACATCGGCCATCATCAGCTCGCGGACCAACGTCTCCGGCTCATGGACCAGCAGCCGGCCAATCGGCAGACTGCCCTGCAGCCGATCCTCGCGATCCACCACAAACACCTGATCAGTATTGCTGGGCAGCTCATCAAAGCGCCGCAGATAACGCAGCACGACCTCAAGACTCACGTCATCGCGAATCGTGACCATCTCGAAATCCATGCGTGCGCCAACGCTGCCCTCGGGATACGACATCGCGGTCCGAAGCTGCTCGCGCTCTTCAATCGAGAGGCCCTCACTGACTTCCTCAACCACCTCTTCCGGAAGATCGGGGGCCAGTGCCGCAAGATCATCGGGCTCCAGCGTTTCGGCAGCAGCAACCAGCTCCTCGCGGTCCATTGAAGCAATGAGAGTCTCGCGGACCGCATCCGACACCTCGACAAGAATTTCTCCATCGCGCTCGGCCCGCACCAGCTCCCAAATGATCAGCCGCTCTTCACGCGGCAGGGCCTCCAGGATGTACGCAATATCCGCTGGGTGCAGCTGATCAAGCCGCGACTGCAATGCCGCCTGATGCTGTTTCGCCAAGAGATGTTCAACCAGAGATTGGCGGTCTGCAGCAACCGAATGCTGCTCGCGATGGACAAGGCCACTCTCAAGCCGCTGACGCGCGAGAATCTCCTGGACCTCGGCCAAGGCCAGCTGCGCGGCCTCAGGGTCGCGAAGTGAAGAGGAGTGGTCGATTGTCTCGGTCATAGGCCTGGAACCGGCCACCGCACAGCAGTCTGCAGTTCGGTGGCGTCGGCTAAGAGGGTGGCGCTAACTGTAATCGCAATTCGGCCAATACCGAAGCTGTTTCCGGCCGAACACCGCGCCACAGGAAAAATGCCTCGGCCGCCTGCTCCACCAACATGCCCAGGCCATCGGCGACCCGGGTAGCGCCGGCCTGCCGAGCCTGCTGCATGAATGCGGTGGGCGCAGGCCCATACATCATGTCCACCGCAGCCCGTGCCCGAGACAACACACTGGGATGAATCGCAAGCTGCTGCTCGGCCAGGCTTGCTGAAGTCGCGTTGATCACCAGCTCAGGCCCAGCCGCAGTCCACGGCTCAGCCAGCAACTCCAGCGGCGCCACCGATAGCCAATTGGCTGCGGTCGCATCCAGGCTCTGCCAGCGGGCAGCGACCTCCTGGGCCTTTTGCAGATTGCGATTCACCAGCAGCAGACTTCGAATGCCCGACTCACGAAGCGGGCCCACAATGCCTTGGGCTGCGCCACCTGCGCCAATCACGACAACACTCGCATCCTGCAAGGCGCCCGCCGCACCCAGCAGACGCTCACAATCTCTCACTAAGCCGATGCCATCCGTGTTGTCCGCGAAAACCTGATGGCCATCAAATCGCAAGGTGTTCACGGCACACGCGGATAAGGCCCGCGCAGAGATTTCCCAGTCGGCCGCCCGGGCCAGCGCGAAGGCATGTTCCTTGAGCGGCACCGTGAGATTCACGCCGCCCCAGCCATTGGCAATGAGGCGTTCAATCTCAGCAGCAAGTTCGGCAGGCTCCACTCGAATTGCCTGATATTCCAGATCCTCGCCCGTCTGCTGCGCGAACATGGCATGAATCACCGGAGACTTACTGTGCGCAATTGGACTTCCCAGCACGGCATAGTGTCTGGGCAACATGATCGAATCCTCCTCGGCCTCCGGCTGCATCGACAACACCTGTACGAATCTTGCCTGAAGGCTAAGCTCTAATGCATCCGCGGCGAGAATATCCAACTCGACTTCCACGCCCGGCGTTAATTCAGGCGCATCGGCGCAGCGGCAAATCAGTGGTGCCCGACGCAGCCGAAATCCGCCCCCCCGCAGTGCGGTCGCAGGCTCACGCAGTGGGCCGCTCGCGCCACTCGCCATCCATGACTCATGATTTTCAAGTCCGTGCGCTATTGCCAGCCAGCGCTGGGCCCAATACGACTCCATGGTCTGCTGAAAATCGGCGTAGTGGTTATAGGCCTCATCGAACTGGGTCACGCTCGAAAACAAATCGGCCTCGTTGCCACGGTAGACCGGCTGACGGTGGCCCAACACCGCCAGCATCTGCCATTGATTCAGCAAATCACTGAAACGTCTGAGCGGCGAGGTCGACCAGGCATAGTTCTGAACACCCAATCCCTGATGTGGGCCGGGCTGCGTTTGCATTCGCACACGACCCAGCGTCTGGACCCGATAGACCGCAGGCAGTCGGGCCAGTGCAAGCGCATCGCCCCAGGTGGTGTTGGCCAGAATCATGAACTCCGAGACCAGCACATCCACTGCGGAGCCACGACGACGCTCAATGATTTGCGGCAGGCCGTCTCCCATCAGCAAGGCCTGTGGATTGGAGGCATTCCATTGCACATAAAAATTAAAGTCGGGCCGGCCCGCTGCCTCTGGCCGGCCGCGCACCTGCTCTCTGGCCTGACGCAGGCGCCTTGCCAGCATCAGCAATGACTTTAGGCCCGCCCACGGTAAGTCTGCTGATGCAATCTGCTCATCAGGAAATTCAAGGGCCCGCTCCCACTCACCGAGCCGAATGTTTTGTTGAATCTGCACCCGCTCAAGGCGCGACTGGCTCGCGACTCGCTCGCCTTGCGAGTTGAAATCGACATACAAGGAAAGCGCCGGCCGGGCCCGTCCTTCGTCTAGCGAATACGCTGCGATCACTGCCTCGGGCAGCATGGTGATTTTCTCGCCCGGGAAATACACCGTCGAAGCCCGTTCGCGGGCCGACTGGCCCAGCGCACTCTCAGGTCCAATAGCCGCCGCTGGCGCGGCGATGTGAATGCCAACCCGCCAGCCGCCCTCGGCCAGCTCCTGCAGTGAAAAGGCGTCGTCAATCTCAGTGGTGGTCGCATCATCAATCGAATAGGCTGGGCTCAGTGCCTGCGGCAATGAGAGCCGCTCGGACTGACGCACCATCAAATCGATTTCATCAGCGGGAACATCAATGGTGGTGCCCGCAGGAAAGCACTGCTGCAGAAAGCGGGCCCGATGCAGGCTGTAAGCGCTTGGTAATGCACCGCGCGATAGTAGCAGCCGCGCCGGTGCCATCTGTAAGGCCTGGGCTGCGGACTCTAAGGCCTTAAACGCCACCGACTGCTTATCAGGCCGCACCAAGAGCATCAGCGCCCGCTCTTTGATTTCAATGGGCATCTCGCCAGCGACGATGGCCTCCTGCAGTCGTTGCTGCTCGAGCGCCGCCTGACGCTTTCGCTCCGCCCCAGCCAGTGCTGCCTTCAACGAGTCCTCGGGCGCCGCCCGATAGCGGCCGCGGCCCTTGCGATAAAAATACATTGGCGACTGATGCAGCGCCATGAGTAGGCCCGCCGACTCATCGCTGCGCGGCGTATTTGAAAAGACCTCGCAGGCAAAATCGGCAAAACTGAATTCATCTTGCGGGGCGCACTCCCAAAGAAACTTTGGATCCAAGCCCTGGGCGATCTCTTGGGCAGCGGGCATCAGCGCATCGCGGCCCGGCTGCTCAAACATCAGCAGCACAGCAGTGCGCTTGACCTTGGACCGCTTGCCCGAGGCCATCTCCACCTGAAGACTTGCATCACTCTCGGAAAAGAGCGTGCCGACTTTAAAGGTGCCGTCTTCTTCAAACAGTACAAACATGGCCAGAAACCCGCCTGTCCTCGGCTTAGGCCAGCGCGGCGAGCAGCCGCTCGTGAATGCCGCCAAAGCCGCCGTTGCTCATCACAACAATCCGATCGCCCGGCGTTGCCGCCTGCGCAACTGCCGCGACCAACGTCTGCAGGTCAGCATGGGCCTGGGCTTTGGGGCCGAGCGGCAAGAGGGCCGCATTCAAATCCCAATCCAGGCCGCCCGAATATCCGAACACGGCATCGGCCGATTCAAGGCTGGATGCAAGCCGCGATGACATCACGCCCAGCCTCATGGTGTTTGAGCGCGGCTCCAATACAGCGATCAGGCGGCCTGGAGACTGAAGACGCTGCATTTGCGCGCGCAATCCATCCAGCGTTGTGGCTATTGCGGTGGGATGGTGGGCAAAATCATCCAACACCTGAATGCCGCGGACCTCGCCGCGCAGCTGCATCCGACGCTTTACCCCGCGAAAGCCAGAAATCGCGGCACAGGCCTGATCACCCGCTACACCATAGGCGTGGGCCGCGGCAACTGCTGCCAAGATATTGTTGCGATTGTGCTCACCCAGTAGAGGTGAAGCGACCCGGCCCTGCAGCTCACCCTTCCAAAAAACCTCAAAGACTTCTTGATCCTGGCGGCCCTGAATAGGGCCAATGGACCAGTGTTCAGGATGCCGAAAAAATTCGATCGGTGTCCAGGCTCCGCGATCGATCACCCGCGCCAACGCAGGCTCACGGCCATTCACGATCAGCCGGCCCGCTGCTGGAAGGGTTCGGATCCAATGATGAAACTGGGTCTCAATTGCGGCGAGATCCGGAAAAATATCGGCGTGATCAAACTCGAGATTATTCAAGACGGCAATCTCGGCCCGGTAATGCAGAAACTTTGAACGTTTGTCAAAAAACGCAGTGTCATATTCATCGGCCTCAATCACAAACGGCAGAGTCCGATCACCGTCTACGGCCACTGCGGCTGATGGCACTGCGAACGACGGGCTCAGCCGCGCCGAGACTCCAAAGTTTTCCGGTACACCCCCAATCAAAAACGATGGCCGGTTGCCGGTGGCCTCCAGAATCCAGGCAAGCAGTGCGCTGGTGGTGGTCTTGCCATGGGTGCCTGAGACCGCGAGCACCCGATGCCGCGGCAACAACACCTGGCCGAGCCACTGCGGACCTGAAATCATCGGGGCGTTGCGATTGAGCAAGGCCTCAATCAGCGGCATGCCGCGGCGGGCCACATTGCCCACCACCCAGACATCGGCAGCGAGATCCAGCTGATCGGCCTCAAAGCCCTGGATCACCTCAATGCCCGCCTGGGCCAGCTGCATGCTCATCGGGGGATAGACATTGGCATCACATCCCGTCACGCGAAAGCCGCAGGACCGGGCCAGCTGGGCCAAGCCCCCCATAAAGGTGCCGCAGATCCCGATCACGTGTAGATGCATGGCCGGCATTGTAGCGATGGGCATAATGCCGACCATGATTTTTGAAAACACAAGCGACCTCTTTTCGGCAGGCAGCACGCTGCGGGCTGAAATCGCAGCGGCAGCCGCCGGCCTCATCGCCGAGGAGGGCCTGGACTATGCGAACGCAAAACGCAAAGCCATCGAGCGCATTGCCGGCAAAAAACCTCACCGTTTACCGCGCGAGATCTTGCCTTCCAATGAAGAAATCGAAGAGGCCCTCCGGCAGTATCAAAAAATTTTCCAGTCTGATTCCCAGCCGCTGCGGCTGCAGGCGCTACGCGAAAAGGCGCTGGCCTTAATGCACCTCTTGGCGGATTTTTCTCCGATGCTGACCGGGGCCGTGGCCAACGGCACTGCCAGTGAACACAGCGATATCCACTTGCATTGCTTTGCGCCAAGCGCCAAAGAGCTGGGCATCTTTCTGATGAACCAGGGCTTTGACTGTGAAGCCGACAGCCTCGCACCGCAGCGGCCCGGAGGCGATGCCATCGAGGCCCTGGCAATCCAGTGGCAGGGGGAGCTGGCGACCATCGCGGTCTATCCCGAAAGCGAGCAGCGCAGCAGTCCGCGGGTTGAGGCCAAACGAAAACACAATCGGCTGGATATCAAATCAGTTGAGAAACTGCTGCGCAATCACCCAGTCCAAGAGGCGCCATGAACCTGAGCAGAAAATCAAAGTGGAGCCTTCTGGCCGCCGTCGGCCTGATCCTGCTGATTGCAGGAATCGCTGCGGGGATGCTGCGACTAAGCCCATCCAAGGTACCCGATGCCGGCTGGGTATTTGAGCTCTCGTTTCCAAATTCCCAGGGAGAAGCCACCAGCCTTCAGAATGTCCGAGGCCGGCTGACGGTGGTCAACTTTTGGGCGACCTGGTGCCCGCCCTGCGTCGAAGAGATGCCTGAACTGTCCAGAATTCACGAGGAAATGTCGCCAAAAGACGTTAAAGTGATTGGATTAGCCGTCGATTCACCGTCTAATGTCCGGGAATTCCTAAAAACACGTAGTTTTAGCTATCCCCTTCTGGTGACGGGCGGATCGGGAAGTGAGCTATCTAAAAGACTCGGGAATTCGATCGAAGCTCTGCCCTATACAGTGCTAATTGATACAAATGGCAGGGTTTTGAAGCAAAAACTAGGCAGAATAAAAGAAGAAGAGCTCAGAAACTGGATCGCTGAAGTGCGCTAAGATAGCTGCCAGTAAATCCTGCTGGAGCGGCAAAATGTCGTTATCTCCGCGAATTTGGGTGCTACATGGTCCGAATTTGAATCGTTTAGGTACTCGAGAGCCGGAAATCTATGGCTCTGCCACCCTGGATCAGATCAATCAAATGATCGAAGATCGCGCCAAGGCCTTGGGCCTCGCGATCGATTGCTTTCAATCCAACCACGAAGGGGCGCTGATTGAGCGTATTCACCAGGCCGGGCCATCTTCAGTGAAATTCATCGTGATCAATCCTGCCGCCTTCACCCACACCAGCGTCGCCCTGCGCGACGCGATGAGCTCAGTCGCAATACCGTTTGTTGAAGTACACCTGTCAAACGTGCATCGACGCGAGGCCTTTCGGCATCACTCGTACTTTTCCGACCTGGCAGAGGCAGTGATCTGCGGGCTCGGGCCACAGGGCTATTTGGCCGCTATTGAATTCGCCGCGGAAAGGATTGCAACCCACCGTGGCTGAAGACCGTCAGAAATCCAAGGAGCGTACCTCGATGGACCTGAGAAAACTCAAGACCCTCATTGATCTCGTTGCCGAGTCCGGCATCTCCGAGCTCGAAATCACCGAGGGTGACGACAAAGTCCGAATCGTGAAATCGGTCTCTGCCCCACTGGCACCAGCCGCAAGTCATGTGATCTCAGCAGCACCGGCGACAGCGGCCGCCCCCTTAGCGCCGAGCCCAGCCGAAACGGTCGCGGCGTCCGGACCGGCAGTCGGCGGCTCCCCCGAGGCGGCGGGAAAAGTCGTCAAGTCCCCGATGGTGGGGACTTTCTATCGAGCCTCCGCTCCAGGCGCCGACCCCTTCGTCTCAGTCGGCAGCAGCATCACCGAGGGCCAGACCCTCTGCGTGATTGAGGCCATGAAACTGATGAACGAAATTCCTTCAGATTGCTCCGGCATTGTGAGGGAGATTCTGGTCGAAAACGGACAGCCTGTTGAATTTGGTCAGCCGCTTTTCGTCCTGGCCTAGCCGGCGAGCATCCCCCGTCCATGGCCGCGCTGTTTGAAAAAGTTTTGATTGCCAATCGTGGCGAAATTGCCCTGCGCATACAACGGGCCTGCCGCGAACTCGGAATTAAAACCGTGGTCGTGCACTCTGAGGCCGACACCGATGCGAAATACGTCAAGCTTGCTGATGAATCGGTCTGCATTGGGCCGCCGCCCTCGCGGCAGAGCTATCTGAATGTGCCCGCAATTATTGCGGCAGCCGAGGTCACGGACGCCGAGGCCATCCATCCTGGCTATGGTTTTTTATCCGAAAACGCCGACTTCGCTGAGCGCGTCGAGCGCAGCGGATTTAAATTCATTGGACCCACTGCCGATGTGATCCGCATGATGGGCGATAAGGTGGCCGCCAAACGGGCCATGATCGCTGCGGGTGTGCCCTGCGTGCCAGGATCAGAAGGCGCCCTGCCAGAAGACCCAAAAGAAATCGTCAAAATCGCCCGCAGCGTGGGCTACCCGGTCATCATCAAGGCGGCCGGCGGTGGCGGTGGCAGGGGCATGCGGGTCGTGCACACCGAGGCAGCGCTCATTAATGCCGTGCAGACTACCCGGGCCGAAGCGGCAGCAGCCTTTAACAATCCCGAGGTCTACATGGAGAAATTCCTTGAGAATCCTCGGCACATTGAGATCCAGATTCTCGCGGACCACTTCGGCAACGTGGTCCATCTGGGTGAACGCGATTGCTCCATGCAGCGACGCCATCAGAAGGTTCTCGAAGAGGCGCCCGCCCCAAAACTCACTACGCGACTGCGCGAAAAAATCGGTGATCGGTGTGCCGACGCCTGCCGACGCATCGGCTACCGGGGCGCAGGCACCATTGAGTTTCTCTTTGAAAACAACGAGTTTTACTTCATCGAGATGAATACCCGCGTCCAGGTGGAGCACCCGGTGACCGAACTGATCACCGGCATCGATATTGTGCAGGAGCAGATCCGCGTGGCCAGTGGCCAGCGGCTTCGTCTGAAGCAAAAAGATGTGGTGTTCAAAGGCCATGCCATTGAGTGCCGCATCAATGCCGAAGACCCCTATAAGTTCACGCCCTCACCTGGAAAAATTCAGACCTGGCATGCGCCCGGCGGCCCGGGCGTGCGGGTCGACTCCCACGCTTACAGCGGCTATGTTGTTCCGCCCCACTATGACTCCATGATCGCCAAGCTGATCGTGTACGGGGATACCCGGGCCCAGGCGATCGCCCGCATGAAGATTGCCCTCTCCGAGACCATCGTCGAAGGCATCCTGACCAATGTCCCGCTGCATCGGGAACTAATGCGCGACACCCACTTCATTGATGGCGGCACCTCGATTCATTATCTCGAGCAGATGCTGGCTGCGCGCGAGCGGGACCGCTAAAGTCCTGACCACAGATTGGCGTTGCGGTGATGCATGAGATCGTTTTCGAGACGAGCCTGTCGGATACCGATGCGATCTCCGACAGCCTCATTGCGCTGGGCGCCTTGTCGGTCGCAGTGGAAGATGCGCTGGCCAGTCGTGATGGCGAGACTCCAATTTTTGGCGAACCCGGGATGCCAACGGCGGTGCAGGCCTGGCCGACCTCGCGATTCGTGGTCCTGATCGATATTGCGACACCACCCTCTGCCTTCTGGGCTGAATTCTGCGGGCAGGACGATCGATTCCTTCAGCTGCCTTACGAGATCCGAGCCATCAAAGATCAGGACTGGGTCGCCGAGACGCAGCGCCAATTCAGCCCCTTTGTCTTTCGAGATCGGCTCTGGGTTGGGCCCCACTGGCATGCGCCGCCCGAGGCCTTTGAGCGGCATGGCATCGTCATTCGCCTGGATCCCGGCATGGCGTTTGGAACCGCAAGTCATGCCACCACGCAGCTCTGTCTGGAGCAGCTCACGCAGCAACTCACACCGGCACGGCTAAATCTTTGTGTGCTGGATGTTGGCTGCGGCTCAGGCATTCTGGCGATTGCCGCAGCGAAACTCGGTGCCAGCTACGTCCATGCAATCGATATCGATCCGATTGCTGTGCAGACCACCAAACAGAATGCTGTGGCCAATGGCGTGACGGTCTCGGTGGCGCTGGCCGATGAATCCCTGTCCGAATCATTTGATGTTGTGGTGGCCAATATCCTCTCGCAGCCTCTCAAGGTGCTTGCGCCCATGCTGTCGGCCCGAACCCGGCCCGGCGGACGGCTCTTGCTTTCCGGCATACTCGAACGACAGGCCGAGGAGATCTGCCAGGCGTATCGGCCCTTTGTCCGGCACCTCGGCGATCTGGCGGTTCTCGATCAGCGCGACGGCTGGGTCTGTATTGGAAACCCTGCTTCACCCTAATCCAAAGGAATTCCTTATGACGGTCCAAATCAGCGGCTCCATTGCCTTTGACACCATCATGGTGTTTGAAGGCCGATTTAAAGACCATATCCTTCCCGAGCAGACTCACATGCTCAACGTGGCCTTCCTCGCGCCGCAGATGCGGCAGGAGTACGGTGGCTGTGCTGCCAATATCGCGTTTACGCTGCGCGCGCTAGGCCAGGAGTGCGGCCTGCTGGGTGCGATCGGGCGCGATGGCGGCGATTATCTTGAACGGCTCTCTGGACTCGGCATTGATACCTCGCGTGTACTCTCAGCCGAAGACTGTTACAGCGCCCAGGCATTCATCACGACCGATCTTGATGACAATCAGATCACTGCTTTTCATCCCGGAGCAATGAATCGGGCCGGAGAAATCGGCCTGGGTGATGCGCAGGCGAGTCTTGGCATTGTGTCGCCCAACGGCCGCGAGGCGATGATTCGACACGCACGCGAGTTCTCCGAACGACGCGTCCGATTTATTTTCGATCCGGGCCAGGCCATGCCCATCTTCGGCCGGGAGGATCTCGAGGGATTTGTCAGCCAGGCGACCTGGGTGGCCGTTAATGACTATGAGGGCCACATGCTCGCAGAAAAACTCAATACCTCAATCACACAGCTCGCCAGCCGGCTTCCCGGCGGCCTTATTCTGACGCGCGGCGCAGAGGGTGTCGAGATCATGCAGCCCGGAGAGGCCGCTGTCTCGGTAAAGGGCATCGATGTACAAAAGCTCTTTGGTCTGCCCGCGGCGGATCCAACAGGATGCGGTGATGCTTTTCGTGGCGGGCTACTGTATGGCCTCGCTCGCGACGCCTCGCTGCTGGACAGCGCTCGACTTGGAAATTTAATGGGTGCCCTCAAAGTGATTCATCGCGGTGGCCAAAACCACGCAGTACGGCCTCCCGAAGTCGCCCGCTTTCTACAGACTTTATACCCAGATACTGCGGCCCGGCTTGCGGGCCACCTGCATGCCTAAACCCTTTTCGGAGTCTGATCACCATGAAAACCTGCCCGATTTCTATCGTCTTGTCAGCCCGCCAATTGAGTGCCGGCCTGGTCTTTGTATCAGCGGTCTCGGTCCTGACGCTTACCGGATGCGCCACCCAGAGCAGCTCAGCAACGGTTTACAAAGCAAACGAAACCCAACGTGAACAGACCGTTCGAATGGCAACCGTCGAAGCGGTCAGAAAAGTCATGATTCAGCGCGAAAGCAAAGGCATCGGTACTATCGGCGGCGCCGTCGTAGGCGGCATCGCGGGCAGCGGCATCGGCCAAGGGAAAGGCTCAGATATCGGCACAGTGCTGGGTGCCATTGGCGGCATGGTGGCCGGCCAGGCCATTGAGCAACAGGCCAATCAGCGCGAGGGCTTGGAAATCACCATCAAGTATGACAATGGGGATCGTCGGGTGATTGTCCAAGAGGCCGATTTGGATGTGAAAGCCGGCGACCGGGTTCGAATCGTTAGCGGTGGAGGCGTGATTCGGGTCTCAAAATAAATGCCGCAAGACCGACATCTCAAGCTCAGCCATCACGGCTGCCGCGATCTGAAGCAACAAAAAGGCTGCAATCGGCGATAAATCAAATCCTGGTCCGGAGCCCGATCGCTGGATCGGACTGCGGCGCCTGCCCATCAGCCGCCGAAAAGGTTCGAGCAGCGGGGCGCTCAGTAGATCGAAGACCGGCTTCAGTGGATGAATCGGCGCAAACCAAGACATCAACACTCCCGCAACAAGAATCACCACTGCGAGCTGAAGGCACCACTGCAGAGTCCACAGCGCGGCCAGTGCCACGAGCCAGCCAAATGGCCTGACGGGCTTTGTCGAGGAGGCCCCGTCCGACAAGATTCCCGCGGATGTCATGAAATAAAACAAGACGACGAGCAGCACCGACAGCAGCAGCGCGGCCAGAAGGCTCGCCCAGTCCACCCCGCCAAAGCCCGGCAGAAATCGCCGAATGGGCCGGACAATCCAGTCAGTCATTTGAAATGTCAGCCGAGAAAGCGGGTTCTGGGGGTGCAGTCGCACCGCCTGAAGATAGGCCCTGAGGGCGCAAGCCACGACAAATAGGCTGCCCAAGGTTTTCAGCGTCAGCCAAAGAATGTTCATGCCTGGATCATAAAAAAAGTCCCGCCGAAGCGGGACTTTTAGTGTCACAAATCAGATAACTCTGATGTCGAGACTTACGGACGGCTGCCCGTGGGGAAAGGCCAAGTGCTGGACAGAGTCGCAGCAGCGGCAGGAGCAGCAGCGGCCTTCTTAGCGCGCTTCTTGCCAGCCTTACGCTTTTTACCGCCAGCTTTCTTGGCAGCTTTCTTAGCGGCTTTTTTCTTGCCGCCGGCTTTCTTGGCGGCGCGCTTCTTGCCACCGGCTTTTTTCGCAGCGCGCTTCTTGCCACCGGCTTTCTTGGCGGCCTTGCGCTTTTTACCGCCAGCTTTCTTGGCAGCTTTTTTCGCGCCGGACTTGCGTGCAACGCGCTTCTTCGCTGCTTTTTTAGCCGGCTTTTTCGCTGCAGCTTTTTTCTTTGCTGCGGGCTTTTTCTTCGCAGCGGTCTTGCGCTTAGCAGCGGGCTTTTTCTTTGCTTTCTTCTTTGCTTCTTCAGCCATGGAACACTCCTTCAAGCTTGAACAAAAGGGGATTCGCACCGGATGGCCCGAACCATTCATTCGCGCAAGAGGACCATCCCCCAACGCTAATGAATTCTGTATGGCGCAGGCCCCGGTTCACCTTTTGGCTCACTCCCAGGACAATGCGCCGCCCGTCTGATACTCGATCACACGGGTCTCAAAGAAATTTCTCTCCTTCTTTAGGTCGACCATTTCGGCCATCCAGGGGAAGGGATTTTCTTCATTGCCAAAAAGCGGCTCCAGGCCGATCTGCTGGCAACGACGGTTTGCGATGTAACGCAGGTAGGACTTGAACATCGACGCGTTCAGGCCCAACACGCCTCGCGGCATGGTGTCCTCGGCGTAACGGTATTCCAGCTCGACCGCCTTGTGGAACAGGGCCTTGAGTTCCTCGCGAAACTCTGGCGTCCAGAGATGGGGGTTCTCCAGCTTGATGGTGTTGATCAGGTCGATGCCGAAATTGCAGTGCATGGACTCATCCCGCAGGATGTACTGGTATTGCTCGGCAGCGCCGGTCATCTTATTTTGCCGGCCCAGAGCCAGAATCTGAACAAAGCCGACATAGAAAAACAGGCCCTCCATGAGGCAGGCAAAGACGATCAGGGACTTTAAGAGCTGCTGATCGGCCTGGGGGGTTCCGGTCTTGAAATCTGGGTTGGTCAGGGTATCGATGAAAGGAATCAGAAACTCATCCTTATCCCGAATCGATGGAATCTCGTGATAGGCATTAAAGATCTCGCCCTCGTCTAGGCCTAGGGACTCCACGATGTACTGATAGGCGTGGGTATGGATGGCCTCCTCAAAGGCCTGACGCAGCAGGTACTGTCGGCACTCCGGGGCGGTGATATGACGATAGGTGCCCAGCACAATGTTGTTGGCTGCAAGTGAATCTGCGGTCACAAAGAATCCGAGGTTGCGCCGAATCAGTCGGCGCTCGTCCTCGGTCAGGCCATTGGGATCTTTCCAGGTCGCAATGTCGCGCGACATGTTGATCTCCTGGGGCATCCAATGATTGGCGCAGCCAGCCAGATACTTCTCCCAGGCCCATTTGTATTTGAAGGGCACGAGCTGATTAACGTCCGTGCCGGCGTTGATCACCCGTTTGTCCTCAACCCGGACCCGGCGCATCTCCTGATCGGATGCGGCTCCCGAATTCAGAACGCCCTGCGACATGAACGGAGGGACTGGCGACGATGCCACCGTACTCGCGGCAATCGACGGTTCGCCCATGGCCTGTGCCGGCGTGGCCGCCGGCGCCATATTGAGTGCTGCAGATCCCGCGAGGGGGGGCGGTGCAACGACGTTGGAACTATCTTCCCAGTTCAGCATTTCGACTCTCACTTTGCTTTCATTCCCTCATTTCGAGGGGTTTGACGATCAGGCGGGACGCCCATTCACTCGATCAATGACTGCAACGTGAGATTCGGTTGTTGTACACAGCGCGAATAATGCAAGAACATTTTTCACG